>NZ_JBIUYE010000005.1:210707-425148 GCF_044744365.1 Kitasatospora sp. NPDC087314
CTGGGATTGAACCAGTGACCCCTACCGTGTCAAGGTAGTGCTCTCCCGCTGAGCTAATCGCGCCTGGTGTGGCGGTCCTGCAGCAGACCCCGAAGGATCCGACGTGCGCGATACTGGGATTGAACCAGTGACCCCTACCGTGTCAAGGTAGTGCTCTCCCGCTGAGCTAATCGCGCCTGGTGTGGCGGTCCTGCAGCAGACCCCGAAGGGCCCGACGTGCGCGATACTGGGATTGAACCAGTGACCCCTACCGTGTCAAGGTAGTGCTCTCCCGCTGAGCTAATCGCGCGGGGAGGTCTTCCGGTGGAACCGGTCGAACCTCTTGGAGGTGGAGACGGGATTTGAACCCGTGTACACGGCTTTGCAGGCCGTTGCCTCGCCTCTCGGCCACTCCACCAGGCAACACACGAGGAACGATCTTACACTGTTCCTCATCGAGCGGACGACGAGATTCGAACTCGCGACCCTCACCTTGGCAAGGTGATGCTCTACCAACTGAGCCACGTCCGCCTGTCTCCCGGGATCTTCACCGCTTTTCTTCGGCTGCGCTCCCTGGCGACGTGTTGAACTCTAGCGGATTCCCGGGCCAGCTAAAAATCCGTTCCCGCAGCGTGCCGAGGGGATGCCCGTCGAGCACCTCCCCGTCGCCCCCCGGAACCGGTCACCGGCCGCCACCTGCGGCGCTTCCGGACGATCATCCGCAGGTCACCCGGCGCACACCCGCGCGACGCCCGCCGGTGCTCACGCCCCGGGCCGGGCCCGCACTCCCGACCTACACTTCAGGCACCGCCGCCCAGCACGACCGCGCAGGAGAACCGTGTCCGGCCCCATCGACCCCCGCACCCCGCTCGCCCGATTCGGCGGCCGCCTGGCCACCGGTCTGCGCGACGTCACCTCGGACCCGGCCGCCCTGGACTCCACCGGCTACTGGGCCGTCGCCTACGACTTCGAGGGCCGGCTGACCTGCGCCCGCTTCGACGACGTCCGCCCCGCCCCCGCGCCGCCCTCCGGCGCAGGCTGGCGCGGACCGGAGGCCGGCGGCTGGCACAGCTCCCTGGACCGGGCCGCCTACACCGCGGGCGTACGCCGCATCCGCGAGCACATAGCCGCCGGCGAGGTCTACCAGGCGAACCTCTGCCGCGTCCTGTCCGCGCCGCTGCCCGACCCGGCCCGCAGCGACGTCGACGCCCTCACCGGCCTCCTCGCCCACGGCAACCCCGCCCCCTACGCCGGCACCATCCGCCTGCCCGAGCACGGGGTCGAGATCGCCACCGCCTCGCCCGAGCTGTACCTGCGCCGCACCGGCCGCACCGTCTCCTCCGGCCCGATCAAGGGCACCGGCCGCACCGAGGACGACCTCCTCGACAAGGACCACGCCGAGAACGTGATGATCGTGGACCTGGTCCGCAACGACCTCGGCCAGGTCTGCGCGACCGGCAGCGTCACCGTCCCCGACCTCTGTGCCGTCGAGAAGCACCCCGGCCTGGTCCACCTGGTCTCCACCGTCGAGGGCACCCTGCGCGAGGGCGCCGGCTGGCCCGAACTGCTCGCCGCCACCTTCCCGCCCGGCTCCGTCACCGGCGCCCCCAAGTCCAGTGCGCTGCGGATCATCGACGCCCTGGAGACCGCCCCGCGCGGCCCCTACTGCGGCGCCGTCGGCTGGGTCGACGCCGACCGCGGCGAGGGCGAACTCGCCGTCGGCATCCGCACCTTCTGGCTCGACCGGGCCGACCCCGAGGCCCCCGTCCTGCGCTTCGGCACCGGCGCGGGCATCACCTGGGGCTCCGACCCCGACCGCGAGTGGGCGGAAACCGAACTGAAGGCCGCCCGCCTGGTCGCGATAGCGTCGGGCAGCGAATCCGACCCCGCCGGGGCATAGGTCGCACGCACCGCCCCCACCCTCGCCCTAGGAGCAGCCCTCGATGCCGAACCCGACCACCAGCTGGGTCAACGGGACGCTCGTCGACTCCACCGCCGCCGCCGTCTCGGTCCTCGACCACGGACTCACCACCGGCGACGGGGTGTTCGAGACCATGAAGGCCACCGACGGCCGGGCCTTCGCGGTCACCCGCCACCTCGACCGGCTCACCCGCTCCGCCCGCGGCCTCGGCCTGCCCGACCCCGACCACGACCTGGTCCGCGAGGCCTGCGCCCGGGTGCTCGCCGCCAACCCGGCGCCGCTCGGCCGCCTGCGCGTCACGTACACCGGCGGCAACGCCCCGCTCGGCTCCGAGCGCGGCACCACCGGCCCCACCCTCGTCGTCGCCCTCGGCGCGATCAACCGCCGCCCCGACGAGACCGCCGCCGCCGTCGTCCCGTGGCGCCGCAACGAGCACAGCGCCGTCGCGGGCCTCAAGACCACCTCGTACGCCGAGAACGTCGTCGCCCTGGCCGCCGCCCACCGCGCCGGTGCCTCGGAGGCCCTGTTCGCCAACACCGCCGGCCTGCTCTGCGAGGGCACCGGCTCCAACGTCTTCGTCGTCCTGGGCGGCCGCCTGCTCACCCCCACCCTCTCCTCCGGCTGCCTGGCCGGCATCACCCGGCAGCTCGTCATCGACTGGTGCGGCGCCGAGGAGACCGACCTGCCGCTGAGCGCCCTCCAGGACGCCGAGGAGGTCTTCCTGACCTCCACCACCCGCGACGTCCAGGCCGTCACCCGGGTGGACGACCGCGAACTGCCCGGCGTCGGCCCCGTCACCGCCAAGGCCATGGCCGTCTTCGCCGAGCGCAGCGGCGACGACCTCGACCCGTGACCCCCGCCCGGCGTCGGAAGGACCGGCCGCCGCACCGGCGGCGCACAGCGGCGACACGGGCATAGGGCTCCGGGCGCGGGGAAGGGACCATCACATGACCACGACGCTGCGCCCCGAGGGCCCCGAGACACCCACCGCCGCCGGTGGCCGCACCAGGCGCTGGCAGATCTGCGCCAACGGCCGCCAGGTCGGCGCGCTGCGTACCACCGCCGTCCCGCATGGCAGTCAACTCTGGGGTGAGATAGCGGAGTTGGAGGTGAGAGAAGGCCGCGGTCGGGGCCGCGGCACGTTCGGCGCGCTGGCCGCGGAGGAGGTGCTGCGCGGCTGGGGCTGCACCCGGGTGGATGCCAACATCCCCGAACCGGCACGGATCGCCCGGGCGCTCGCCACCACCCTCGGCTACACCGAGCGGATGCGGAACCTGGCCAAGCGGCTGACCGCCTCCCCGGCCCTGCCCGCCGGCGTCACCGCCGACCGGATCGGGCCCGCGGAGTTCCCGGCCTGGCTCGACGAGACCGCCGAGGGCTACGTCCGCTCGCTCGTCGAGTCCGGCCTCAGCGAGGAGCAGGCCCGCGCCAAGTCGTACGTCGACCACCTGCGCCAGCTCCCGCAGGGCGCCGACAGCCCCGGTGTCGCCCTGCGCCGCCTGCGCGCGGCCGGCGGGTCCGAGCCGCTCGGCTCGCTCTGGGTGGACCTCCACCTGCGCGACCTGCCGGGCGGCGAGCCGCTGGCCTGGGTGATGGTCGTCGAGGTGTCCCCGGCCCACCGGGGCCGGGGACACGGCCGGACGCTGATGCTGCTCGCCGAACGCGAGTGCCTGGCCGCCGGGGTGCACAACCTCGGGCTCAACGTCTTCTCCGACAACGAGGTCGCGATCCGGCTGTACGCCTCGCTCGGCTACCGGGTCACCAACCGCATCTACGGAAAGTCGCTGTGACCCGGCATGTCGTCAGGAAGCCTTCGCCGCCTCGATGAGGGCCACGATCCGGTCCCGCAGGCCGTCCTGGCTCTGCCCGCCGTCCAGCCGCGTACCGCCGATCACGTACGTCGGCGTGCCCGTGACACCGATCGCCCGGCCCTCGGCCTGGTCGGCGTCCACGGTGAGCATGTGCCGCCCGTCGATCAGCGCGGTGTCGACCTCCTCGGCGTCCACCCCGACCGCCCGGGCCACCTCCAGCAGCACCAGCTGCCCCCGTGCGTCCAGCTCCTCGACCCGGGCCAGCAGCGCCTCCACGAACGGCCAGCCCAACCCCTGCGCGAACGCCTCCTCGGCGGCCTCCGCGGCCGCGTAGGCGTGCTTGTGCTTCGTCAAGGGGAAGTGCCGGACCTCGACGGGCAGCGCGTCGCCGTACTGCGCGCGCAGGGCCCGTACGTCGTCCAGCGCGGTGCGGCAGTCCGGGCACTGGAGGTCGCACCAGAACTCGAGCCGGGGGAGGGAACCATCGATCATTCCCCCAGTGTTTCACTAGTGGGCGCCCGCTCCGGCCGACGGTGCGCCCCTGCGAAGGCCGACAGGGAGGCAGTGATGACCAGGACGACCGGACGCGAAGGGGTGCAGCCGTGCTGACCGCGGCGATCAGCTTCGCCCTCACGGCGGGCGGGGTGGCCGTCGCCGGTCTGCGGGCCTACCGGCGGCGCTTCCTGTCCGCGACCCGCTGGCTGGCGGTGGCCCTCGTGCCGGCGGGGCTCTACCTGACCGGCCTGTTCCCGGTGGCCAGGACGATCGGCAGCGAGTTCGCCGCCTGGGCCACGAAGCTGGTGTTCGACCCCCGGGTCTGGACCGGCATCGTGCTGCTCGGCGTCTCCGCGGTCCTGCTGGTCACCACCCGCTGGGTGGGCCGCCGGGGCGCCGTGGACTCCGCGCCGGAGCGCCCGGCTGCCGCGGCCGCTGCGCCCGAGCGCCCGGCGGTGGCCTCCGCGCCGCCGAAGAAGCCGGCGGCGAGCAGGCGGGACGACGGCCTCGGCGACTTCGCCGACATCGAGGAGATCCTCCGCAAGCGCGGCATCTGAACCCCGCGGGGGGCAGAACGGCGTCAGGCGGAGGGCACGGCCTCCGCCGAGCGCTGCCGCGCCCGGTAGGCGGCGACGTGCATGCGGTTGCCGCAGGTGCGGCTGTCGCAGTAGCGCCGGGAGCGGTTGCGGGAGAGGTCCACGAAGACCCGCGCGCAGTCCGGTGCCTCGCACCGGCGCAGCCGCTCCCGCTCGCCCGCCATGAGGATGAAGGCCAGCGCCATGCCCAGCTCGGCGGCGAGGTGGTCACCCAGCGCGGCGTGCGGAGCGAAGTAGTGGATGTGCCAGTCGTGGTGGTCGTGGTTGGTCAGCCGCGGCGTCGTACCGGCGGCCGCGACGATCCCGTTGACCAGCTCGGCGGCCTCCGCGGTGGACTCCGCCCCGAACACCTCGCGCAGCCGGGTGCGCAGCCGCTGCACCTTGCGCAGGTCGTCCTCGGTCAGCGAGTCGATCTCGCTGATCTCCTGGCGGACCACGAAGGCGTCCAGCGCGGCCACGTCCGGCAGCTTCTCGGTGCCGCACACCTCGGGTGCGGTGTTGAGCAGCTCGACGAGGATGCTCAGCGCGCACTCGGTGTCATGGGTGATCAGCACGTTGGGGACTCCTCGCGCAGGGGGACTCCGGTACCCCGGTCCACGGTTACCCCAGACCATACCGGGCCGTGCGGCGGAAGGGCGGTGGGTTCTTTCGAAGCCCTGTACGGATTCCGTCAGGGCCCCGCCGCCGGGCCTCGTCGGGTGGACGGCGCCCGGCCGGACGGGCTCGCGCAGGAGCATCCGGACAGGCGACGGCGCCCGGCACCGAGGCCGGCCACCCGTATGGATGGCCGGCCTCGGTGCCGGGCGCCTGCGGTGTCGCGGACCCGCACCGGTGGGAGCGGGCCGTTCACCGGCCCCGAGACCGCGTCGTGCGCGGCTGAGTCTGCTGCCGTGCCCCCGAGTAGGACGGCTGCGGTGACGGCAGGAGGTAGCGACCCCGCTGACGGCGGGGCGTGACGGCCTCCGGACGGGGTCAGCTTTCAGCGAGGATGTGGGACAGCTCCCGGTCGAGGTCGAAGTGGCGGTGTTCGGTGCCGGGGGGCACCGCGGCGTCCGTCCGCTTGAGGAACGACTCAAGCGCCCGGGCCGGGGCCTCCAGCAGGGCTTCTCCTTCCGGAGAGCTCAGCGCGATGCAGACCACCCCTTGCCCGTGGCTGCGCGACGGCCAGACCCGGACGTCGCCGGTGCCCGTGGGTCGGTGCAGCCCCTCCGCAAGGAGATCTCGGGCGAACACCCACTCCACGGTCTCGTCCGCGCCCGTGTGGAACGTGGCGTGCACGGCGTAGGGGTCGGCGGTGTCATAGCGCAGGCCCGCGGGGACGGGCAGTGAGGACTCGCTGGACACGATGAGGCGCAGGTGCAGCTCGCAGCTGACCGTGGTGTTCATAAGCGCCATGGCCTTTCGCTCAGTGTGCGCTCGGGGAATCGCACGTCGGCGAACGGACCATCCCACCCCCAAGACCGATGTAAACCCCTCTGTCCCGATTCGGGCGCGAGTCGTACCCCTTACGGCGCATTGCGGAATCGTCCCGGAGTGGACGGGTCGGGCATTACCGGGCCGCTACTCGGTTAGTTTCCTGGCATGACTGTGCGAAACGACAAGACCGGCAAGAACACGGGAACGGGTGAAGCGGTCACGGCGGATGACGCAGCCGGCTCCGCGGCCGTCGACGGCGGCCGGGCGGTCGGCTCCCGCGCCCCGGCGTTCGTCCGCCGCTCACGGCCGCTGCACCGCACCTGGCAGGTGGTGATCTTCCTGGCCGGCCTCGCCGTGGTCGTGCTCGGCGTGATCATGCTGCCGCTGCCCGGGCCCGGCTGGGTGGTGATCTTCCTGGGCATGGGGATCTGGGCCACCGAGTTCGTCTGGGCCCAGCTGGCACTGCGCTGGACCCGCCGCAAGGTCGCCGAGGCCGCCCAGTGCGCCATGGACCCGCGGGTGCGCCGCCGCAACCTCACCGTCACCGCGATCGGCCTCGTCGCGCTCGTCGGGATCGGCGGCTGGTACTTCGCCCGCTACGGCCTGGTCGTCCCCTGGCAGGCGGGTGAGAGCTGAGCGACCCGGGAGCTGGGGCGGCCGCCGACCGGGGTGTTCGGACCACCCTCCGGGATGCGGTAATGTTTTCCCTGCACCCGGGCGATTAGCTCAGCGGGAGAGCACTTCGTTCACACCGAAGGGGTCACTGGTTCGATCCCAGTATCGCCCACCGGAATGCATTGTGATACGTGAGGCCCAGCCGATTATCGGCTGGGCCTCACGTGTATTTCCGGAATCCCCCCGGAGAACCCCCCGGGAATGCGGCTGAGGCTCAGTCATGTTCCGTGCGGAGCGCGAGTTCTGCGGGTGCGCCAGTGGTGCCCCGGAAGGGACGAGTTGTACGACGACCGCCAAATGGTGCTACAGTTCTTCTCGTTGCCCGGGCGATTAGCTCAGCGGGAGAGCACTTCGTTCACACCGAAGGGGTCACTGGTTCGATCCCAGTATCGCCCACCGGACAGCACGCAGGCCCTGACCAGGAAACCGGTCAGGGCCTGCGGCACGTTCGGGAGCCGGTGCCCGGCGGCCACCGCTAGGCCGCCGCCTCGCAGCCGTGCTCGGGCTCCAGCCGGCGGCCGCAACCGCACCGGGCGGGCCGCAGCGGCCAGGACGGGTCCACCCGCTCCGGCGTCCCCGACCGGTCGAACCAGTTCTGCAGCCCCCGCGCCTGCGCCGCGTGCCAGACCTCCTGGCGCAGATGCAGCTCCGCCGCCGTCAGCCCGCCCAGCGCCGCCGGGTAGCGGGCGCCTATCCGCCGGGTCAGCGCCAGTGCCGCCGTCGCGTCCACCGCCGCGTCGTGCGCCCCGGCCAGCTCCACGCCGTAGTGCGCGCACAGGTCGGTCAGCGTCCGGCGGCCCTTGCGGTAGCGGTCCACGTGCTTGTCCAGCACCCGCGGATCCAGCACCACCAGCCCGTCCGGGCCCAGCCCGCCGGCCAGCGTCCGCCCGTGGTGGCGACGCAACTCCCGGTCGAGCAGCGTCAGGTCGTAGGGCGCGTTCATCACCACCACCGGGTACCCGGCCCGTGCCTGGTCCGCCAGCGCGCGGGTGACCTCGGCCACCACCACGCCGATCGGGCGGCCGTGCGTCCGGGCGTGCTCGTCGGTGATGCCGTGCACCGCCCGCGCGCCGTCCGGGATCGGGACACCCGGATCGGCGAGCCAGGTGGTGGTCCGCACCGGTCCGTCCGGCGCGAGTTGGACGACCAGGGCGGCCGAGACGATCCGGTCGGTCTCGACGTCCACGCCGGTGGTCTCAGTGTCGAAGGAGGCGAGTGGGCCGGTGTACCAGTGCTGCTGCATGACTGCCCCTCAGGCGAAACGTTCCGCGCCCGGTTGATACCCGGTTCTGACGCCTGTTCAACCGTTTGGCGCAGGCCCGGCCGGGGATCCTGCCTTTGGGTCCGGGACGTTCCGTTCGAACCCGGACGGGCCCGGAGCCGGGGGAGGCCACGGGGCGATGGCACTGACGCAGCCGCAGCCCGAGGAGGCGGCGGCCGTTCTACGGGGGAACCTGGCGGTCACCGCGTGCATGGAGACGCTGCAGGTCGGCTACCTGCACGCGGTCGCCGCCGCCGCCGGCTGCTCGCTCTCCCAGCCGTTTCCGGACAACGGCATCGACTGGCAGGTCAGCCACGGCTCCCGGGCCCACGAGGTGGACGACGAGGTCACCATCAAGATCCAGCTCAAGGCCACCCAGCAGATCGCGGCCGACCCGGCCGGGCCGTTCTTCAGCTTCACCCTCGACAACGACCACCTGCGCAAGCTCGCCCGGGCGAGGGTCGCTGTGCCCCGCATCCTGGTCGTGATGCTGCTGCCGCGCCGGGTCGACCGCTGGCTGCACGCTGGCCCGGACGCGCTGGAACTGCGGCACTGCTGCTACTGGGTCAACCTGGCCGGCCACCCGGTCACCGGGCGACGGCGCACCAACGTCCGGGTGCCCACCGGCAAGGTCTTCGACGACCGCGCGCTCTGCGACATCATGGCCCGGGTCGGCGCCGGCGGCAGCCCGTGACCGCCCGGCCCGGCCCCGGCCCCCGGCAGCGAGGAGCAGCACCCATGACACCGCCGCACGCACCCGGCGAGCCGGTCCAGGCCCTGCCCGACCCCGCCGCCGTCGACCCGGCCGTGCTCGCCACCTTGCTCGCCCGGCACGGCTGGGTCCGGCGCGGCGGCCCCGCCGCCCGCTATGGCCGCTGGACGCCCCCCGACGACGAGTCCGGCACCAGCCTCCTCGTCCCCGCGGGGGACGGCTTCGACGACGCCGTCGACCTCCTCGCCGACGCCGTCGCCGCGCTGTCCCGCTCGTCCACCCCCTCCGCCGGCGCCATCCTGCTCGCGCTCGCCGTCCCCGGCGACGAACTGCGCTGGCACCGGGAGACGACCGGACCGGCCGAGGCCACCTCCTGGGACGACGCCGAGCGGCTCCAGCGGGCGGCCCGCGCGATGCTCGCCGCCGGGGCCAAGGCCGGCCGGGCCACGGCCGCCTACTTCGGGGCCCGGCTGGACGCCTACGCCGGGGACTTCCTGGACCGCGTCCTGGTCGTCGAGCAGGGCGCCGCCCTCACCGCCTACACCCCCGCCCCCGACGGCCGGGCCTCCGTCACCACCCTGGTCCGCGCCCTGGAGGCGCTGCGCGACGCCGTCGACTACCGCCGGGTCAGCGGCGGGCCCGAGGCCTTCGAGAACGCCGTCCAGGCCGGGGTCAGCCGGGAACTCGTCCAGTCCGTCGAGGACCTGGTCCGCGGCGCGACGGCGGCCCGACTGGCGGTCGCCTGGTCGGCCGCCGCCGGGACCCCGGGCGGCTTCGGGGACCGCCGGGTCGTCCTCGACTTCTCTCCCGGCGACCTGCCCGCCCTGGCCGAGGCCGCCGAACTGCTGGAACGGATCGAGCCCGCCGTCGCCGTCACCGTCGTCGGCGTGGTCGTCCGGCTCAAGCGCGCCGACCCGGCCGGACCGGGCGCGGTACGGCTGCGCGTGCTCGGCGGCGCCGAGGTCCGCGAACTCAAGCTCCGGCTGCCCGACCCCGACTACCGGCTCGCCGCCGGGGCCCACCTCGCGGGCCTGCCGGTCCGGGTCTCCGGCCGGCTGGAAAGCCGCGGCGGCTTCCGCCGGCTCACCCGCCCGCAGGGCCTGGAACTGTGCGGCTGGGAGGACGCCGAGCGCGAGCGGCTGCTGAAGTCCCTCGGCGAAGGGCTGGGCGAAGGGCTCGGGGACGGCCTTGAGGAAGGGGCAGCGGGGGCGTAGGTGCGCGGCCGGGGTGACGCGCTCGGTACCATCGTCACGCGCAGCGCAGTGTTGCGTCCTCTGAATCCAGCACGTCAGGAGAGACCGGTGACGGACGTCCGGGTAATCATCAGCCGCGAACCCGATCGGGAAGAGCGCGTGGTGACGACGGGCACTACGGCCGCCGAGCTCTTCGCCGACGACCGCTCGATCATCGCCGCCCGCGTCGGCGGCCAGCTCAAGGACCTCGCCCACGTCCTCCAGGACGGCGAGGAGGTCGAGCCGGTCGCGATCGGCAGCAAGGACGGCCTGGACATCCTGCGCCACTCCACCGCGCACGTCATGGCCCAGGCCGTGCAGCAGCTCTTCCCCGAGGCCAAGCTCGGCATCGGCCCGCCGGTCAAGGACGGCTTCTACTACGACTTCGACGTCGAGAAGCCGTTCCACCCCGATGACCTCAAGGCCATCGAGAAGAAGATGCAGGAGATCATCAAGCGCGGGCAGAAGTTCTCCCGCCGCGTGGTCACCGACGAGTCCGCCCGCGAGGAGCTGGCCGCCGAGCCGTACAAGCTGGAGCTGATCGGCCTCAAGGGCTCCGCCGCCACCGCCGGCGAGGGCGCCGACGTCGAGGTCGGCGCCGGCGAGCTCACCATCTACGACAACCTGGACGCCAAGACCGGCGAGCAGTGCTGGGGCGACCTCTGCCGCGGTCCGCACCTGCCCAGCACCCGGAACATCCCGGCGTTCAAGCTGATGCGCAACGCGGCCGCCTACTGGCGCGGCAGCGAGAAGAACCCGATGCTGCAGCGGATCTACGGGACCGCCTGGCCGACCAAGGACGAGCTGAAGGCCCACCTCGACTTCCTGGTCGAGGCCGAGAAGCGCGACCACCGCAAGCTCGGCAACGAGCTCGACCTCTTCTCCATCCCCGAGGAGATCGGCTCCGGCCTCGCCGTCTTCCACCCCAGGGGCGGCATCATCCGTCGCGCCATGGAGGACTACTCGCGCAAGCGGCACGAGGAAGAGGGCTACGAGTTCGTCTACACCCCGCACGCCACCAAGGGGAAGCTCTTCGAGAAGAGCGGCCACCTCGACTGGTACGCGGACGGTATGTACCCGCCCATGCAGCTCGACGAGGGCGTGGACTACTACCTCAAGCCGATGAACTGCCCGATGCACAACCTGATCTTCGACGCGCGCGGCCGCTCGTACCGTGAACTGCCGCTGCGCCTCTTCGAGTTCGGGACGGTGTACCGCTACGAGAAGTCCGGCGTCGTGCACGGCCTGACCCGGGCCCGCGGCTTCACGCAGGACGACGCGCACATCTACTGCACCCGCGAGCAGATGGCGGACGAGCTCGACTCGACGCTCACCTTCGTGCTGAACCTGCTCCGCGACTACGGTCTGACCGACTTCTACCTGGAGCTGTCGACCAAGGACCCGGAGAAGTACGTCGGCTCGGACGAGACGTGGGAGGAGGCCACCGCCGTCCTCGCGAGCGTGGCCGAGAAGCAGGGGCTGCCGCTGGTTCCGGACCCGGGCGGCGCGGCCTTCTACGGCCCGAAGATCTCGGTGCAGGCGCGGGACGCGATCGGCCGTACCTGGCAGATGAGCACCATCCAGCTCGACTTCAACCTCCCCGAGCGTTTCGATCTCGAGTACACGGCGGCGGACGGCTCGCGTCAGCGGCCGGTCATGATCCACCGGGCGCTGTTCGGCAGCATCGAGCGGTTCTTCGCGGTGCTGCTGGAGCACTACGCCGGCGCCATGCCGCCGTGGCTGGCCCCGGTCACCGTCACCGGCATCCCGATCACCGACGAGCACGTCCCGTACCTGCTGGAGGTCGCGGCCGAGCTGAAGAAGCACGGGATCCGGGTCGAGGTGGACACCTCGGACGACCGCATGCAGAAGAAGATCAGGAACGCGCAGAAGGCCAAGACCCCCTACATGCTCATCGCCGGCAACGACGACGTCGAGGCGGGCGCGGTGTCGTTCCGCTACCGCAACGGCGAGCAGAAGAACGGCGTGCCGGTGGCGGATGCCGTCGCCGAGATCGTGGACGCGGTGAAGAACCGCATCCAGGTGTGACGCCGTTCCCCGGCTGAGCGGGGGCGCGCGGGGCGGGCTCTCGATGAGTCCGCCCCGCGCGGCTTTGCAAGCAGCGCCGGGCGAATATGCTGATCAGCATGACGACTGAGCCGGAACTGCAGCGGGGCGTCGGCGAGCCGGACGGCTTCCGCCGCCTGTGGACCCCCCATCGGATGGCGTACATCCAGGGTGAGAACAAGCCCACCGGCCCGGCTCCGGACGACGGTTGTCCGTTCTGCTCGATCCCCGCGCTGAGCGACGAGGACGGGCTGGTCGTCGCCCGCGGTGGTGCCGTGTTCGCGGTGCTGAACCTGTACCCGTACAACGGCGGCCACTTGATGGTGGTCCCGTACCGGCACGTGGCGGACTACACCGACCTGGACGAGACGGAGACGGCCGAGTTGGCCGACTTCACCAAGCGGGCGATGGCCGCGCTGCGGGCGGCCTCGGGGGCGCACGGGTTCAACATCGGGATGAACCAGGGCGCGGCGGCCGGTGCCGGGATCGCAGCGCACCTGCACCAGCACGTGGTGCCGCGCTGGGGCGGGGACACCAACTTCATGCCGGTGGTCGGCCACACCAAGGTGCTGCCGCAACTGCTGGCGGACACCCGGAAGATGCTGGCCGAGGCCTGGCCGCAGGACTGACCGGGAACGCCGAAGGGGCCCGTCACCGCTGAGTCGGTGGCGGGCCCCTTCGGCATCGGCGCGGGGTTACTCGAACTGGTCGACCTTGTACGGGCGGGTGCCCTGGGCCTCGGACTTGATGATCGAGGCGCGGTTCTTGAAGCGGTCGGTGTCCAGGTCGTGCTCCTCCAGGAACTCCAGCGTGGCGGCGTGCACCGCGCCGAGGACCGGGACGGAGGCGTTGAGCGCGTTGTCCGTCATGAAGCGGCTGCCCCACGGCGGGCTCGCCCAGGCGTGCCGGAAGCCGAACGGCTCGGGCAGGCCCAGGCCGCCGCCGAGCCAGGAGAGCAGTCCGGGGGCGCGGGTGAACGGGGCGCGCAGGGCCTGGCGGATCACCTCGTCGTTGTCGATCAGGGGGAGCTGGACGGTGCGCTCCTCCCAGAACTTGCCCGTCTTCTGGACGGTCTTCTCCTTGGGCGAGGGCTTGTCGCCGAAGACGCCGTTGACCGGGCCGAGCGCGTAGCCGGCGACGGTGACGGTGAGGGTGTTGGCGAGCAGGGTGACGGTGACGGTGAAGGTGATGATCAGCTTTCCGTCGAAGGTGATGAACTGGGTGGCGAGGTAGTGCCGGGGGCCGCCGCCGGCGAAGGTCTGCTTGTCGGCGATGGTCTGGAGGGCGAAGTCGCGCATCCGGTCGCCGTCCATGTCGGCGTTGCCGGGGCGGGAGATCTCGTCGGCGTTCTCGCCGATTTCGAGGACCGCCCACTGCTTGACCGTGATGTTGGTCATCCCGCTGTTGGCGACCTCGCTGACGGCGAGGCCCTTGAGGTGCGAGGAGATCTTCCGGACCAGGTCCCAGGGGTGGAAGGCGCGGAAGTCGGAGTGCCCGGCGGCCGGCCGCATCACGTCGACCAGGCGCCATTCGCCCCAGCGCTTGCCGACGCCGAGGATGCCCTTGGGGCCGGCGTAGTGCTGGACGTTGGTCTCCTGCTCGGCCTCCATGCGGGCGAGCTTGTCACGCAGGTCGACGGCCTTCTTGTCGAGGTCGTCGCGGGGGACGGCCTTGGCGACGGTGGCGGCGACGGAGTTGCCCTCGACGAGGGCCAGCCAGCGTTCGCGGAGTTCCTTGGTGGAGCGCAGCACGATGCGTCGGGCCAGGATCCAGCCGATGATCGGCGGGACCATGGAGACGCGCAGGTAGACGCCGAGCGGGCCGTGGGCGGGTGGCTTGACCAGGAACAGGACGGAGACCACGGCCGCGGCCAGGAGGGCGAGGCTGCCGTAGAGCTCGTCCTGGAGGGTCTTGCCCTTCATGAGGTAGAGGCGCAGGTAGAACGCGCCGATCCAGATCAGGGTGCCGGGCAGCGCGAGCAGGCCGAAGAGCAGGGTGACCACGGTGAGTTTACGGTCGCGTGCGGCCCGCAACTCCTGGGCGGCGAGGCAGTGTTCGACGATCTGGCGGGTGTCGGTGCCGAACGAGGGCACGATCGGCTTGCGCCCGGCGCCGACGGTGCGGGAGATGACGGCGGCGCTGAACGCCTCGCCGAGGTTGGCCTCGAAGAGTTTGAACCTGGGCTTCTTGTGGGTCGCGGCGGTGACCTTGCCGACGAAGTCCTCGATCTTGCCGTCGCGGTACGCGACCGAGGAGAGAGCCGGGGTGACTCCGGTCTGCGGCCCGGCGTCGGTCCGGGGTATCTGCGCACCCGGGGTCATGTCCAGTGTGGTCACGGTGGCGTCCCCTCCTCCCCTTGTCAGCGGCAGGTTATCGTGCCGTGGTGCCGCCGCGCTCATGATCGTCTGAAGTGCCGTCACGATCGGGCCGCGTTCGGCTTGAGAGGCATGATGCCCAGCTTCGGGCGGGTCGATACCCGCCGGGGACGACGGGTGGGGGATGGGGCACGATGGTGACGACGGCGAGGAAGGGAGCCCGGACGATGGACCCGGTGCTGGTGTTCGACGGGGACTGCTCGTTCTGCTCGTCCTGCGTGCGGTGGGGGGAGCGCCATCTGCGGCAGACGCTGGCCTCGGGGGGCTGGGAGGCGGTGCCGTTCCAGTTCGCGGACCTGGCGGCGCTGGACGCGCGCGCGGGCGGGCTGGGTGAGGTCACCGCGGAGCGGGCGGAGCGCGAGGTGCTGTGGGTGACGCCGGCGGGCCGGGTGTACGGGGGCGCGCAGGCGGTGGCGCGGCTGCTGATGCGCTCGGGCGGCGCGTGGGCGTACCTGGGGGCGGTGTTGGCGCTGGCGCCGGTGCGACCGGTGGCGGGCCTGGCGTACCGCTGGGTGGCGCGCAACCGGCACCGGATGCCGGGCGGCACGGCGGCGTGCGCGCTGCCGCACCGTCCGGGCACCGCTTCGTCGGTGTAGGGCCGGTCCGGCAGGATCGGCCGGGCAGGCTCTGGGCGCTCAGTCGTCGTAGCGGGCGGCGAGGGCGGCGGGCATGGGTTCGTGACGCAGGTAGGCGCGGGAGAACTCGGCGGTGCCGTGGGTGAGTGAGCGCAGGTCGATCGGGTAGCGGACGAGTTCGAGCTCGGGGACCTCGGCGCGCAGCAGGGTCAGGCCCGGGCCGCCGGTCTCGGTGCCGAGGACGCGGCCGCGGCGCGCGGAGAGGTCGCCGAGGACGGCGCCGAGGTAGCCGTCGGGCAGCAGGACGGTGACGGCGGCGACGGGTTCGAGCAGGCGGATGACCGCGTGTTCGGCGGCGTCGCGCAGGGCCAGGGCGGCGGCGGTCTGGAAGGCCGCGTCGGAGGAGTCCACGGAGTGGGCCTTGCCGTCGGTGAGGGTGACCCGGACGTCGACGAGCGGGTGGCCGGTGACGACGCCCTTGGCGAGTTGGGCGCGCAGGCCCTTCTCGACGGAGGGGATGAAGTGCTTGGGCACGGCGCCGCCGACGACGTGTTCCTGGAACTCGAAGCCGGAGCCGGCCGGGAGGGGTTCGACCTCCAGGTCGCAGATGGCGTACTGACCGTGGCCGCCGGACTGCTTGACGAGCCGGCCGTGGCCGGCGGCGGCGGTGCCGAAGGTCTCGCGGAGGGCGACTTTGGGTTCGACGGTGTCGACGTGGACGCCGTGCCGGGTGCGCAGGCGGTCGAGGACGACCTCGGCGTGGGCCTCGCCGGTGCACCAGAGGACTAGCTGGTGGGTGTCGGGGTTCTGTTCGAGGCGCAGTGCCGGGTCCTCGGCGGTGAGGCGTGCGAGGGCCTGGGAGAGCCGGTCGTCGTCGGCCTTGCCGTGGGCCTCGACGGCGATCGGGAGCAGCGGCTCGGGCAGGCGCCAGCCGTCGAGGTCCACGGGGTGGCCGGGGTCGTGGACGGTGTCGCCGGCGCGGGCGGTGGTGAGTTTGGCGACGCAGACGAGGTCGCCGGCGACGGCGTGCGGGACGGGCCGCTGGAGCTTGCCGAACGGGCTGGTGAGGGCGGTGACGCGTTCGTCGCCGTTCTGGTCGGCGGTGTGGGCGGGGCCGGACAGGTGGATCCGGGTGTCGGGCCGCAGGGTGCCGGCGTACACGCGCAGCAGGCTGATCCGGCCGACGTAGGTGTCGCCGGTGACGCGGACGACCTGGGCGGCGAGCGGGGCGTCGGGGTCGCAGTCGGGGGCGGGGCGGGTGCGTTCGGTGGGGTCGGGGAAGGTGTGGACGACGAGGTCGAGGAGTTCCGCGGCGCCGAGGCCGTTCTCGCTGGTGGGGACGGCGGGGTGGAGGGTGCAGCTGAGGACTTCGCGGCGCAGGCCGGCTTCGAGGGCGTCGGTGTCGAGGGTGTCGCCGTCGAGGTAGCGCTCCATGAGGGTGTCGTCCTGGCCGGAGATCGCTTCGACGAGGCTGTCGTGGGCGGGGCCGGTGTCAGGCGGCGGGGTGGCCCGGCCGTAGGTGTCGCCGGTGAGCAGGTCGATGCTGCCGTCGGGGTGGCCGTCGTGCAGGACGGGCAGGAAGAGCGGGCGGAGGGTGTCGGGGCCCAGGTCGAAGGCGTCGTGGCAGGCGCTGAGGATGTCGTCGAAGCCGGTGCGGGCGAGGTCGAGCTTGGCGACGGCGACGGCGCGCGGGATGCCTTCGGCGGCGCATTCGCGCCAGAGTGCGCGGGTGGGGGCGGTGACCGGGTCGGTGGCGGAGACGACGAAGACGGCGGCGTCGGCGGCGTGCAGGGCGGCGCGCAGGTCGGCGGTGAAGTCGGGGTGGCCGGGCGGGTCGATCAGGTTGATCTTGACGCCCTTCCATTCGAGTGGGAGCAGCGAGAGCTGGACGGAGCGCTGTTGCTGGTGCTCGATGTCCTCGTGGTCGGAGACGGTGGTGCCGTCGGTGACGCGCCCGGCCCGGCCGGTGGCGCCGGCGGCGAGGGCGAGGGATTCGGCGAGGGTGGTCTTGCCCACACCGCTGGAGCCGATGAGGACGACGTTGCGCAGGTCCCGGGGGCCGGTGACGGCGGGTGCCTGGGCGGCTCGTGCCGTGCTGCGGTCGGGCATCGGGGTCTCCTCCCCTCGCGCCGGGGCTGTCTTTCGAAAGTGTAGGTGCGGGTCTCGGGACGGCGCGTGTCGTGCGGCCGCCCGGTGACCGTCCGTGTGCGCGGGTGCGGCTGGTGTGTCGTCGGGCGGTGCGTGCGACGGAGCGTGTCCCCGGCCTGGCTACGATGGGTGCGCCGGGCGGGCTGATCCGTCCGGCCGTCTGCCGCGCGTGTTGCGCCAGGCGGGTACCAGGAGATTCGGAGCGGTCGGGAAGGCCATGCTCAACAAATACGCGCGTGCCTTCTTCACACGTGTTCTGACCCCGTTCGCCGCGTTCCTGATCCGGCTGGGCGTGAGCCCGGACGCCGTGACGCTGATCGGTACCGCCGGTTCGGTGGCCGGTGCGCTGGTGTTCTTCCCGCGTGGGGAGTTCTTCTGGGGCACCATCACGATCACGCTGTTCATCTTCTCGGACCTGGTGGACGGGAACATGGCCCGCCAGCTGGGTCGGAGCACCAGATGGGGGGCGTTCCTGGACTCCACGCTGGACCGGGTCGCGGATGCGGCGATCTTCGGCGGGCTGGCGATGTGGTACGCGGGCAAGGGGGACGACAACCTGCTGTGCGCGGTGGCGATCTTCTGCCTGGCGAGCGGTCTGGTGGTGTCCTACACCAAGGCGCGGGCGGAGAGCCAGGGGCTGCCGTGCGACGTGTCGGGGCTGGTGGAGCGGGCCGAGCGGCTGGTGGCCAGCCTGGTGGCGGCCGGGGTCGCGGGTCTGCACAAGTTCGGGGTGCCGTACGTGGAGTGGCTGCTGCCGGTGGCGCTGTGGCTGGTGGCCGCGGGCAGCCTGGTGACGGTGTTCCAGCGGATGCTGACCGTGCGCCGGGAGGCGTTCGAGGCCGACCGAGCGGCGGCCGGGAGCTGATGGGGGGAGTCCTGCGGTGACGGACCGACTGGTGTACTGGGCGTACGCGCTGGGCTGGGCGGTGCTGAAGCACCTGCCGGAGCGGGTGGCTCGGGGCCTGTTCGACGGGCTGGCGGACTACGCCTGGCGGCGGCGCGGCAAGCGGGTGCTCCAGCTGGAGGCGAACCTGCGGCGGGTCCGTCCCGGACTGGACGAGGCGGGGATGCGGGCGCTGTCCCGGGCCGGGATGCGCTCGTACCTGCGGTACTGGATGGAGTCGTTCCGGCTGCCGGTCTGGAGCCCGGACCGGGTGGCCCGGGACGTCCAGGCGGAGGGCCTGGAGAACCTGCGGGCGCCGATCGAGGCCGGGCGGGGTGCGATCATCGCGCTGCCGCACATGGGCAACTGGGACCTGGCGGGCACCTGGGTGGCGCAGCAGGGCTTCCCGTTCACCACGGTCGCGGAGCGGTTGAAGCCGGAGCGGCTGTTCGACCGGTTCGTGGAGTTCCGGGAGGGCCAGGGCATGGAGGTCCTGGCGTTGACCGGTGGTGGGGTGAACGTGATCGGCACCCTGGCGCGACGGCTGCGCGAGGGTCGGCTGGTCTGCCTGGTGGGGGACCGGGACCTCTCGGAGGCGGGCGTCGAGGTGTCGTTCTTCGGGGAGGCGACCCGGATGCCGGCCGGTCCGGCGGCGCTGTGCCAGCGGACCGGGGCGGCGCTGCTGCCGGTGACGCTCTGGTACGACGGCCCGGTGCTGCGGGCGTGGATCCACCCCGAGGTGCCGGTGCCGCAGGAGGGCGACCGCAAGGAGCGGACGCAGGCGATGACGCAGGCGCTGGCGCAGGTGTGGGAGCAGGGGATCCGCGAGCACCCCGAGGACTGGCACATGCTGCAGCGGTTCTGGCTGGCCGACCTCCCGGTCCGTGAGACGGTGGGGGAGGCGGCCGGACCGCGTCCCGAGGCGGCCCGGGCGGCCGCGCCGGATCCGGTCGGCGAGCCGGCGGCGGAGGCGTCCGGGTCCTGAGCCCGGGCCTCGGGGCCGGGAGCCGACGTCCGGGCGCCGAGCCCTGGCCGCCCCGCCGGTGTCTGTCGGTGTCTGCGCAGGAGCATTCCGAAGGAGCATGAGGAACCCGTGAAGATCGGCATCGTCTGCCCGTACGACTGGGACGTCCCCGGCGGGGTGCAGTTCCACATCCGGGACCTGGCCGAGCACCTGATCAGCCTGGGCCACGAGGTGTCGGTGCTGTCGCCGGCCGAGGACGAGGAGGCGCTGCCGCCGTACGTGGTCTCGGCCGGGCGGGCGGTGGCGGTGCCGTACAACGGGTCGGTGGCGCGGCTGAGCTTCGGCGTCCTGTCGGCGGCGCGGACGCGGCGGTGGCTGCACGAGGGGCGGTTCGACATCCTGCACGTGCACGAGCCGGCCGCGCCGAGCGTGTCGATGCTGGCCGCCTGGTCGGCGTCCGGGCCGATGGTGGGGACGTTCCACACCTCCAACCCGCGCTCGCGGGCGATGATCGCGGCCTCGCCGATCCTGCAGCCGGGCCTGGAGAAGATGCGGGCCCGGATCGCGGTGTCGGAGTACGCCCGGCGGACGCTGGTGGAGCACCTGGGCGGGGACGCGGTGGTGATCCCGAACGGCGTGGACGTCGGCTTCTTCGCGGAGGCCGAGCCGGACCAGCGCTGGAGCGGCGGTGCGAGGGACGGCGAGCCGGGCACGATCGGCTTCGTCGGTCGGATCAACGAGCCGCGCAAGGGCCTGCCGACGCTGCTGGCGGCGCTGCCGACGATCCTGGCGGAGCGGCCGGGCGTGCGGCTGCTGGTGGCGGGCAAGGGTGACGAGGAGGAGGCCGTCGCGGGCCTGGCGCCGGAGGTCCGCCGGCAGGTGGAGTTCCTCGGCATGGTCAGCGACCGGGACAAGGCCCGGCTGCTGCGCAGCGTGGACCTGTACGTGGCGCCGAACACCGGCGGCGAGAGCTTCGGGATCATCCTGGTCGAGGCGATGTCGGCGGGCGCACCGGTGCTGGCCAGCGACCTCGACGCGTTCAAGCAGGTGCTGGACGGCGGGGAAGCGGGCGAGCTGTTCCCGGTGGAGGACGCGGACGCGCTGGCCCGGACGGCGCTGCGGCTGCTGGGTGACCCGGCGCGGCTGGAGGAGCTGCGGAAGGCGGCCTCCCGGCACGTGCGGCGGTTCGACTGGTCGACGGTCGGCGCGGACATCCTGGCGGTGTACGAGACGGTGGCGTCGGGGGCCGCGGCGGTGGTCGAGGAGGACGTGCGCAGCGGCCGGCGCGGCCGGTTCGGGCTGGCCCGGGACTGAAACCGGTCGGCCGGGACTTTCCGGGGCGTCGGCGGGGTTAGGGTCGGTCGACCGTAACGGGCGTGACGCATGGGGGCACCGATGCCGCAGATATCCGTCGACTACTCGCCGAGCCTGGCCGGCTCCTTCGACCGCCGGGCGCTGGGCGTGGCGATCAACCGGCTCGCGGTGCGGACGATCGACGCGAAGCCGGAGGCGTGCAAGACGCTGTTCCGGCAGAACGACGACGTCGTGGTGGGGGAGGGCGAGGGGGTCGACGCGCAGCTGTACGTCGAGTTCCAGATCTTCCCCGGCCGTACGCCGGAGGCCAAGGCGGCGCTCAGCGAGGGCGTGCTGGCGCTGCTGGCCGAGCACGTCGCGCCGGCGCCGGGCACCCGGCTGCACACCGCGGTCCACGTCGCCGACATCGACCGTGACGCTTACCGCAGCACGAGCGCGCAGGGGTGAACCGGTGACACCCGGTAGCGTTGCGCCCCGTGACTACCTGGATCTGGGCCGGCGTGGCCGTGGTGCTCTTCGGCATGTACCTGAGTTGGACGGCCGGTCGGTTGGACCGGCTGCACGCCAGGATCGACGCCGCACGGGCGGCACTGGACGCGCAGCTGGTCCGTCGCGCCTCGGTGGCGATGGAGCTGGCCACCTCCTCGCTGCTGGACCCGGCGGCCTCGCTGCTGCTGCTGGACGCGGCGCACGCGGCCCGGCAGGCGGAGGACGAGCAGCGTGAGGTGGCGGAGAGCCAGCTGAGCCTGGCGCTGCGGGCGGTGCTCGCCGAGCCGGAGCAGGTGGCGGCACTGGTGGCCGAGCCGGGCGGCGAGGACGCGGTGCGGGACCTGACGGCGGCGGTGCGCCGGGTGCCGATGGCCCGCCGGTTCCACAACGACGCGGTGCGGGCGGCCCGGGCGGTGCGCGAGCACCGTCTGGTGCGGTACTTCCGGCTTGCCGGGAAGGCGCCGTTCCCGATGGCGTTCGAGATGGACGATGCCGCGCCGCCCGCTCTCACGCCCGAGGGAGCGCCCGCCTAGGCTGTGCTCGGATACGGCCCGTTTGTCGCATCCCGTCGTCCGGGCTGGACTTGGTGGCGCATGGTCGGGTCACCCGTTCCGCCTACCATAGGGCGATAGCACTGGTTCATCTTCGAGTGAGGTCTCACGTGTCCACCACCCCCACCACCGCAGACCAGCCGCAGATCGGCACCGCCCGGGTGAAGCGCGGCATGGCCGAGCAGCTCAAGGGCGGTGTGATCATGGATGTGGTCAACGCCGAGCAGGCCAAGATCGCCGAGGACGCCGGCGCGGTGGCCGTCATGGCTCTGGAGCGGGTTCCGGCCGACATCCGCAAGGACGGCGGCGTGGCCCGCATGTCCGACCCCAACATGATCGAGGAGATCATCGAGGCGGTCTCCATCCCGGTGATGGCCAAGTCGCGGATCGGCCACTTCGTCGAGGCCCAGGTCCTCCAGTCGCTCGGTGTCGACTACATCGACGAGTCCGAGGTGCTGACCCCGGCCGACGAGGTCAACCACTCCGACAAGTGGGCCTTCACCACCCCCTTCGTCTGCGGCGCCACCAACCTGGGCGAGGCCCTGCGCCGCATCGCCGAGGGCGCGGCCATGATCCGCTCGAAGGGTGAGGCCGGTACCGGCAACGTCGTCGAGGCCGTCCGCCACCTGCGCCAGATCAAGAACGAGATCGCCAAGCTGCGCGGCTTCGACAACAACGAGCTGTACGCCGCCGCCAAGGAGCTGCGCGCCCCGTACGAGCTGGTCAAGGAGGTCGCCGAGCTCGGCAAGCTGCCGGTCGTGCTGTTCTCCGCCGGTGGCGTGGCCACCCCGGCCGACGCCGCGCTGATGCGCCAGCTCGGTGCCGAGGGCGTCTTCGTGGGCTCCGGCATCTTCAAGTCGGGTGACCCGGCCAAGCGCGCCGCCGCCATCGTGAAGGCCACCACCTTCTTCGACGACCCGAAGATCATCGCGGACGCCTCCCGCAACCTCGGCGAGGCCATGGTCGGCATCAACTGCGACACCCTGCCGGAGACCGAGCGCTACGCCAACCGCGGCTGGTAATCGCCCGCGACCGCTGTGCCGGCCCGCCGCAGCGCCCTCGGCGCGCGGCGGGCCGCGCCACGTACTTCCGTAGAACGATCGAAGAGGTTGAAGACCGTGAGCACTCCAGTCATCGGCGTTCTCGCCCTGCAGGGCGACGTCCGCGAGCACCTGGTCGCGCTGGCCGAGGCCGACGCGCTCGCCCGTCCGGTGCGCCGTGCCGAGGAGCTGGCCGAGGTCGACGCGCTGGTCATCCCCGGTGGGGAGTCCACCACCATGTCCAAGCTGGCGCTGCTGTTCGGCGTGATGGACCCGCTGCGCGAGCGGGTCGCCGCCGGGATGCCGGTGTACGGCACCTGCGCGGGCATGATCATGCTGGCCGACAAGATCCTGGACGGCCGGGACGACCAGGAGACCGTCGGCGGCATCGACATGACGGTGCGCCGCAACGCCTTCGGCCGCCAGAACGAGTCCTTCGAGTCCGGGATCGCCTTCCAGGGCCTGGACGACGCGCCGGTGCACGGCGTCTTCATCCGCGCACCCTGGGTCGAGGGGGTCGGCGCGGGCGTCGAGGTGCTGGCGGAGCTGCCCGCCGCGGACGGTCCGGAGAGCCGGATCGTGGCCGTGCGCCAGGGCAACCTGCTGGCCACCTCCTTCCACCCGGAGCTCACCGGCGACCACCGCGTGCACGCCTACTTCGTCGCGATGGTCGAGGAGCACCTGGCGGGCAAGTAGGCCGTGTTGACCGTGTGCGCCTCACCGGTGACGACACCGGTAAGATCTCATCTGTTTCATTTCCCTTTGGCGACGTAAAGGAGCTGGCGATGTCCGGCCACTCTAAGTGGGCTACCACCAAGCACAAGAAGGCCGTGATCGACGCCAAGCGCGGCAAGCTCTTCGCCAAGATGATCAAGAACATCGAGGTGGCGGCGCGCACCGGCGGTCCCGACCCGGCCGGCAACCCGACCCTCTACGACGCCATCCAGAAGGCGAAGAAGAGCTCGGTCCCGATCGACAACATCAACCGCGCCGTCAAGCGCGGTGGCGGCCTGGAGGCCGGCGGCGCCGACTACCAGACCATCATGTACGAGGGCTACGGCCCGAACGGCGTCGCGGTCCTGATCGAGTGCCTCACCGACAACCGCAACCGCGCCGCCTCCGACGTGCGCGTCGCGATGACCCGCAACGGCGGCTCGATGGCCGACCCGGGTTCGGTGTCGTACCTGTTCACCCGCAAGGGCGTCGTGATCGTCCCCAAGGCTGACGGCGTGGACGAGGACAAGCTCTTCGAGGTCGTCCTCGACCAGGAGCCGGAGGAGATCAACGACCTCGGCGACTCGTTCGAGATCGTCTCCGAGGCCTCCAAGATGGTCGCCGTGCGCACCGCGCTGGTGGACTCCGGCGTCGACTACGACTCGGCCGAGGCCAACTTCCTCCCGAGCATGCAGGTCGAGCTGGACGTCGACGGCGCCCGCAAGATCCTCAAGCTGATCGACGCGCTGGAGGACAGCGACGACGTGCAGAACGTCTTCGCCAACTTCGACATCTCCGACGAGGTCGGTGCGCAGCTCGACGCCGAGTGATCCTCGCCGACCGCTCCCGGTGGAGCGGTTGCGTGGGAGTGATCGTCGGTGAGTGATCGTTCTCACCGTCCGGCCCGGTGGTCCCAGGACCGCCGGGCCGGTGTCGTCGGTCGGGTTGTCGGACCCGGACGGTAGCCTTCGCAGGTCGGAGACGAGAGGCGGGGCTGTGGTACGGGTACTGGGCGTGGACCCGGGGCTGACCAGGTGCGGGATCGGCGTGGTCGAGGGTGCGCCGGGCCGGCCGCTGCGGATGGCCGGGGTCGGCGTGGTGCGCACCCCCGCCGAGGCCGAGATCGGGCCGCGGCTGCTGCTCGTGGAGCAGGGCATCGAGGGCTGGCTCGACGAGCACCGGCCGGACCTGGTCGCCGTCGAGCGGGTGTTCGCCCAGCACAACGTCCGGACGGTGATGGGCACCGCCCAGGCCAGCGCGGTCGCGATGCTCTGTGCGACGCGGCGCGGCATCCCGGTCACCCTGCACACTCCGAGCGAGGTCAAGGCGGCCGTCACCGGCTCCGGCCGGGCCGACAAGGCGCAGGTCACGGCCATGGTGCAGCGCCTGCTGCGGCTGGACGCCCCGCCCAAACCGGCCGACGCCGCCGACGCGCTGGCGCTGGCCATCTGCCACATCTGGCGCGGCGGGGCGACGAACCGCCTGGAGGCCGCGGTACGGGCGGCCCGCGCCACCCCCCTGAAAGGAAGCAGCCGGTGATCGCCTTCGTGCAAGGGCCCGTGGCGGCCATCTCCTCCGGGCTCGCCGTGGTCGAGGTCGGCGGGGTCGGCATGGCCGTGCAGTGCACGCCGAACACGCTGGCCGGGCTGCGGCTGGGTGAGCCGGCCCGGCTCGCGACCTCGCTGGTGGTCCGGGAGGACTCGCTGACCCTGTTCGGCTTCGCGGACGACGACGAGCGCGCCGTCTTCGAGATCCTGCAGGCCGCGCCGGGCGTCGGCCCGAAACTGGCGCAGGCGATCCTCGGCGTGCACAGCCCCGACGCGCTGCGGGCCGCGGTGGCCGGCGGCGACGAGAAGGCGCTGGTGGCCGTCCCCGGCATCGGGAAGGCGAAGGCGGCCAAACTGCTGCTGGAGTACAAGGACAAGCTCGGCGCCCCGCACGGCGCGGTGCCGGCGCAGAAGCCGATCGCGGCCGGCCCCGCTCCCTGGAGCGAGCAGCTGCACTCGGCACTGACCGGTCTCGGCTACGCTCCGCGCGAGGCGGACGAGGCGGTCGTGGCCGTCACACCCGAGGCGGAATCCCAGCAGACGCCGGACGTCGGCGCGCTGCTCCGGCTCGCCCTGCGCGGCCTCAACCGGTCCCGCTGAAGCCCGCCAAAGCCATCTGACGATCTGTCCTCTTGTCGACATTGGAGCCTGCAGCACGTGAGCGAGCGAAGCGGGGAGGGCGGATGAGCGAGCGGAGCGAGCTCACGGTCGAGAGGTGCGCGTGGGCGAATGCCCCTGCCGGGCGAAGCGGGGAGGGCGGATGAGCGAGCGGAGCGAGCTCACGGTCGAGAGGTGCGCGTGGGCGAATGCCCCCGCCGGGCGAAGCGGGGAGGGCGGATGAGCGAGCGGAGCGAGCTCACGGTCGAGAGGTGCGCGTGGGCGAATGCCCCCGCCGAGCGAAGCGAGGAGGGCGCATGAGTCCGTACGACGCGGACCCGGTCGACCGGCTGGTGACGGCCGCCGCCGACGGTGAGGACCAGGCGGTCGAGGCGGCGCTGCGCCCCAAGCAGCTGGACGAGTTCATCGGGCAGGAGCGGGTGCGCGAGCAGCTGTCCCTGGTGCTCCAGGCGGCCCGCAAGCGCGGCAGCGCGCCCGACCACGTGCTGCTCAGCGGGCCGCCCGGACTCGGCAAGACCACCCTTTCCATGATCATCGCCGCCGAGCTGGGCGCCCCGATCCGGATCACTTCCGGCCCGGCCATCCAGCACGCGGGGGACCTCGCGGCGATCCTCTCCTCGCTCACCGAGGGTGAGGTGCTCTTCCTCGACGAGATCCACCGGATGTCCCGGCCGGCCGAGGAGATGCTCTACATGGCGATGGAGGACTTCCGGGTCGACGTGATCGTCGGCAAGGGCCCGGGCGCCACCGCCATCCCGCTGGAGCTGCCGCCCTTCACCCTGGTCGGCGCCACCACTCGGGCCGGTCTGTTGCCGCCCCCGCTGCGCGACCGCTTCGGCTTCACCGGGCACATGGAGTTCTACGCCCCGGTCGAGCTCGAACGCGTGGTGCGCCGCTCGGCCGCGCTGCTGGACGTGGAGATAGACCCGGCCGGCGCCGCCGAGATCGCCGGCCGCTCGCGGGGGACCCCGCGCATCGCCAACCGGCTACTGCGCCGGGTCCGCGACTTCTCGCAGGTGCGGCACGACGGCCTGGTCACCGCCGAGATCGCCGCCCGGGCGCTGGACGTCTACGAGGTGGACGCCCGCGGTCTGGACCGGCTGGACCGCGCGGTGCTGGACGCCCTGCTGCGGCTGTTCGGCGGCGGTCCGGTCGGTTTGTCGACACTCGCGGTCGCGGTGGGGGAGGAGTCCGAGACGGTCGAGGAGGTCGCCGAGCCCTTCCTGGTCCGGGAGGGCCTGCTCGCCCGGACCCCGCGTGGGCGGATCGCCACCGCGGCCGCCTGGCAGCACCTCGGGCTGACGCCTCCGGTCCAGACCACTCGGGGCGCCGTGCCGGCCCAGTCCGAGCTTTTCCCGGCCGACGAGGGCTGAACGGGTGATCGGCGTCCACCGGTTCCCGCCGGGCGCCGACACACCGCCCCGGTGAGCGGTCCGCGCGCGAGCCGGGGGAGAAGTCCGGGGAAACAGTGCAGGCGGAGGGTCGCCACTTTCGGCGGCAGGATGCGATGCTTGGCGTTGTCCGATCAGTTCGGGGTCGCCTAGACTCCGCCGGACCGCCCCGCTCACCTGACGGGCCGACCATTACCACACAGGCCGCCGGTCGGCGGCCCGTAAAGGACCCTGGCTGCAGTGAACTTCATCATCCTTCTCCTCCCGATCATCGCGATCGTGCTCATGTTCCGGTCGCAGAAGAAGCGCCAGCAGCAGATGCAGCAGATGCAGACGGCGCTGGAGCCAGGGGCGGGGGTGCGCACCATCGGCGGCCTGTACGCCCGGGTGAAGGCGGTCAACGAGGAGACCATCGAGCTGGAGATCGCGCCCGGCGTGGTCACCCACTTCACCAAGAGCGCGGTCGCGGCCGTCCTGGACCCCCAGGAGTACGACGCGATCATCAACGGTCGCCCCGCCGATGACGAGCTGCCCGAGCCGGAGGCCGAGGACGCCGACCCGGTCGAGGACAAGCCGCTGACGCTCACCAAGGACGTCGCCGAGAAGAGCGATGTCGAGGGCGGGGCTCCCGCGAGCAAGTAGTACGGTCGGGCACCAGCCCGGCCGCGCGGCGCAGTGCCGCGAGCCCACAGGACCTCAGGGCCGCAGAACCGCCATGCCCCCGTCCCGCCACAAGCCGGACGGGGGTCCGGTCGGGGAGGTGGCATGGACAGGGAGAAACGAGCAAGGTGGCAACACCCAAGTCGCGCCCGCGCGACGGCTACCCAGGGCGGGCGCTGGCCCTCATCCTGGTCGTCACCGTCGGACTGGTCGCCCTCATGTTCGGGACGGGCCACACCAAGCCCCGGCTCGGGATCGACCTCGCCGGCGGCACCAGCATCACGCTGACCGCGAAGTCGACCGACCCCAAGGCGATCAACAAGTCCAGCATGGACATCGCCACCGGGATCATCGAGCGTCGCGTCAACGGCATGGGTGTCTCCGAGGCGGAGGTCCAGACCCAGGGTGACAACACGATCATCGTGAACATCCCCAAGGGTGGCGACCGGCAGAACGCGGCGGACCAGGTGGGTACCACCGCCAAGCTGTTCTTCCGCCCGGTCCTCGCGGTGGCGCCCAGCGGCTTCACGCCGCCCGCGCCCACCGCCTCCCCCTCGACCGGTGCCACCGGCACCCCGGGTGCGACCCCGTCCGCGGGCGCCACCGCCTCGCCCTCGGCCGGCGCCAGCGCCGCCGCCGGTACGCCGAGCGCCACCAAGCAGGGCCGCGCGGTCGGTGAGGCGCTGGCCGCCGAGGGCAGCAGCCCGAGCGCCGCCGCCACGGGCGCGAGCACCGCCCCGAGCGCCGCCACCGGCACGCCGTCGGCCGCCGCCACACCGCCCAGCGCCGCCGACGTCAGCGCCGCGATGACCCAGGGCACCGTGCCGCCGGAGCTGTCCGCGGCCTTCGCCGCCCTGGACTGCACCAAGCCCGAGGTCCGCGCCGCCCAGACCGGCGCCGAGGACAAGGCCGTCCTCGCCTGCTCCCAGAAGCCGGAGAACGGCTACTACGAGAAGCTGGCCCTCGGCCCCGTCGCCGTGAAGGGCTCGGACGTCTCCAAGGCCCAGCCCGGCCTGGACACCCAGACGGGTGCCGGCTGGCAGGTCCAGCTGCAGTTCAACGGCACCGGCACCGACGCCTTCACCAAGGTCACCGGCCAGCTGGCCACCCAGGCGCCGCCGAACAACCAGTTCGCGATCGTGCTGGACAACCAGGTCGTCTCGCACCCGGAGGTCAAGAACGCGATCCCCGGCGGCAGCGCCGTGATCACCGGCCGCTTCACCCAGACCGAGGCGCAGGACCTGTCCAACGTGCTGGGCTACGGCGCCCTGCCGCTGGAGTTCGCCAAGGGCGACATCACCACCGTCTCCCCGGCGCTCGGCAGCGACCAGCTGGAGGCCGGCCTGATCGCCGGCGCGATCGGCATGCTGCTGGTGGTCCTCTACTCGCTGGTCTACTACCGCGGCCTCGGCCTGGTCTCGATCGCCGGTCTGCTCGTCTCGGCGGCCCTGACCTACTCGATCATGAGCCTGCTCGGCGCCGGGATCGGCTTCGCGCTGAACCTGCCGGCGGTCTGCGGCGCGATCGTCGCGATCGGTATCACCGCCGACTCCTTCATCGTCTACTTCGAGCGCATCCGCGACGAGGTCCGCGAGGGCGCCCCGCTGCGCCCGGCGGTCCAGCGGGCCTGGCCGCGCGCCCGGCGCACCATCCTGGTCTCGGACTTCGTGTCCTTCCTCTGTGCCGCCGTGCTCTACGTGGTCTCGGTCGGCAAGGTCCAGGGCTTCGCGTTCACCCTCGGTCTGACCACCGCGCTCGACGTCGTGGTGATCTTCCTCTTCACCAAGCCGCTGATCACGCTGCTGGCCCGGCGCAAGTTCTTCTCCGACGGCCACCCGTGGTCGGGCCTGGACCCGAAGCGGCTGGGCGCCCGCCCGCCGCTGCGCAGCAGCCGTCGCCGTAGCCCCTCCTCTGCCGCCGTGAAGGAGGCCTGACACCGTGTCACGCTTCTCCAATCTGGGTCACCGGCTCTACCAGGGCGAGGTCAGCTTCGACTTCGTCGGCCGCCGCAAGGTCTGGTACTCCATCTCCGGCGTGATCGTGCTGATCGCGGCGATCGGTCTGGCCATGGGCCTGCACCTGGGCATCGAGTTCAAGGGCGGCTCGGTCTACACCGTGAGCAAGCCCGGGCTGACCGTCTCGCAGGCGCAGGAGACGGCGGACAACGTCGTCTCCTCGCACCCGCTGGTGCAGTCGACCGACAACGGCAAGATCCGCATCCAGGTCAGCGTCGAGGAGCAGAAGAGCTCGGACGAGATCCGCGCCCAGCTCTCCGAGAAGCTCGCGGTGCCGCTGGACACCGTCGAGGCCCAGGTGATCGGCCCCAGCTGGGGCAAGCAGATCTCCCAGAAGGCGCTCACCGGCCTGATCGTCTTCATGGTCCTGGTGACGATCTACCTGGCGATCGCCTTCGAGTGGCGGATGGCGGTGGCCGCCCTGGTCGCGCTCATCCACGACCTCCTGATCACCATCGGCGTGTACGCCCTGGTGGGCTTCGAGGTCACCCCCGGTACGGTGATCGGCTTCCTGACCATCCTCGGGTACTCGCTCTACGACACGGTCGTCGTCTTCGACACCGTGAAGGAGAACACCAAGGGGCTCACCAAGCAGAACAGGCTCACGTACAGCGAGGCGGCCAACGCGGGCCTCAACCAGACCCTGGTGCGTTCGCTCAACACCACCGTGGTCGCCCTGCTCCCGGTCGCCGCGCTGCTGTTCATCGGCGGCGGCCTCCTGGGCGCCGGCACGCTGAACGACATCTCGCTCGCGCTGTTCATCGGCCTCGCGGCCGGTGCCTACTCCTCGATCTGTGTCGCCACCCCGCTGCTGGCGCAGCTCAAGGAGGAGCAGCCGGAGATGAAGGCGCTGCGCAAGCGGGTCCTGCAGCACCGGGCCGCGGCCGCCGCCAAGGCCGCGGGGGACGCGGCTCCGGAGGGCGAGGAGATCGCGGACGAGGATCTGCCTGCGGGTATGGTCGGTCAGCGCGGCCGGGCGGCCGGCACCACGCGTGCCAAGGGCCGTCCGTCCACCAAGCGCTGAACCGACCCGACCGTAAGGACAAGCCGTGACCACCGCCGACACCACCCTGGCCGACCTGCTGAACAGCAGGATCCGGGACGTCCCGGACTACCCGAAGCCGGGTGTGCTGTTCAAGGACATCGCGCCGCTGCTCGCCGACGCCGACGCCTTCAGCGCCCTCACCAGGGCACTGGCGGACCGGGCGCAGGCGCTCGGGGCGACCAAGGTGGTGGGCCTGGAGGCGCGCGGCTTCGTGCTGGCGGCTCCGGCGGCCTTCGCGGCCGGACTCGGCTTCGTGCCGATCCGCAAGCAGGGCAAGCTCCCCGGCGCGGTGTTCCGGCGCTCGTACGAGCTGGAGTACGGCTCGGCGACGCTGGAGGTGCAGTGCGACGCCTTCGCACCCGGTGAGCGGGTGCTGGTGGTGGACGACGTGCTGGCCACCGGTGGCACCATAGGCGCCTCGCTGGACCTGGTGAAGGAGGCCGGCGCCGAGCTGGCGGGCGTCGTGGTGCTGATGGAGCTGGGCTTCCTGGACGGCCGGGAGCGGCTGGCCGGGCACCTGAACGGCGCCCCGCTGGAGACGCTGGTCACGGTCTGAGGGACCTGAGCGCAGGGCGGTGGTCGGATCATCCGACCGCCGCCCTTCCGTTTCCGGGCCGGGCGGATGAACACCGGGGCGCCCGGCTCGGTACCATGAAGATTCATCCCCTCCCGGTTGCGTCGCACCGTACGGGCCGCGGCAGGGGTAGGCCCCGGTGCCCCGAGGAGAGTCCTTGCCCGACGAGGTTGTGCCCACGGCCGAAGCGGCCGCCCCCGACGACCGTCCCACGCCCTCGGGGGCCACCCCGGCACGCCCGGCGCCGACCTCCTCGCGACCGATCGGCCCCACCGGCCGCGGCTCCTCCTCGGGCGGCATGCGCGCCCGCCTGGCCCGCCTCGGCGGTCAGCGCACCAGCGTGCTCAACCCCGTCCTGGAACCGCTGTTCCGGTCGATCCGGGCGAACGACCCGAAGGCCGACCCGGCGCTGCTGCGGGACATCGAGCGGGCCTACGCCGTCGCCGAGAAGTGGCACCGCGGGCAGAAGCGCAAGAGCGGCGACCCGTACATCACCCACCCGCTGGCGGTGGCCACCATCCTGGCCGAGCTGGGTATGGACGCCCCGACCCTGATGGCCGGGCTGTTGCACGACACCGTCGAGGACACCGACTACGGCCTGGAGACCCTGCGCAAGGACTTCGGCGACTCGGTGGCCCTGCTGGTGGACGGCGTCACCAAGCTCGACCGGGTCAAGTTCGGCGAGGCCGCGCAGGCCGAGACCGTCCGCAAGATGGTCGTCGCGATGGCCAAGGACCCGCGGGTCCTGGTGATCAAGCTGGCCGACCGCCTGCACAACATGCGCACGATGCGCTACCTCAAGCGGGAGAAGCAGGAGAAGAAGGCCCGCGAGACGCTGGAGATCTACGCCCCGCTGGCGCACCGGCTGGGCATGAACACCATCAAGTGGGAGCTGGAGGACCTCGCCTTCGCGATCCTCTACCCCAAGATGTACGACGAGATCGTCCGGCTGGTCGCCGAGCGCGCCCCCAAGCGCGACGAGTACCTGGCGACCGTCATCGACCAGGTCCAGGGCGACCTGCGCGGCGCCCGGATCACCGCCTCCGTCACCGGGAGGCCGAAGCACTACTACTCGGTCTACCAGAAGATGATCGTCCGGGGCCGGGACTTCGCCGAGATCTACGACCTGGTGGGCATCCGGGTCCTGGTCGACACCGTCCGCGACTGCTACGCGGCGCTGGGCACCATCCACGCGCGGTGGAACCCGGTGCCGGGGCGGTTCAAGGACTACATCGCGATGCCCAAGTTCAACATGTACCAGTCGCTGCACACGACGGTGATCGGCCCCGGTGGCAAGCCCGTCGAACTCCAGATCCGCACCTTCGACATGCACCGCCGGGCCGAGTACGGCATCGCCGCGCACTGGAAGTACAAGCAGCGCGCGGTGGCCGGCGCGTCCAAGGTCCGCACCGACACCCCGACCCAGGTCCGCAAGGACGACAAGGCCGGCGCCGTCAACGAGATGGCCTGGCTGCGGCAGCTGCTGGACTGGCAGAAGGAGACCGCCGACCCGGGCGAGTTCCTGGAGTCGCTCCGCTTCGACCTGGCCAGCAACGAGGTCTTCGTCTTCACGCCCAAGGGGGACGTGATAGCCCTGCCGGCCGGTGCGACCCCGGTCGACTTCGCCTTCGCGGTGCACACCGAGGTCGGCTACCGGACGATAGGGGCCCGGGTCAACGGGCGGCTGGTGCCGCTGGAGTCGACGCTGGAGAACGGCGACGCCGTCGAGGTGTTCACCTCCAAGGCGGAGAACGCCGGCCCGTCCCGGGACTGGCTGGGCTTCGTCAAGTCGCCGCGCGCCCGCAACAAGATCCGCGCCTGGTTCTCCAAGGAGCGCCGCGAGGAGGCGATCGAGCACGGCAAGGAGGCGATCGTCCGGGCGATGCGCAAGCAGGGCCTGCCGATCCAGCGGATCCTGACCGGCGACTCGCTGGTCACCCTGGCCCACGAGATGCGCTACCCCGACATCTCCTCGCTCTACGCCGCGATCGGCGAGGGCCACGTCGCCGCGCAGAACATCGTCCAGAAGCTGGTCCAGGCGCTCGGCGGCGAGGAGGGCGCCACCGAGGACCTCGCCGAGACCGCGACCCCGACGCACGACAACCGCCGGGCGGTGCGCCGCCGGGCCAAGGGCGATCCGGGCGTGATCGTCAAGGGCGTCGAGGACGTCTGGGTCAAGCTGTCCCGCTGCTGCACCCCGGTGCCGGGCGACCCGATCGTCGGCTTCGTGACCCGCGGCAACGGCGTCTCGGTGCACCGCGCCGACTGCGTCAACGTCGAGTCGCTGAGCCAGCAGCCGGAGCGGATGATCGACGTCGAGTGGGCGGCCACCCAGTCCTCGGTCTTCCTGGTGGCCATCCAGGTCGAGGCGCTGGACCGCTCCCGGCTGCTCTCGGACGTCACCCGGGTGCTCTCGGACCAGCACGTCAACATCCTCTCGGCGGCGGTGCAGACCTCCCGCGACCGGGTCGCGATGAGCCGCTTCACCTTCGAGATGGGCGACCCGAAGCACCTCGGCCACGTGCTCAAGGCCGTGCGCGGCGTCGAGGGCGTGTACGACGTCTACCGCGTGACCTCGGCCCGCAAGTAGCACCGCACGCGAAAGGCCCCCGGGAGCCGGGGGCCTTTCGCGTGCAACGGGCCTGGACGGTCAGCCGCTGAACTCCTCCTGGCTCTTGTGCGCCTGCTCCAGCAGGGTCTGCACGCCGGCCAGCTCGTTCTCCAGCTTGGCGATCCGGCCGGCGTTCCCGGCGGCGCGGGCCTTGGCCAGGTCGGCCTGGATCTTGTCGGCCTTCGCCTGGAACAGGCCGACCATGCCGGCGGCCCGGGCCTTGGCCTCCGGGTTGGAGCGCTTCCACTCGGCGTCCTCGGCCTCGCGGATGGCCCGCTCGACCGCGTTCAGCCGGCCGTCCAGCTTCGGACGGGCGTCGCGCGGCACGTGCCCGATCGCCTCCCAGCGCTCGTTGACCTCGCGCAGCGCGGCCTTGGCGGCCTTCAGGTCGGTGATCGGCAGGATCGCCTCGGCCTCGACGGCCAGCGCCTCCTTGAGCTTCTGGTTGGCCACCTGCTCGGCGTCCCGCTCGCTGAACACGGCGGAACGGGCCTGGAAGAAGACGTCCTGCGCGCCGCGGAACCGCGCCCACAGCTCGTCCTCGACGTCCCGCTGGGCCCGGCCGGCGGCCTTCCAGCGCGCCATCAGGTCGCGGTAGCCGGCCGCGGTGTCGCCCCACTCGGTGGACGAGGACAGCGCCTCGGCCTCGGCGACCAGCGCCTCCTTGGTCTGCCGGGCCTGCTCGCGCTCGGCGTCCAGGGTCGCGAAGTGCGCCTTGCGGTGCTTGGAGAAGACCGAGCGGGCGTGCGAGAAGCGGTGCCACAGCTCGTCGTCGCTCTTGCGGTCCAGCCGGGGCAGGCCCTTCCAGGTCTCCACCAGGGCGCGCAGCCGGTCGCCGGCCTCCCGCCACTGGGTGGACTCGGCGAGCTGCTCGGCCTCGGAGACCAGGGCCTCCTTGGCGGTGCGGGTCTCGTCCTGGGCCTTGGCGCGGGCGGCCTTGCGCTCCTCGCGCCGGCTCTCGATCTCGCCGGCGAGCGTGTCCAGCCGCTTGGCCAGGGCGTCCAGGTCGCCGACCGCGTGCCCCTCGGTCACCTGAGCGCGCAGGTGGTCCAGCGCGGCCTGGGCGTCCTTCGCGGCCAGGTCGGTGGTGCGCACCCGCTTCTCCAGCAGGCCGATCTCCACCTCGATGCCCTGGTACTTGCGCTCGAAGTAGGCGAGGGCCTCCTCGGGCGAGCCGGCCTGCCAGGAACCCACGACGCGTTCGCCGTCGGCCGTCCTGACGTAGACCGTGCCCTGCTCGTCGACACGGCCCCACGGGTCGCTGCTCATAGCGCGTCCTCCACATGACGTCGCGCCCGCGCCGGGGCGGCGCGCGTCCGTCGTCCACAGTTGATGTGCGGCGGACCGATGAGTCCGCCGTCCCCGTCCGCCGTGTCTTGCTGCCGAGGGTGACGGCTAGGCGGGTCCGGGCACCCTATACAACGCCAACATAGGCGACCAGCCCCGGTGCTGTCCGCATCCGGGCCGGGCGATTTCGGGCCGGGGCCGCGCGAAGGCGCCGCGGGCGCCTTTCACGGGCGGCCCCGGGATCGGTCAACCCTTCGTGGTGGTCACCGAGTTGAAGGTGACGTCGGCCATCGGGTGGCCGTCCGGGGCGCCCTCCAGGGTGCCCGCGGCGGCGATCTTCTGGACCACGTCCAGGCCGCCGGTGATCTTGCCGAAGGGGGTGTAGCTCGGGGGCAGGTTGGTGTCCTTGTAGACCAGGAAGAACTGGCTTCCGTTGGTTCCCGGGCCGGAGTTGGCCATCGCCACGGTGCCCGCCGGGTAGGTCGCGCCGGTCAGGTTCTCGTCCGCGAACTTGTAGCCGGGGCCGCCGGTGCCGCCCGGGACGGTCGCGCTGGCGGTCGGGTCGCCGCACTGCAGCACGAAGATGCCGTCGGTGGTGAGCCGGTGGCACTTGGTGTGGTCGAAGTACTTCTCGCCGGACAGGAAGGCGAAGGAGTTCACCGTGTGCGGGGCCTTGGCCGCGTCGAGCGCGATCGTCACCTTGCCGCAGTTGGTCTCCAGCGTCGCGGTGTACGAGGCGCCCGTGTCGACCGACATCGCCGGCTCGGCCTGCCACTGCTTGCCGTTCGGCGCACCCGGCGCCGGGTCGGCGCAGCCCTCGACCGGCTTGCGGGTCGGGCTGGTCGGCTCGGTGCTCTGGGACGCGGCCTGGGCGGACTTGTCCTTGCCGTCCGAGCTGAACGCACCGGTGCCGACCAGCGCGCCGCCGCCGGCCAGCACCACGACGGCGAGCGAGGCGCCCAGGATCGTGTTGCGGCGCCTGCGCGCGGTCCGCGCCGCGTTCCGGCGCTCCATCTGGCGCTCGTACTTCTCGCGGGCGAGCTGCCGCCGCCGCTGTTCGCTGCTGACCACCGGCCGTGTCTCCTACGGATGTGCTGGAAAAGTGGATGGATACCGAAGCGGATCATCGCATCCATCGGCGGCCAAGTGTAGGGACCGGGCCCGTAAGAACGCGGTGAACCTGCCGGTGCGAACCGCGCCCGCCACCGGCATCTGGTTCGCAACCGGACCCGCACCGCCGGTAGGCTGCCCCTACATCACTGGTAGCCGCACCACCGGCCGGCCGCATCGCCGGCAGTCACACCCCGTAGCCGCCACTGCCGACCGCATCACGAAGGACGCGCGTGTTCATCGCCGGATTCCCTGCTGGAGCCTGGGGCACCAACTGCTACCTGGTCGCTCCGGCGCCGGGCGAGGAGTGCGTCATCGTCGATCCCGGCCACCAGGCGGCGCGCGGCGTCGAGGAGATGGTCCGCGAGCACCGGCTCAAGCCGGTCGCCGTGCTGCTCACGCACGGCCACATCGACCACGTGGCATCGGTGGTCCCGGTCTGCGGCGCCCGCGGTGTCCCGGCCTGGATCCACCCCGAGGACCGGTACATGATGTCCGACCCGGAGAAAGCCCTCGGCCGCTCGCTGGGCACCCAGCTGATGGGCGAACTCACCGTCGGCGAGCCCGACGACGTGCGCGAACTGACCGACGGCGGCGTGCTGGAGCTCGCCGGCCTGCAGCTCACCGTGGACCACGCCCCGGGCCATACCGGGGGGTCGGTGACCTTCCGGACGCCCGGTGCCGAGGACCTCCCCCCGGTGCTGTTCTCGGGCGACCTGCTGTTCGCCGGCTCCATCGGGCGTACCGACCTCCCGGGCGGGGACAGCGAGGCGATCATGCGGTCGCTGGCCCGGGTGTGCCTGCCCCTCGACGACACCACCGTGGTCCTCTCCGGCCACGGCGGACAGACCACCATCGGCCGCGAGCGCGCCACCAACCCCTACCTCCGACAGGCAGCGGGGGCGGCCGGCGCCCCGGCTTTCCCGCGACGAGGAATGTGACGGAAGAGAAGTTGAGCACCTTCACCGCCCCCAAGGGCACCTACGATCTGCTGCCCCCCAGCTCCGCGACCTTCCTGGCGATCCGCGAGCGCATCGCCGCGCCCGCCCGCCGGGCCGGGTACGGCTACATCGAGACCCCGGTCTTCGAGGACGTGAAGCTCTTCTCCCGCGGCGTCGGCGAGTCCACCGACATCGTCAGCAAGGAGATGTACAACCTCACCACCCGCGGCGGCGACGAGCTCGCGCTGCGTCCGGAGGGCACCGCCTCGGTGCTGCGCGCCGCCCTCCAGGCCAACCTGCACAAGCAGGGCAACCTGCCGGTCAAGCTCTGGTACTCCGGCTCGTACTACCGCTACGAGCGGGCCCAGAAGGGCCGCTACCGCCAGTTCTCCCAGGTCGGTGCCGAGGCGATCGGGGCCGAGGACCCGGCGCTGGACGCCGAGCTGATCATCCTCGCCGACGACGCCTTCCGCTCGCTCGGCCTGAGCGACTACTCGCTGCTGCTCAACAGCCTCGGCGACAAGCAGTGCCGTCCGGTCTACCGCGCCGCCCTGGTCGAGTTCCTGGCCGGACTGGACCTGGACGAGGACACCCGCCGCCGTGCCGAGATCAACCCGCTGCGCGTCCTGGACGACAAGCGCGAGTCGGTGCAGGCCCAGCTCGTCGAGGCGCCCAGGCTGCGCGACTACCTGTGCGAGGAGTGCAAGGCGTACGACGAGAAGGTGCGCGAGCTGCTCACCGCGAACGGCGTCGCCTTCGTCGACGACCCGAAGCTGGTCCGCGGCCTGGACTACTACACCCGCACCACCTTCGAGTTCGTGCACAACGGCCTCGGCGCCCAGTCCGCGATCGGCGGCGGCGGCCGCTACGACGGCCTGTCCGAGATGATCGGCGGCCCGGCGCTGCCGTCCGTCGGCTGGGCCCTCGGCGTGGACCGCACCTTCCTGGCGATGGAGGCCGAGGGCGCCGCCCTCGACCTCCCCGCCGCCACCTCCGTGTACGCCGTCGCGCTCGGCGAGGAGGCCAAGAACGTCCTGTTCGCCAAGGTCGTCGAGCTGCGCCGGGCCGGCGTCGCCACCGACCTGGCCTTCGGCGTCAAGAGCATCAAGAACGCCATGAAGTCCGCCGACCGATCCGGCGCCCGCTTCGCCCTCGTCGCCGGGGAGCGGGACCTCGCCGACGGCGTCGTCCAGCTCAAGGACCTGACCACCGGCGAGCAGAACCCCGTCGCCCTCGACGCGCTCGTCACCACCCTGAAGGAGAAGCAGCTGTGATCCGCACGCACGACGCGGGCACGCTCCGCCCGGAGCACGCAGACACCACCGTCACCCTGGCCGGCTGGGTCGCCCGCCGCCGCGACCACGGCGGTGTCGCCTTCATCGACCTGCGCGACGCCTCCGGCACCGTGCAGATCGTGGTCCGCGACCTGGACTCGGTGCACGGCCTGCGCGCCGAGTACTGCGTCAAGGTCGTCGGCGACGTCCGGGTGCGCCCCGAGGGCAACGAGAACCCCGACATCCCGACCGGTGCGGTCGAGGTCGTCGTCAGCGAGATCGAGGTCCTCTCCGAGGCCGCCCCGCTGCCGTTCCCGGTCGCCGAGTACGAGCCCGGCACGGTCAACGAGGAGGTCCGGCTGCGCTACCGCTACCTGGACCTGCGCCGCGAGGGCCCGGCCAAGGGCCTGCGGCTGCGCTCCAAGGTCAACAACATCATCCGCCGGGTGATGGAGGAGAACGACTACCTCGACATCGAGACGCCGTACCTCACCCGCTCCACCCCCGAGGGCGCCCGCGACTTCCTCGTCCCGGTCCGCCTGCAGCCCGGTCACTGGTACGCGCTGCCGCAGTCGCCCCAGCTGTTCAAGCAGCTGCTGATGGTGGCCGGCATGGAGCGCTACTACCAGATCGCCCGCTGCTTCCGCGACGAGGACTTCCGCGCCGACCGGCAGCCGGAGTTCACCCAGCTCGACATCGAGGCCTCGTTCGTCGACCAGGAGGACATCCTGGCCCTCGGCGAGAAGATCGTCGGTTCGATCTGGCGCGAGGTGCACGGCTACGAGCTCCCCAACCCGCTGCCCCGGATGACCTACGCGGACGCGATGGCCCGCTACGGCTCCGACAAGCCGGACGTCCGCTTCGGCCAGGAACTCACCGACCTCACCGAGTACTTCAAGGGCACCGAGTTCCGCGTCTTCCAGGCCCCGTACGTCGGCGCCGTGGTGATGCCCGGCGGCGCCTCGCAGCCCCGCAAGGCGCTCGACGCCTGGCAGGACTGGGCCAAGGCGCGCGGCGCCCGCGGCCTGGCCTACGTCGTCATCGACGCCGAGACCGGCGAGCTGCGCGGCCCGGTCGCCAAGAACCTCTCCGCGGAGCACCTGGCCGGCCTGGCCGCCGCCGCGGGTGCCAAGAACGGCGACGCGATCTTCTTCGCGGCCGGCAAGCAGCGCCCCTCGCAGGAACTGCTGGGCGCCGCCCGGCTGGAGATCGGCCGCCGCTGCGAGCTGATCGACGAGTCGCAGTGGGCCTTCCTCTGGGTCGTCGACTTCCCGATGTTCGAGCCGATCGAGGACGACAAGGGCGAGTTCCAGGGCTGGCACGCGGTGCACCACCCGTTCACCGCCCCGACCGCCGAGTCGCTGGCCACCTTCGACACCGACCCGGGCTCGGCCCTGTCCAACGCCTACGACCTGGTCCTCAACGGCTCGGAGCTGGGCGGCGGTTCGATCCGTATCCACCAGCGCGAGGTGCAGAAGCGGGCGTTCGACGCGATCGGCCTCTCCGAGGAGGAGGCGGCCTCGCAGTTCGGCTTCCTGCTGGACGCCTTCAACTACGGCCCGCCGCCGCACGGTGGCGTCGCCTTCGGCCTCGACCGGATCGTCACGCTGCTCGGCGGGTACGACACCATCCGCGACGTCATCGCCTTCCCGAAGACGTCCACCGGCGGTGACCCGCTGACCGGCGCCCCGACCCCGATCACCCCGGCCCAGCGCCGGGAGGCCGGCGTGGACGCCAAGCCCAAGGTGCGCGAGGACGCCGCCAAGTCCGACTCCTGACACCGGATCCGCTAACCTTCAACGGCCCCGGACGGTCCACCCACCGTCCGGGGCCGGTCCACAGCGACGTGTGACACAGGGAGGGTTGACTCATGCAGGTGACGACAAGGGTCGAATGTCCGGACGACGCCCCGGCGACCAGACGCGTTCACATGGCCGCGTTCCCCGGCCCGGACGAGGCTGACCTGGTGGACGCGCTGCGCCGCGATCCGGCCTGGCTGCCCGGGCTGTCGCTGGTCGCGGTCGACGAGGCCGGGCTGGTGATCGGGCACGCGCTGCTGACCCGGCTGTGGGTCGGAGAGGACGGCGAGGGCCTCGCGCTCGCGCCGGTCGCCGTCGCGCCCGAGTGGCAGCGCAAGGGCGTCGGCGAACTCGTCGTCCGGGCCGCGCTGTCGGCGGCCGAGGAGGCGGGCGAGCGGCTCGTGGTCGTCCTCGGCGACCCGGACTACTACGGGCGGTTCGGCTTCAGCGCGGCCGGGCGGCACGAGGTCAGCGGCCCGTTCGAGGTGCCGGACGCCTACTTCCAGGCGCTGCCGCTGCCCGCGTACGACGGTGCTCCGCGCGGGCTCTGCCGCTATCCCGAGCCCTTCGTGGCGGTCTAGTTCCCCCGGTTCGGATCCCCTCGGCCTGGTTCCCCCGGTCCAGGCCTCCCGGTCTACACCGACTCCGCGTCGACCCGACCGAACGGCACCGTGCTCCGGCAGCTGCGCACGAACGCGGCCATCGCCGGCGTGAGCTCACGGTCCTTCGGCCAGTACAGCCCGACCTGGCTCGGGCTGAGCCCCCGCACCGGCCGGTAGGCGACGTCATCCCGTACGGCCAGCCGGCTCATCGTCTCCGGTGCGAAGCCGACGCCCTGACCGCACACCACCGCGGCCAGCCACTCGTCGGTGTTGTGCGCCACCGCGCCGATCCGCACCGGACGCCCGCCCCGCTCCCGGGCCGCCAGCCAGTACTCGCGCCAGTGCCCGGCCTCGTGCGGTATGGCCACGAACGGTTCGTCCACCAGGTCCTCGACGCACAGCTCGGCCCGGGCCGCCAGCCGGTGCCCGGCCGGCAGCGCCGCGACCCGCGCCTCCTGGCCGAGCACGGCGACGTTGTAGTGCTCGGACAGCCACGGCGGGCCGTGCCAGAGCGTCAGGTCGATCTCGCCGGTGGCCAGGCCCGAGGTCGGATCGAACCAGTTGTTCTGCCGCAGCTCGACCTGCCAGCCGGGCATCCGCCGGGCGAAGTCGGAGACGGTGCTTCGGGTCATCAGATTGATGATCCCGCCCTCGAATCCCACCCGCAGCACCGAGCCCTGCGCGGCCGCCGCCGCCCGGGTGGCGCGCAGCGCGTCCTCCCAGCCGGCCAGCATCGGCCCGGCGTACTCCGCCAGCGCCCGCCCGGCCGGGGTGGGCGCCATGCCACGCCGTGAACGTTCGAACAGCTCCACCCCGAGCAGTGCCTCCAGCTGGCGGATCTGCTTGGTGAGCGTCGGCTGGGAGACGAACAGCCGGGCCGCCGCGGCGGTCAGCTGTCCCTCGTCGCAGACCGCGGCGAAGCTGCGCAGCAGGCGGGTGTCGACATCCATGCCCCAAGGTTATGGAACCGGATATTGGACCCGGTTGGCAGGTGTGGGCCAAGGTTGATCGTTCGGTGTCAGCGCCGAGCCTACGGGGGAGCGTGGCAGCGGCGGTTCAGGGGGCCGCCGCTGCCGCGCCCGGGCCGGCCGGCCACCCCCGTCCCCGCTCCGACCTGCGCGACCGGCGCCCAGCGCCTACGGTGAGTGCTCATCAGCATCAGCCGGACGGAGGACCCCAGGTGGCCAAGGAGCAGCGGACCGCGGAGCCGGAGCGACTGGCGAGGAAGCCGTACGAGCGGGAACTGCTGCGGCTCCAGGAGGAGCTGGTGAAGCTCCAGGAGTGGGTGCGGGTCGAGGGTGCCCGGCTGGTGGTGGTCTTCGAGGGGCGCGACGCGGCGGGCAAGGGCGGCGCGATCAAGCGGGTGACGGAGTATCTGAACCCGCGCATCGCCCGGGTCGCGGCGCTGCCGACCCCGACCGAGCGGCAGAAGACCCAGTGGTACTTCCAGCGGTACGTCGAGCAGCTGCCCGCCGCCGGGGAGATCGTGCTCTTCGACCGCAGCTGGTACAACCGGGCCGGCGTCGAGCGGGTCATGGGCTTCTGCACGGACGAGGAGTACTGGCAGTTCCTGCACCAGTGCCCGACCTTCGAGCGGATGCTGATCGAGGAGGGCATCCTGCTGCGCAAGTACTGGTTCTCGGTGAGCGACACCGAGCAGGAACGGCGGTTCCGGGACCGGCTGGAGGACCCGATGAAGCGCTGGAAGCTCTCCCCGATGGACGTCGAGTCGATCACCCGCTGGGAGGACTACTCGCGGGCCAAGGACGAGATGTTCGTCTACACCGACACCCCGGACTCGCCGTGGCACGTGGTGGAGAGCGACGACAAGCGCCGGGCCCGGATCAACATGATCGCCCACCTGCTCTCCACCGTGCCGTACCACGAGATCACCGCCCCGCAGATCGACCTGCCGCCCCGCCCGGCCCCGCGCGGCTACCAGCGGCCCCCGCGCGACCTGCAGAAGTACGTGCCGGACCACGCGGCCGGACTCGACTAGGGCCTGTCCGGTGGGGTGCCCCGGTCGGGCGGGTGTGTCGGCGGCCTCGCATAGGCTTCCGGTGTGGACGAACCGGACCTCTTCACCGCCGCCGCCGAGGAACGCCAGACCAGGGAGCCCGGCCGGGCGCCGCTGGCCGTACGGATGCGCCCGCGCACCCTGGACGAGGTGGCCGGACAGCGGCAGTTGCTGAAGCCCGGGTCGCCGCTGCGGCGCCTCGTCGGGGGCTCGCGCGGGCCGGCGGCGACCAGCTCGGTGATCCTGTGGGGCCCGCCCGGCACCGGCAAGACCACGCTGGCGCACGTGATCAGCCAGGCCGTGGAGGGCCGCTTCGTCGAGCTGTCCGCGATCACCGCCGGGGTCAAGGAGGTCCGGGCGGTGATCGACGGTGCCCGGCGGGCGGTCGGCATGTCCGGCCGGGAGACGGTGCTGTTCCTGGACGAGATCCACCGCTTCTCCAAGGCCCAGCAGGACTCGCTGCTGCCGGCCGTGGAGAACCGCTGGGTCACCCTGATCGCCGCGACCACCGAGAACCCGTACTTCTCGGTGATCTCCCCGCTGCTGTCCCGCTCGCTGCTGCTCACCCTGGAGTCGCTGACCGACGAGGACATCCGCGCCCTGCTGCGCCGCGCGGTGGCCGACGAGCGCGGCCTGGACGGCGCGCTGGAGCTGACCGCGGAGGCCGAGGACCACCTGGTGCGGCTGGCCGGCGGGGACGCCCGGCGAGCGCTCACCACACTGGAGGCGGCAGCCGGGGCGGCGCTGGAGAAGGACGAGGCGGCCATCACGCTGGCCACCACGGAGACGGCCGTCAACCAGGCGGCGGTGCGCTACGACAAGGACGGCGACCAGCACTACGACGTGGCGAGCGCGCTGATCAAGTCGATCCGGGGCAGCGACGTGGACGCCACCCTGCACTACCTGGCCCGGATGATCGAGGCGGGGGAGGACCCGCGGTTCATCGCCCGCCGGCTGATGATCTCGGCCAGTGAGGACGTCGGCCTGGCCGACCCGACGGCACTGCAGACGGCCGTCTCGGCGGCCCAGGCGGTGGCCCTGATCGGCTTCCCGGAGGCGCGGATCATCCTGTCCCAGGCGGCGATCGCGCTGGCCCTGGCGCCCAAGTCCAACGCGGCCTACCTGGCGATCGACGCGGCGCTGGCGGACGTCCGGCAGGGCCTGGCGGGCGCGGTGCCGCCGCACCTGCGGGACGCGCACTACGGCGGTGCGGGCAAGCTCGGCCACGGTCAGGGCTACCGGTACCCGCATGACCTGCCGGAGGGCATCGCGGCGCAGCAGTACGCGCCGGACGCCGTGCACGGCAAGGAGTACTACCAGCCGACCCGGCGCGGCGGCGAGGCCCGCTACGCGGACGTCGTGGAGTGGACGCGGGGCCGGCTCAGGGGAGAGCGCCGGAGCGAGCGGAAGCCCGAGCAGGAGCCCGAGCACAAGGGCGGGTGATCCACCGGTATACTCGGTCGGAGTGCCATGTCCCGGGACGGCGGCGGGGGAGACCCCACCGACCGGCCGCACCAGCGGGACATCGGCCGTAGGCCCCTTCCGAGGGGCCCGCACCAGGAGCGTCGCGCACCGTTATCGGTGTCGCGGGCGGCCCGGCTTCCGGGTCTTCCGTGTGACCAGCACTTTCGTGCCCGGCTCCGGAGAGCGGCTGATCCCACTGCGCAGGCGGCGGGGTTTTCTCCGGGTCGCGACGTGCGACCTCCGTCAACACCTGGTGAAGCCGTATTCGTAAGCAAGGAAGGTTTGGTTCATGGCGAACCAGAAGCGTCCCAAGGTCAAGATCGCGCGTGCGCTCGGCGTGCCGCTGACCCCGAAGTCCGTCAAGTACTTCGAGGCCCGCCCGTACCCGCCCGGCCAGCACGGCCGTGGTCGCAAGCAGAACTCGGACTACAAGGTCCGTCTGCTCGAGAAGCAGCGTCTGCGCGCCCAGTACGACCTGAGCGAGAAGCAGATGGCGCGCGCGTTCGACCGCGCGAAGAAGGCCGAGGGCAAGACCGGTGAGGCGCTCGTCGCCGAGCTGGAGACCCGTCTGGACTCCCTGGTGCTGCGTTCGGGCATTGCCCGCACCATCTACCAGGCCCGCCAGATGGTCGTCCACGGCCACATCGAGGTCAACGGTGGCAAGGTCAACAAGCCGTCGTACCAGATGAAGCCGGGCTACGTGGTGACCGTCCGCGAGCGCAGCAAGGAGAAGGTCCCCTTCCAGGTCGCCCGTGAGGGTGGCTACGCGGGTGAGGGCCAGACCCCGAAGTACCTCGAGGTCAACCTGAAGGCCCTGGCCTTCCGCCTGGACCGTGCGCCGCAGCGCAAGGAGGTCCCGGTGATCTGTGACGAGCAGCTGGTCGTCGAGTACTACTCGCGCTGACCCGCGCCGGTTCCGCACCTGCGGTACCTCAGCGAGCCCCCGTCGCCTTTCGAGGCGGCGGGGGCTCGCCGTTTCCGCTGCTCCGGTTACCAGTCCTCGCCGGTCATCGCGGCGGCCAGCCGCAGGTGCGGGCGGGCCTCCTCGTGGCGGCTCTGGCGCTCCAGGGTGCGGCCGAGCATCAGCCGGGCGTAGTCCTCGACCGGGTCGATGTCGAGGATCCGGCGCAACTCGGCCTCGGCGCGGTGGAGTTGGGCGGAGTGGTAGTAGCTGCGGGCCAGCAGCAGCCGGACGGAGAGGTTGGCCGGCTCCTCGGCCAGCACGCCCTCCAGCATGCGGGCGGCGTCGGTGTACGCCTTGGACTCGAAGTAGAACGTCGCGAGGCGGTACTCGTCGGCGGCGGTGTTCACGGCCACGGGGTGCTCCTTCCGGGTGGTTCCTTGCCTCCTCAAGCAATGGACAAGTTTCAACTATTCCGCACCGGCGAGGGCGCCGGTGCGGGCGGCACCGAGCACGGCCCGGCTCCCGGCTCCGGGCCGTCCGCCGACCCGCCGCCGCCGAACGCCCGGGAGACCGCGGCGTCCAGGTCGAGCCGGGCCCCCGCCTCGTAGTGCTCCTCGTACTCCTGTTCGGTCAGCCCCGCCCGGGCCCGCTCCGCACACTCCTGGTGCGGGCCGAAGAAGGACCGCGAGCCCAGGAAGGGCATGCCGACCGTGCGCCAGATCCGGTGTGAGGCGCCCTGCAGCACCCGGGCCTCGCACAGGTCGCCCGGCGCGTCGGGGCCGTTCGACTCGGTCTCCAGCAGGGCCAGCAGGTCGATCGCCAGCACGATGCCCAGCAGGTCGTGGAACAGGTGGTTCAGCCGCAGGCTCTCCCGGGCCAGCGCGCGGGCCTGCCGGACGGCGCCGTCCAGCCAGTGCGCGTACGCCATCGCGTACAGCACGTACGCGTACGCCCACTGCTCGCCGTGCTCCTCGCACAGCTCGCGGGCCTGGCCGAACCAGAGCTCGCCGCTCTCCAGGTCGCCCTGGAACAGGCAGGCGAGGCCCAGCTCGAACATGGCCATCACGACGTTGCTGTTGAGCTCGCCGATGGTCCGGTAGTGCCAGAGCGCCTCCTCGAAGAGCTCGGCGGCGCGGTCCGGGTCGTCGCCGATCAGGGCCGCGCAGCCCTGCCGGTGGACGGCGTAGGCGAGCGCCCGGTCGTCGCCGGTGCTCAGGGCCTGGCGGCGGCACTCCTCCAGCGCCGGGCGGGCCGTCTCCAGGTCGCCCTGCAGGGTGGCCATGTAGCCGGTCACCCAGAGGGCCTTGGCGCGGGCCTCGGTCGGCTCACGGTCCAGGGTGAGCGCGCGCTCCAGCCAGTGCCGGCCTTCGCCGAGGTGGCCGCAGCCGACCCAGTAGAACCACAGCGTGCCGGCCAGCAGCAGGGCGATCTGCTCCTCGCCGGGCTCGACCAGGCAGAACTCCAGCGCCGCGCGGAGGTTGGTGTGGGCGAGCCCGGTGCGCTCGGCGGTCTCCGCCTGTCGGGGACCGAACCACTCGACCTCGCCCCAGGTGGCCACGCCCAGGTACCAGTCGCGGTGGCGGTGCAGCAGCCGCCGCTCCTCGCCGGCGGCGCGCAGCCACTGGCCGCCGTACTCGCGCAGGGTGTCCAGCAGTCGGAAGCGGACGCCGAAGGCGCTGTCCTCGCGCAGCACCACGGACTTGCCGACCAGTTCGTCGAGCAGGTCGAGCACGTCCTCGGCCGCCAGGCCCTCGCCGGCGCAGACGTACTCGGCGGCCTCCAGGTCGAAACTGCCGGCGAAGATCGACAGGCGGGCCCAGAGTAAACGTTCCTGCACGGTGCAGAGCTCATGGCTCCAACCGATCGTCGTGCGCAGCGTCTGGTGTCGTGGCAGGGCCGTCCGGGAGCCGCCGGTGAGCAGCCGGAACCGGTCGTCCAGCCGCGCGGTGATCTGCTCCACCGACAGCGCCCGCAGCCGCCCGGCCGCCAGTTCCACCGCCAGCGGGATGCCGTCCAGACGGTGGCAGAGCAGGCTCACCGCCTCGGCGTTGGCCTCGGTCACCGCGAAGGACGGCAGCACCGCCCTGGCCCGGTCGGCGAACAGCCGCACCGCGTCCGGCAGCCCGTCGGGCCCTGCCAGGCGGGCCGGGAGCGGGCCGGCCGGCAGCGGGGCCAGGGTGAGCAGGTGCTCGCCCGTGGCCCGCAGCGCGGCGCGGCTGGTGGCCAGCACCCGCAGCCCGGGCAGTGCCCGCAGCAGCGCGTCCGCCAGCTCCGCGCAGGCCTCCACCAGGTGCTCGCAGCCGTCCAGCACCAGCAGCAGGCGCCGACCGGACAGCCGCTCGGTCAGGACGTCCAGCGGCGGGCGGGCGGTGCCGTCGGTCAGCCGCAGTGCCTCCAGCACCGCGTGGCCGAGCAGCAGCGGGTCCTGCACCGGGGCCACCTCCACCAGCCAGGTGCCGTCCGGGAAGGCGCCGGTCGCCCGGGCCGCCGCGCGCAGCGCCAGCCGGCTCTTGCCGACCCCGCCAGGGCCGGTCACCGTCACCAGCCGGGCGGCGGCCAGCAGACCCGCCAGCTCGGCCAGCTCCCGCCGCCGTCCGACGAAGCACGTCACCTCGGCCGGCAGTCGGCCGGGCTCCGGCTCCCGCGGCCACGCCCCGGGCTCCCCGGGCTGTGTTGTCCAGTCGCCGGCCAACCGCTGCTCCCCGTGTTCCTGGCCCGGACCGACACGGCCCGGACGTGCGTCGGGCCGTACGGGCGACGGCCCGCCTGGCAGAACGAGGTGACCGGCCGGTAGGTTACGCGCGCGGTTCGCACATCCGACCGGATCCACCGGGTGGGCCCGCCGATAACCCGGTCCGGAAACCGGGCGTCGGCGCGATAGGGTTCCGTTTGGAGAACAGCAAGGCGAGGGAGCGCGCAAAGGTGTCCGTGGGAGAGCTGGCCGGGTTGCTCGTCGCCGTGTTCTGGGCGGTCCTGGTCACCCTGCTCGCCGTGGTGCTGGTCCGCCTCTCGCGGGTGCTGAAGGAGGCCACCGTCCTGGTCTCCGCCGTCACCGAGCAGGCCGTCCCGCTGTTGAGCGACGCGGGCGCCGCCGTGCGCAGCGCCAACGAGCAGCTGGAGCGGGTGGACGAGATCACCGCGAACGTGCAGGACGCCGCCGCCAACGCCAACGCGCTGTCCTCCACCGTCGCCGCGACCCTGGGCGGGCCGCTGGTGAAGGTCGCGGCCTTCAGCTACGGCGTCCGCAAGGCCGTCGCCAAGCAGCAGGGCGGCCAGCCGTCCCTGTCGTCGCAGAGCGGCGAGCGCGAGGAGCTGGCCCGGCTGATCCGGGCCGAGGTGCGCGCCGCGACCGCGCCCAGGAACGGCCTGCTCTCCCGGGTCCGGCGCGCGGTGAGGGGCTGACGGCATGGTGCGACGCGTCTTCTGGATGGCGGTCGGTGCCGGTGCCACCGTCTGGGCCATGAACAAGGCCAACGAGGCCGTGCACCGGCTCACCCCGGACAGCCTCTCCGGCACCGCCACGCGCGGTGCGCTGCACCTGGGCGACCTGGCCAAGCAGTTCGCCCAGGACGTGCGGGCGGGCATGACCGAGCGCGAGGAGCAGCTGCGCGACGACCTCGGACTGCACGGCACCGCCGTCGTCGAGCCCCGGCGCCGCCGGGTGGCCAGGGGCGAGCCGCAGTACCGAGCTATCTCGGCGGCGCCCGGCAGCCCGGCCGCCGCCCTGCCTTCGTCCAGCAGTGCCCGCACCACACCCCAAGCCACTGAAGAAACGCCCCGCCGCGCGCTGCCGCAGCGGGGCGGCACCCCGAACCGGAAGGACCAATAATGGAGTCGGCTGAGATCCGCCGCCGCTGGCTGCGCTTCTTCGAGGAGCGCGGCCACACCGTCGTTCCGTCGGCGTCCCTGGTCGCCGACGACCCCACCCTGCTGCTGGTCAACGCCGGCATGGTGCCGTTCAAGCCCTACTTCCTGGGCGAGGTCAAGCCGCAGTTCTCGCGCGCCACCAGCGTCCAGAAGTGCGTGCGCACCCTGGACATCGAGGAGGTCGGGAAGACCACCCGGCACGGCTCCTTCTTCCAGATGTGCGGCAACTTCTCCTTCGGCGACTACTTCAAGGAAGGCGCCATCAAGTTCGCGTGGGAGCTGCTCACCAGCTCCGTCGCGGACGGCGGCTACGGCCTGGAGAAGGAGAAGCTCTGGATCACCGTCTACCGGGACGACGACGAGGCCGAGCAGATCTGGCGTGACGTCATCGGCGTCCCCTCCGAGCGCATCCAGCGCCTCGGCATGAAGGACAACTTCTGGTCGATGGGCGTCCCCGGCCCGTGCGGCCCGTGCTCGGAGATCAACTACGACCGCGGCCCCGCGTACGGCGAGGAGGGCGGCCCGGCCGTCAACGGCGAGCGCTACCTGGAGATCTGGAACCTGGTCTTCATGCAGTACGAGCGCGGCCACGGCGACGGCAAGGACGGTTTCGAGATCCTCGGCGACCTGCCGAGCAAGAACATCGACACCGGCCTCGGCCTGGAGCGCCTGGCCGCCATCCTGCAGGGCGTCGACAACCTCTTCGAGATCGACACCAGCCGGATGATCCTCGACCGCGCCGCCGAGCTGACCGGCCACACCTACGGCGCCGACCACAAGTCGGACGTCTCGCTGCGCGTGGTCACCGACCACATCCGCACCGCGCTGATGCTGATCGGCGACGGCGTCACCCCCGGCAACGAGGGCCGCGGCTACGTGCTGCGCCGCATCCTGCGCCGCGCCATCCGCAACATGCGCCTGCTGGGTGCCACCGGTCCGGTCGCCAAGGACCTCACCGACATCGCCATCAAGGCGATGGCCCCGCAGTACCCGGAGCTGGAGAGCGACCGCAAGCGCATCGAGACGGTCGTCGTCGGCGAGGAGGCGGCCTTCCTGCAGACCCTGAAGGCCGGCACCAGCCTGCTGGACGCCGCGGTCACCGAGACCAAGCAGGCCGGCGGCGCGGTGCTCTCCGGTGACCAGGCCTTCAAGCTGCACGACACCTACGGCTTCCCGATCGACCTCACCCTGGAGATGGCCGAGGAGCAGGGCCTCCAGGTGGACGAGGCCGGCTTCCGCCGCCTGATGCAGGAGCAGCGGGACCGCGCCAAGGCGGACGCCAAGGCCAAGAAGATGGGCCACGCCGACGTCGCCGCGTACCGCGAGGTCGCCGACAAGTCCGGCGCGAGCGTCTTCACCGGCTACAGCCTCACCGAGGGCGAGGCCACCGTGGTCGGCCTGCTGGTGGACGGCGTTCCGTCGCCGGCCGCCTCCGAGGGCGACGAGGTCGAGATCATCCTCGACCGCACCCCGTTCTACGCCGAGGGCGGCGGTCAGCTCGCCGACCACGGCCGGATCCGGCTGGAGTCCGGCGCGGTGGTGGAGATCCGCGATGTGCAGCAGCCCGTCCCGGGTGTCATCGTGCACTCCGGCGGGGTGCTGTTCGGCGAGGTCGTGCTCGGCGCCTCGGCGTACGCCACGATCGACGTCGACCGCCGCCGGGCGATCGCCCGCGCCCACTCGGCCACCCACCTGACCCACCAGGCGCTGCGCGACGCGCTCGGCCCGACGGCCGCCCAGGCCGGCTCCGAGAACGCGCCCGGCCGCTTCCGCTTCGACTTCGGCTCGCCCGCCGCCGTCCCGGGTAGCGTGCTGGTCGACGTCGAGCAGAAGATCAACGACGTGCTGGGTCGCGAACTCGACGTCACCGCCGAGGTCATGACGATGGATCAGGCCCGCAAGGCCGGCGCCATCGCGATGTTCGGCGAGAAGTACGGCGACGAGGTCCGGGTCGTCACCATCGGCGACTTCTCCAAGGAGCTGTGCGGTGGCACGCACGTCGGCAACACCGCCCAGCTGGGTCTGGTGAAGCTGCTCGGCGAGTCCTCGATCGGCTCCGGCGTGCGCCGCGTCGAGGCGCTGGTCGGCGTCGACGCGTACAAGTTCCTGGCCCGCGAGCACACCGTGGTCTCCCAGCTGACCGACCTGGTCAAGGGCCGCCCGGAGGAGCTGCCGGAGAAGATCTCGGGCATGCTCGCCAAGCTCAAGGACGCCGAGAAGGAGATCGAGCGCTTCCGCGCCGAGAAGGTGCTGGCCGCCGCGGCGGGCCTGGCCGACTCGGCCGAGGACGTGCACGGCATCTCCGTGGTCGCCGCCCAGGTCGCCGACGGCGTGGGCGCGGACGAGCTGCGCAAGCTGGTGCTGGACGTGCGCGGCCGGCTCGGCTCGCGCCCGGCCGTGGTCGCCGCCTTCACCGTGGCGAACGACCGCCCGCTGACCGTGATCGCCACCAACGAGGACGCCCGCGCCCGCGGCATCAAGGCCGGCGAGCTGGTCCGGGTCGCCGCCAAGACCCTCGGCGGCGGCGGTGGCGGCAAGGACGACGTCGCCCAGGGCGGCGGCTCCAACCCGGCCGCGGTCGGCGAGGCCGTCGCCGCGGTGCGCGGCCTGGTCGCGGAGCGCGCCAGCTGATGGAGCAGGTGGAAAGACCCTTCCGGCGCGGACGGCGGATCGCCGTCGACGTCGGTGACGCCCGGATCGGGGTCGCGTCCTGCGACCCCGACGGGGTGCTCGCCACCCCCGTGGAGACCGTCCCGGCCGGAGCGAAGTCGCAGGCCAGGATCGCCGCCATCGTCGACGAGTACGAGGCGATGGAGGTGATCGTCGGGCTGCCGCGCTCGTTGAGCGGCAAGGAGGGCCCGGCGGCGGAGAAGGTCCGCGGGTATGCCGCCCGGCTGGCCAACCGGCTCTACCCGGTGCCGGTCCGGCTGGTCGACGAACGGATGTCGACCGTCACCGCCACCCACGGGCTGCGCGCCTCGGGGGTCAAGGCGAAGAAGGGTCGCTCGGTGGTCGACCAGGCCGCCGCGGTGGTGATCCTGCAGACCGCCCTTGAGTCCGAACGGGTGAGCGGGCGCCCGCCCGGTGAGAGCGTCGAGGCGGTTGGCTGACCGGCCTGATCTAACGTCCCGGTGAGGGGTCCGTGCGGACGCGTCCGCACGGACCCTTTTCGTTCGTTCCGGGACCGCCGAGGGGACGCGAGCCATGACCGACCAGGACTTCCACCCGGGGCTCACGCCCGGGCACCTGGGTGCGCCGGTGCTGGAGCCGGAGGGTCGCCCGCCGGGCGCGCCCCGTACGCGCTCCGATGCGCCGGATCCGCACCGACGGCGTAACGGGCTGGCCTGCGCGCTCACCGCGCTCTCCCTGATCGGGGTGTTCGGCGGGGCGGGCCTCACCGGCTACGCCTGGTTGCAGGAGCAGCGCAAACCCCGGGTCGCCGCCGACTACGCGGGGCAGGGCACCGGCAGCGTCCAGGTCTCGGTGCCGGAGGGGGCGGGACTGTCCCAGATCGCGTACGCGCTGGTGCGCAACGGGGTGGTCGCCAGCTCGCTCGCCTTCACCCGGGAGGCCAAGGGCAGCGCCGCGGCGGCCGGGCGGATCCAGCCCGGCACGTACACGATGAAGCAGCGGATGTCGGCCGCGGCCGCGCTGGCCGTACTGATCGACCCGGCCAACGCCAACGGCCTGACCATCCCCGAGGGCTGGCGCGGTTACCAGATCTACGCGGCGATCGACCGGAAGCTGGGCCTGCCGGACGGCACCACCCAGCGCACCGCCCAGGAGCAGGGCGCCGAACTGGGCCTGCCGGACTTCACCAAGGGCAGCCCCGAGGGCTACCTGTTCCCCGCGACGTACAGCGTCACCGACGGGACCACCGCGATCGAGCTGCTGAAACAGATGGTGGACCGGGCCGGCAAGGAGTTCAGCCGGGATGACGCGAACGTCGTCGCGCAGAACCTCGGGCAGAGCCTGTACGGGCTGGTGACGGTGGCCAGCATGGTCCAGGGCGAGGCCGACAACACCGAGGACATGGGCCGGGTGGCGCGGGTGATCTACAACCGGCTGGCCAGGGCGATGCCGCTGCAGCTCGACTCCACGATCAACTACGCGCTCGGCCGGTCGACCCTGAACACCACGGTGACCGACACCAGGCTGGACTCCCCGTACAACACCTACCTGCACCCAGGGCTGCCGCCCACGCCGATCTCCAATCCGGGGCGGCAGGCGATCATGGCGGCACTGGACCCGGTGCCGGGGGACTGGCTCTACTTCGTCACCGTGAAACCGGGGGACACCCGATTCACCGACAGCTTCGAGGTGCAGCAGCGCAACGTCGCGGAGTTCAACGCCAACCGGGCGTCGGCGAAGCCGAGCGACCCGGCCGCGCCGTCGGGTTCGCCCTCCGGTTCGCCGTCGGGGGTGCCCTCGGGGTCGCCTGCGGGTTCCGCCGCCGCGTCGGCGGCGGCCTCCGGCTCGGCCGCCGCCTCCGCTCCGGCGGCGCCGATGGACGGTGCCACCGGCGGGTGAGGTCGGACACCGGTGGCGCATCCGCCCTGCCAGGGGCACGACTGCGGTACGGTAACGTCTCCTCCCAGGCGCTGCGCTAGCACGCCGGTTCGAGAATCAGCCGGGACCGCGTCCCGGACGGCCGGTCCGATCCTCCGGCCGTCTTCGTCGGTTAAGGGGATCAATGACCGATCTGGGTCGGGGCTACGGCCCCCAGGGCTCCGAGCCGTGGCACCCCGGTGACCCCGGGTACGGCGGCCAGCAGCCGGTCCCCGGCCAGCAGGACGGCCAGTGGCAGCAGCAGCAGTATTCCCAGCAGGGCCAGCCGGTCCAACAACCGTACGGGGACGGGCAGCAGCAGGGGTACCCGCAGCAGCAGATGCCCCAGCAGATGGCGCAGCAGGGGTACCCGCAGGGGTATCAGCAGCAGGGGTTCCCGGGCGAGCAGCAGCAGTATCCGCAGCAGCAGATGCCGCAGCAGGGCTACCCGCAGCAGCAGGTGGCACAGCAGGGCTACCCGCAGCAGCAGGGGCAGCAGGGGTACCCGCAGCAGCAACAGGTGCCGCAGCAGGGGTATCCGCAGCAGCAGATGCCGCAGCAGGGCTACCCGCAGCAGCAGGTGGCGCAGCAGGGGTACCCGCAGCAGCAGGGGCAGCAGCCGGGGATGTCCCCGCAGCAGCAGGGGCAGCAGCCGGGGATGTCCCCGCAGCAGCCCGGTGTGCAGCAGCAGCCGGGGATGCCGCAGCAGGGCGCGCAGCCCGGGCAGCCGCAGGGCCGGCGGCGGGCGGCGCCGGAGCCGGAGCCGGTCGCGCCCGCGGGCCCCGGCCCGGACGGCATCGACTGGGAGGCCGAGGCCGCCGCGCTGGAGGCCGGCGCCGACCCGGTGGGCGGGCACGGGCCCGAGACCGACGAGTGGGACGGCCACGAGGAGGGCCCGCACGGGGACGACCTGTACGAGGACGGTCTCCACGAGGACGCCGAGTACCGGGACGAGGACGGCGACCCCGAGCAGGCCGGCTTCCTCGGCGAGGAGGACGACTCCCGCGACGCGAAGAAGAAGCGCAAGGAGAAGGGCAAGAAGTCCGGCCGCCGCAACGGCGGGGCCTGCCTGCTGGTCGCGCTGGTGCTGGTCGGCGCCCTGGGCGGCGCCGGCTGGTGGGGCTACGGCTTCTACCAGGACCACTTCGGCCCGCCGCCGGACTTCCAGGGCCAGGGCACCGATTCCGTCCAGGTCGAGGTCAAGTCAGGCGCGGTCGGCGGGCAGATCGGCCTCGCGCTGAAGACCGCCGGCGTGGTCAAGAGCGTCGACGCGTTCAGCAAGGCCTGCAGCGCCGAGCCCAAGTGCACCACCATCCAGCCGGGCTTCTACGCGCTGAAGAAGGAGCTGCCGGCCGCGGCCGCGCTCCAGGGCCTGCTCCAACAGGCCGGTGGCGAGGGGCTGGTCATCCCCGAGGGCAAGACCGCCGCCGACATCTACACCATGATCGACGGGAAGCTGAAGCTGTCGCCGGGCACCACGGCGGGCGTCGCCAAGGCCCAGGTCGCCAACCTCGGCCTGCCCCCGTACGCGAACGGCAACATCGAGGGCTTCCTCTGGCCGACGCGTTACAACATCGCCGAGGGCATGAAGCCCGAGGACCTGCTCAAGCAGATGGTGAAGAACGCCACCGACAAGTACGCGAACCTGGACGCCGAGGCCTCCAAGGCCGGTCTCAAGACCGCGTACGAGGTGGTCATCGAGGCGAGCATCCTGCAGCGCGAGGGCAACAACACGGACGACTTCGCCAAGATGGCGAGGACCATCCAGAACCGCCTCTCCAGCGACGCGACGCAGCACACCCTCGGCATGGACACCACGCTGCAGTACTCGCTCGGTCGCACGCAGCTCGACAAGAAGGAAATCGACGACGCGTCCAACAAGTACAACACCTACCGAAACCCGGGCCTGCCGCCCACCCCGATCTCCAACCCGGGCGACGCGGCGATCAAGGCGGTGCTCAACCCGGCGGACGGCAAGTGGCTGTACTTCATCGCGATGGACCCGACCCATACCCTCTTCGCGGAGACGGACAAGGAGCACGCGGCCAACGTCGAGAAGTACTGCAAGGCGGCCGGCCAGGGCTTCGACAAGGTGCGCGTCCACTGCACCACCGCCAAGTAGCCTGCTCGGGCGAGTCGTTCAGGGAGAAGCAGCGTTGACCAGCAAGCACCGGGCGGCCGTCCTCGGCTCGCCGATCGCCCACTCGCTCTCGCCGGACCTGCACCGGGCCGCCTTCGCGGCGCTCGGGCTGGACGGCTGGCGCTACGACCGCTTCGAGGTGGACGAGGCCGGTCTGCCCGGCTTCCTCGCCGGGCTGGACGAGGCCGAGTGGGCGGGGCTGTCGCTGACCATGCCGCTGAAGCGGGCGATCATCCCGCTGCTGGACGAGGTGAGCGCGACGGCCCGCTCGGTGGACGCGGTCAACACCGTGGTGTTCACCGCCGACGGGCGGCGCACCGGGGACAACACCGACGTCCCCGGGCTGGTGAACGCGCTGCGCGAGCGCGGCATCACCGAGGTGCCGGGCGCGGCCGTGCTGGGCGCCGGGGCCACCGCCTCCTCGGCGCTGGCGGCGCTCGCCCAGGTCTGCACCGGCGAGGTGACCGTCTACGTGCGCAGCGCGGAGCGGGCCCGGGAGATGGCCGAGCTGGGCGAGCGGCTGGGCGTCGTCGTGCGCACCGCCGACTGGGAGCGCGGGGCCGAGGCGCTGGCGCAGCCGCTGACCGTCTCCACCACGCCCGTCGGCGCGACCGACGCCTTCGCCGGGGCGCTGCCCGCCGCGCCGGGGGCGCTGTTCGACGTGCTCTACCACCCGTGGCCGACGGCGCTGGCCGCCGCCTGCGCGGAGCGCGGGGCGACCGTCCTGGGCGGGCTGGACCTGCTGGTGCACCAGGCGGTGCTGCAGAGCGAGGCCTTCACCGGGCGGTCGCCGGGGCCGCTGGCGGCGATGCGCGAGGCGGGCGAGAAGGCCCTCGCCGGGCGCTGAGGCCGCGCCGGTGACCGGATCTCGCCGACCACTGCCGCGCCGGGTGGCCGGAATCGCGCCGACCACCGTCCCGCCGGGTGGCCGGTTGCCGTCCGTCACGCGGACTCCGCTCCCGGGTGCCGCCGGGGCATGAAAGGATTCAGTCACAAGGCACGTCCGGGCGGGCCCCGGCGGTGCCGTGGCCGGTCCGCTGATGAAGGAGCTCCGTTGGGTACGTTGCGCTGGCTGACGGCGGGGGAGTCGCACGGCCCCGCACTCGTCGCGACGCTGGAGGGCCTGCCCGCCGGTGTACCGGTCACCACCGCGGTGGTGGCCGACGCGCTGGCGCGCCGCCGGCTCGGTTACGGCCGCGGCGCACGGATGAAGTTCGAGCAGGACGAGGTGACCTTCCTCGGCGGTGTTCGGCACGGCGAGACCATGGGCAGCCCGGTCGCGGTCATGGTCGGCAACACCGAGTGGCCGAAGTGGGAGCAGGTCATGTCGGCCGACCCGGTCGACCCCGAGGTGCTGGCCGGCCTGGCCCGCAACGAGGCGCTCACCCGCCCTCGCCCCGGCCACGCCGACCTGGCCGGCATGCAGAAGTACTCGATCGACGAGGCCCGCCCGATCCTGGAGCGCGCCAGCGCCCGCGAGACGGCCGCCCGGGTCGCGCTCGGCGCCGTCGCCCGCGCGTACCTGAAGGAGACCTGCGGGATCGAGATCGTCAGCCACGTGGTCGAGCTGGCCGCCGCCAAGGCGCCGGCCGGCGTGCTGCCGCTGCCCTCGGACGAGGCGAAGCTGGACGCCGACCCGGTCCGCTGCCTGGACGCGGACGCCTCGAAGGCGATGGTCGCCGAGATCGACCAGGCCCACAAGGACGGCGACACCCTCGGCGGTGTGGTCGAGGTGCTGGCGTACGGCGTGCCGGTGGGCCTCGGCTCGCACGTGCACTGGGACCGCCGGCTGGACGCCCGGCTGGCCGCCGCGCTGATGGGCATCCAGGCGATCAAGGGCGTCGAGGTCGGCGACGGCTTCGAGCTGGCCCGGGTGCCCGGATCCAAGGCGCACGACGAGATCGTCCCGACCCCCGAGGGCGTCAAGCGCACCTCCGGCCGCTCCGGCGGCACCGAGGGCGGGCTGTCCACCGGCGAGGTGCTGCGGGTGCGTGCGGCGATGAAGCCGATCGCCACCGTGCCGCGGGCGCTGCAGACCCTGGACGTGCGCACCGGCGAGCCGGCCAAGGCGCACCACCAGCGCTCGGACGTCTGCGCCGTGCCGGCCGCGGGGATCGTCGCCGAGGCGATGGTCGCGCTGGTGCTGGCCGACGCGGTGAACGAGAAGTTCGGCGGTGACCACGTCTCCGAGACCCGCCGCAACGTGCAGAACTACCTCGACAACCTGATCATCCGATGACTGTTCCGGTCGTTGTGCTGGTCGGTCCGCCCGGCAGTGGCAAGTCCACCGTCGGGCGGGCCCTGGCCGAGCGCCTGGGCGTCGCCTTCCGGGACACCGACGCCGACATCGAGGCGCTGGCCGGCAAGCCCATCCCGGAGATCTTCATCGACGAGGGCGAGCCGCACTTCCGCGAGCTGGAGGTCCGGGCCGTGCGCGCGGGCGCCACGGAGCACGGCGGCGTCCTGGCGCTCGGCGGCGGCGCGGTGATGGCCGAGGCCACCCGCGCGCTGCTGCGCGAGCTGCCGGTGGTCTTCCTGGAGGTCCCGCTGGCGGACGCGGTCAAGCGGGTCGGCCTGGACGCCCCGCGCCCGCTGCTGGCCGTCAACCCGCGGGCCCGCTGGCGCGAGCTGATGGAGGCCCGCCGCCCCCTCTACCTGGAGGTGGCCACCGCCGTCGTCGACACCGCCGGCCGCACCCCGGAGCAGGTCGCGGACGCCGTACTGGAAGCACTGGAGCTGAAGACCCCCCATGACTGACCCCATCGTCAGGATTCACGTCGGCGGCAGCGCCGGCCACGACCCGTACGACGTGCTGATCGGGCACCAGCTGCTCGGCGAGCTGGCGCCGCTCATCGGCACTCGCGCCAAGCGGGTCGCGATCATCCACCCCGAGGCGCTGGCCGCCACCGCCGACGCCATCCGCGAGGACCTGCTCGGCGAGGGCTACGAGGCGATCGCCCTCCAGGTGCCCAACGCCGAGGACGCCAAGAGCGCCGAGGTCGCCGCGTACTGCTGGTCGGTGCTCGGGCAGACCGGGTTCACCCGCAGCGACGTCATCGTCGGCCTGGGCGGCGGCGCCACCACCGACCTGGCCGGCTTCGTGGCCGCCACCTGGCTGCGCGGCGTGCGCTGGATCTCCATGCCCACCACGCTGCTCGGCATGGTCGACGCGGCCGTCGGCGGCAAGACCGGCATCAACATCGCCGAGGGCAAGAACATGGTCGGCGCCTTCCACCCGCCGGTGGGCGTGCTGGCCGACCTCGACACCCTGGCGACCGTGCCCAAGCACGACTACGTCTCCGGCCTCGCCGAGGTCATCAAGTGCGGCTTCATCGCCGACCCGGCCATCCTCGACCTGATCGAGGCCGACCCGGAGGGCGCCAAGACGCCGGACGGCCCGCACACCGTCGAGCTGATCCGCCGCGCCATCCAGGTCAAGGCCGACGTGGTCTCCGGGGACCTCAAGGAATCCGGCCGACGCGAGATCCTCAACTACGGCCACACCCTCGGCCACGCCATCGAGCGCAACGAGCGCTACAAGTGGCGGCACGGCGCCGCGATCTCCATCGGCATGGTCTTCGCCGCTGAACTCGGCCGCCTGGCCGGTCGGTTGGACGACGAGACGGCCGACCGGCACCGCACCGTGCTGGCCTCCGTCGGCCTGCCGCTGCGGTACCAGGCGGACGCCTGGCCGAAGCTGCTGGACGCCATGAAGATCGACAAGAAGTCGCGCGGCGACCTGATCCGCTTCATCGTCCTGGACGGCCTCGGCAAGACCTCCGTCCTGGAGGGCCCCGACCCGTCCCTGCTGGTCGCCGCCTACGCGGAGGTCTCGGCGTGACCCGGGTGATGGTGCTCAACGGCCCCAACCTCGGGCGGCTCGGCAGCCGCGAGCCGGACGTCTACGGCGCCACGTCCTACGCCGGGCTGGTCGAGCGTTGCACCGCGCTCGGCAAGGAGTTCGGCTTCGAGGTCGAGGTCCACGAGACCAACTCCGAGCAGCAGATGGTGGAGTGGCTGCACGAGGCGGCCGACGGCAAGGTGCCCGTGGTGATCAACCCGGGCGCGTTCACGCACTACTCGTACGCCATGCGGGACGCCGCCGCGCAGCGCACCGCGCCGCTGATCGAGGTGCACATCTCCAACCCGTACGCGCGGGAGACCTTCCGGCACACCTCGGTGATCGCCGCGGTGGCCTCCGGCACCATCGCCGGGTTCGGGCTCGGCTCGTACGAGCTGGCCCTGCGCGCCCTGGCCGAACAGCTCACCACGCGCTGACGCCTGGTCAGCGGCCCGGCGGCGGACTGTGCCCGCCGCCGGGCCGCCGTGTAGTGTCCCCGCTGAGAGGTGTCGGGAGGTGACCGTGACGCAGTACGCCGGGGGTGGGCAGATCCCGCCGCGTCCCGTCGCTCCGCCGGGGCCGCAGCCGTCGGGGAGCCGGTCGTCAGGGGCGCAGTCGTCGAGGGTGGTCGGTCCGCCGCCGGCGTCCGCTCCGGTCGCTCCGGCCCCGGTGCCGGCAGCACCGGCGCCCGCTCCGCCCGTGCCCGCGCCGCCCGCGCCCGTCCCTCCGGCCCCCGCGCCGAGCGCGCCCGTCCCCGCCGGGGCCACCGGGCACTTCGTGCTGCCCTCCGGCATGCCCGTCCAGCTCCCCACCCACCCGCCCCAGCGGCACGCGCCCTCCGGACCGATCGCCGTCCTGCTGATCGGACCTGCCGGAGCCGGCAAGACCACCGTCGCCCGGTACTGGGCCGAGCGCCGGCCCACCCCGACCGCGCACATCAGCCTGGACGACGTCCGCGAGTGGGTGCAGTCCGGCTTCGCCAACCCGCAGTCCGGCTGGAACAACGCCTCCGAGGCGCAGTACCGGCTGGCCCGCCGCACCTGCGGCTTCGCCTGCCGCAACTACCTCGCCAACGGCATCTCCTGCATCATCGACGACGCGGTCTTCCCGGACCGCCCGGCGATCGGCCTCGGCGGCTGGAAGCGGCACATCGGCCCCGGCATGATCCCGGTCGTGCTGCTGCCCAGCCTGGACTCCGTGCTGCGCCGCAACGCCCGGCGCGGCGGCACCCGGCGGCTCGGCGACGAGGAGGTGGCGCGGATCCACGGCCGGATGGCCGGCTGGTACAACTCCGGGCTGCCGATCATCGACAACTCCTCCCTGGACGTCGCCGGCACCGCCGCCGAGCTGGACCGCGTCATCCTGGCCCGGCTGATGGGCATGCCGGTCCGCTGACCCGGGGGTGTGTCGGTCCCGGCTGCGATGATGGACGAGTCCTTGGACCCGTCCTGTCGAACCACCCCGGGGGAGCTGACGCCCGTGCCGGAAGGCCACATCATCCACCGCCTCGCCGCCGAGAACCGGAAGGCCTTCGGCGGCCGCCCGGTCGAGGTGTCCAGCCCGCAGGGCCGGTTCGCCGACGAGGCCAAGGTGATCGACGGGCAACTGCTCACCGGAGCCGAGGCCACCGGCAAGCACCTGTTCCTCGGCTTCGAGGAGGGCGCCTGGGTGCACGTCCACCTCGGCCTCTACGGCGGCTTCACCTTCGGCACCGGTCCCACGCCCGAGCCGGTCGGCCTGGTCCGGCTGCGGCTGGCCAACGACGACGGCTACGCCGACCTGCGCGGCCCGAACACCTGCGCGCTGGTGACCGGCGCCGAGAAGGCCGCCGTCGCCGCCCGCCTCGGGCCCGACCCGCTGCGCGCCGACGCCGATCCGGAGGCCGCCTGGCGGCGGATATCGGGGAGTCGGACGACCGTCGCCGCGCTGCTCATGGACCAGAAGGTGCTGGCCGGGGTGGGCAACGTCTACCGGGCCGAGGTGCTGTTCCGGCACGGGATCAACCCGCACCGGGCCGGCCGGGACCTGACCCGGGGCGAGTGGGACGCGATCTGGGCCGACCTGGTCGCCCTGATGCACGAGGGCGTCGGCGCGGGCCGGATCGACACCGTACGCCCCGAGCACACCCCCGAGGCGATGGGCCGCCCACCGCGGGTCGACGACCACGGCGGCGAGGTCTACGTCTACCGCCGCGCCGCGATGCCCTGCCTGGTCTGCGGCACCGACGTCCGCACCGAGCAGCACGCCGCGCGCAACCTCTTCTGGTGCCCGCGCTGCCAGGCGGCCTGAGGCCCTGATCCGCCCTCCGGCCCGGCGCCCAGCCCGTAGGCTGGGGCCGACCGGCCGGAGGGAGCAGACAAGATGGAGCATCACCGGGTGGCCAACACCGTGTCAGGGACGGTGGGCGGCCATGTGGTGCAGGCCGAGAACATCGGGTCGGTGCACATCCACCAGTCCGAGGCGCCGCCGAGACCGCATCAGATCCGCCCGCCGCACGGCCCCTTCGTCAACCGTGAGCCGGAACTCGCCGCACTCCTCTCGGCCTTGGGCCAGGTCGAGGCGGGAGGACTGGGGATCGTGGTGTTCACCGGCCTCGGCGGAGTCGGGAAGACCGAGCTGATCGCCAAGTTCACCGAGGAGCACCGGGCGCGCTTCCCGGGTGGGGATCTCTACGCGGACCTCCAGGCGTACCGGCACCAGGGCGGGGTGGACCTTCCCGAACTGCTGGCCGGCTTCCTGCGCGCCCTCGGTACGGAGCCCCCGGCGGTGGAGGCGGAGCGGTTCACGACGTTCCGGACGGTCACCGCCGAGCGTCGGTGCCTGTTCTTCCTGGACAACGTCGAGCACGCCGCCGAGGTCCGTGCGCTGCTCCCGTCCTGCGGGCTGGTGGTGGTCGCGAGCCGGCGGCGGCTGCCCGCGCTGCGGATGGACGGCGCCGAGGTGCGGCAGCTCGGACCGCTGAGCGCGACGGCCGGTGCCGATCTGGTTCGGGCCTGGCTGGGCTCCGAGCGGGGCACCGACGGGGAGTTGGCGGAGCTGGTCGAGCTGTGCGGCGGGTTGCCGCTCGCGCTCAACGCGGTCGGGAGCCAGCTGCTGGACCGCGACAGCCTGCCGATCGGCCGGGTGGTGGCCGAACTGCACGACCGGGAGGGCAGGTTGGCCGTGCTGCACGACGAGGGGAGCGATCTCGGCCCGACCTACGACCTGGTCTACGAGCGGCTGTCGCCGCAGGGCCGGGCGCTCTACCACCTCGTCGGCGTGCACCCCGGCCCCTTCGTGTCCGCCGAACTGGCGTGCGCGACGGGCGTCGAGCAGGCCGGGACGGCGCTGAAGGAACTGCGCGCCGTCCACCTGCTGGACGAGGTGGTGGACGACGACGGCCTGGAGGCGCGCTTCCGCGCCCACGACGTGGTGCGGCTGCACGCCTACAGCCGCACCCGCGAGCTGCCCGGTCGGCTCGAACTCCTCGCCCGCGTGGTGGCCTACTTCCGGGGCCGGGCCTCGCTGGCCGACCGCGCGATGGGGCCGAGGCTGCGCCTGCAGGAGGCCGGTGGTGCGGGGCTGCCCGGCTTCTCCTCCGGTGCGGCGGCCCTGGAGTGGCTGCACGCCGAACGGGCCAACCTGCGCGCGGTGGTGGAGGAGGCGGCCGGGCGGCAGTGGCACGGTGAGGTGTGGCGGCTCTGCGAGTCGCTCTGGCCGCTGTACCACGGCCGCAAGCTCTACCAGGACTGGATCGCCACCCACCGGCTCGGCGTCGAATCGGCCCAGTGGGACAACCAGCCGGCCGCGGTGGTCCGGATGCGCAACCAGCTCGCCCGCGCCCACTTCGAGCGGAAGGAGTACCCGCTCGCCGCCGAGCAGTTGGCGCTCGCCGCGGAGCAGGTGCCGCTGGTGACCGACCGGCGCGTCGTGGGTGTGCTGTACGAGACGGACGGCCTGCTGTGCCTGGCCGACGGCCGGCCGGGGCGGGCGGTGGAGCGGTTCACGCTGGCCCGGGAGGCCAACCGGGGCGACGCGCACGGCGAGATCGTGCAGGCCTACAACGTGGCGCAGGCGCTCATCGCGGACGCCCGCCCGGAGCAGGCGCTGGCCGTCCTGGACGAGGCCACGGCGCAGGCCGGGCGCACCGGGGACGACGACATGCTGATGAAGCTGCCGTTGGTCCGCGCCCGGGCCCACCGCGCCCTCGGGCAGCTCGACCTCGCCGTCGCCCACGCGAAGGACTGCGCCCGGCGGGCCGAGGAGCGGAAGCAGTACGCGAAGGAGACGCAGGCCCACACCCTGCTCGCCGCCCTCGCGGAGGAGCTGGGCGACTTGGAGCTGGCGGAGCACAGCCGCGAGCGGCTGCGGGAACTACGGGCTTGAGGCCCGGCACGGCCCGGTGGTGAAGGACACCCGGGTGCGGTGGTCGCCGGTGCGGAGGGTGAGGCCGTGCTCGGGGAGGGTGGCCGGGTCGCCGCCGTCGGCGATCCAGCAGGCCACGGCGGAGCCGAGCAGCAGCGGGTCGAGGCTGGGCTCGGGGCAGCTCCAGTCCCGTTCGGCGCAGGCCTCCAACAGCAGGCCGGTGCGCAGCCGGAGCAGGTGGCGGGCCGGGCCGAGGGCGGCCACCGCGACGGCGAGGCCGGGGAGTTCGGCGGCGGAGTCGGCGAGCCAGCGTGCGGCCGGGCGTTCGGCGTGGACCTCGGTCCGGGCCAGCACCTCGGCGGTGTAGCGCAGGGCGTCGCCCGGGTGTTCGTCGGTGAGCGCGTGGAAGCCGCGCGGCGTGTGATCGTCCGGTTCGAAGGGGTAGCGCCGCAGGCTGACCTCGGTGCCCTCGCTCTCGGCCTCGACGTCGTAGGCCGTGGGCCCGTCGGTGGTTCCGGGGCGTGGGACGGGCTTGGGGTAGGGCGGCAGGACCGGTTCGTTCCCGGGTTCGTCCAGCTGCTCCAGGAAGGAGTAGAGCAAAGGGCGCAGCAGCTCGGCGGAGCGGCCGCGCCGGCCGAGTGAGCGGTCGGCGATCCGGCGCAGCGCGGTCGGGTCCTGCTTCCGCAGGATCTGGTCGAGCTGGGCGGCGAGGTCGCCGTCGGGGTCGAGTACGGGCGCGGCCTGGCCGAAGGCGTAGCTGGGGGAGCGCGGGTCGAGTTCGGCGGCGCCGGTGGCGACGAGCGCGGTGGGCCGCTCCAGCGCGGCGCCGTAGACGGACACCGAGCCGTGGTCGCCGATCTGGCAGTCGGCGGCGACCAGGGCGGCCTGCCAGCCCTGGTGGGGCGGGATCAGGCGCAGGCCCATCCGGCGGGCGCTGTCGAGCAGGGCCTCGGGGTCGTGCCGGCTCCAGATGTTGGGGTGCAGGACGACGGCCACCGTGTACTCGTCGGCGGGCAGTCGGCGGACCAGGTGCAGGGGCAGGTCGGGGCGGCAGCCGAATAACGAGTGCTCGCTCCAGGTGGAGTTGACGACGACGAGCCGCCGGCCGTCGACGGCGCCGCGGTAGCCGTCGCGGGAGCGGAGGCTGCGGAGCATCCGGTCGAAGCAGGGGTCGCCGACCACGTGGGCGACGTCCAGCGCCTCCGGGCAGGAGACCCGCAGGCGGTCCAGCTGCTCGGGGTGGGAGAGGCCGAGGACGTCGACGAACACCCGGCCGTGGTGGGTGAGTTCGTTGCGGGAGAGGCCGGCGGAGCTGACCGTGTCGCCGGTGGACTCGGTCACCAGGCGGTTGTAGCCGGCGCCGTGCGGGAGGACGACGAGCCGGGCGTCCAGGCGGTGCATGGAGGCGTGGACGGCGCAGGCGACAGCCAGGTCGAAGTGGCGTCGGACGGCGTCCTCCCAGTCCAGCACGGTGATGCCGGGCAGGTCGTGCAGGTACTCGTCCAGGGCGCGGTCGGCGAAGGCGGATCCGGGGTTGACGGTGAAGTACCGTTCGAGGCCGTCCGGGTGCAGCAGGGTGAGGACGTCCAGGACCCGGGTGGCCGAGGTGAGGGTGCGGGCGACCGCCAGCACGCGGGCCTTGACCGGTCGGGTGTTCCAGCGGTCGGCGGGCCAGGCGTGGGGGTGGGACGGCACACCATGATCGTACTCACCCCCGGTGCCGCTCCGGGGCCGTTTCCCGAGTGTCGGTCAGCCCGAGAGCCGGTCAGCCGGTCGCCGCGGTGGGCTCGTGGTGCTCGGCGGCGGCGCACTCGTCGAGGAGGGGGCGCAGGGTGTCGTCCACGAGCCGGTAGCGCACGACGCGGCCGTCCTTGTCGCCGGTGACGACGCCGGCCGTCCGGAGCAGCCGCAGGGCCTGGGAGACGGCGGGGTCGCGCATGCCGGTGGCGACGGCGAGGTCGGTCACGGCGAGCGGGCCGGCCCGGTGGAGGGCGAGCAGGAGGGCGAGCCGTCCGGGGTCGGCGAGCAGGGAGAACCGCTCGGCCCAGGAGCGGACGTGCGCGGTGTCGCCGATCGCGGCGATGGCCTCGCAGACCCGGTGTCCGTCGATGGTGCGGTGGCCCGCGCGGTCGGCCGGTACGAGATGCATGCGCTCATTGTCGCAGGCGGGGGCGTGTGATCCTGGACACCTGCGCAGGTGCGCAGCCTTGCAAGGGTGGGGCCTGGCCCCTACGGTGTTCCCCGCCGTGGTGCTCGGGAAGACCGGTGACGGATCCTCAGGGGTCCCAGCCCGGAGCGGCCCTCGCCACTGTGATCGGGCCATCGCGATCGTCGTCGATGGAGAGTCGTCCGTACCCACGACGCCACTGGGAGCCTCGCGCGCCTGGGAAGGCGGGTACGGAATCCCCGTAAGCCAGGAGACCGGCCACGGCATCTCACGAACTGTTTCCACGAGGTGCTGGAGCGTGACCCGAAGATGACCGTGCCCGAAACCGCCGCCGCCGAGCCGACGGCGACACCGCCCGCGCTGCCCACGTTCCGCTGGAGGCGCGAGGACACCATCCGTACGGCCGGGCTGATGGGGGTGATCGTGGCCATGCACGTGGTGGCCTTCGGGACGCTCGTCTTCCTGGTGGCGCCGCACAAGTACGAGGTCGGTACCCAGGTCTTCGGGGTGGGCCTGGGGATCACCGCGTACACCCTCGGGATGCGGCACGCCTTCGACGCCGACCACATCGCGGTGATCGACAACACCACCCGCAAGCTGATGGCGGACGGCAAGCGGCCGGTCTCGGTCGGCTTCTGGTTCGCCCTCGGGCACTCCTCGATGGTGGTGATCATGGCGGCCCTGGTGGCGGGCGGCGCGCAGCTGGCCAACACCCTGATGGACGACGAGTCGACCACCCACAAGTGGCTCGGGGTGGTCGGGACGACGGCCTCCGGCGCGTTCCTCTACCTGATCGGCGCGCTCAACCTGGCCGCGCTGCTCGGCATCCTCAAGGTGTTCCGGTCGATGCGGGCCGGGTCGTACGACGAGGCGCAGCTGGAGGAGCACCTCAACTCGCGGGGGTTCATGGCCCGGGTGCTGAACCGGGCGACCCGGTCGATCACCCGGCCCGGGCAGATGTTCCCGGTGGGCATGGTGCTGGGGCTCGGCTTCGACACCGCGACCGAGGTCACCCTGATGGTGATGGCCGGGTCGGGCGCGGCGGCCGGGCTGCCCTGGTACGCGATCGTCTGCCTGCCGCTGCTGTTCGCGGCCGGGATGAGCCTGTTCGACACGCTGGACGGGACGTTCATGAACTTCGCGTACCAGTGGGCCTTCGCCAACCCGGTCCGGAAGGTGTACTACAACCTGACGATCACCGGGCTGTCGATCGCGGTGGCGTTCGTCATCGGCACCATCGAGCTGGTCGGCGTGCTGCACGAGAAGCTCGACCTGACCGACCCGGTCACCGGCTGGATCGCGGACATCTCGCTGGACAACGTCGGCTACGCGATCGCCGGGCTGTTCGTGGTGGTCTGGGCCGCGGCGATCGCGTACTGGAAGCTGGCCCGGGTGGAGAAGCGCTGGGTGGCGGCCGAGTAGGGGCCACCGGTGGTCCGACGGCGCCTCCCCCGCAGGTTCGGGGGGAGGCGCCGTCGCGTTGCCGCGGGTCAGTGCCGGTCGCCGTAGCGCTGACGGAAGCGCTCGACCCGGCCGGCGGTGTCCAGGACGCGCGACTGACCGGTGTAGAAGGGGTGGCTGGCCGAGGAGATCTCGACGTCGATCACCGGATAGGTGGTGCCGTCCTCCCACTCGATCGTGCGGTCGCCGGTGACCGTCGAGCGGGTGAGGAAGGCGAGGCCGCCGACCTTGTCGCGGAAGACGACCGGGCGGTAGGCGGGGTGGATGCCGGGCTTCATGGGTGGGCTCCTTCTCGGACGGGCGGGGGTCAGCGCTCTTCGCGGAAGTCGACGTGCCGGCCCGCGACCGGGTCGTACTTGCGCAGGACCATCCGGTCCGGGTCGTTGCGGCGGTTCTTGCGGGTCACGTACGTGTAGCCGGTGCCGGCGGTGGAGCGGAGCTTGATGACGGGGCGCAGTTCGCTGCGGGCCATGGGTGTCCTCCCGGGTGGGCGGGGTGTTCGGAATCGGGGTGTTCGGGGCCGGGGCGAAACCGTACACCGAAATGGAAGTCATTTTCATCTGGTGTAACGTGAGCTCCGTCCCGCCCATTCCCGGACGCCAGGGAGCATCCATGTCCGCCCACTGCCAACTCACCGGCCGTCGACCCGGCTTCGGCAACGCGATCTCGCACTCGCACCGCCGCACCCGCCGCCGCTTCGACCCCAACATCCAGCACAAGCGCTACTGGCTGCCCGGCGAGGGTCGGTACGTCCGGCTCACGCTCAGTGCCAAGGGCATCCGCACCATCGACACGATCGGCATCGAGGCCGCCGTCGCCCGCATCCGCGCCCGAGGGGGGAAGGTCTGATGGCCAAGCGGAGCAAGATCGCCAGGAACGAGCAGCGGCGCGCCGTCGTGGCGCGCTACGCCGAGCGCCGCGCCGAACTCAAGCGGATCATCGCCCACCCCGGCACCGCCCCCGCCGAGCGAGACGCCGCGCAGGCCGAACTCGCCCGCCAGCCCCGTGACGCCAGCGCCACCCGGATCCGCAACCGCGACGCCGTCGACGGCCGCCCGCGCGGCTACCTGCGCGCCTTCGGCCTCTCCCGGATCAACCTCCGCGCCCACGCCCACGCCGGCCACCTGCCCGGCGTCCGGAAGGCCAGCTGGTGAGCGGCGTCGACGGGCCGGACCGCCTGGCCGGAATCGGCGGCCTGGACGGGATCAAGCTGCCGGTGGTGGTGGTCGCCGGGCTCCACGGCGCCGAACGCCGCCTGGCGGTGAACGAGTTGATGCACGGCGCGGTGGACGCGGTGGTCCTCCACCACGACCTGCGGGAGTCCTCGCACGGCCTCGTCCACCGCGAGCTGCGCGACGGGGGAGGCGGGTTCGACGTCGCCGACGTCCCGCTGGTGAACGACTGCCCCTGCTGCGCCCTGCGCGAGGACCTGTTGCCCCGGCTGGTGCGGATCGCCGACGAAGGCCGGTACGGGCTCGCGATCGTCGAACTGTGGGGCGGCAGCGACCCGCACCCGGCCGTCGAGGTGATCGCCGGGGGAGAGGCGGACGGCCGCCACCTGGGGGACGTCGTCGAACTCGCCGGCGTGGTCACCGCCGTCGACCCGGACCGGCTGATCGGCGAACTCTCGGTGTCCGACGACCTGGTGGAGCACGGCGAGCACACCGCCGCCCAGGACGAGCGGACCCGCGCGGAGGCGCTCGCCCACCAGGTCGAGTACGCCACCACCCTGGCGGTGCCGCGCGCGACGGCGCACGCGCCCGGGCTCGCACTGCTCCGCCAGCTCCACCCCACCGCCCGGGTCGTCCGGCTCGGCACCGGCGCGCTGACCCGGGCCGCCCTCGGCGGCTTCGACGTCGCGGCCGCCCGCGACCGGGTCAACCCGGCGATGGCGCTGCTCCCGCAGGAGAGCGACGAGGCCGGCGTCACCACGCTGGTCTGGGAGCGCCGCCGGCCGCTGCACCCCGAGCGGCTGCACCAGGCGCTGGAACTGCTCGTCCCCGCCGCACAGCGCAGCCGCGGCCGCTTCTGGCTGGCGAACCGGCCCGACCTGATGCTCGCCTGGGACGCGGCCGGGGCCAACCTCGCCGTCGAGGAGTGTGAGCCCTGGCTCACCTCCCTGCCGGACGCCGCCTGGGACCTCTACCCGCCCGCCCGCCGGGCCGCCGCCGCCCTCGACTGGCACCCGCTGCACGGCGACCGGGTGCAGCAGCTCTGTTTCACCGCGGAGGGCCTGGACGTCGACGGCGTCACCGGGCTGCTCGATTCCTGCCTGCTCACCGATGCCGAGCTCGCCGCCGGCGAACCCGGCTGGAAGGCCCTGCCGGACGCCTTCCAGGACCTGCTCGACCCCGTTCACTGAGGAACCATCACTGTGCGTAAACGACCGAACGTGCCCAAGGCCCGGCCCAACCCGCTGCTGGCCGCCGGCATCGAGTACATCGACTACAAGGACACCGACCTGCTGCGGCGGTTCGTCTCCGACCGCGGCAAGATCCGAAGCCGCCGCGTCACCCGCCTCACCGTCCAGCAGCAGCGGGCCACGGCCCGGGCGATCAAGAACGCCCGCGAGATGGCCCTGCTCCCGTACGCCTCCGGCACCACCCGATAGGAGCCCCCGATGGCCGTCCCCAAGCGCAGGACCTCCCGCAGCAACACGCGCCACCGTCGAGCCCGGTGGAAGGCCGAGGCCCCGAAGCTGGTCCCGATCACCCTGAACGGCCGCGAGCTGCTGGTCCCGCAGAACCTGGTCCCCGCCTACCGCCGCGGCTTGCTCGCCCCGGAGGGGGAGTAGGCGCCTCCGGGGGCGGCCGAGCCGAGGGGCGCAGGCGTCGGCTTGGGGCGTGCGAGGGTGCGGGCGCGCCCCGTCGGGGGTGCTCGGCGGGCGGATCGGGGTGCGGGTTCGTAGGCTCGACGCATGTCTGATGCGTACGCGGGTCGGCGGGAGCGGGTGAGGGAGCACTGCAGTGCGGCCGGGGCCGATGCGGCGCTGATCACCCGGGCGGCGAACGTGCGGTATCTGACGGGCTGCGCGCCCTGCGGGGCGACGCTGCTGCTGACCCGGGAGCGGACGTTGCTGGCGCTGCCGGACGACCTGCCGCCGGACGACACCGGGGAGCACCTGATCGCCGCGGACGTCCCCCAGGCGCCGGTGGCGGCCGGGGCGGACACCGCCCTGGCGGCCGCGGCCGCCGCCGCCCGGATGGGGGTGGCGGACCTGGCGGTGGAGGAGCACGACCTGACCGTCGCCCGGCACCGGGCGGTGGCGAGCCTGGCGGAGGGGGCCCGGCTGGCCGACCTGGGGCAGGTGGTCGAGCGGCTGCGGGTGGTCAAGGACGAGCACGAGATCGCCGACCTGCGGATCGCCGCCGAGATCGCCGACCAGGCGCTCGGCGAGCTGCTGGAGTCGATCCTGGTCGGCCGTACCGAGCGGCACCTGGCGATGGAGCTGGAGCGCCGGATGATCGACCACGGCGCGGACCGGGCGGCCTACCCGGTGTCGGTCGGCACCGGCAGTCACTCCGGCCGGCCCGCCCACCAGCCGACCGACCGCCGGGTGGAGGAGGGCGACTTCCTCACCGTGGTGATGGGCGCCCAGTACCGCGGCTACGGCGTCTCCACCGCCCGGACCTTCGTGATCGGCGCCACCCCCGCGCCCTGGCAGGTGGAGCTGCACCGGCTGGTCTTTCGGGCGCAGCGGGCCGGCCGGGAGGCGCTCGGGCCGGGCGTGGAGCAGTACGTGCCCGACCGGGCCGCGCGGCAGATCCTGGAGGCGGCCGGCCACGGCGAGGCGTCCCCGCACCCGGTGGGCCACGGCATCGGGCTGGAGATCCGGGAGGCGCCGCGACTCGGTCCGTCGGACATGGGTAAACTGGACAGCCGCGTGCCGGTCACCGTCGGCCCGGGGGTCCACCTCCCGGGCAAGGGCGGCGTCCGGATCGAGGACACGCTCGTCGTTCGCCCCCTTGAGGAGGGCGGGCCCGAGCTGCTCACCATCACCACCAAGGAGCTCCTCGCCCTGTGACCGCGGCCTATCGACGGCCGTCGGCGACGGGACGCAAGCCTTGGTTCCTTGACAGCTATATCCAGGAGTAAGTGCGCCCGTGGCTTCCACGAACGATCTCAAGAACGGCATGGTCCTCAAGCTGGAGGGCGGCAAGCTCTGGTCCGTCGTCGAGTTCCAGCACGTCAAGCCCGGCAAGGGCCCGGCCTTCGTGCGCACGAAGCTCAAGGAGGTCTTGACGGGCAAGGTCGTCGACAAGACCTTCAACGCCGGCACCAAGGTCGAGACCGCCAACGTCGACAAGCGCGGCATGCAGTTCTCGTACAAGGACGGCGAGAACTTCGTGTTCATGGACACGGACACCTACGACCAGGTGACCGTCGAGCCCGCCGTCGTCGGCGACGCCGCCAAGTACCTGCTGGAGGGCTTCGACGCCCTGGTCGCCATGTACGAGGGCGCCCCGCTGTACATCGAGCTCCCGGCCTCGGTCGAGCTGGAGATCTCCCACACCGAGCCGGGCGTCCAGGGCGACCGTTCCACCGGTGGCTCCAAGCCGGCCACGCTGGAGACCGGCGCCGAGATCGCCGTCCCGCTGTTCATCGTGACCGGCGAGAAGATCAAGGTCGACACCCGCGACGGCAGCTACCTCGGCCGGGTGAAGTAAGTCCGTGTCGGCCGCACGTAGCAAGGCCCGTACCCGGGCCTTCCAGATCCTCTTCGAGGCCGACCACCGCGGGGTCGACCCGCAGGCCGTCCTCGCCGACTGGGTGGCCCGCGCCCGCGAGCCGAAGCCCGACGAGGGCACCCCGCAGGTCGGCGAGTACACCATGGAGCTGATCGAGGGATACGTCCAGCACGCTCGCCGGATCGACGACCTGATCTCGCAGTACGCGGTGGGCTGGACGCTCGACCGGATGCCGATCGTGGACCGCAACGTCCTGCGGCTCGGCGCGTACGAGCTGATCTGGGAGGACGGCGTCCCGGACGCGGTCGTCCTGGACGAGGCCGTCGAGATCGCCAAGGAGTTCTCCACGGACGACTCCCCGGCCTTCGTCAACGGTCTGCTCGCCCGTTTCCTGGAGCTGAAGCCCAGCATCCGCCGGTAGGTCCTGTTCCGCCGGCGGGGTGGCACCCCGCAGAACGGCCGCCGAACCCGGATCCCGGGTCCGGCGGCCGTCGCGCGTTTCACCCGGTCGGCGTAAGGTGGTGCCCTACTCGCCGGTAACTTGGCGTTCGGAACCCCCGCAGTGAAGGGCAGGCCACCCCCCATGACCACCGCGACCCGCAGCGAGTTCGACCAGGGCATCGCCCTGACCAGGCACCCTGACGAGCCCGGCCGCTACGAGGCCGAACTCGGCACCGGCTGGCAGATCGGCGGCGGGGTCAACGGCGGGCTGCTGCTCGCCGTCGCCGGACACGCGCTGTCGCTGGAGCACGGCGACCACCCCGACCCGGTGTCGATCAGTGGTTATTACCTGTCCGCCTCCACCCCAGGCCCGGCCACCGTCCGCACCGAGGTGCTGCGCACCGGCCGCGGGCTCTCCACCGGCACCGCCTCGCTCAGCCAGGACGGCGTGGAGCGGCTGCGCGTGGTGGCCAGCCACGGCGACCTCGCCACCGCGGACGGCGAGGTGCGCACCAGCGCCGAGCCGCCGCGGCTGCCGCCGCCGGACCAGTGCATCGGCGTCGAGCACGCCCCCAGGGAGCTGATCGCCCAGGCCGAGCTGCTGGAGCGCTTCGACCTGCGGCTCGACCCGGCCACCATCGGCTGGGCGCTCGGGCAGCCGTCCGGCAACGGCCGGATCCAGGGCTGGTTCCGGCTCGCCGACGGCCGCGAGCCCGACCCGCTGCTGCTCCTGCTGGTCGCCGACGCGCTGCCGCCGGTCACCTTCGACCTGGGCATGCCCGGCTGGGCCCCGACCGTCGAGCTGACCGTCCACCTGCGGGCGAAGCCGGTCCCGGGCTGGCTGCGGGTCACCCACGCCACCCGCAACCTGGCCGGCGGGTACTTCGAGGAGGACGCCGAGGTCTGGGACGAGGCCGGCCGCCTGGTCGCGCAGTCCCGCCAGCTGGCGCGGGTGCCGCGCGGGGCCTGAAACCAGACGATTTACCGTCGGTTGCATTCCTGTGACACGCCGTACGTGTGCGGCGCGCGGTGTTGGGGAGGAAGACGGTCAGCGGCGAGCCCGCCGCTGACCGTCACCCGCCGATGCCAGGAGCCACGCGTGAGCGAGCGCAGCGAGCGAACCGTCGAAGTGTGGGCGAACGCCCCTGCCGAGCGTGTCGAGGTGGGCGCATGAGTCGACACGGCCGCGCCCGCCGCAACTCCGACTGCACCGCCGGCGGCCCGCGACCCACGGTGCGGGCGCCGCATCAGCGGCAGCGGGTCGAGGGGGCCGAGCAGGCCTTCGTCATCGGTATCCTGACCAGCGCGGCGGACTTCGCCCGGGCCCGCGCCTGGGGCGTGTCGAACGCCGCCGACTTCGAGAGCTACCTGGCCGACACCGCCGAGCTGCTGGCCGACGCGGCGGAGCGCTTCGACGTCGTGCGGGCCCGGATGTTCCACCCGCAGGACTTCGAGGAGTTCTGCGTCCTGCACGGGCTGGACCCGGCCGAGCCGGCCGCCCGCGACCGCTACCTGGTCAACCCGCCGCTGCGGACCCAGCTGTTGGCCTATCAGGGCGAGGAGCTGGCCGGGGACTTCGTGCCGCGCCTGGTCCGGGCCCGGGAGAACGGGCTGACGCTCTGCCACGCCGACCTGCTGCTGGACGGCGGCCTGTACGGGGGCGCGGGCGGGGCCGACGAGGACCACACCCGGTGGGTGCGCGCCGCCCACCAGCGCGGCGGCGAGGTGTTCCGCCGGATGCTGGTCGGTGCGGGTGCCGGGGTGTACGAGCTGCGGCTGCGGGTGGACGCGCCGGGCGGGCGGCTGGCCGCCGCGGCCCGGGTGCTGCAGTGGGAGGACGGCGTCGTACGGATCAACGACGAGGACCTGGAGCTGGTCTGCGCGGTGCTGTGCGCCGGGCTGGCGCTGGAGCTGCCGGGCGTGGCGGTGCTGCACGGCTCGCAGGGCTCGGCGGCGGCCGGCGGGGCCCGCGGCGGAGCCGCCGACGAGCACTTCCGGCCGGCCTCCTGGGCCTGGTCGAGCAGCGGGCAGGACTGGGCGCCGGCGGCCCGGCCGGTACGGCTGGACGGCGTGGCGGCGCAGCCCGGCTACAGCCTGGGGACGGTCTGCTGAGGCGCGCCCTTCGGCACGGCGGTGGTCACCGCACGCGAAACGGCACGGCCCCCGGGATGCGGGGTGCCGCGCCGTGACGTTTCTGCTTGGCCCGGAAGGCGGACCGAGCCGGCGGGGGCCGGTGCGGCGAGCGTCAGCTCGCCTCCTCCTCGCGCACCGCGCGGCGCGCGTCGGGGTTCAGCACGCCCCAGGAGATCAGCTGCTCGGTGAGGATCGACGGCGACTGGTCGTAGATGACCGCCAGGGTGCGCAGGTCGTCCTGGCGGATCGACAGCACCTTGCCGTTGTAGTCGCCGCGCTGGCTCTGGATCGTCGCAGCGTAGCGCTGCAGCGGGCCGGCCTTCTCGGACGGGACCTGGGTCAGTCTCTCCAGGTCGAGGACCAGTCGCGGCGGCGGCTCGGCCGCGCCACCGGGGGTGCCGCCGGGCAGCAGCTCCTGCACCGGGACGCCGTAGAACTCCGCCAGCTCGGCCAGCCGCTGCACGGTGACCGCACGGTCACCGCGCTCGTACGAGCCGACGACGACTGCCTTCCAGCGCCCCTGGGACTTCTCCTCGACACCGTGCAGGGAGAGACCCTGCTGAGTGCGGATCGCTCGGAGCTTGCCTCCGAGTTGCTTCGCGTAGTCGCTGGACATTGATCTCCCCGGACGAGATTGCTTCGCGTTCAGTGGTGGGTTACGGGCGATGGCCGACGCCGTTACCGGTGGGTTCGACGTCCGTCTCGTAACTCACTGTGAGGTTACGTAGAGTGAGGTAGCTGCGTCAAGCCGAATGGGGCAGTCGTGCGAATGGCCCGCATCGGTGACGCGTCCGGGGCGTTAACCCGGTGAAGCGGAATGGTGGGCGTCCGTTTACCTCCCGGCCCGCTGATAGGATGACCCGAAGCCCACGCCAGGTGGCGGGGCTGTCCCAGACATCCTTTAAGACCCGTCCTGTGAGGCGGGGAAGGAGGTCCGCTTCGGCATGACCACACACCAAGATTCGACGCCGCGACCGCCGCACCAGGTGCTGGACGGCACGGACATCGCCCGGGTCGTCACCCGGATAGCGCACGAGATCGTCGAGCGCGCCAAGGGCGCGGAGGACGTCGTGCTGCTCGGCATCCACACCAGGGGCGTCCACCTCGCCCGCCGCCTGCACGGCCGGCTGGCCCAGATCACCGGGCGCGAGATCCCGCTGGGCACCCTGGACATCACCATGTACCGGGACGACCTGCGGCTCAAGCCCGCCCGCGCCCTGGAGCACACCGAGATCCCGCCCGGCGGCATCGACGGCAAGCTCGTCATCCTGGTCGACGACGTGCTCTTCTCCGGCCGCACCATCCGCGCCGCGCTCGACGCGCTGAACGACATCGGCCGCCCGCGCGCCGTCCAGCTCGCCGTCCTGGTCGACCGCGGCCACCGCGAGCTGCCGATCCGGGCCGACTACGTGGGCAAGAACCTCCCCACCTCGCTGCGCGAGGCCGTGCAGGTGCGCCTGTCCGACAGCGACGGCGTGGACGCCGTGCTGGTCGGCGACCGCGACTACACCGCGCGCTCCTCCCAGGCCCTGGCCTCCCGGCCGTCCGAACCGCACCTCCCGGAGTAACCCGCGTGAAGCGCCACCTCGTCTCCGCCGCCGATCTCACCCGCGACGACGCGCTGCTGATCCTGGACACCGCCGAGGAGCTGGCCCAGCTCTCCGGACGGGCCGTGAAGAAGCTGCCCACGCTGCGCGGCCGCACCGTCGTCAACCTCTTCTTCGAGGACTCGACCCGTACCAAGACCTCCTTCGAGGTCGCCGAGAAGCGGCTCTCCGCCGACGTCATCAACTTCTCCGCCAAGGGCTCCTCGGTCTCCAAGGGCGAGAGCCTCAAGGACACCGCGCTCACCCTGCAGGCGATGGGCGCCGACGCGGTCGTCATCCGGCACCACGCCTCGGGCGCGCCGGCCCGCCTCGCCCAGTCCGACTGGCTGCACGGCAGCGTGATCAACGCCGGTGACGGCACCCACGAGCACCCCACCCAGGCGCTGCTCGACGCCTTCACCATGCGCCGCCACCTCAACCCCGGCCTCGGGCAGGACCTGGAGGGCCGCCGGGTGACCATCGTCGGCGACGTCCTGCACAGCCGGGTCGCCCGCTCCAACGTCCACCTGCTGACCACCCTCGGCGCCCAGGTCACCTTCGTCGCCCCGCCGACGCTGCTGCCGATCGGCATCGAGAACTGGCCCTGCGAGATCAGCTACTCCCTGGACAGCGTGCTGCCCAAGACGGACGCGCTGATGATGCTGCGGGTGCAGCGCGAGCGGATGAACGCCGCGTTCTTCCCGACCGAGCGTGAGTACAGCCGCCGCTACGGCCTGGACGGCACCCGGATGGCCCAGCTGCCCGGCCACGCCATCGTGATGCACCCCGGCCCGATGGTGCGCGGCATGGAGATCACCGCCGAGGTCGCGGACTCGCCGCGCTGCACCGTGGTCGAGCAGGTCGCCAACGGCGTCTCGGTCCGGATGGCCGTCCTGTACCTGCTGCTCGGGGGAGCCACCCTCAACGACGCCCGCACCGACTCCGTGGAGACCGCTCAGTGACCACCTACCTGATCCGCAACGCCCAGATCCTCGGCGGTGCCCCGCAGGACCTCCACCTCGCCGACGGCGTGATCAAGGCGATCGGCACCGACCTGGCGGTCGAGGCGGACATCGAGATCGACGCCCGCGGCCTGATCGCGCTGCCCGGCCTGGTCGACCTGCACACCCACCTGCGCGAGCCCGGCCGCGAGGACGCCGAGACCGTGCTCACCGGCACCCAGGCCGCCGCGATGGGCGGCTTCACCGCCGTGCACGCGATGGCCAACACCACCCCGGTGGCCGACACCGCCGGCGTGGTCGAGCAGGTCTGGCGGCTCGGCCAGGAGGCCGGCTACTGCGACGTGCAGCCGGTCGGCGCCGTCACCATCGGCCTGGGCGGCAAGAAGCTCGCCGAGCTGGGCGCGATGCACGAGTCCGCCGCGAACGTGCGGGTCTTCTCCGACGACGGCAAGTGCGTGGACGACGCGGTGCTGATGCGCCGCGCCCTGGAGTACGTCAAGGCCTTCGACGGCGTCGTCGCCCAGCACGCCCAGGAGCCGCGGCTCACCGAGGGCGCCCAGATGAACGAGGGCCAGGTCTCCGGCGAGCTCGGGCTCGGCGGCTGGCCGGCCGTCGCCGAGGAGTCGATCATCGCCCGGGACGTGCTGCTCGCCGCGCACGTCGGCTCCCGGCTGCACGTCTGCCACGTCTCCACCGCCGGATCGGTCGAGATCATCCGCTGGGCCAAGGCCAAGGGCTGGGACGTCACCGCCGAGGTCACCCCGCACCACCTGCTGCTCACCGACGAGCTGGTCCGCTCCTACGACCCGGTGTACAAGGTGAACCCGCCGCTGCGCACCGCCGAGGACGTCCAGGCGCTGCGCAAGGCGCTGGCGGACGGCACCATCGACGCCGTCGCCACCGACCACGCGCCGCACCCGGACGAGGACAAGGACTGCGAGTGGGCCGTCGCCGCGATGGGCATGGTCGGCCTGGAGACCGCGCTGTCGGTCGTGCAGCAGACCATGGTCGACACCGGCCTGCTGAACTGGGAGGGCGTCGCGGACCGGATGTCGCACCGCCCGGCCCGGATCGGCCGTCTCGCCGGACAGGGCCGGCCCGTCTCGGTCGGTGAGCCGGCCAACCTGGTGCTGTTCGATCCCGCGTACCGTGGTGCCGTGAACCCGGACAGCTTCGCCACCCGCAGCCGCAACACTCCCTACAAGGGCCTTGACCTGCCCGGACGGGTGCACGCCACCTTCCTGCGCGGGCGCGCCACCGTGCTGGCCGGCGAGCTCGCCGAGCAGGGCGGCGTGGCGTGACCGGCCTGGCCCGACTCGCCCAGCAACAGGCGAAGGTCACCAACTGGCCCGGGTACATCGGCTGGGCCGTCGGCCTGCTGATCGTGATCGGCCTCGTCTACTGGCTGATGCGGCAGGGCTGGAACTGGCGGCGCACCCTCCAGTCCGGCATCCCGCCGCTGCCCGCCGTGCCGGCCGGCGCCGGACGGAAGATCCTGGAGACCAGCGGGCGGTACCACGGCACCACCACGGCCGGGAACTGGCTCGACCGGGTCGTCGCGCACGGCCTGGGCACCCGCAGCCGCGCCGACCTCACCCTCGGCGAGGACGGCCTGCTGGTGCAGCGCCCCGGCGACGTCGACCTCTGGATCCCGGCCGGGCACCTGACCGGTGCCCGCACCGACTCCGGGATCGCCGGAAAGGTCGTCCCGGCCGGACTGCTCGTCGTCACCTGGGCGCACGAGGGCACCGAGCTGGACTCGGGCTTCCGGGCCGACCACCCCGACGAGCACGCCGCCTGGGTCGAGGCGATCGCTCAACTCGCAACACGTACGAAGACGAAGACGGAAGAGGCCGCTCAATGACCGCACCTGCCCCCACCACGCAGCGCCAACGGCGGGAGCGCATGCCCGCTGTGCTCGTCCTGGAGGACGGCCGGACCTTCCGCGGCCAGGCCTACGGCGCGATCGGCGAGACCTTCGGCGAGGCGGTCTTCAACACCGGCATGTCCGGCTACCAGGAGACCCTGACCGACCCGTCGTACCACCGCCAGGTGGTCGTGATGACCGCCCCGCAGATCGGCAACACCGGCTGGAACGACGAGGACGACGAGTCCAAGCAGATCTGGGTCGCCGGCTACGTCGTGCGCGACCCCGCCCGGGTGGCGTCCAACTGGCGCTCCACCCGCTCGCTGGACGAGGAGCTCGTCCGCCAGGGCGTCGTCGGCATCAGCGGCATCGACACCCGGGCGCTCACCCGGCACCTGCGCGAGCGCGGCGCGATGCGCTGCGGCATCTTCTCCGGCCAGGAGCTGGCCGACCCGGCCACCCTGCTCACCCGGGTGCAGCAGTCGCCCGAGATGAAGGGCGCCGACCTGTGCGCCGAGGTGGCCACCACCGAGGCGTACGTCGTGCCCGCGATCGGCACGAAGCGGTTCACCGTCGCCGCGCTGGACCTCGGTATCAAGGGGATGACCCCGCAGCGGATGGCCGAGCGCGGCATCGAGGTGCACGTGCTGCCGGCCAACTCCACCCTGGAGGACCTCTACGCGGTCAACCCGGACGGCGTCTTCTTCTCCAACGGCCCGGGCGACCCGGCCACCGCTGACCACCAGGTCGCCGTCGCGCAGGGCGTGCTGGAGCGCAGGACCCCGTTCTTCGGGATCTGCTTCGGCAACCAGATCCTCGGCCGCGCGCTGGGCTTCGGCACCTACAAGCTCAAGTACGGCCACCGCGGCATCAACCAGCCGGTGCAGGACCGCACCACCGGCAAGGTCGAGGTGACCGCGCACAACCACGGCTTCGCCGTGAACGCACCGCTGGACAAGGTGAGCGACACCCCCTACGGCCGGGTCCAGGTCTCCCACGTCTGCCTCAACGACGACGTGGTCGAGGGCCTCCAGGCGCTGGACGTCCCCGCCTTCAGCGTGCAGTACCACCCCGAAGCGGCTGCCGGCCCGCACGACGCGGCCTACCTCTTCGACCGTTTCGTTGAGCTCATGGAGGGCAAGCGTGCCTAAGCGCACTGACATCAAGTCCGTCCTGGTGATCGGGTCCGGCCCGATCGTGATCGGCCAGGCCGCCGAGTTCGACTACTCGGGCACGCAGGCCTGCCGCGTCCTCAAGGCAGAGGGCCTGCGGGTCGTCCTGGTCAACTCCAACCCGGCCACGATCATGACCGACCCGGAGATCGCCGACGCCACCTACGTCGAGCCGATCACCCCGGAGTTCGTCGAGCGGATCATCGCCAAGGAGCGCCCCGACGCGCTGCTGCCGACCCTCGGCGGGCAGACCGCGCTCAACACCGCGATCTCGCTGGACGCCAACGGCGTGCTCGCCAAGTACAACGTCGAACTCATCGGCGCCAAGGTCGAGTCGATCCACAAGGGCGAGGACCGCGAGCTCTTCAAGGGCGTCGTCGAGGCCGTCAACGCCAAGATCGGCCACGGCGAGTCCGCCCGCTCGGTCATCTGCCACACCATGGACGAGGTGCTGGCCGGCGTCGACACGCTCGGCGGCTACCCGGTCGTCGTCCGCCCCTCCTTCACCATGGGCGGCGCCGGCTCCGGCTTCGCCCACGACGAGGAGGACCTGCGCCGCATCGCCGGCCAGGGCCTGGCGCTCTCGCCGACCACCGAGGTGCTCCTGGAGGAGTCCATCCTCGGCTGGAAGGAGTACGAGCTGGAGCTGATGCGCGACAAGAGCGACAACGTCGTGGTCGTCTGCTCCATCGAGAACTTCGACCCGATGGGCGTGCACACCGGTGACTCGATCACCGTCGCCCCGGCGATGACGCTCACCGACCGCGAGTACCAGATCCTGCGCGACATCGGCATCGCCGTGATCCGCGAGGTCGGCGTCGACACCGGCGGCTGCAACATCCAGTTCGCCGTCAACCCCGACGACGGCCGGGTCATCGTCATCGAGATGAACCCGCGCGTCTCCCGCTCCTCGGCGCTCGCCTCGAAGGCCACCGGTTTCCCGATCGCCAAGATCGCCGCCAAGCTGGCCGTCGGGTACACCCTGGACGAGATCCCCAACGACATCACCGAGCAGACCCCGGCCTCCTTCGAGCCGACCCTCGACTACGTCGTGGTCAAGGTCCCGCGCTTCGCGTTCGAGAAGTTCCCGAGCGCCGACGCCACGCTGACCACCACCATGAAGTCGGTCGGCGAGGCCATGGCCATGGGCCGCAACTTCCCCGAGGCGCTGCAGAAGGCGCTGCGCTCGCTGGAGAAGAAGGGCTCCCAGTTCTCCTGGACCGGCCCGGTCGGGGACAAGGCCGAGCTGCTGGTCAAGGCGGTCGTGCCGACCGACGGCCGGATCAACACCGTGATGCAGGCCATCCGGGCCGGCGCCACCCCGGAGGAGGTGTTCGAGGCCACCAAGATCGACCCGTGGTTCGTCGACCAGCTCTTCCTGCTCGACGAGATCGCCGGCGAGCTGACCGAGGCCGCCGAGCTCACCCCCGAGCTGCTGCGCCACGCCAAGCGGCACGGCTTCTCCGACCAGCAGATCGGTGAGATCCGCGGCCTGAAGCCGGACGTCGTCCGGGAGGTCCGGCACGCGCTCGGCATCCGCCCGGTGTTCAAGACCGTCGACACCTGCGCCGCCGAGTTCGCCGCCAAGACCCCGTACTTCTACTCGTCCTACGACGAGGAGAACGAGGTCGCCCCGCGCACCAAGCCGGCCGTGATCATCCTCGGCTCCGGCCCGAACCGCATCGGTCAGGGCATCGAGTTCGACTACTCCTGCGTGCACGCCTCCTTCGCGCTGGCCGACGCCGGGTACGAGACCGTGATGGTCAACTGCAACCCGGAGACCGTCTCCACCGACTACGACACCTCCGACCGGCTCTACTTCGAGCCGCTCACCCTGGAGGACGTGCTGGAGATCGTCCACGCCGAGCAGCAGGCCGGCCCGCTCGCCGGCGTGATCGTCCAGCTCGGCGGCCAGACCCCGCTCGGCCTGGCCCAGTCGCTCAAGGACAACGGCGTGCCGATCGTCGGCACCCAGCCCGAGGCGATCGACCTCGCCGAGGAGCGCGGCGCCTTCGGCCGCGTGCTGCGCGACGCCGGCCTGCCCGCCCCCAAGCACGGCACCGCGTTCTCCTTCGCGGAGGCCAAGGCGATCGCCGACGAGATCGGCTACCCGGTGCTCGCCCGCCCGTCGTACGTGCTCGGCGGCCGCGGCATGGAGATCGTCTACGACGAGGCCTCGCTCGCCTCCTACCTGGAGCGCCACGCCGGCCTGATCTCCGAGCACCCGGTGCTCATCGACCGCTTCCTCGACGACGCGGTGGAGATCGACGTCGACGCGCTGTACGACGGCACCGAGCTCTACCTCGGCGGCGTCATGGAGCACATCGAGGAGGCCGGCATCCACTCCGGCGACTCCGCCTGCGCGCTGCCCCCGATCACCCTCGGCGGCTTCGACATCAAGCGTCTGCGCACCTCCACCGAGGCCATCGCGCGCGGTGTCGGCGTCCGCGGCCTGATCAACATCCAGTTCGCGCTGGCCGGGGACATCCTGTACGTGCTGGAGGCCAACCCGCGCGCCTCCCGCACCGTGCCGTTCACCTCCAAGGCGACCGCGGTGCCGCTGGCCAAGGCCGCCGCCCGGATCTCGCTCGGCGCCACCATCGCCGAACTGCGCGCCGAGGGCCTGCTCCCGGCCGAGGGCGACGGCGGCACGCTGCCCGCCGACTGCCCGATCTCGGTCAAGGAGGCCGTGATGCCGTGGAGCCGCTTCCGCGACGTCCACGGCCGCGGCGTGGACACCGTGCTCGGCCCGGAGATGCGCTCGACCGGTGAGGTCATGGGCATCGACAAGGTCTTCGGCACCGCCTACGCGAAGGCCCAGGCCGGTGCGTACGGCGCGCTGCCGACCAGGGGCAAGGTCTTCGTCTCGGTCGCCAACCGGGACAAGCGCAACCTGGTCTTCCCGGCCCGCGCGCTGGTCAGCCTCGGCTTCGAGGTGCTCGCCACCGCCGGCACCGCCGAGGTGCTGCACCGCGGCGGCATCCCGTCCACGCTGGTGCGCAAGCACAGCGAGGGTGAGGGCCCGAACGGCGAGCGGACCATCGTCCAGCTGATCCACGACGGCGAGGTCGACCTCATCATCAACACGCCGTACGGCACCGGCGGGCGCCTCGACGGCTACGAGATCCGCACCGCCGCCGTGTCCCGCGGCGTGCCCTGCCTGACCACCGTCCAGGCGATGGGCGCGGCCGTCCAGGGCATGGACGCGCTGCTGCGCGACGAGGTCGGCGTGATGTCGCTCCAGGAGCACGCCGAACTGATCAACGCCGGCCGCAAGTAGCACCACCGCAGTGGGGGGCACCGACGCCAGACGGGTGCCCCCCACTTCCATGCCCTGGTCCGGGTGCTCACGCTCAGATCCGGGCCCTGATCCGGGAGTTGGGTTTTGTACAAGCTGCTGTTCGATCTCGTCTTCAAGAAGCTGGACCCGGAGAAGGCCCACCACCTCGCCTTCTTCTGGATCCGGCTGGCCTCCTCGGTGCCCGGCCTGCGCACGCTGGTGCGGCTGGTGCTCGCCCCGCGCGACCGGGCGCTGCGCACCAGCGCCCTCGGCCTCGACCTGCCCGGCCCGTTCGGCCTGGCCGCGGGCTTCGACAAGAACGGCGTCGGCATCGACGGCCTGGCGATGCTCGGCTTCGACTACGTCGAGATCGGCACCATCACGGGCGAGCCCCAGCCGGGCAACCCGGCGCCCCGGCTGTTCCGCCTGGTCGAGGACCGCGCGCTGATCAACCGGATGGGCTTCAACAACCAGGGCTCGGCCCGGGTCGCCGCGCGCCTCGCCGCCCGCCCGCACACCAGCTCCACCCCGGTGATCGGCGTCAACATCGGCAAGACCAAGGTGGTCGAGGAGGCGGACGCGGTCGCCGACTACGTCAAGTCCACCGAGCGGCTGGCCAAGTACGCCGACTACCTGGTCGTCAACGTCAGCTCGCCGAACACCCCCGGGCTGCGCAACCTGCAGGCCGTGGACCACCTGCGTCCGCTGCTGGCCGCCGTCCGCGAGGCCGCCGACCGCACCACCGCGCACCGGGTCCCGCTGCTGGTCAAGATCGCCCCCGACCTGGCCGACGAGGACGTCGACGCGGTCGCCGACCTCGCCCTGGAGCTGGGCCTGGACGGCATCATCGCCACCAACACCACGATCGGCCGCGACGGCCTGCTCGCCGACCCCGCCCGGGTCGAGGAGATCGGCATGGGCGGCCTGTCCGGCGCCCCGCTCAAGGCCCGCGCCCTGGAGGTGCTGCAGCGCCTGCGCGCCCGCACCGAGGGCCGGCTGACGCTGGTCTCGGTCGGCGGCGTGGAGACCGCCGAGGACGCCTGGCAGCGGATCATCCACGGCGCGGACCTCGTGCAGGGCTACAGCGCCTTCATCTACGAGGGCCCGTTCTGGTGCCGCCGGATCCACAGGGGCCTCTCCGCCCGGGTCCGGGCCGCGGGCTTCCGCAACCTGGCCGCGGCCGTCGGCAGCGCCGTCGGTGGCACCAGGGCCGCCTCCTGAACCTCCCATCCCACGACCCTTCGGAAAGGACGACATGACCCTCGCCCCGTTCGGCGCCCGGCTGCGCCAGGCCCTCGACACCCGCGGCCAGCTCTGCGTCGGCATCGACCCGCACGCCTCCCTGCTCGCCGCCTGGGGGCTCGGCGACGACCTCGCCGGCCTGGAGACCTTCAGCCGCACCGTCGTCGAGGCGCTGGCCGACCGGGTGGCCGTGCTCAAGCCGCAGGCCGCCTTCTTCGAGCGCTTCGGCAGCAAGGGCGTCGCGGTGCTGGAGAAGTCCGTCGAGGAGGCCCGGGCGGCCGGTGCGCTGGTCCTGATGGACGCCAAGCGCGGCGACATCGGCTCCACCATGGCCGCCTACGCCGAGGCCTTCCTGTCGCCCGGCAGCCCGCTGTTCTCGGACGCCCTCACGGTCAGCCCGTACCTGGGCTTCGGCTCGCTGCGCCCGGCCCTCGACCTGGCCCGCGCGCAGGGCTGCGGCGTGTTCGCGCTGGCGCTCACCTCCAACCCGGAGGGCGGCGAGGTGCAGCGCGCGGTCGGCCCGGACGGCGAATCGGTCGCGGCGGCGGTGCTGCGGCAGCTGGCGGCGGAGAACGCCGATGCCGAGCCGCTGGGCTCCTTCGGTGCGGTCGTCGGCGCGACGCTGGCCGACGCGGGCGTGGAACTGGCCGTCAACGGCCCGCTGCTGGCCCCCGGGATCGGCGCCCAGGGCGCGACCATGGCCGACCTGCCGCGGGTGTTCGGCGCCTCGGTGATCAACGTGGTGCCGAGCGTGAGCCGCGACGTGCTCAAGCACGGCCCCTCGGTGGCGGCCCTGCGCTCGGCGGCCGAGCGGTTCGCCGGCGAGTACGCGGACGCGGTGAAGTAGCGGCGATCGCGGGCGTGAACGCGTAGCGGGGCGATGACCCTGCGCAGTGTGCGCAGCCCGGTGCGGCCTCACCGAGACTCACCGGAGTTGACGTGAGCGCCGTCACATCGGCGGTGTCAAAGTCTCGCAATCGCGGTCATTTTGCCCTGGAAAGTCCTGGTCGGCCTTGGCTGACCAGGACTTTTCGTGTTCTTTTCCTGACGCGGCGCCGCAATCCGGGTAGTGTCCGGCGATAGGTCATCGGCGAGCCGCGAATCTCGTAGCTCCCGCAGGTCAAGGGCCCTGTGGTTCTCCTTGCGGACGGTGTCCTGGGAACCAAACCAGTCATAGCTCAATCCCTTCCTTCCACACCCTGAGGTGAACGGCGTGGCTCTTCCGCCCCTTACCCCTGAACAGCGCACCGCCGCGCTCGCCAAGGCCGCCGAGGCTCGCCGGGAGCGCGCCGAGGTCAAGAACCGGCTCAAGCACTCCGGCGCCTCCCTGCACGAGGTGATCAAGGCCGGAAAGGCCGACAACGACGTCATCGGCAAGATGAAGGTCTCCGCCCTGCTGGAGTCCCTTCCGGGCGTCGGCAAGGTCCGTGCCAAGCAGATCATGGAGCGCCTCGGCATCAGCGAGAGCCGGCGCGTCCGCGGCCTCGGTACGAACCAGATCGCCTCCCTGGAGCGGGAGTTCGGCGGCGGTGCCGCCTGACCGTGCCCCGTGGTCCCGGGATCGTCCGCGATCCGGGATAATCGGTGCATGAGTGAGCGTCCGCGGCTGACCGTGCTCTCCGGCCCTTCGGGGGTCGGCAAGAGCACGGTCGTCGCTCATATGAGGAAGCAGCACCCCGAGGTCTGGCTCTCGGTGTCGGCGACGACCCGCCACCCGAGGCCGGGCGAGCAGAACGGGGTCCAGTACCACTTCGTCGACAACGACGAGTTCGACAAGCTGATCGCCAACGGCGAGTTGCTGGAGTGGGCCGTCTTCGCCGGCAACCGCTACGGCACCCCGCGCTCGGCGGTGCTGGAGAAGCTGGACCGTGGCGAGCCCGTCCTGCTGGAGATCGACCTGCAGGGCGCCCGCCAGGTGCGCGAGTCGATGCCCGAGGCGCAGCTGGTCTTCCTGGCTCCGCCGAGCTGGGACGAGCTGGTCCGCCGGCTGACCGGCCGGGGCACCGAGCCGCAGGACGTGATCGAGAAGCGGCTGGAGGCGGCCAAGGTCGAGCTCGCGGCCGAGACCGAGTTCGACACGACCCTTGTCAACACCTCGGTCGAGCAGGTAGCGGCCGAACTGCTAGCCTTGCTCGGTGTAGCCTGACCTGTCTGTCTTTTCCACCCTTTCGGAAGGTTTTCGCGTGTCCTCTTCCATGACCGCGCCCGAGGGCATCATCAACCCGCCGATCGATGAGCTGCTCGAGGCCACCGACTCCAAGTACAGCCTCGTGATCTACGCCGCCAAGCGCGCGCGCCAGATCAACGCGTACTACTCCCAGCTCGGTGAGGGTCTGCTGGAGTACGTCGGCCCGCTGGTCGACACCCACGTGCACGAGAAGCCGCTGTCGATCGCGCTGCGCGAGATCAACGCCGGCATGCTGACCGCCGAGGCGATCGAGGCCGCCTGAGGCGGTGCGCTGAGATTTCCCGTGGAAGGGCCTGGTGGAATCGTTTCCGCCGGGCCCTTCGGCGTACCCGGGGGCTGTGGGCGCGACCACGGTGCGCGCGACGGCTGAGGGGCCGTAGGGTGTGCACGTCCCAGACGTGGAGGAGAGCGGGAGTATGAGCGCGACTTCGGACCGGAGCGGGGTCGACGCGCCGCGCGTCGCCCTCGGCGTCAGCGGCGGCATCGCCGCCTACAAGGCCTGCGAGCTGCTCCGCCGGTTCACCGAGTCCGGCCACCAGGTCACCGTGGTGCCCACCGCCGCCGCGCTGCACTTCGTCGGCGAGGCCACCTGGGCCGCGCTCTCCGGCCGCCCGGCCGCCACCGAGACCTGGGAGCGCGTGCACGAGGTGCCGCACGTGCGGATCGGCCAGCAGGCCGACCTGGTCGTGGTCGCCCCCGCCACCGCCGACCTGATCGCCAAGGCCGCCCACGGCCTCGCCGACGACCTGCTCACCAACACCCTGCTCACCGCCCGCTGCCCGGTCGTCCTGGCGCCCGCCATGCACACCGAGATGTGGGAGCACCCGGCCACCCGGGACAACGTCGCCACGCTGCGCCGCCGGGGCGTGATCGTGCTGGAGCCGGCCGTCGGGCGGCTCACCGGCAAGGACACCGGCAAGGGGCGGCTGCCCGAGCCGTCCACGATCTTCGACGCCTGTCGGGCCGTGCTGCGCCGGGGCGGGGCCGTGCCGACCGACCTGGCCGGTCGGCACGTGGTGGTCTCGGCCGGCGGCACCCGCGAGCCGCTGGACCCGGTGCGCTTCCTCGGCAACCGTTCCTCCGGCAAGCAGGGCTACGCGCTCGCCGTGACGGCCGCGGCCCGTGGGGCGCGCGTGACGTTGGTCTCGGCCAACGCGGAGCTCGCCGACCCGGCCGGGGTCGACGTGGTGCACGTCTCGACGGCGCTGGAGCTGCGCGAGGCGGCGCTGAAGGCGGCCGAGGACGCGGACGCCGTGGTCATGGCCGCGGCCGTGGCGGACTTCCGGCCCGCCGAGTACGCCACCGGCAAGATCAAGAAGGTCGAGGGGATCGAGCCGGCGCCGGTCGCCCTGGTCCGCAACCCCGACATCCTGGCCGAGCTGTCGGCCCACCGCCCCCGTTCGGGTCAACTCGTCGTGGGTTTCGCGGCGGAGACCGACGACGTGCTCGCCAACGGCCGCGCCAAGCTCGTCCGCAAGGGCTGCGACCTGCTGGTCGTCAACGAGGTGGGCAACGGCAAGGCCTTCGGGACGGACGTCAACGAGGCCGTGGTACTGGGCTCGGACGGCACGGAGACGGCCGTTCCGGTGGGCCCCAAGGAGGCGCTCGCCGACGTGGTCTGGGACTTGGTCGCGAAGCGGCTGGAAACGATCGGTAACTGATCAAGCCCTGCTGGAGAACGGTCGTGATTTCCGGAAGCGGGTGACGCTCGGCGGAAGCAGACCGTTAGACTCCAGGAATCAAGTCTTTCCGGATGTCCCCGGTTCGCCGGGGGCCTTCAGTCAGCAGCCGCTGCAACCCCAGGGAGCGCTGTGTCTCGCCGCCTGTTCACCTCGGAGTCCGTGACCGAGGGTCACCCCGACAAGATCGCTGACCAGATCAGCGACACCATCCTTGACGCTCTCCTGCGAGAGGACCCGACCTCCCGGGTCGCCGTGGAGACGCTCATCACCACCGGCCAGGTGCACGTGGCCGGCGAGGTGACCACCAAGGCGTACGCGCCGATCGCCCAGCTCGTCCGGGACAAGATCCTGGAGATCGGCTACGACAGCTCCAAGAAGGGCTTCGACGGCGCCTCCTGCGGCGTGTCGGTGTCCATCGGCGCGCAGTCGCCCGACATCGCCCAGGGCGTCGACACCGCGTACGAGGCTCGGGTCGAGGGCGACGAGGACGACCTGGACAAGCAGGGTGCCGGCGACCAGGGCCTGATGTTCGGCTACGCGTCCGACGAGACGCCCGAGCTGATGCCGCTGCCGATCACCCTGGCGCACCGCCTCTCCCGGCGCCTGACCGAGGTCCGCAAGAACGGGACCATCCCGTACCTGCGCCCCGACGGCAAGACCCAGGTCACCATCGAGTACGACGGCGACAAGGCCGTCCGCCTCGACACCGTGGTGGTCTCCACCCAGCACGCCAGTGACATCGACCTGGAGTCGCTGCTCACCCCGGACATCCGCGAGTTCGTGGTCGAGCCCGAGCTGAAGGCGCTCGCCGACCAGGGCATCAAGCTGGTCACCGAGGGTTACCGCCTGCTGGTCAACCCGACCGGCCGTTTCGAGATCGGCGGCCCGATGGGCGACGCCGGCCTCACCGGCCGCAAGATCATCATCGACACCTACGGCGGCATGGCCCGCCACGGTGGCGGCGCCTTCTCCGGCAAGGACCCGTCCAAGGTCGACCGCTCGGCCGCGTACGCGATGCGCTGGGTGGCGAAGAACATCGTCGCCGCCGGCCTCGCCCGCCGCGCCGAGGTGCAGGTCGCGTACGCGATCGGCAAGGCCGAGCCGGTCGGCCTCTTCGTGGAGACCTTCGGCACCGAGACCGTTCCGGTGCTGGCCATCCAGAAGGCCGTCACCGACGTCTTCGACCTGCGCCCGGCCGCGATCATCCGCGACCTGGACCTGCTGCGCCCGATCTACTCCCAGACCGCGGCGTACGGCCACTTCGGCCGTGAGCTGCCCGACTTCACCTGGGAGCGCACCGACCGGGTGGAGCAGCTGAAGGCGGCCGTGCAGGACTGACCCCCGCACACGTGCAGGCGGCGCCCGTCCCCGGTGGGGCGGGCGCCGCTCTGTGCGTGGTGTCGGTGTGACCTGGTAGTACTTGGGAGCGATGAGCAGCACAGGGGAGAACGGGGCCGAGCCGGAGCAGCTGGCGTTCATCCGGGACACGGTCAAGCGGGCCAAGCCCCGGACGTGGCGCGGCGCCAAGCGGGCCGAGCACCTGCCGGTGGCCCGGGTCGTGGTGGACAAGGGCGTGCTCACCATCGACAAGTTCTTCGACTACGAGGTGCCGGCCGCGATGGCCGAGGAGGCCCGGCCGGGGGCCCGGGTGCGGGTGCGCTTCGGGGCGCGCGTGGTGAAGGGCCAGCGCGAGGGCGGGGAGCTGCACGACGGGTTCATCGTCGCCAGGCTGGAGAAGAGCGACTTCCCCGGCCCGCTCGCCCCGCTCGCCCAGGTGCTCTCACCCGAGCCCGTGCTCACCCCCCAGCTGCTCCGGCTCTGCCGGACCGTCGCCGACCGCTACGCCGGCACCCTCGCGGACGTCCTCCAGCTGGCCGTACCGCCCCGGCACGCCAAGGCCGAGGCCGAGCCCTCGCCGCCACCGCTCCCGCGCCCGCCGGCCCCCGCTCCCGGCGGCTGGCAGCGCTACCCGGCCGGGCCAGACTTCCTCGCCGCGCTGGCCGGTGGCGGCTCGCCGCGCGCCGTCTGGGCGGCGCTGCCCGGCCCCGGCTGGCCGTACGAGATCGCGCGGGCCGTCGCCGCCACGCTGGCGGGCGGGCGCGGCGCGCTCGTCGTGCTGCCCGAGGGGCGGTCGGTGGCGAGGGTCGACCAGGCGCTGACCGAACTGCTCGGTGCGGGGCTGCACGTCGCCCTGGAGGCCGACCTCGGCCCGCGCGAGCGCTACCGGCACTGGCTGGCGGTGAGTCGCGGTTCGGTGCACGCCGCGATCGGCACCCGCGCCGCCATGTTCGCGCCGGTGCGCGACCTCGGGCTGGTCGTCGTCTGGTCCGACGGCGACAACAGCCACAGCGACCCGCGCGCCCCGCACCCGCACGTGCGCGAGGTCGCGCTGCTGCGCGCCGCCGAGGAGGGCACGGCGGTGCTGCTCGGGGGGCATGCGGTGACGGTGGAGGGCGCGCAACTGGTCAGCACCGGGTGGGCGCGCCCGCTGACCGCCGACCGGGAGACCGTACGACGGGTCGCGCCGAGGGTGCGGACCGTCACCGACCAGGACCAGCACCGCGACGGCGCCGCACAGGCCGCCCGGCTGCCCTCGGTGGCCTGGGAGGCCGCCCGGGAGTCGCTGGCCGCCGGACACCCGGTGCTCATCCAGGTGCCCCGGCGCGGCTACGTGCCCCGGCTGGCCTGCGGGCGCTGCCGGACCCCGGCCCGGTGCCGGCGCTGCGAGGGGCCGCTGGAGGCGCCCTCGGCGGACGCCCTGCTGTGCTGCGGCTGGTGCGGGGAGGCGGAGGCGGACTGGCACTGCCCCGAGTGCGGCTCGTTCCGGCTGCGGGCGCAGGTGGTCGGTGCCCGGCGCACGGCGGAGGAGCTGGGCAAGGCCTTCCCGCGGATCCCGGTGCGGACCTCGGGGCGGGACGCGGTGCTGACCACCGTCCCGGACGAGCCCTCGCTGGTGATCTCCACGCCCGGGGCGGAGCCGGTGGTGGAGGGCGGCTCCGGGTACGGGGCCGCGCTGCTGCTGGACGGCTGGGCGCTGCTCGGCCGGCCGGACCTGCGGGCCGGGGAGGAGACGCTGCGGCTGTGGCTGGCCGCCGCCGCCCTGGTCCGGTCCGCGGAGGAGGGCGGGACGGTGGTCGTGGTCGCCGAGCCCTCGGCGCGCCCGGTGCAGGCGCTGGTCCGCTGGGACCCGCTGGGCCACGCCGGGCTGGAGCGCGACGAGCGGGCGCAGCTGCACTTCCCGCCGGTGTCGCGGATGGCCTCGGTGAGCGGGAGTCCGGCGGCGGTGGCCGACCTGCTGGGGCTGATCCGGCTGCCGGCGGAGGCGGACGTGCTCGGGCCGGTGCCGGCGCCCGCCCTGCGCGGGGAGGAGCAGGAACGGGCGCTGCTGCGGGTGCCGCCCGGGCAGGGGGCGGCGCTGGCGGCGGCGCTCAAGGCGGCGCAGATCGCGCGGATCGCGCTGCGGACGCCGGAGGCGGTGCGGGTACGGATGGATCCGACGGACATCGGGTGAGGTCGGCGGTCGGGTGGAACCGGGGTGGGGTGGGACCGGGGGTCGGGTGACGCCGGTGCGTGCGGCGGGGGCGGGGTGAGTGGGCCACCCCGCCCCGGGGGGCCCGCGACGGTGCTGCGCGGAATCGGCTTCCCTGGTCGGGAGGGCGGTCAGCCGCGCAGCGGGATGCCGGTGCGGTCGACCGGGGTGCGCTCGGAGGTGCCGCGCTCCAGGGTGTTGCGGTCGACCGCGCCGCGCTCCAGGCTGGTGCGTTCGAGGGCGTTGCGCTCCAGGCTGGTGCGGTCCAGGCCGCCCTGGCGGGCCGGCGGGACGGTCGCCGCCAGGCCGCCGGACGGCGCGGCGGGCAGCTCCTCGGAGCGGTCCGGGCGGCTCGGGCCCGGGACGGCGCCGCTGGCGGCGAGGAGTTCGCTGGTCGGGCGGCGCATCCCGTACCGGCGGTGCACCGCCTGCTTGGTGACCCCGAGGGCCGAGCCCACCGAGTCCCAGGAGAAGCCCAGCGCCCGGTCGAACTCGACCGCCGCCGCCACCAGGGTCTCCACGCTCTCCCGCAGCTCCTGCGCCAGGCGCACGGTCGGCGCGGGCGCCCGCCCGTACACCACGAAGCCGGCCGAGGTACTGGGGCGGCGCGGTCGGTAGACGTTGCCCAACTGGGCGGTGAGCGTCCGCAGCGCGTCGACCTGCCGCCTCACCCGCTCGATGTCCCGCACCAGCAGGTGAAGGCTCGCCCGCGCCCGGGCGTCGTGGTTGATCTGCTCGGCCATGGCCTACGTGCCACCTTCCGTACGGTTCAGCTCGGCCGGGGCGCGGTGTCCCGTGCGCCCGGCCCCGGTCAATCTCACTTGACCAACGCCGAAGCGGGGGCCGGGGTAACGCCGCTCGGCAGACTCGGGATTTGCCGGCAGCCGGTGCCGGGCGTGGGGGAGGGGCTTTTCGCCCGGGTGAGGGCATGGGTGAGGGCATGGTCGGTGGCCTCGGTGCGTTGCATAGACTTGCGGGGAAACCAGTAGCCGCCCGCAGCCCCGCACCTTCGACGGACAGGAGCCCGTACCCCGTGGCGATCCAGCCGATCCGGCTCTTCGGAGACCCCGTCCTGCGGTCCACCGCCCGGCCGGTGACCACGTTCGACAAGGAACTGCGCACCCTGGTCCGGGACCTCACCGACACCATGCTCGACGCCCCCGGCGCCGGCCTGGCCGCGCCTCAACTCGGCATCTCGCTGCGGGTGTTCACCTACCACGTGGACGGCGTCACCGGGCACCTGATCAACCCGGACCTGTCGCTGACCGAGGAGGAGCAGGAAGGCCCCGAGGGCTGCCTCTCGCTGCCCGGCCTGCGCTACGACACGAAGCGCGCCTACGGCGTGGTCGCCAAGGGATTCAACATGTACGGGGACCCGGTCACCCTGGAGGGCACCCAGCTGCTCGCCCGCTGCATCCAGCACGAGACCGACCACCTCGACGGCATCATCTTCATCGACCGGCTCGACCGCGAGCAGCGCAAGGCCGCGCTCAAGGCGATCCGCGACACCGACTGGGGCGGCGCGCCCGCGCCGGTCGTCAAGGTCTCGCCGCACAGCACCTTCGGCGCCGCACGCTGACTCTCCCGCTCCCCGACATCCCTCCACCGAAAGGCACTTGATGCGCCTCGTGTTCGCCGGCACCCCCGAGGTCGCCGTTCCCGCCCTGGACGCCCTGCTCGCCTCCGACCGGCACGAGGTCGTCGCGGTGGTCACCCGCCCCGACGCCCCGGCCGGGCGCGGGCGCAAGCTGGTCGCCAGCCCCGTCGCCCAGCGCGCCGAGGAGGCCGGGATCGAGGTCCTCAAGCCGGCGAAGCCCAGCGACCCGGATTTCGTCGCCCGGCTCACCGAACTCGCCCCCGACTGCTGCCCGGTGGTCGCCTACGGCGCGCTGCTGCGCCCCGGCACCCTGGAGATCCCCAAGCACGGCTGGGTGAACCTGCACTTCTCGCTGCTGCCCGCCTGGCGCGGCGCGGCCCCGGTCCAGCACGCGGTGCTGGCCGGCGACGAGGTCACCGGCGCGGCCACCTTCCTGATCGAGCAGGGCCTGGACTCCGGCCCGGTCTACGGCGTGATCACCGAGGAGGTCCGCCCGACCGACACCAGCGGCGAACTGCTCACCCGCCTCTCGGTGTCCGGCGCGCGGCTGCTCGCGGCCACCATGGACGGCATCGAGGACGGCTCCCTGCACGCCGTCCCGCAGCCGGCCGAGGGCGTCACGCTCGCGCCGAAGATCACCGTCGAGGACGCGCGGATCGAGTGGAGCCACCCCGCGCTGCGGATCGACCGCGTGGTGCGCGGCTGCGCCCCGGCTCCGGGCGCGTGGACCGAGTTCCGCGGCGAGCGGCTGAAGATCACCGGGCCCGTGAAGCTGCTGGCCGGGGAGGCCGCACTGGCGCCCGGGGAACTGGCCGTGGTCGGGAAGAACAGCGTGCGGGTCGGCACGGGCAGCCACGAGATCGAACTCGGGGAGGTCCGCCCGCAGGGGAAGAAGGAGATGCGGGCGGCCGACTGGGCGCGCGGGGCGCGGCTGGAGACCGGGGAGCGCTTCGGCTCCACAGGCTGAGACCCGGGGTTGGCGTTACTGTTCGTTTGCATCGTTACTGTTCGTCTGCACTGTTCGTCTGATAACCACCGCAGCACCTTGAGGCACCTGTGACCACCCCCAGCGCCAAGCGCGCCCCCCGCCCGCACCGCCGTCCGAAGAAGGACCCGGCCCGGATCGTCGCGTTCCGGGCGCTGCGCGCCGTCGACGAGCGCGACGCGTACGCCAACCTGATCCTGCCGTCGCTGCTCCGCGAGGCCGAGCAGAAGGGCATGGACCGGCGCGACGCCGCCCTCGCCACCGAACTGGTCTACGGCACCCTGCGCCTGCAGGGCACCTACGACGCGATCATCGCGGCCTGCATCGACCGACCGCTCAGCAAGGTCGACCCGCCGGTGCTGGACGTGCTCTCGCTCGGCGCCCACCAGCTGCTCACCACCCGCATCCCCAGTCACGCGGCCGTCTCGGCGACCGTCGAGCTGGCCCGGGTGGTGCTCGGCGACGGCAAGGCCAAGTTCGTCAACGCCGTCCTGCGCCGGATCAGCGCGCACGACCTGGACGGCTGGATCGAACAGGTCGCCCCGCCGTACGAGAAGGACGCCGAGGACCACCTCGCCGTCGTCCACTCGCACCCGCGCTGGGTCGTCTCCGCGCTCTGGGACTCGCTCGGCCGCTGGCAGCCCGACGCCTCCGGGCGCAGCGCCGTCGAGGACCTGCTGCGCGCCGACAACGCGCGGCCCGAGGTGACCCTCGTCGCGCGCCCCGGCCGGGTCACCGTCGGCGAACTGGCCGACGCGCTGCCCGAGGCCGAGTCCGGCCGGTGGTCCCCGTTCGCGCTGCGGCTCGCCGAAGGCGGCGACCCGGGCTCGCTGGAAGCGGTGCGGGACAACCGGGCGGGCGTGCAGGACGAGGGCAGCCAGCTGGTCGCCCTCGCCCTGGCCGCCGCGCCGCTGGACGGCCCGGACCGGCTCTGGCTGGACGGCTGCGCCGGCCCCGGCGGCAAGGCCGCGCTGCTCGGTGCGCTGGCCGCCGGGCGCGGCGCGGCGCTGGTCGCGAGCGAGAAGCAGCCGCACCGCGCTCGGCTGGTGGCCCGGGCGCTGGAGGGCAACCCCGGCCCGTACACGGTGATCGCCGCCGACGGCACCCGCCCGGCCTGGCGCTCCGGGGGCTTCGACCGGGTGCTGGTCGACGTGCCGTGCTCCGGCCTGGGCGCGCTGCGTCGCCGTCCGGAGGCGCGCTGGCGCCGCCGCCCGGCCGACGTCGCGGCCTTCGGCCCGCTCCAGCGGGACCTGCTGCGGTCGGCGATCGAGGCCACCCGGGTCGGCGGGGTGGTCGGGTACGCGACCTGCTCGCCGCACCTCGCGGAGACCCGGGCCGTGGTGGACGACGTGCTGCGGGCCGAGGGTGGCCGGGTCGAGTGGATCGACGCGCGCCCGCTGCTGCCCGGAGTCCCGGCGCTCGGGGACGGGCCGGACGTGCAGCTCTGGCCGCACCTGCACGGGACGGACGCGATGTACCTGGCGCTGCTGCGGCGGACGGCCTGACCTTCGTGCCGTCGGCCTTGCATCTCCCGTAGGGGGAGACGCCAGGGTGGTGGGCATGAACGGCGATACGCACTCCTGTGATCCGCTCGGCTCGGAACTGCTCGGCTCGGAACTGCTCGGCTCGGAACCGCTCGGGTCCGAACCGCTCGGGTCCGAACCGCTCTACACGATCGGTGAGCTGGCGCGGCGGAGCGGGCTGACGGTCAAGACCGTCCGGTTCTACTCGGACCAGGGGATCGTGTCGCCGGCCGACCGCAACCCGGCCGGCCACCGGCGGTACGGCGTCGACGCGGTCGCGCGCCTGGAGCTGGTACGTACCCTGCGCGAGCTCGGGCTCGGGCTGCCCGCCATCCGGCAGGTGGTGGACCGCGAGCTCGCGCTGCCCGCCGTCGCGGCGGCGCACGCCGAGGCGCTGGACGTCCAGATCCGGGTGCTGCGGCTGCGGCGGGCGGTGCTGGGGACGGTGGCCAGGCGCGGGTCGACACCCGAGGAGCTGACTCTCGTGCACCAGCTGGCCCGCCTGTCGGAGGACGAACGGTACCGCCTGATCGGGGAGTTCCTGGCCGGGGCGTTCGGCGGTCTGCGGGCCGACGGGCGGTTCGCCGCCGTCGTGCGCTCGCTGACGCCGGAGCCGACGGACGACCTGGAACCGGAACAGGTCGAGGCGTGGGTGGAGTTGGCGGAGCTGGCGGCCGACGACGGGTTCCGCGGCCTGCTGCGGCAGCTGGCGGAGGACGAGGCTGCGGAGGCCGGCGCGGACTGGCCGTGCCCCGGACTCGCGTCAGCCGTACGGGAGTCGGCCGGTCCGGCGGTCGCGGCGGGGACGGCTCCGGAGTCGGCCGGGGCGGCCGGGGTGGCGGGTGCGCTGATGGCGCGCTACGCGGGCATGGCGGGTGTCGACGGGGACGCCGCGCTGGTGCGCGAGCGGTTGCTGGAACGGTTGACGGCGATGGCGGATCCACGGCGGGAGCGGTACCTGGCGCTGCTGGCGGTGGTCAACGGGTGGTCGGCGCCGGAGAGTTCGGCGGCGGTGCTGGACTGGGCGGTGCGGGCGGTGCGGGCGGTGCCCGTGGTGGGGGGCGCGGGCTCCGCCGGGTGAGGGGGTTCTCAGGGCTGCGGGGGTGTGGCGCCGGGGAGGTTGGTGAGGAAGGCGTGGGCCTGGGCGCGGAGTCGGTCGACCGGCGGGTCCTCGCAGACCACCTCCAGGCCGAGTCCGGTGGCCTGACCCCGGTGGTAGTAGGACTGGTAGGCGAGGTAGGGGCGGTGGCCGTCGGTGGGGTCGAGCCCGACGGCGAACGTCGCGAAGTGGGTGCGCTCGTTCTCGGTGCGCTCGAACTCCGTCCGGGAGAGCCGCCATTCGAACTCGTACGGCTCGGGATCGGCGGGCAGGTCCAGCAGGGCCTGGGCGAGCCGGCGGACGTCCTCGGGCCCGGCGAACGGGAGCGATTCGGACCAGCGGGGTGCGGCGGCGAGCAGTTCCCAGCGGCCGCCGTTGCGGCTGACGGTCAGTGCCCACTCGCCGTCCTGGTCCTGCCAGCGGCAGCTGAGGATCGGATCCATGGTGGTCAACCTCCCTGTGGTGCTTGGCCGTTCGGCTCCCTTCATCGTGGCACACCGGGCTGCCGAAGGGGGCCGGGCCCGGCCTGGCGCCAAGCCGGGTGGAGCGGCCGGTGGCCGAGCACGGTGACGTCGTGCTCGGGGAGCGGCTCGCGGGCCTCGGGGGAGGTGAGGGACTCGTGGTCGGCTCGGTCGGGCCGGGCCGCAGCGGCGTCGATGCCGGGCGGTGGCGGCGTGGCCGGCGGCGCCGCGTGGTCAGTCGGAGGTCGGGGCGGGGTGCCAGGGCCGGTCGGCGCGGGTCGGGCGGGCGGTGGCGGTGAGGCGCAGGGCGTACACCTCGCGGTCGGTGGCCGGGTGCGGGACCGGGCCGAGGTAGTCGTGACCGGTCAGGTGGCACCAGGCGGGCAGGTCGAGCGGGGCGGCGGGGTCGGTGGTGTGGATGTGCACCACCGCGCCGGCCGGGAGGTCGGCGATCCGGGCGCGCAGGCGCAGCAACAGCTGGACGCAGAGCAGGCCGGTGCCGTCGACGGTCAGGTCGGGGGCGGCCTCGGGGGAGGTGGTCTCGGGGGAGGTGCTCATGGGTGCTGCCCTTCGCGGTGGTGCGGCGGTGCGGTGGTGCGGGCCTCAGCCTAGGCCGTGGGCCGGGGCCGGGGGCTGGGAGGGGGCGGGAACACCGGATGGTGGGCGCGACGGCGTTCGGTAGCTAGGCGCTTGCTGCCGGCCCGTCGGCCGCGGCCTGCGGCCGGCCGGGCCGCTGGTCGGGGGCCGTGCCGCCGAGGCGGGTGAGCAGGGCCCCGAGGCGGCCGAGGTCGTCGGTGCCCCACTGGTCGGCGGCGAAGAGGTCGTCGGCTACCTGCCGGGCCGTGTACAGCATCTCGGCGAGCCGTTCGCGGCCGGTCGGCGTCAGGGTCGCATAGGCGACCCTGGCGTCGCGGGCCGCCGCCTCGCGGTTCACCAGGCCGATCCGTTCCAGGGGTGCCAGCCCACGGGTCACGCCGGAGGCGGTGAGGCCGAGTGCCTCGGCGAGGTCGACCCGGCGCATCCGGCCGCCGGGGGCGTGGCCGAGGTGGAGCAACAGGGTGAAGTCGGACAGGCTCACGCCGTGCAGGCCGCTGAGGCTCGCGTCGAACCGCTTGACCACGGCCGTCTGGGCGCGGACCAGCCGTAGGGCGGTGTCCAGCGGGTCCGGGCGGGGTGGGGCGGCGCGCGGGTCGGAGTGGTGTGCGTCGGGCTTCGGGGCGGGCTGCGGGGATGTCATTGCTACCTCCTTGACTACTCAAGCATATCCGTGCGGCGAGCCGTCAAGGAGGTAGCGGAGGGGGAGGGGGCTAGCCGGCGTTGGCGGCGCGGCGCTGCCGCTTGCCGAGCGGCGCCTGCGAGAGGTCCTCGGCCTGGGAGCGCAGGTTCTTGTAGCCGTAGCCGCGCTCGGCCAGCCAGCCACGCGCCGCCTGCTCGGCCCGCTCGGCGGCCGTCAGGATGTCCTCCTCCGCCTCGCCCGAGTCGAGGAAGCGGAAGGTGAAGGCGGCGCGCGCGGTGAGGTCGTAGCTGAGGTGGCCCTCGGGGGTGAAGGCCGCGCGCAGCACGTCGTGCTCGGCTGCGCGGGCGAGGAGTTCGGCGTGCTGTTCGGCGCTGAGGCCGTCGAAGACGCCGCGCACCATGATGCGGAAGGTTCGAGTGGTCATCCCCCGACGATAGGCAGGACGGGGCATCGACCGCCAACCCGATTTCGGGCGGCGCGGCGCGGTGCCGCGCGGACCGCGGCGGTGGCCGGGGTCCGATGGTGAAGGCCTCGATGGCGGCGGCGATGCCGGGAAGGCCACTCCGCGCGGGGGCCCGAAGGGGTCCCCGCGCGTGAGGTGACGGGCCCGCCGGCTACGGGCGGGTGGTCGGGAGGCGGGTGCAGACGGCGCCGGCCGCCAGGGCGGCGGGTTCGGCGTCGAGGGTGGCGAGGGTGAAGGCGGTGGTGAGCGCGCTGATGTCGCCCGCCTGCCGGATGAGGTAGTGGTTGGCGCCGGGCGCTTCGTAGCGGGCGAGGTCGGGGACGACCGCGCGGGCCCGGAGCGCGTATTCGAGGGACTGGGTGGCGCTGGCGGCGCTGCGGTCGCCGGTGCCGTGGACGATCAGGACGCGCCGCCCGGCGAGGTGGTCGACCGCGTCGCCGCTGGGCAGCCAGGGGGCGATGCCGGCGACGCCGACGACGTTCGGGTGCCCGGCGCACCAGAACGCGGCGCGCCCGCCGAGCGAGTTGCCGATCAGGACGACGGGCACGGGGCCGTAGCGGCGGGCGAGTTCGTCGAGGGCCCAGCGGGTGTCGACGGCGGTGTCGGCGTCGGCGCCGTTCCAGCCGCTGTAGCGGTAGCGCAGCAGGTGCACGGCGACGCCGTGCGGGCGGCCGCGGGCGGTGAGTTCGGCGGCGAGGTCGCGCAGGCCCAGTTCGGCGACCTTCACCGGGCCGCGCCGGCTGCGCAGGAATCCGCCGGGCAGGAGCAGGGCGACGCCCTTGACCTGGTCCGCCCCGCCGTCGCCGGTCCACGGGGTCAGTTGTGCGGTGCGCGGCCGCTGCGCTTGGAACACGCGAAATCCCTCCCTGGGTGCCTACCTGCGGATTCTACGGTTCCGGGGGAGGTTCGCGGTGCGCGAGCAGGGACCACGGGATCCAGCCGGTGACGCGGGTGCGGGCGACCATGACCTTGGCCCAGCGGGCTCCGAGTGGCGAGGTCCAGGTGACGACGACCTCGACGACGTCGCCGGACCGGGCGAGCGCGGTCGGGCGAGCGGCGGTGCGAGCCGGCGGACGGCAGGGGCGGCAACAGCCCTTGGTGGCACAGGAGTTGGGGTCAGGAGCGGCGGCGGCCCGGCTCGTCGCTCTCGGTGGCGCCCCGGTTCCGGCCGGAGAGCAGGTCCTGCATGCTCGGGAGCTTCCGGCGCTGCGAGCCGGCCGTCGAGCCCGTGGTCGGGCCGGTGATCGAGCCCGTCGGGGTGCCGGTGGGCGTGCCGCCGGGCGGGGCGATCTGGCGCCGGGTCTCGGGGGCCGGGCCGAGGCCGGCCTTGGCGGCCGCGTCGGCGAGGAAGTCCGAGGCCTGACGGCGGGCGTTGTCCACCGTGCGGCGCAGACTCTCGGCGTCGCTGCGCAGCTTGTCGGTCTGGCGGCGCAGCAGGTCGGTGCGCTGCTCGGCCTCGGAGAGCTGCCGGAGGCTGGCGGCGGCCCGGGCGGCGGCCTCCCGTTCGATCTCCTCGCCGCGCTGCTGGGCCTCGGCGACGATCTGCTGCGCCCGGGCTTCGGCGTGGGCCCGCCGGTCGGCGAGGTCCTGTTCGAGCTGGCGGCGCCGCTGGGCGATGCTGGTCTCGAACTGCAGCGCGACCTGGGCGGCCTGGTCGCGGGTGCGCTGGAACAGCGCGTCCGCCTCCTGGCGGCGCGCGAGTACGTACGGGTCCTCCTCGGCGGCCGGAACGTCCCGGACGGTGGCGTGGTAGCCGGCCGGGGGCCGCTCGGTCTGCTCGGCGAGGTGGAGCAGACGGTCCGCGACCTGGTCGGCGTGCGGCGGGCGCCGGTTCGGGTCCTTGGCGAGCAGTTCGAGGACGAGGGCGTCGACCTCGGCGGGCAGGCCGGGTCGCAGGGTGCCGGGGGCCGCCGGGTGGACCTCGCCGTGCTGGCGGATGAGTTCGTAGAGGCTGCCGCGGAAGGGGGTGCGGCCAGTGAGGAGTTCGTACAGGAGGCAGCCGAAGGCGTAGAGGTCGGAGCGGGCGTCGAGGCCGCCGCTGTCGAAGCGTTCGGGGGCCATGTAGGCGGGGGTGCCGACGATGACGTTGGTGCTGGTGATGCCGTCGTCGGCGGTGCCGATCCGGGCGATGCCGAAGTCGACGACCTTGACCGCGCCGGAGGACTGGATCATCACGTTGGCCGGTTTGACGTCCCGGTGGACGACGCCGGCCCGGTGGGCGGTGGCGAGGGCCTGGGAGATCTGGACGGCCCAGGTGAGGGCCTGGCGCAGCGGCAGCGGCCCGTCGCCGAGGTGGTGGTTGAGCGGGGCGCCGTCGAGCAGTTCCATGACCAGGAAGTACAGCGGTCGGCCGGCCTCGTCGTGCTGGCCGAAGTCGTGCACGGTGACGATGGACGGGTGGTTGAGCGCGCCCGCGGTGGCCACCTCGCGGACGAACCGGGCGGCGTCCTTGGGGGTGTTGTTGCCGCTCGGGAGCATCACCTTGACGGCGACGAGCCGTTGGATCCGCGCGTCGCGGGCCTTCCAGACCGCGCCGAACGCGCCCTCGCCGATCTGCTCGACCAGCTCGTACCGTCCGTCGAGTATGTCGCCCGGCTGCATCCCCGCCCCTTTCGCGCCCCGGGTGCCGCGCCCCGGCCCCGGTTCAACCTACCCTCCGCGCCGGGCGGTCGGTCACCTGCTCCATCGGGGCTGACCGGTGTGGTGGAGCGGGACGTCGGGCGTGCCGACTTCCCGCTCCACCGGGGCCCGGGGCCAGGGCCGGGGCTACGCGGGCGGTTGGGCGGCGTCCCAGCGGGCGCGGTGGTCGAGGATGGCGTCGTGGTGCTGGAGCGACCAGTCGGCGAGGGTGCGCACCAGGTGGGCGAGGCTGCGCCCGAGGTCGGTCAGCTCGTAGTCGACCCGGGGCGGGACGGTCGGGTGGACGGTCCGCGAGACCATGCCGTCGCGCTCCAGACGGCGGACGGTGAGGGTCAGCATCCGCTGCGAGATGCCGCCCGGCAGGGCCCGTTGCAGCTCGCGGAACCTCCTGACCCCGCGGCTCAGCTCGACCACCACCTGCACCGACCACTTGTCGCCGAGCCGGTCCAGCACGTCGCGGATGCCGCAGTCCTCCCCGCTCTCCGCGAGGTCGAACAGCGCCGTCGTGGTTACCCCGGTGTGCCCGAGTGACATGAAACTGCCTCCTTACCCGATCCGGGTCGATTGTCGAGGATGGACACCGCCCCCCTCGTGAACAGCAAAGGAGCGTCAGATGATCCTCGTCACCGGTGTGTCCGGAGTCCTCGGCGGCCTGGTCCACCGCCGGCTTGCCGACGCCGGCCTGCCCGTGCTGGCCGGCTCGCGGACCCCGCAGGACGGCGGGCGGCGGGTCGACTTCGACGAACCCGCAGGCCTGGCCGGGGCGTTCGCCGGGGTCGAGGTGCTGGTGCTGGTCTCGGCCGGCTACGCGGAGGACGACGTGGTCACCGCCCGGCACGGTGCCGTGGTCGAGGCGGCGGTCCGGGCGGGCGTGCGACATGTGGTCTACACCAGCCTGGCCGTCTCGGGTGAGCGGATGACCATCGCCCCGCCGCACCGCTGGACGGAACGGGCCCTGGCGGCGTCCCCGCTCGGCTGGACCGTCCTGCGCAACGGCCTGTACGCGGAGCTCGCCGGGGGCCTGGCCGCGGCCGGCGCCGAACGCGCCGCGGCGGAGGGCGTGTTCCGGCTGCCGTGGGGAGGCGGGACGCTTCCGGTGGTCGCCCGCGAGGACCTGGCCGACGTCGCGGCGACGGTTGCCCGCGAGGTGCGGGAGGCGCTCGCCGCCGGCCGGCCCGTCCCGCACCTCGGGCGGACGTACGAGCTGGAGGGGGACGCCGTGGTCGGGGGCGCGGAGCTGGCGGGCGCGCTGGCGCGGGCGCTGGGCCGGGAGGTCCGGTACGAGCCGTCGCCGTTGGGGGAGGTCTGGGACGCCCTCCGGGAGGGTGCGGCGCCGTACCAGGTCGGGCACGCCGTCTCGCTGCACTCGAACGTCGCCTCGGGCTTCGCGGTGGCGGGCCCGTCCGACCTGCCCGGGCTGCTGGCGGCCGAGCCGCGTCCGGCGCGGGAGCTGGTCGAGGCGGTGGTACGGGAGTCGGTGCGGCGGGAGGCCGTGGCGGGCTGACGGCGGCCCTAGCGGGGCTGGTCCGGGCGGTCGGGTGACCGCCTGTCGACCGGACCCGCCGCCGGGGCGGGGGCGCGCGGGCCGACGTACGCGGGCCGGCTGCCCGTCCCCGCGACGCGGGCGTAGCCCGGGGCCTCAGGCGTCGCCGGTTCCTCCGGTTCCTCCAGCGCCTCCGGCATCGGGAGGGTGAGGACGTCGTCGGCCAGCGGGAGGAACGCCGGGTCGTGGGTGATCAGGACCGTGGTGCGGCCGGCCATCAGGCGGCGCAGCGGGGGGATGAGCTGCCGGACGGTGCGCGGGTCCAGCCCGGTGGTGGGTTCGTCCAGGACGAGGACCGGGGTGTCGCGCAGGAAGGCGCGGGCGATGGCGACGCGCTGGCTCTGCCCGCCGGAGAGCTGGAAGCCGTCGGCTCCGATGACGGTGCCGTAGCCGTCCGGCAGTGCGGTGATGAAGTCGTGGGCGCCCGCGCTCCGGGCGGCGCGTTCGATGTCGTCCTGGGGGGCGTCGGGCCTGCCGTAGGCGATGTTGTCCCGGATGGTCGCGTGGAAGAGCGGTGCCTGCTGGGGCAGGAGGGTGATCGCCCGGCGCAGCGAGGCGATGGTCAGCTCCCGGATGTCGTCGCCGTCGAGGCGGACGGTGCCGCCCTGGGGGTCCAGGAAGCGGACCAGGAGCTTGCCGAGCGTGGACTTGCCGCTGCCGCTGGGGCCGATGACGGCCAGGACCTTGCCGGGGCTGACGTCGAAGCTGACGTCGGACAGCACCGGGGCGTCGTGGCTGCCGGGGTAGACGGCGCTGACGCCGTCGAAGGAGACCCGGCCACGGACGGCGTCGGTGTCGCGGGCGGTGGGGCTCTCGTGGACCGGGCTGGTCAGGTCGTGGAGTTCCAGGACGCGTTCGCCCGAGGCGCAGGCGGCGCCGGCGAGCGGGATGATCGCGGCGAGCTGCTGGACCGGTTCGAACAGCTGGGCCATGAAGGCCGCGAAGGCGAGCAGACCGCCCAGGGTCAGTCCGCCGTGGATGACCTCCAGTGCGCCGACGCCCACCACGACCAGTCCGGCGAGCATCTGCAGGACGTTGAGGAGCGGCTGGTAGAGGTCCGCCATCCGGGCGGAGGCGAGTTCGGCGTCGAGCAGGGCCTTGCCCTCCCGGTGCACCCGTGCGACGTCGCGGGCCTCCTGGCCGCAGGTGCGGGTGACGACCGCGTTGCGCAGCGACTCCTCCAGCAGGGCCGTGACGCCGCCGGCGCGGCGCTGGACCTGTCTCTCCCGGGTGCGGATGCGCCGCCCGAAGAAGCTGGTGGTGACGATGAACAGCGGCGCGGCGAGGAGCGCGGCCAGGGTGAGGGGCCAGCTCAGGTAGAAGGCCGCGCCGGCGAACAGCACCAGGCTGACCGCGGCCACCGCGCCCTCGACGAGACCGGTCGCGATCATCTGTTCGATCGTCGCGATGTCGGCGGTCATCCGGGCGACCAGGTCACCGCGCCAGCGGGTCTCCAGCGTGTCGGGCGGCAGGCTGTGCAGGTGGGCGAGGGTCCCGGTACGGAGCCGCAGCATGAACCGCTCGGCGGTCCTGGTGCCGGTGTAGGTGCCCGCGAAGATGAGCAGCGCCGCCACCACGGCCGCGCCGAGCATGGTGCCGGCGAGCGGCCAGAAGTCGGCGAAGCGCCGCGGGACGAGGACGTTGTCGATCAGGTCCTTGAACAGCCAGACCGAGACCACCTCGCCGAAGGCGCCGAGGACGAGCAGGGTCGCGCTCAGTGGCAGCCAGCGCGCGTCCGGGCGGACCCAGGGCCAGAACCGCCGGAACAGCTGACGCAGCGTGATGGCGGGCGAGTCGGCCACCGGCCCCTGGTAGGGAGCCTGGTCGGCGGCCCGACCCTGCTGTGCGGGCTGCTCCGCAGCCTGGCCGGTCGGGCCCCCCAAGGGCGTCGCACCGTGCATGGAGGTACCCCGATCAGGATCAAGGGGCCGGCGGTTTTCACCGCCGACCCCACAGATGGTGTTATGCCGGACTGCTCAGGGCAGTCCACACCGTCTTGGCTGTCACCTCTTGACTGTCACCACCAGCCGTAACGACGGCGGCGGTTGCGACCACCACCACGACGGCGGCGATCGCGGTCGCGTCCGTAGCCACGGTCTCTGCGGTTGAAGTAACTCATGACGGCCTTCTTTCGTCGCATTGGCTCACCGCGTAACCGCGATCCGCGCCCAGTGCGCTGATCGGAGGGTTTGCGGCACAGACTGCCGTTGCCGTGGGACAGCCCGAACGACAGGCCAGTCGCGGACCGTTGCCGCGATCCCGTCCCACTCCTCCAGTATCCGCACACCTGCGCCGCGCGCAGCTCAGGAGCCGGAGCGCTCATCCACGCCGGGTGCGGCTCCGGGGTCGGATCCGTGAACGGACCTGGGCGGCCGCAGGGCCGCGGGGCGGGTCCGGGCACCCGGAGCGCGAGGGCTCGGAGCCCTTCCCTGGTGGGCCGTACATGCCTGCACTACAGGTGAGTTGACGATCAGTCAGGATGTGCGCGAGCAGGCGCCGACGGTGGGTGCGGAGGGTGGCCCGGTCCGGGGTGCCGAGGGGGTCCGGCGGGTTTTCCGTTGTCTTTGTTCAGGATGAAGCGAGGCTCTGCGATCATCCGATGATCGTCGCTCGTGCGGTGGGCGACGCTCGATGGGGGAGTGACCGACATGGCCGAGGTGCCCGCGGACAGCGTTACCGGGGCCGGGCGGCCCGGTAGGTCCGTACGGATCGCCATCGACAAGGAGACGCGGATGGTGGTCCTCGGCGGGGTCCTGGGGGCGATGTTCGCGAGCATGGGGCTGGCGGTGCTGATCGGGCGCTCCCACGGGTACGGCGGCGAGAGCCTCGGTTCCATGGGCCTCATCAGCATCCTCGGCCTGATGCCCTGCGGCGCCGGCCTGCTCTGGGCCCTCCTCCACCCCCGGCGCGGATTCCCCTCCGTCGCCGCCGGAATCCTGATCGGGATTGGTCTGTTCGTGTCCTTCGCCGGGACGGGCCTCAACGACGCCTGGGCTGCGCCGCTGGACCGGCCGTCCAGCATCCGCGCGGTCGGCAGCTGGACGAGCGGGGACGTGGTGGTGCGGGTCCGGCCCGACCAGGTGGTCGCGTACCGCGTCGCCACCGGGCAGGTGGCGTGGCGGTGGACGCCGCCGGGGGAGGACTCCGTCTGCGCCATGAGCCGTGGGGTCGGCCGCGGACTCGGACTGCTCGGTCACTCCGAGCACGACCGGCCGTGCGCGGCGGTGACGGCACTGAACCTCGCGAGCGGCACGGTTGCTTGGACCGCCGCCGTGGACGCGCCCGCCCGGGTGGGTGACACGGCGGCGCCCGACCTGCTCGCCGTCGCCGGGGACGAGGCCGTCCTGCAGGAGCGGACCGGCTGGCGCGCGGTGCACCTCGCGGACGGCGGTGCGGCCTGGCGCGGCGACGCGGACGCCGGCTGCTCGCCGTTGCAGGTGGCGGGCGGTGCGACGGAGGCGGTGACGGTCGCGCAGTGCGGCGACGCCGCGCCGGTGCTGCGGTCGCTGGCCCCGGCGGACGGGCGGGAGCGGACGCGCGTGGCCCTCCCGGTCACGGGCGGGTTGAAGGACCTGGCGGTGGTGTCCACCGAGCCGCTGGCGGTCTGGGTCGACGCGCAGGGCGAGCGCGGGACGCACGCCGTGCTCAGCTTCGACGGGGCAGGGCGGCAGCGGGCGTCGATCCCGGTCGCGGGTGACGAGTACGACCTGGACGTGATGCTGGGCGGCGCCCACGCCTACGACGCCTTCGCGGCCCGACCGCTGTTCGGCGGGGTGGTCGTCGGCGACCTGCTGATCATCCCGGGGGAGAAGCCGGACGACGTCCGGATCAGTGGGGGCAAGAACCCCAGCCGCATCGCCACCGGGCGCCTGGTCGCCTACTCGCTCGCCGACGGCGGAAAGCGGTGGACCTCCGGGTTGGACGACCAGGTGACGGGGCTGCTGGTGGACGGGACGTCGGTGTGGGCGCTGACCCGGGACAAGCTGACCCGGGTCGACGCCGCCACCGGGCGCCAGAGCGCCGAACTGGACGTCAACGACACGGAGTCCGTCCACCCGGTGGACCTGTCGGTCTCCGGGCGGAACCGGTTCACGGTGGTCGCGGAGGACGGCACGCGGGACGAGCCACCGGTTCGGGGCATGGGCTGAGGCCGGTGCCGGGTACGAGCGGAAGCAGGGCCGTTCGGGTGAGGCACAGTCGGTCGGGGCTGTCCGGCTGGGTCTGTCCGACCCCCAGCGGCCCGTATCTCGTCACGCCCGGTGACGGCGGGCGCCGAGACGAGCGCACCGATCCGACCGTGCTGAGCGTTCCGAGCGCCTGTGTCAGGCTGGTGGGGGAGCACCGCCGAGATCGGGAGGCTCGTGATGGCCGAGATCAGGGTGAACGGGGTGTCGCTGCACTACGAGGCCCAAGGGGAGGGGCCGGGCGTCGTCCTGGTGCACGGCTCGTGGACCGACGGCGACAGCTGGGCGCGGGTGATGCCGGGCCTGGCCGAGTTCACCACCGTCGTCGCCTACGACCGGCGGGGCCACAGCCGCAGCGAGGACCTGCTCACCCAGGGTTCGGTGTACGAGGACGCGGCCGACCTGGCCGGGCTGATCGACGCGCTCGGACTGGCACCGGCCTACGTCTGCGGGAACTCGTACGGGTCGTTGATCACGCTGCGACTCGCCTCCGCCCGGCCCGACCTGCTGCGGGGGATCGCCGTGCACGAGCCGCCCGGTGCCGGCGTCCTGCTCGCCGATCCCGGGCTCCGGCCGGTCGCCACCGAGCTCGCCGGCCGGATCACCGCCGTCCGGGAGCTGCTGGAACAGGCGGAGTCGGCCGCGGCGGCGGAGCTGTTCGTGGAGACGGTCGCCTTCGGTCCGGGGGCCTGGGCGCAGCTGCCCGCGCCGGTGCGGCACACCTACGTGCGCAACGCGCCGACCTACCTGGACGAGCTGCGCGACCCGGACGCCCTGGACCTCGACCTGACCGCGCTGGCCGGCTTCACCGAGCCCGCCCTGCTCACACAGAGCGACGACAGCCCGTCGATGTACGGCGAGGTGCTGGACATCATCGACCTCACCCTGCCGAGGGTGGAGCGGCACCTGTACAAGGGCGCCGGTCATGCTCCGCATCTGTCGGAGCCGGAGGAGTGGGTGCGGGTGGTGCTGCCGCGCACCTTGGCGTCGTGAGTCGCGGCGCGAAGCCTGTGGCCGGCCCGTTCCGCTGAAACCCGGGGTTCGAGCGTCGAAGATGAACGGGCCGACGGCACAGGTCAGTTGGGCGCCGCACCCCAGCCGTCGTCCGGGAGACCGCGGTCCGGCTCCGGGCAGTCGGTGTGGTCGTAGCCCCACAGCAGGGCCTTGTTCAACACCCAGTCGTCCAGTGGCGGCGCGTCGCGGTCCTCGCGGTCGGTGAGGACGAACGCCACCCGGATCTCCTCGGCCACCGTCACCTCCAGGGTGCGCTGGTCGGGCAGGTTCTCGTACGTCACCGTCTCCCAGCCGCAGCCGGCGGCGGTCAGCGCGGCGACCAGGGCCGACTCGGTGACGTGCGTGTCCAACGTCCGCAACCCGCCACCGGCCAGCGGGAGTTCGAGTTCGCCGTGCCACACGGGCAGCGAGAGCGACTGGAGCCGGCGGCAGTGGCAGAACACCGTCTGCACGTCGCCCCAGCCGAAGCCGTGCGGCCAGCGGGACGTGCGGTGGATGCGTCCGCCGTCCCAGGGGTCGCCGTAGCGGGCGGCGAGTTCGGGCAGCGAAGCGTTGTAGCGCAGGGCGTCCAGGCCGCCGGTGGTCGCCAGCTCGGTGAGCCGCGCGAGGAAGTCCGTCACCCCAGGCACCCGCGCACCGCGTCGATCAGCCGGGTGGCACGGGCGTCGCCGTGGCCGATCATCCGGTTGGCGACGTAGCCGAAGCCGACGCCGAACTCGTCGTCCCCGAAGGCGAACTGGCCGCCCGCGCCGTCGTTGCCGAAGCTGCGCGCGCCCAGCAGTGGGCGGAAGGCGGGGGAGTCGAGCAGCAGGCCCGAGCCCCAGCGGGCGCCCATGTCGAAGCCCAGGAAGCCCGCGCCGGAGGAGACTTCGCGCACCGCATCGGTGACGGTCTCGTGCGAGAGCAGGCGCTCGCCGCCGTCCAGGCCGGTGGCGGCCGCCGCGTACAGCCCCGCCAGCCCGGTGGCGGAGGCGACCGCGCCCGCGCCGGGCAGCTCGATCGCGTGCAGGGCCGGGTCGTTCCAGCCGTGCGGCACGTCCAGGCCGGGGAAGACCAGGGCGCCGTTCATCGTCACGATCCGGGTCAGCAGGTGCTCCGGGCCGGGCAACGGGCGGCGGCCCTCCGCCTCCACCAGCCGGGCCAGATACGGGAGTTCGCTCTCCGGCAGGCCGATCCAGACCGGCAGGCCGAGCGGCTCGGCGATCTCCTTGCGGAGGAACGCGCCCGGCGTGAGCCCGGTGATCCGGCGGATCACCTCGCCGACCGCGAAGCCGAGGACATGGCCGTGGTACTCGTAGGTCGTGCCGGGCTCCCAGAGCGGCTCCTGCTCCTCGATCGCGCGGACGACGGGCGTCCAGGCGGCGATCTCCTCGAAGGAGAGCACCGCGTCCAGGACCGGGATGCCCGCGCGGTGGCCGAGCACCATCCGGGTGGTGATGTCCTGCTTGCCGTGGCGGGCGAACTCGGGCCAGTAGCGCGCGATCGGCGCGTCGAGGTCGAGCCGGCCCTGCTGGGCGAGCAGGTGGGCGCTGATGCTCACCGGGCCCTTGGCGCAGGAGAAGACCGGGACGACGGTGTCCTGCGTCCAGGCCCGCCCGGTGCGTTCGTCGGCCGTCCCGCCCCACAGTTCGACCACCTTGTGGCCGCCGGCGAACACCGTGACGGCGGCGCCGAGTTCGGGGAACTCGGCGAAGTTGCGGGCGAAGACGTCCGCGACGGCCCCGAACCGCTCGTCGGCCCAACCCTGGTACTGCTGCATGGTGTCCAGCCCCGTTCTCTGGTCCTCGTGGAGCCAGCCCTCGTGGAGTCGCTGCCCCAAGATCGTCGACCGGACCACGGTACGGGGTCGGAGCGCTCGGCACGACCCGGTTTCCCACCCGGGCCGGGGCGGCCCTCGTCGGGCGGGGAGCGGGCGTCGGGCATGATGGTCGCCGAGTGAGGGGGGATCGGAGTGGATCGTGAAGCACTGGACGCGCTGACCGCGCTGTGGTCGCAGCGGTGGCCCGGCGGTCCTCCGGTCGGCCATGAGATCGGCGACGCGCACAGAGATGTGTGGGTGCGCTTCCACAGCCTGCCGGAGTCCAAGCGCTACCCCGACGACGAGGGCGAGTACGTCGTCGTGCTGGAGCGTCACAACACGGTCCTGGGCGAGCTGTTCGCCGGTTCGGACGTCTACGTGATCACGCCGACGTGGACGAGCGGGCCGGACGTCCCCGCCGAGCGCCCGGCCGGCGTGCACTGGCAGACCCGGCTGCAGACGGACGACCCGGATCCGGAGTTCCGCACCTACTGCCACGTCTTCGTCGACCGCCGGACGTGGCGGCCCGGCAGCCTCGACGAGCTGCTGCGCCGCGTCGCCGACGAGGAGGTGGCCGGCGTCATCGTCGCGGACACCGCCATGCGTCGGCTCTACCACCCGTACGACGGCGGCGCCGACGTCTACCTCACCTCCTCCGAGGAGCGGGACCGGCTGCGGGAGCGTCACGCCGACTGGCTGTCCCGGCACCCGCAGGGGTGGTGAGTCCCGGCCGGAAGCCCGGCGGCCGGTAGGTCGGGGGCGGCACCACGGGCCTCCCGTGGTGCCGCCGCCCGGGCGGCGGTCGGCCACCCGCCGTCAGCCGCGGCCGGTGACGTAGAGGGGCTTCATGTCGACGACCGTCGTGGTGACGGTGTGTCCCAGGCCCTCGCGGGCGGCGTTGGTGAGCAGGCCGGGGTCGGCCTCGGCGTGCTCGGCGAACAGGCCGCCGAGGCCGCGGGCGCGGGCGTACTCGGCCTTGGCGCGGACGGAGCGCGGGGTGTCGAGGGAGAGGAAGACGCCGGTGGCCGGGTTGTGGAGGTAGTCGGCGTCGGCGGAGATGTCCGTGTGCAGCTCGAAGCCGTTGCGGCCCTCGCCGTTCTCCAGGTCGAGGTAGTTGCGCAGCACGTCGGCGTAGGTGCTCGTGCCGGGCGCGAAGGAGCCGACCGTCTGGCCCGAAGCGGCGTCGTACGTGCCGCGCAGGGGCGAGCTGCGGGTGAGCCGGCACCGCTTGGCGTTGCGGGTGGTCGTGGCGTAGCCGAGGTGGATGCGGTGGGGGTCCACGCCGGTGCGCTCGATCAGGTGGGTGACGGCGCCGTCGACGCAGTCCGTCTGGCTGCTGCTCGGGTCGCGGCGCAGCGACGTGTGGTGCCCGAGCCCGGTGGACCAGGGGCTGCCGAAGAAGTCGAAGGACATCAGGTCCAGGCGGTCGGCGCCGGCCGAGATGAGGAGCGGGACGTTCATCGCGTCCAGTTGGGCGGCGGAGGCCGGTACCGCGACGGCGATGGTGGCGTTCCGGTCGGCGGCGGACAGCGCGGCCTTGGTCTCGCGGATGAGCTCGGCGTAGTTCCCGGCGTCCTCCGGCCCGTACCCGGCCCCCGGGGCGCCGGCCGAGCCGGGCCAGCGCCAGTCCAGGTGCAGGGTGGAGAACATCGGGAAGGCGCGGGAGATCCGTACGACGGACCGGGCGAAGCGCTGCCGTGAGGCGGGCTCCTGCGCGATGGCGTGGAAGGCCTGGCTCAACTCCCAGCCGCCGACGTGCAGGCCGACCGAGAGGTCCGGGTTGCGCTCCTTGAGGCGGCGCGCGGCGCCCAGCAGGCCCTGGGCCTTCTCCTGGGTGAACAGGCCCCGGTAGTCGTCGGCGGCCCAGCCGTCGAACCCGTAGCCGAGGTAGGCGGCCACCGCGCTCCACGGGTCGATGAAGGTCACCGCGCCGTGGTCGGAGGCGGGGATGCCGAAGTCCTGTGCCGCTTGGGCGGTGGTGGCCGCCAGGCTGCCCTGGTCGCCGACGAGGCCGGCGAGGCCGAGGACGAGCTCGTCGAAGGCGCCGTTCGCGGCCGCCAGCCGGGTGAGGTCCGCGCCCGGTCCGCCGGTGGGGCCTCCGCTGTCGTCGGTCAGGCGGCTGTCGTAGGCCCAGGTGGTGTCCAGGAAGCCGGACACGGTCTGGTCGCCGCTGCGCCGGTAGGTGTTGAAGGCGGGCTTGGCGACCCGGCAGGGGGTGAAGGAGAGCTTCGAGTCCTCCCGCGCCGGGTCGAAGCCGTTCATCTGGTACGTGCGTTCGGCCGCGTCGACGGCGCGGCCGTCGAGGCCGGGGTCGGACGGGTACACCAGCTCGCTCAAGACAGTTCTCCCTGCATCGCGCTAGCGGAAAGTGCCCGGTGTGGCGCCGGGTGTGACCGTGCTTGTGCAGGGTAGTGACCGGACCGGGCGGCGCGGGCGGGTTCGGGTGAACTAGTTGACTGATCGTCAGAGTCGTCTTGCGGGTCGCGCAGATGGGCGTGGTGGGGCTATCCCGGAAGTAGGACGGGCGCAGGTCTTGGTGATCACCGAGTTGAGACGCTCTGTGATCACCGAGGACCTGCGCCTGTGCTGCCGGAGGGGTCGGCCTGCCCGGCGACTCGGCCGCCGGGCTGCCACCGCCCACGCATCACGGACGTGGTCGGCGGTCAGTCCGCGTCGGCTTCTGTCCTCCACGTGGAGCGGAGTTGCGCGCCGACGTCGCCGGCCTGGCGAAGACCCGCTTGGTAGGCCGGCTCCCAGGCTGCCAGGTCGCCCAGGTCCGGGCCGAAAGCGCGCACCGACTCCGGATCGGGGCCGATGGTCACTACGGTGTCCGCCCCCACGGCCGCCAGCTGCTGGTTGAGCGGCTCGCGGGGAAACAGGTGGGCCATCGGCTCGACCACGACCAGCGTGCGGGCGCCGGCCGCGAGATCGGCGTTGGTACCCGACCGCAGCGCACCGTCCATGTACCGCCGGCCGTCGACGGCGACGGGCGGCGCGGCCCCGGGGAAGGCGCTGCTCGCCGCCACCGCGTGCACCAGCGGCACGCCGCTGTCGCGGTCCCACACCACGGGCTCACCGGTGGCCGCGTCCACGGCGGTGATCAGCAGCCGCCGCTGCGGCCACACGTCCGCGCCGATCAGGGCGGCGCGCCCCGCGATCAGCGCCTCATCGGCTTCGGGGCCGGTGCTGTCGAGCGCGAGCCGGCCGACGCGATGCCTGGCCTCGCCGGGTTCCAGGCTGCGGTCGCCGAGTACGGCGAACACCTCGCCCATCCGCGCGGGGTCCGCCTTGAGCCGGTGAGCGGGCTGGCGAGCCGACGTCGCGAGCCGCCCCGGGTCCTGGTCGGTGGCGAGTAGCGCGCCCACGATCGCGCCGGCCGACGTGCCGACGATCAGGTCGGCTTCGCCCAGATCCACGCCGTCGCGGCGCAACCCGTAGGCCAGCCCTGCCGTCCAGGCCGTGCCGACATGACTCCCGGGACCCAGGACGAGTGCTCGGTCGAAGGTGCGCAAGGTGGTCTCCCCTCGTTAGTGAAACAGTCGTACCATATACTCGCTAACGCTGTTTCGGTTACGAGTTGCGAGAGGAGATCCACCGTGGGGCGACCCGCAGATCCCGCCCGTCGCGAGCGCACACTGGCGCGGGCGACCGACTACGTGCTGGCGCACGGATTGGCCGGGCTGAGCCTGCGACCACTGGCCGCGGCCCTGGACACCAGCCCACGGATGCTGCTCTACGACTTCGGCAGCAAACAGGAGTTGGTCGCTGCGGTCCTCGCCGAGGCCCGTCGCCGAGGTGCGGTGCGCCTGGCCGAGCGCCTTCCGGTGGCGACGGGCTCCGTGCAGGAGCGGCTGCGTGGCATCTGGGCGTGGATCAGCGCAGACGAACGTGCGCCGTTCGTCCGGCTGTTCTTCGAGGTGCACGCCGACGGCCTGGTCCACCCCGAGAACTACCCCGACCAGGGCGAGGCGATCACGGACTGGTTCGGCACTCTCGGTGCCACCTTCCGCGACGTCTCCACCGGTCCGGACGACACCGTCACGCCCACGGTGGTCATGGCCGTTGTCCGGGGTCTGCTGTTCGATCTCACAGCCACCGGCGACCGTCATCGCACCGATCGTGCGCTGGACCGCTTCGCTGAACTCCTCAAGCATTGAACGCCCTTCGGAGAACGTCGCCGATACGATCTCTACAGGCAGAGAAGGAGGGCACGGAGGCTCGGAGCCTCGGTCATACTGGTGCGCGCGAGGACTCGGGGAGGCGCGCGACCCATGGGGTTCGGAACGGACGAGGTCAGGCGTATCGGCGGCTATACCGTCGAACGCGAACTGGGCGTCGGCGGGATGGGCACCGTCTACCTGGCACGTTCGCGCGGAGGCCGCGCGGTGGCCGTCAAGGTGGCTCGTCCGGAACTTGCCGCCGATCCGCATTTTCGCGAGCGGTTCCGGGCCGAGGTCGCCGCGGACCGTCGGGTCGGCGGGTTTCACACGGCCCGGTCGTGGATGCCGATCCGGAGGCGGAGGCGCCCTGGCTCGCCACGGCGTACGTGCCGAGACCCACACTGTAGGCATCCGCGTCGACGGGCGGAAGTCGCCGAGAAGGGCGCGCAGCCGGACCGGAAGCGGGTCGGAGCCCATCAGTGCGTACACGCCGGTGGCGGTAGCGGTGGCCTGTTCGATCGCTCCCTGCCAGGGCGGGGGTGCAAGTCGGGCGGTCCGCTCGGCGGCGTGGACAGGCCGGCCATGGAGACCGGCATGCTTGCCTGACGGCCGTCTCCCCTCGTGTCAAGACCGTTGACGCGAGGGGAGACGGCCCCCCTTGGGCCTCGGTCTCAGTGTTGCATCGAGGCGACGTCAATCGAGGCCCCCTGACCGCTCTGCGGCGGTTTCCAGGGGCCTCCGGGCTCCGGGGGCGGCGGGGTCAGGCCGTGTAGCGGGCCGTGCGGTAGCCGCCGGCCGCGGTGCGGTCCACCTCGTCGGCGCCCCAGGTGTGGGGCGCCGTCAGGTTCCAGCGGGAGCGGAGCACCGCGTGCTCCGCGCGGGTCTTGGTCACGTACCACTCGCCCATCCGGCACCACGCCAGCGGCTCGTCGGCCTCCGTGGCCACGGCCCGGACGAGTTGTGACGCGTGCCGGGCGACCTCCGACTCCAAGTACTGGTTCATCCGGTAGGTGGCCTGGTCGCCGTGCTGGAACATGGCGTGGTCGGAGCCGATCTGCGTGTGCAGTCGGCCGTCCTCCAGGGCCACCGAACCGCTGCGCTTCACCTGCTCCTGGGAGTTGCGGGCGATCCCGTCGTTGAGCCGGTTGAGCAGCTTGGCCTTCTCCATGGTGGCCTCCGGGATCTGACCGCCGCCCGTGCCGCCCTGCGCGGAGTACACCTCGTGGAGGTCGTAATCTCCGGTGTAGAGGTACTGTTTCCATTTCTGATCGGTCTTCAGGGCCGCCATCGCCGGCCCGCCGTCCGTCTTCCCCATGTCGAGCGGCACGTACGGCTCACGGTTGGCGCCCTTGTGCACGATGTCGGGGGCGAGCGTGTTGGGTGGGTTGTCGATCCGTACGCCGGCCAGGCCCTGGTCGTTCCAGTGGCCGACGAAGCCGCTCAGGTCGTTGGCCTCCAACCAGGCCAGGATGAGCGCCGGGTCGCCCTGCGCCTGACCGGGGCCGGTGCCGTACTTCCTGACGATGGAGGCGGGCTTGATCGACTTCTCCAGGATGGTGTGCGGCTTGGCCTTGGCACCTTCCGCGATGCGCCGGATCGAGTACTCCCCGGTCTCCCGGATCGCGATGGTGTACTTGTGCTTCTTGCACACCGCCGAGATGGCGGCCCAGTGGTTCTCCCACACGACGGTCCGGAGGTCGGCCGCGCGTCGGTCCGGGGTGACGGACTGCCCGTCGAACGCGCCGGCCGCGCAGACGGTCAGCACGTTGTTCTTGTCCAGCTGTCGTTGCACCGGTCGGGAGCCGGCCTGACCGTCCGCCACCCGCTGTATCCCCGGGTCCGCCTGGCGGCGGTCCGCGATCATGCGCGTCGTCGCCGCGTTGCCGACCGTGCGCTGCAGGGCCGTGACGGCCTCCGGGGACATGGCCCCGGCGTCCGGACGCACCCCGCTGCCGGACCGGCGGGCCGGGCCCGCGTCGCGCTGGGAGTGCCCGGGCTTCTCCTGCTGTTTCCTCGCTTGCATGCTGAAACCTCCTCGGCCCCTTCGCCCCCTTTATATAAGGGAGTTGCCCGGAGGTGGAGGGCAGTTCCGGCCTTGCTCGCTCTACGAACGTTCCTCGGGTGAGCGGTAGTTCGGCCGGATGCAGGAGCAACTCCGGGGCGAGGTCGTCGCGTTCAGCCGTACGGGACGACGGCGACCGGGCAGTGGACGTGGTGGATCGCGGCGTGGGCGATCGGCCGGAACAGCGCCTCCCTGTGCTCGGTTAGGAACGCGAACACGCTCCCCACCGGGATCAACTCCCGGCAGGTCTCCCACACATCCAGCCCGACCAGGTCCCCAGCCCATTCCCCCCGCACACCAGCAGTCTGGCCCCATACCCGACCGCGTGAGGCCAGAACCGGGGCGAAAATCTGGCGGCATACGCACCTGTCGGCATGTCAGACTCCCGTCCATGTCGATCCGATACCCGAGCCCCCTGCGCCCCGGTGACCGCGTCGCTGTCACCTCGCCCTCCAGCGGCGTCGCCCCGGACATGCAGGAGCGGCTCAAAGTGGCGATTCGTGCGGTGGAGGCGCGTGGCTACGAGGTGGTGGTCGGCGCGTGCATGGACGGCTCCGGACACCTCAGTGCCCCCGCGGCGGAGCGCGCGGCCGAGCTGACCGCGATGCTGACCGACCCGGCGATCAAGGCCGTGGTGCCGCCGTGGGGCGGAGAGACCGCCATCGACCTGCTGCCGCTGCTCGACTGGGCCGGGCTGTGCGAGGCCGAACCGACGTGGCTGGTGGGCTTCTCCGACATGTCGACCGTCCTCACCCCGCTGACCCTGCTGACGGGCTGGGCCACCGTGCACGGCAACAACCTGATGGACACCCCGTACCGGGTGCCCGAAGGCCTGCTCTCCTGGCTCGACCTGGTCACTCTGCCGACTGGCAGCCGGGTCGCCCAGACCTCGCCGGGCCGGTACCGGGCAAGCGGCTGGGCTGACTACCGGACGTCCCCGGAAGTGGACGACTACCCGTTGGACGGGATTGGCGGCTGGACCAGGCTGGACGACGACGGTGACGTCGAGGTCGAGGGCCGCCTCATCGGCGGCTGCATCGAGACGCTGTGCAATGTCGCGGGCACCCCGTACGGCGACGTCTCGGCCTTCGCCCGCGCTGAGGCTCCCGAGGGTCTGCTGGTCTACGTCGAGGCAGCGGGCGACGACGCATTCACCATCTGCCGCAACCTGCACGGCATGCGGCTGGCCGGCTTCTTCGACGCTGCGAACGCCGTCCTGGTCGGCCGCACCTCCGCCCGGGACACCAGCTCGCTCACCCAGCAGCAGGCCGTGCTCGACGCTCTCGGTCCGCTGGGCGTCCCGATCATCGCCGACGTCGAGTGCGGGCACGTGCCGCCGTACCTGCCTCTGGTGAACGGTGCACGAGCCCGCGTCATGCACAGCACGCAGTGTCAGGAGCTGATCCAGATCCTGGACTGACCCGGCAGGCCGGGCACTCCGAAGAAGACCTAATGGTGGAGGGGGACTGATGAAGATCTCGGTTTTGGCCCCACTGCTTGCACGTCGGGCCGGAACCCAAGATCTTCATCGCCCTTCTAGGCGGTGAAGCGGGGGTCGCGGGCTTCGATGGCCTGGACGAAGGCGGTCCATTCGGCCTGGTCGAAGGCGAGGTGGGGGCGGCCGGGGTTCTTGTCGTCGCCGAGCCAGACGTCGCCGTTGGGGAAGCGGGCGACAACTACGCAGTTGCCGTTACCTTCCCCGGAGAAGGGCGACTTGACCCACTCGGCGTCGGCGGAGTTGTGGTCGTAGGGGTCGTGCTTCTTGCTCACGTCAGCTCTTCCAACTTTTGTTCAAGTGCGGTGATGGTGTCCTCGGGTGACAACGCGAATCGCTTGACGCGAGCGAAGACCCTCTCGGCACGCCGTACGTCGCGGCCCCGTCTGCGTGGGAGCATACCGCCGACGGCTTCGATGAATACGAAGCCATTTTCGAGGTCGTCGGGAAACCGCATGAGCGTGAGTCCGGAGGTGAGGACTCCAGGGCGTCCGGCACTCAGCGGCACCATCTGCAAGGTGACGTTCGGGTACTGCGCCACCTTGATCGCATGCCGGATCTGCTCGGTGAGTACCTGCTGATCGCCGGCGACCAGCAACGCGACCTCACCGAAGAATGCCTCGAAGGTGAGTAGAGGGTCTCTGGTCAGCCGGCGCTGGCGGAGAATGCGGACCTCGGCGCCCGCATCGACCTCCTCCTCGTTGGGTGCGTCGGTTCCGGCGGCGATCATCTCTTTGGCATAGGCCTCGGTCTGGACGAGGCCGGGGAAGCCCGAGAAGAAGTAGTCCACCATGTGCGAAGCGTCGGCTTCGAGCGCGAGGTACTCCGCGAATGCGGGCGTGATGGCGTCGGCGTAGTCGAGACTGCGCCACCACTGCTTCGGAGGGCCACCCCCGAGCAGGTTCTCGTAGTACTCACGGTCGGCGCCGGTGACTCCGTAGCAGTCCAGAAGGGTCGCCAGATCGGCGGCTCCGACAGGCTGCTCGGCGCGCTCCATCTTGCTCAGACGAGCAGCGCTCCACCCTGTCAGCCCCTTCGTGACCTCGACCAGCTTCTTGTTCTGATCCACTCGCAGCGCGCGAAGCTCGTCGCCGAGTCTGATCTGCCGGATGGCGGAGAGGTCAGTGCTCAAGTGGGTTCCCTCCCTACGGATGTTGATTGTCAGTCTGGCTGCTGCGGACGCCCGGACTCAAGCCATTTCAAGATCCACCGATTTTCTAAGGCGTTCAGGTTGCCTTTTCGAATTCCGAGGCTCCACACTCAACGTGACCGCACGAACACGCCACTGAAGGTGTGGGGTGACTCATGTCCACCTTGCGTAACCCGGTCTTCCGAACCTGGGAGACCGCCCTCACCGAGCACGCGACCTCGGTCCGTACCGCCCGCCGCCTGGTCCGTGACCGGCTCACCTCCTGGGGCTGGGACGGTGACCCGGTCGACGACCTCGTCCTCATCGCCTCCGAGTTCGTGACCAACGCCGTCGTCCACGCCTGTCGCGGCCACGGCGAAGTCCGGCTCTACCTCCAGGAGTTCGACGGCGCATGCCGCCTCGAAGTCTGGGACCCCCGCAGCGACCTCCCGCTTCGCGAGCCGCGTCCGCGCCGCTTCGACGAAGGCGGCCGGGGGATCGAACTCGCCCGCCGGCTCGCCGTCGACTTCGGGGTGATCACGCGGTGCGGGGAGGGCAAGCGCGTCTGGGCGCGCGTCCTGCGTGCTGCGAACAGCAACGTTCCCTCGCCCGAAAGTTGAGCACCATCAAGCTCGCCACCACGGCTGCGATCACCGTCGCCAGTCTCGCCCTCGCCTGCTTCGCCTCGGACCTCGTCCCGCCGCGTGAGCCGGCCACCGCCGATGTCGTCTGGTGGACCACCCTGGCCGCCGCCCTGATGACCGGCATCAACCGTCACAACGACGTCGACGACGACGATTGACCCGAGGAGTCCGACCCGTGACCACCATGCATCCCGCCGCCATCGCCTTCCGCGACCCGGAGGCCCTCCGTGCCCGCTGCGACATCGGCGGCGTCCGCAGCCTCCACGACGTGCCCGGCTACGAGAACGGCGCCGTCGTCCCCGCCGGCGACTGGTCCCCGCTCCCCGGGGACCACCCCGAGCGCTTCGCGCCGGGTGTCTTCACCAAGGACAGCGGCCTGGTCGAGTTCTTCCGCCTTCCCGAGACCGTCACCGACGTCCACGCCCTCGCCGCGCTGGTCGGCTTCCTCGGTGACCCGCTGCTCGTCGCCCTCGGCGAGACCGACGACCCGCCCGGCGAGCCGGTCACCCACCGGCTGTCCGAGAGCGGCCTGCGCCCCGGCCTGCACGTCGACGACCACCAGAACCTGCCCTACCCGGACCGCGACACCGCCCGCCGACGCCTCTGCGTCAACCTCGGCCCCGGTAGTCGCCACCTCCTGCTCGCGGACACCGACATCAAGTCCATCTGCCGTACGGTCCACGACCGTTACGAGACCCACCACCCCCACACCGGCGACCTGCGAATGTTCCTCGCCCTGCGCAGGCCGCTCAAGCTGCTGCGCGTCCGCATCGACCCGGGGGAGGGCTGGCTCGCCCCGACCGCCGTGCTGCCGTACGACGAGTCCACGGACGGCCAGGAGCTGCCGTCGCTCACCGCCTCCTGGCTCGTCCACTGGGAGCGCGACCTCTTCGCCCCGCTCATCTGACCGCGCCCTGCTCACTCTCCGTACAGGCCATCCCGGAGGGGGCGGGCGTACCCGGTGCCGTTGCGCAACTTGGAGCGTGACCAGCCCATGGGGCGCGTACGGATCGCTGCGCGCCCCGGTTCGCGCTGCGCCAGACCGCTCCCGCCGACGGGCTTCGCCGGCGCAGCGCACTGGATCGGTCACGCTAAGCCCCGGGCGCCGCGCGGCGGTTCCCGTGCGAACGTGCGGGTCGGCGCGGGGCGGCGCAGGCTGGAAGGGGTTTGATGGCCCGGCCGGGCCGGGCTGGGCCGCCGGTTCGGGAAGTGAGGCTTCCGATGAGCAGGCTGGAAGAACAGATCGAGATCGACGCCCCTGCTGAGCAGGTCTGGGCACAGCTGCACCGGATCGACGAGTATCCACAGTTCGTCGACGGTGTGCGCAGCGCTTTCGCCGAGGGCGACAGCCGGGCGCACTTCGACGTGGGCGCCGGCGGTGAACCACGCGGCTTCGACACCGAGCTCACCGACCGGGGCGGTGAGCAGGTGCTGGCGTGGAAGACGCTCGGCGGCAGCCCGGAGCTGAAGGGCGCCTTCGCCGTGCTGGAGGTGGACGACGGGCACTGCGCGCTGCAGGCGCGCCTGGAGTACGACGGGGCCGAGCTGCGGGAGGCGTTCGGCGGGCCGAAGGGGTTCGCCCAGGTGCGGGCCGTCGAACAGGCGGTGCGAACGGATCTGGAGCACTTCAAGGAGCTGATGGAGAACAGGTAGGGCCGCACGACCGGGAGGGCGGAGTGAAAGTCGGCGCGGCCGACTTTCACTCCGAGGCTTTCGCCCCGCGGCGCGGCGGCTATCGGGCCTCGTGGCTGGGCAGGCTCGGTCGGACACCGACCGAAGGGGGCCCCTTCGGACACCGACCGAAGGGGGCCCCTTCGGACACCGACCGAAGGAGGCCGCACATGGCCGCAGTGCACGAATCCGTACTCGACGCGATCGGCGGGACGCCCCTGTTCCGCCTCGCCCGGCTCGGCGCCGGGTTGCCCGCGCCGATCTACGCCAAGGCCGAGTTCCTCAACATCGGCGGCAGCGTCAAGGACCGCGCCGCGCTGTCCATGGTGCTGGCCGCCGAGCGGGACGGCCTGCTGCGGCCGGGCGGGACGATCGTCGAGGCGACCTCCGGCAACACCGGCATCGGGCTGGCCATCGTCGGGCGGCAGCGCGGCTACCGGGTGATCGCCGGGGTGTCCGACAGGTCCGCGCCCGAGAAGTCGGACATCCTGCGGGCGTACGGCGCGGAGGTGGTGCTCGCCCCGACGGCCGTGCCGGCCGAGGACCCGGCGCACCTGTTCAACGTCGTGCGCCGGCTGGTGGAGGAGATCCCCGGCGCCTGGCTCGCCAACCAGTACGACAACCCGGCCAATCCGGACGCCCATGTGCGCACCACCGGCCCCGAGATCTGGGAGCAGACCGGCGGCCGGGTGACCCACTTCGTCGCGGGCGTCGGCACCGGCGGGACCATCACCGGCAACGGCGGCTACCTCAAGCAGGTGTCCGGCGGCTCGGTGACCGTGGTCGGCGCGGACCCGGAGTCCTCGATGTACGGGGGTGGGGACGGCAGTCCGTGGTTCGTCGAGAGCATCGGGCACTTCCTCCACCCCGACACCGTCGAGGACCGCTGGCCGCAGGCCTACCGGTCGGACGCGGTGGACGCCTTCGAGCGCATCCCGGACCGCGAGTCGCTGCTGACGGCGCGCCGGCTCGCCCGCGAGGAGGGCATCCTGGCCGGGCCCTCCTCGGGCACGGCGGTGGCGGCGGCGCTGCGGGTGGCGCGGCGCCTCGGGCCGGACGACCTGGTCGTGGTGCTGCTGCCGGACTCGGGGCGGTCCTACCTCTCCAAGGTGCACAGCGACGACTGGATGCGGCAGTGGGGCTTCCTGGAGGAGGCGGACGGCCTCCGGCCGCTGCTCGACGGGGTCGGCCCGCTGGTCGCGGTCGACGCCGGCTGGACGGTCGGCGAGGCGCTGGAGGCGCTGCGCGCCGCTCCCGGCGGGGTGGCGCCGGTGGTGCTGGCGCGGTCGGTGAGGCCGTACGGGGTGAGCGCGACGGAGGTGGTCGGCTCGGTGTCGCGGGCGGTGCTGGCGGCGGCGATCTCGGACGGCGGTGCCAAGCCGGGCGATCCGCTGGGCGCGCTGATCGGGCCGGTGCTGCCTGCGGTGGGCGTCGGGCAGTCGCCGGCCGAGGCGCGGGCGGTGCTGGGGGGTGCGCACGAGGCTGCGGTGGTGCTGGTCGACGGGCGGGTGGTGGCGGTGCTGCCGCGGGCGGCGTTCGGGGGGTGAGCAGCGGGTGTCGGCGGGCGCGGCCGGAGGGCCGCGCCCGCTGGCGGGGCGTCGGTTGGTGGGGCGTTCGCTGGCGGGGTGTTCGCTAGCGGGGCGTCGGCGGGGCCAGGATGGCGGTGATCACCCGGTCCAGTGCGCGGTCGAAGGCGGTGTCCGGATCGCCGGGCGGTCCGGACGTCGCGAACGCCTGTGCCAGGTGCGGGTATTCGCCGCTCATGGCGGCCCGGGCGAGGTAACCGACCAGCTCCGTCTGCCACTTGGCGCCCGCAGCCGCCGACTGCTCGTACTGGGCGTACTGGCAGATGAAGCCGTTGAACAGGGCCATGGCCTCCATCCGGGCTCCGCCGCCCAGGCCGGTGGGTGCGGTGACGGCGAGGAAGTGGTCGGTGTAGCGCAACGCGTTGGGCCCGATGCCCGGGCGGGAGATGACCAGGGCGGGCAGCCAGGGGTGGCGGCGGCAGAGGCCGAGCTGCTGGTGGCCGAGGCGGGCTAGGTCGGCACGGCAGTCGCCGGTGGGGGCGAGGGCGGCGTAGTCGTACTCGGCGACGGCCGCGTCGAGCATGAGGTCGAGCAGGTGCTCCTTCTTCGGCACGTAGTTGTAGAGCGACATGGTGCCCGCCCCGAGGGCGGCCGCGACCCGGCGCATGGAGACGGCCTCCAGGCCCTCCGCGTCGGCGATCTCGACGGCCGCGGCCGCGATGGACGTCCGGCTGTGGGCCGGCTTCGGCCCGCGGCCGGTGCGCTCGGGGCGCAGCCAGATCAGTTCGGGCGCCTCGGGGGCGGCCGGGCGCTGGCTGCTGGGGGGCTTGCTGGACGGCACGGAAGATCACCTCGGCCTCCCATTTTAGATACGTACGGCGTACGTAGTACGATGCGCTTGCGCGCGCTTCTACGTACGCTGTACCTAGTGAAGGGGCAGAGCCATGTCCGACACCGCCCGGCCCGCCATCGAGATGGCGGGCGTGGAGAAACGATTCGGGTCCACCGAGGCGCTCCGCGGCCTCGACCTCGCCGTCCCCGCCGGCGCCGTGTGCGGGCTGCTCGGCCCCAACGGCGCCGGCAAGACCACCGCCGTCCGTGTCCTCGCCACCCTGGTCGCCCCCGACCGGGGCACCGCCCGGGTCGCCGGCCACGACGTCGTCCGCGCCGCCGAGGACGTCCGCCGGGCCATCGGCCTCGCCGGGCAGCACGCCGCCGTCGACGAGGGCATCACCGGTCGCGACAACCTCCACCTGCTCGGACGGCTGCACCACCTCGGCGCCCGCCGTGCCCGGGCCCGCGCCGACGAACTGCTCGAACGCTTCGACCTGACCGGGGCCGGCGACCGGCTCGTCCGCACCTACTCCGGCGGCATGCGCCGGCGCCTCGACCTCATCGCCAGCCTGGTCACCAGCCCGCCGGTGCTCTTCCTGGACGAGCCCACCACCGGGCTCGACCCGCGCAGCCGTCAGGAGATCTGGGACACCGTCAAGGAGTTGGCCGACGGCGGCACCACCGTGCTGCTCACCACCCAGTACCTGGAGGAGGCCGACCGGCTCGCCGACGACATCGTGGTCGTCGACCACGGCGCCGCCATCGCCACCGGCCCACCGGCCCGGCTCAAGGCGGCGATCGGCAGCCAGTTGTCCGTCACCCTCGCGGAGCCGGAGCAACTCGCCTCCGCCGCCGTGGTGCTGTCCGCGCTCTCCGGCGGGGACGCCCGGGTGGACCTTGCCGAACGGACCGTCACCGTGCTGACGCGGCCCGGCGTCCCGGTCCTGCTGCCCGCGCTGGTGCGGGAGTTGGACGCCGCCGGGATCACCGCCGAGGACGCCGCCGTACGGGCCCCGTCGCTGGACGACGTGTTCCTCGCTCTCACCCGGGAGTCCGCCACCACCGTAGGGAGGGCCTCCTGATGGCCGCCGTGTACGCACCCGCGCCGATGCCGTCCCGCCCCGCCCGGCTGGCCGCCGACGCCTGGACGTCGATGCTCCGCATCCTCCTCAACTACCGCCATTCGCCGGGCCTGTTGGCCGCCTCGTTGGGCGTCCCGGTGATCATGGTGGTGGTCTTCGGGTACGTCTTCGGCAGCGCGATGCGGATCCCGGGCGGCGGCGACTACCGCGAGTTCCTGATGCCCGGCCTGTTCGCCATGGTCGCCACCAACGGCATCATGCCCACCATGGTCGGCGCCGCCCGTGACGTCGGACGCGGTGTCACCGACCGGCTGCGTTCCATGCCCGTCTCCCGCACCGGTCTGCTGCTCGGGCAGACCCTCGCCGACCTGCTGGTCAGCGTCGTCGTGCTGGCCCTGCTGGCCCTCGTCGGGCTCGCCGCCGGCTGGCGCGTCCGGGGCGGTGCCGCCGACGCGGCGGGCGCGTTCGCACTGCTGCTGCTCTTCCGCTTCGTGATGACCTGGGTCGGTACCTGCCTCGGCCTGGCGGTCGGCAAGGAGGAGGCCGCCGGCCAACTCTCCGTCGCCGTCTTCCCGGTGGCGATGGTCACCAACGCCTACGTGCCCACCGGCGGCATGCCCGGCTGGCTGCGGGTCGTCGCCGACTGGAACCCGGTCAGCTCCGTCGTCCAGGCCTGCCGCGAACTCTTCGGCAACCCCTCCGCGGCGGGCGACGCCTGGCCCATGCAGCACGCCGTCCTGGCCGGCCTGCTCTGGAGCGCCCTGCTGCTCGCGCTCTGCGGGCCGCTCGCCGTACGGAAGTTCGCCACGCACGGGCGCTGAGCGGGCCGGAATCCGGCGATCCCGTCCGACTCGGTTCGGCTGACGGAATGTGCTGGACATCGACGCCGGTGCGACCGAAGGTGGGCGCCATGGAGTTCACCCACCTCGGCCGCACCGGCCTGACCGTCTCCCGACTCTGCCTGGGCACCATGAACTTCGGCCCCCACACCGAGGAGTCCGAGGCCCACCGCATCATGGACACCGCCCACGAGCGGGGCATCAACTTCTTCGACACCGCCAACGCCTACGGCCGCGACAGCGAGGGCAACCTCAAGGGCCGCACCGAGGAGATCATCGGCCGCTGGTTCGCCCAGGGCGGCGGCCGCCGCGAACGCACCGTCCTCGCCACCAAGGTCTACGGGGCGATGGGCGACTGGCCCAACGAGGGCAAGCTCTCCGCGCTCGCCATCCGCAGGGCCGTCGAGGCCAGCCTGCGGCGCCTGAACACCGACCACATCGACCTCTACCAGATGCACCACATCGACCGGGACACGCCCTGGGAGGAGATCTGGCAGGCGATGGAGGTCCTGGTCGCCCAGGGCAAGATCATCTACGTCGGCTCCAGCAACTTCGCCGGCTGGCACATCGCCCAGGCCCAGGAGACCGCCCGCTCCCGCCACTTCCTCGGCCTGGTGAGCGAGCAGTCCCTCTACAACCTGCTCGACCGCACCATCGAACTGGAGGTCATCCCCGCCCTCCAGCACTACGGGCTCGGCCTGCTGCCGTGGTCCCCGCTGCGCAGCGGCCTCCTCGGCGGCATCCTCCGCAAGGAACGCGAAGGCACCCGCGTCCGCGGCGCCCTGCCCCAGACCGACGGCCTCCTCGCCACCCACCGCGACCGCATCCAGGCCTACGAGGACCTCGCCGCCGACCTCGGCACCGACCCCGCCGACCTCGGCCTCGCCTGGCTCCTCACCCGCCCCGCCGTCACCGCCCCCATCATCGGCCCGCGCACCCCCGCCCACCTCGACGCGGCCGTCGCCGCACTCGACCTGAAGCTCGACCAGAAGACCCTCGACCGCCTCGACGAACTCTTCCCCGGCCACCAACCGGCCCCCGAGGACTACGCCTGGTAACCGCACCCCCGGCCGGGCACCGGGTGGGCCACCGCCCCCGGTGCCCGGCCCACCCGCTCAGAGACCAACGTCATGATCGACGTCAGAGGCGAGTAAAGACGAAGATCAAAACGGAACCGACAGCCCGGCCTCGCGCAGCTGGGACAGCGCGGCGGACATGCATTGCTGCACGGTCCTCCCGTCAGCACGCATGCCATGCTCCAAGGGACCGCCGCCGGCGGCGAATGTCCACGCCGGCGCGTTGTCGGCCACCCTCTCGGCGTCCACCCTGATCATGGCTTCACGCCCTGTTCGCCCAGCCATTCCAGGATGAGGAGCGTCACGTCCTCGATGCCACGATCCTGGTCGATCTTTGACCAGCGGCCTCGGTTCCCTGTCATTGCCCAGACTCTACCGAGGGTCCTGCAGCTGTCGGTGCGCCCGCCGGTCAGGGAGCGTCTGCTCGGCCACGGGCTGGCTGTCACGCTGAACCTCCGGCGGGTGGCCGATCACGCCGGGACGAGGGCTGCCTGGGCCGGCCGGGTGGACTTCACCGACTTCGACGCCTTCGAGCACGAGCACGCCGCCTTCGCCTCGCCGCTCTTCGGTCTGCCGAACGCCCTGCTGACCCCACATGTCGCCGGGATGACCAGGAACGCCATGGCCACGGCGGCCCTTCGCTGCGCGGACCACATCGCGGCCCTGCTCGCCGACCGCCCGGACGGCGTACCCGCGGTGACCGTGTGACGGTCACCGTCAACGCGATGAGGCCCGCCGCCCCGCAGTGTCGGGCGACCGACTGCCAGTCTGCGTCCGCCGCGTGGGTCATCGGATGCGGGGGCTTGGTGGGCGGGTGTCCCAAGCGTTTGATGCGATATAGCCGTCGGCGGACAGCTGGTCGAGTTCGAGGCCGATCATCCGGTCATAGCAGGCGAGGACGAGCAGGCGCAGGGTCTCCATCGCGCCGACGGCGATCCATTCGTCGCGTCGACGGCGCAGGGTGGTGGCGGAGCAGGAACTGTCGGCCACCCGCTCGTATCCGCAGCCGAAGACCAGGACCTGCACCAGACGGTCGAAGACCACCGCGTCACTGATGCGCGGGTTGTGGCAGCCCCACGGACGGCGGTCCTCCCGCACCGGCAACAACGCGAGGAACCGGTCATGAATCGGGTCCAGAATGCATGATGGGACGGCAAGCACGGATCCCCCGGTGATCATGAAGCGTAGAGACCTCCATGATTGGGCGAACCGTTCCTGCCCTGCTACCGCCACTCACTTCAGCGCCTACTGGCGGAGCCTCTTAAACCGCCCGCCGGCGCGGCGGCGCCCGCCGCCACAGGGCATCCCCGCGACTGTGACCGGGGATGCCGCGTGGCGGCCTCAGACCTGAGCCATGCCGCCGTCGACGCTCAGGTCCATGCCCGCACAGAAGCTGCTCTCATCGGATGCGAGGAAGAGGGCGGCCGCGGCGACCTCCTCGGGTCGTCCCATGCGTCCGAGGGGGATGAGTGATGTGAAGGCTGCTCTGATCGCGTCCGCGCCTTCCTTCGAGTCTGCTTGGCTGTCCATAATCGGAGTGTCGATCGGGCCGGGGCTGAGGGTGTTGACCCGGATGCCGCGGTTCCCCAGCTCCTTGGTCCAGGTGCGGGCGTAGGAGCGCACGGCGGCCTTGGTGGCGCTGTAGGTGGTGTACCCCTTGAAGCCGGTGTAGGCGGCGATCGATCCGACGAGGATGATCGAGCCGCCGTCCTTCATCAGCGGCAGCGCTTCCTGGGCGGTGAAGAGCGTGCCACGGGCGTTGAGGTCGAAGGTGCGGTCGAAGCCCTCTTCGGTGATCCGGCCGAACTCCTGCGGGGCGACCAGGCCCGAGTTGGCGACGACGACGTCGATCTTCCCCTTCTCCTTCTCGATGGTCCGGAAGAGTCGGCCGAGGTCGGCGGGGACGGTGACGTCGCCCCGAACCGCCGTGACGTTCCTGCCGATCCCGTCCTTTGCCCGGTCCAGTTCGGGCTGGCGCCGCCCGGTGATGAACACGTAGGCCCCTTCCTCCACGAACCTCCGTGCGATCGCGAGTCCGATACCGCTGCTGCCGCCGGTGACGAGGGCGACCTTGCCGTCCAGCCTGTTCATGGTCGTGACCTTTCATGTGTGAGTCGCGGGAGATCCGGTTCCGGTCCCTGTGGGCCTTTCGCCAACCCCCGATCCCACCGGCGCCTGCTCACCACAGGGCGTTCACGCCGTGCGGGTGCCCGTGCGGGCGATCAGAGATGCTGTGCCACGAAATTGGCCACCTGCTTGCCGAGTTGCTGACCGGCACTGTTGTCGATGGAGGTGTGCTGGCCGGACCAGATCCGGCTGAGCCACGCTTCGGTGGCGGCGTCCTGGAAGCCGGCGAAGGTTCGGGTGACGCCCTTCGAGGTCACCGTGAGCTGGTGCTGTGCGCCGTAGAATCCGGCGAGCGTCGTCGCCGCGGCCTGGCTGAGAGCGCCGTGGGCGCCGGGGTAGGACGGGTCCGGGGCGGTCGGCAGGAGGGGAGTCCAGTTGGGATCGCCGACGATGCCCGGGTTGTAGTGCGTGTCGCCGAGCTGGATGGCGGTGACCGGCCGCCACACGTGGTAGGCGTACTTGGCGTCGTACATCGCGATCGCGGTGTCGGCGAGCGACAGGTCGAGCCGGGCGAAGACCTTCACCGCCTGCTCCAGGCTCGCGTTCTGGGAGGTGACGAGGTCCTGCGCGACCTGGTTCCAGACGTTCCAGACGGGTGCTGCCGCCCAGAACGTCGCGGCCGCGGTCTGATCGGCGGTGCGGGTGGTACTGGTCTTGCTCCCCAGGATCTTGACCTCGTTCAGGGCGGCGGCGTACTCGGGGGTGCCCACGGCCGGCGGCGCGGCCGGGCGGAACTGGCTTCCGCTCGTCAGCACGAACGGTTTGACCGAGCCCCAGTTGGTGAACACCGGTGCGGGGAAGTCGGGCGGTGTGAGCCGGTAGTCGCCGGGGGCGGTTCCCGGGGTGAACGGCGGTGGCGTGGCCGAGGACCCGTCATCGGACCGCAGGCTGATCAGTTTGCCGGCGACGGCTGCTCCCACGGTGACGCCCGCCTGTTTGTCGGCGCCGTCGGTGATCGCGGACAGCTGGCTGCTCAGCTGCTGGTCCACGCTCGCGCGCTCGGCCGGGTACAGCGCGACCAGTACGTCGTGGGCTGCCTGGTCGGCTGCGACGTCCGCACGGGCGCCTTGCGGCGCCGGCACCGAGAACAGGTAGGCGGGATCGGTCCGGGTGATCGATGCCACCGCGTCGTACTCGGCGGCCTGGAGGAGCGCGAAGCTGCGCGTGGGGTGGACGGTGGGCGGCTGGGCCTTGGGATCGCTCAGGATGGTGATGAGCGCGCGGTTCCAGTCCACGACCGACGTCCCGGTCCCCGCAGCGGTGGCGCTCGCGGTCGGTGACTGAGCAGCGGGGGAGGCGGCCCCGAAGGCCGGGCTGGTGAGTCCGGCCGCCAGCACGGTTCCCGTCAGGATGGCGAGTGTCTTCTGCTTTCCGTTCATGTTCGGTGGCTCCTTCTCGCTGGTGGCAGGCTGTGGCAACCGGTGGTCATGTCGGATGCTCGGACCATTCGGGTGCATCACTTGGGCCACTGCGGACCAGGTGGTCAGCGGAGAGCGGATCGAGAGGAGAGTCCGTGGCACGTGCCGCCGAGAGGACATCTGCCGCGGAGTCCGAGGGGGACTGCGAGGCGACGACGGGGACTGCGAAGCCGGTCTCTCTTCGCGTCATCATGGCCGCGTACCAGATAAACAGCCTGCGGGTACTCGATCCACGTCGCAACTCCAACCCGACTTGCGGGGCGAACCGATCCGTGCCAGTGCTGGGACAGCAAGGGCGCCACCCCACCGCTCGGGAACCCGGCCCCGGGACGGCTGACGTTCGGCGCCGCGTGCGACAGTCAAGAGCTTCGGTCAACCTTGGTGGAGGCGCACACCACTGGAGGAGCGTGGTCGATGACCGACGAACTGCTCGACCTGGCCATCGCCACGGCCGGCGGCCACGAACTGTGGAACACCGTGCGCGGACTGAAGGTCGACATCTCGATCGGGGGCCCGATCTGGGCATCGAAGGGCTGGCCGAGATCGCCACCCACAATCCCGACCAGGTGTTCTACTTCGACACCCTCGGCATGCGACGACGCACGGACTACGTCGTCGAAATCAACGGCAGCACACTGGTCGGCCGCTACACCAGCCGCCACAGGTCCTTCGACGGCCTGCTGGTGGCGACCCGTCGGCGAGTCTTCCGCCGCAATCCCGCCGACAGCGTGAACCTCAACCTGCCGTCCATCACCCTCGACATCCACAACGTGGAACTGGTCCGCTCCGGCACGGAGGAGGCACAGCCATGACCACGCACACCACGAGCGTCGACCACCCCGCACGGCGCCTCGTCGTGGCGCTCCCACAGCCGTACGACACGGCCCGCGAGCAGTACGAGACCCTGGTCCCGGAGGTCGATCAGGCCCGCTTCTTCCAGATGGACTCCTGGCGAGCCACGCTCGAACTCGCCGAGATCAACGCCCCGTACGGGTTCATGCGCTACCACCGCGGCGACCTCACCGCCCTGATGGCCGGATCGCCCTCCCCCTGGAAGGCCACGCAGTACCTGATGGGCAACCACACCATCGCCGAACGCATGTTCCGCCACGACCCGTCGGTCATGCTGCACGCGCCGCTGCGCACTCTCCTCTACGCCGACCCCGACGGCGACACGAAACTGGCGGTCGACCAGCCGAGCCTGCTGTTCGACAGCTACCACGACGGGCGGATCTCCGACGTCGGTCGCGAACTCGACGCTCTGCTCGCCCAGTTGATCGGCCTACTCGGAGGCGAAATGCCCCCGCAGCTGGCAGCCGGGTAAGACCGATCCCCGCGCCAACGTCGGCTCGATGCTCCTCGCGGCGAAGCTGGGGTTCACCGAGGTGGAGCGGTTCGAGGCCTGGGGCGCCGAGCAGTGGCTCGGCATGTGGCCCCCGGTCACACCGTCCAGTTGAGTTTGCGACGGGACCGCCGGGGAGTATCAGCCCTCCCGCGCGCGGGCGGCCTGCAACCGCGACTTGCCCGCGCGCATGCCGGGCCAGCCAAGGAAGGCGGCACATCGGCAAGGTTGCCGATATCAGCCCACACCAACGCCGTTGACGTCCGAGTCACGGGACCATGGCAAGCAGAGTGGCCGCCACCCCCAGAGCGAACCAGTGCAGGGCCTGGCCTGCGACATGCATCCCGTGTGGCTATTGATCAGCTGGGCGCCGACGACACGGTTCGCGGCCGTCTCGACGGGGCGTGTTGCATTCGAGGAGCCAGTGAGTGATGGACGTCACGTGGCCCGGCTGATGATCGGTCAGGCTTCGGAGAGGAGCATTGGCAGCCTGCGCATGTCGTCGAACACCACGGTGTTCGGGCCTTCGAGCCACTGGGCGGGCGTCAGGCCGCCGGCATAGCCGAGCGACCGCATACCGGCCGCGCGGGCGGCTTGGACCCCGTACGTGCTGTCTTCGACGACGATGCAGGCTGAGGGTTCGACACCCATCCGCTGAGCCGCGTGGAGGAAGAGATCAGGGGCGGGCTTGCCGTGCGCGACCTCGCCGGCACTGAAGATGCGGCCCTCGAAGTACTGGTAGATCCCGGTGTGGCCAAGGGTGTGGCGCATCTTGTCGTGACTGCCGCTTGACGCCACGCAGGTGGGAAGCGCGATGGCGTCGAGCGCTTCGCGAATGCCGTCGACCGGGGTGAGTTCGGCATCGACGGCCTCGCGATGGAGTTGCTCGAACCTCTCCTGCCAGGCAGCAGCCCGACTCGCTCCCAGGCGGGTGGCGATCTGCTCGCCGATGGACGAGCTTGACCGGCCGATGAACTTTTCCAGGACTTCGGCTTCCGTCAGCGGCCACCCCAACTCGGCACCCACCGCGACCTGCACGCGCACGGCGATTCGTTCGCTGTCGACGAGCACGCCGTCGCAGTCGAATATGACGAGTTCAATCGGAGTGATCATCTGGACAGGATAGGCAGGGGCTCGGAAGGGGTCGGCTGCAGGATCCGATGGTGGTGCCACGGGAGGTGGGGGATGGGGGTCGGGGTGGGCACGGGCATGGGCATGGGCATGGGGCTCCGATCGGTGGGTGACGGTGTCCTGGTGGGGCGGTCTGCTGTGGTAGCAAGGCAGGCATGACGGAACGGCCTGGCGAGCGCAGCTCGTACCATCACGGATCCCTGCCGGAGGCGCTGGTCGAGGCGGCGTGCGAGCTGCTGGACGAGTGCGGGCAGGAGAAGGTGAGTATGCGGGAGGTGGCGCGGCGGGCCGGGGTGTCGGCGGGGGCGCCGTTTCGTCATTTCGCGGACCGGCAGGCGCTGTTGACGGCGGTGGCGGACCGGGTGCTGGCCGACTTCGCGCGGTGGCAGGAGGGCGAGGCGGCGGCGGTGGAGCCGGCCGAGGGGTCGGTGATGCGGGCGATCGGGCTCGGCTTCGTCCGGTACGCGCTGCACCACCCGTACCGGTTCGAGTTGTTGCGTTCGCGGGTGTTCACGGCCTCCCGGGAGCCGGAGTTGCGGGAGCAACTGGACGGTATGGACCGGGCGTTCACCGGCCTGATCGTGGCGGATCAGGAGGCCGGCCGGCTGCGTCCGGGGGATCCGGTGCTGGTGGGGCTGGCCGGGCAGGCGCTGGTGTACGGCCTGGCGCAGATGATCGTGGACGGTTATCTGCCGGGGGAGCGGGCGGAGGAGTTGGCCGGGAAGGTGCTGGACACCTTCGGTCAGGGTGTGGCCGGCAGATCCGCCAACCACCCGTCGCAGTAACCGATTTGTGCGCGTCAGGAGCCTTGACCGGGTTTCCCGGCCCTGATGTAATCACCGCTTACATGGGATGGGTGTGGGAGGCCGAGATGTCCAGGGGAACGACGTTCGTCCGATCGATGTTCGCCAAGCCGACGCCGGGCTACACCACCGCGGGCGCCACCGGCGACACCGTGGTGCTGCTGATCGGCATGCGGATCAACCGCTTCTGGGCCGTCCACCACTGGGGCCCGGTGATGTACGCGATGTTCCGGATGCTGTACGAACTCGGGCGCAGCCCCGAACGCGGCCTGCGCGGGCGGATCCTGCTCACCGCCTCGCCGCGCACGTACTACGTCGTGCAGTACTGGGAGTCGAAGGAGAAGCTGTACGGCTACGCGAGCGCGCCGGACGGCTTCCACCACACCGTGTGGGGCATCGCCAACCGCAAGATGCGGGAGGGGAAGATCCGCCAGCACGTCGGGCTGTGGCACGAGACGTACGTCGTGCCGGAGGGCGGCTACGAGTCGATCTACTTCGACATGCCGCCGTTCGGCCTCGCCGGCGCCACCGGCTCCCTGCCGATCGAGGCGCGCGGGCGGCACGCGGCGGCGCGGCTGGCCTACCGGTCCACCGGGACGGGCGGCGCGGGCGCGGAGACCGCGGCGGAGAAGCGCGTGGGGGACGGCGTGGCGGAGGATGCCGTGGCGGGGAAGCGGGTGGGGGACGGCGCGGTGGGCGAATAGGCGCTGGCCGGCGAATAGGGCGCTGGTGGGCGGCGCGCCCACCGGGGGCGGCGGCCCGGGCGGGCACCCGAGTGCGGGTACTCAGGGAGTGTCGTGAGTCGGCCGGGTGCCGCGGCGTGAGAGCGTCGGGGGATGGCGGAGCAGCATGGCGGGGTGCCGACGGGCGGGCCGACGGGCGGGCCGGTGGTGCACGAGGTGCCGTACCACGCGCAGTGGGAGTCGGCGGAGCTGGTGCGGGCGATCATCGACGGGCAGGTCGACGCGGCCGAGGACCCGCGGTGGGGGCAGTCCGGCGCGGGCACCCCGGAGGAGTACGCGTGGTGGTCGTGGCGCCTGTGCGGGGTGGCCTGCCTGCGGATGGCGCTCGACCACTGGTGGGGCCTGGCGCCGCCGGCGCTCACGCTCGCCGGGGAGTGCGTGGCGGCCGGGGCGTACGTCCGGGACGGCGAGAGCCTGCGCGGGCTGATCCACACGCCGTTCGCCGCCTACGTCCGGCAGCGGTGGGGGCTGGCCGCGCAGGCCCAGGAGTTGGCGCCCGTGGAGCTTGCGGCCGAGGTGGTCAGCGGGGGGCTGGTGATGGTGTCGGTGCATCCCGCGATCCGGGAGCCGACGGGGCCGGCGCCGGTCCGGCGGGGCGGGCACCTGGTGCTGGCGGTGGGCGCCACGGACACGGCGGTGGTGATCCACAACCCGTCCGGTTTCCCGGGGGAGTCGCAGTCCTTCGCGCACGTGCCGTGGCGGTCGTTCGAGCGTTTCTACGCCGGCCGGGGGATCGTCCTCGGTCCGCCGGGTGCGTAGCGGCTGAGCGGAGGCCGTCAGAGGCAGGAGCCGTCGGAGGCCGACAGGAGCCGTCGGAGGCCGGCAGGAGCTGTCAGGGGTTGTCCGGCAGGCCGACCGGGTTGACCGGGAGCTCGCTGCGACAGAGTGCCGAGATCGGCTTCAACGCGGCGGCCAGACGGTCGAGTTCGGCGCGCGGGTAGTCCTCCCAGACGCGTGCGGCGGCCAGGTCGGTGGCGGCCTCCAGCGACTGGTGCCGGATCCGGCCGAGTTCGGTCACCGAGCCCTCCGCCGTCAGCCAGCCCCGCTCGACCAGGCGCCCCGCGGCCGCCTCCCACTCCTCGTCCGTCCACCCGCGCATCGGCTGGAGCAGGTCGCGCCGGACGTCCATCGCGCACCGGACCACCAGCGCCTCGCACCCGTCCAGCCCGGCCGCCACTAGCGCGGCCACATGGCCGTCCCCGCGGTGCTCGCGCATCACCGTGGCGGCCTGCCACAGCCGCTCGTACAGCCCGGTGGGCCGGGGGAGCGCGGCGTTGGCGGCGGCCAGCACCCGGCCGACGCAGTCGAGTCGGCCCGCGGCCCGCTCCAGGGCCTCCACCGCCAGCTCGACCTGTCCCGGATCCACGTGCTCCAGCAGCCGGGCCAGCGCGGCCGACGCGCCCTTCAGTCGGGCGGCCAGCGCCTCGTCGGGGCTGGCGTGGGTCCACACCTCCGGCAGGGCGCGCTCGACCATCGCCGGGGAGAAGCTGAAGAACGCGGCGATCACCGGCGGCGCGTCCACCGCGCCCAGCGGCGCGGAGCGGCTGGCGAAGTAGCCGCGCCAGCCGCCGCGCAGCCCGGCCGCCTCGAAGGCCTCGCGGCTCTCGGGCAGGAAGTAGGTGACGGCGTGCACCGGTTCGAAGAGCCACCACAGCGCACGGGCGGGATGGACGAGATCGGCCATCGAAGGACCTTCCTCGGAAGAGGGGCGGGGGAACCCGGCCTGGACGGGGCGGCCCGACCGGCGCCGACGGGTCGGGCGCGCGGGCCGCTCCAGTGCTGATGACCACGGCGACGGTCGCGGTAACCCCGCACCGGGTGTGATGACGGTCACGCGGTGGTCACGGTGTGCGCCCGGCGGGGCGGCGGCGCGAGATGATGGGACGAGGTGCCCGACCCCGCGGCGCCGCAGCCCTCGTGTGAACCCTCGTGTGAAGGTAGTCGGTAATGGCGCAGATCAACCCCAGCATCCTGTCCGCGAACTTCGCCCGGCTCGCCGAGGAGGCGGAGGCCGTCAGGGGCTCGGACTGGCTGCACGTCGACGTGATGGACAACCACTTCGTGCCCAACCTGACGCTGGGCGTCCCGGTCGTCGAGTCGCTCGCCCGCGCCACCGACATCCCGCTCGACTGCCACCTGATGATCGAGGACCCGGACCGCTGGGCCCCCCAGTTCGTCGAGGCCGGCGCCGGCTCCGTCACCTTCCACGTCGAGGCCGCCGCCGCGCCCGTCCGGCTCGCCCGCGAGATCCGCGCCAAGGGCGCCCGCGCCTCCATGGCCCTCAAGCCGGGCACACCGATCGAGCCGTACGAGGACCTGCTGCCCGAGCTCGACATGCTGCTGATCATGACCGTCGAGCCCGGCTTCGGCGGCCAGGCGTTCCTCGACATCATGCTGCCGAAGATCCGCCGCACCCGGGAGCTGATCGCCAAGCACGACCTGGAACTGTGGCTCCAGGTCGACGGCGGCGTCTCCGCGAGCACCATCGAGCGCTGCGCCGAGGCCGGCGCCGACGTGTTCGTGGCCGGCTCGGCGGTGTACGGGGCCGAGGACCCGGCCGAGGCCGTGCGCAACCTGCGGGAGCTCGCGGCCAAGGCCACGTCGGACGCCTGGTGGGCCTGCGAGCACTGAGCCCACCGGGGGCTTCCGGTTGGGGTGTCCCCGGGGAGGGGCTTCCGGCCTCCCGGGGAGGGGCATCCCCGGCGAGGGGCGTTCCGGGGAAGGGCTTCGCGGCGAGGTGTGGAGGATCCGCCGATCGTCATGGATGATCAGTGGCGAACTCCCCTCGCCCGGCCCCCTCTCCGCACGGTGGTGGAACCGCACATGAGCAACCTCGACCGCAAGCCCTCCCCGACCAGCTGCGGCCACGAGGCCGCGACCGGACCGGTGAAGGAGCTGCTGGCCGGACGTCAAGTCCAGCTCGGCGAAAGCACGATGGTCCGCCGGCTGCTCCCCAACCTGGGCCGCCGGATGGTCGGAGCCTGGTGCTTCGTCGACCACTACGGCCCCGACGACATCGCCGACGAGCCCGGCATGCAGGTCCCGCCCCACCCCCACATGGGTCTCCAGACGGTCAGCTGGCTGCACCAGGGCGAGGTGCTGCACCGCGACAGCCTCGGCAGCCTGCAGACCGTCCGCCCGTACGAACTGGGCCTGATGACCTCCGGCCGGGCGATCTCGCACTCCGAGGAGTCCCCGCAGCCGCACGCCCGCTACCTGCACGGCGCCCAGCTCTGGGTCGCCCTGCCGGACGCCCACCGGCACACCGCCCCCACCTTCGAGCACCACGCCGACCTGCCCGTCGTCACCGCCCCCGGCCTGCGCGGCACCGTCATCCTGGGCACCCTCGACACCGCCACCTCCCCCGGCACCGCCTACACCCCACTCGTCGGCGCCGACCTCGCCCTCACCGAGGGCGCCGACCTCAAGCTCCCCCTCGTCCCCGACTTCGAGTACGCCGTCCTCTCGATGTCCGGCAGCATCGACGTCGACGGCGTCCGCGTCGAACCCGGCTCCATGCTCTACCTCGGCTGCGGCCGCCCCGAACTCCCCCTCCTCGCCCGCACCGACGCCGCCGTCCTCCTCCTCGGCGGCGAACCCTTCGACGAGAAGATCCTCATGTGGTGGAACTTCATCGGGCGCACCGGCGAGGAGATCACCCAGGCGCGCGACGACTGGATGGCCACCTCCCGCTTCGGTGACGTGCACGGCTACGACGGCGCCCGCCTGCCCGCCCCCGATCTCCCCACCACGCCACTGAAGGCGCGGGGGCGCCGGCGCTGAGGGGAGCGGTCAACCGCGTAGCAGCAGGTTCGGACTCACAGGTGCGAGTACCGGCGGCTCGACGTTCCCCTCGTAGCCGAAGTGCAGTTCCTGCCGGGCTCGGGTTGCCAACACGTAGTACGTCATGCGCAGTGCTGTGGAGCTGGGGTCGGTGGCGTTGTCGGTGTGGGTGTCGGGGACGACGACGGTATCGAAGCCGAGCCCCTTGGCGCTGGCGCGGTTGACGATGACGATGCCTGGGCGGGTGAGGTCGACTGTGCGGTAACGACCCTGGGTGGCCTGGGAGGTGTAGAGCTGGGGGCGCAGTCGGGGGGCTTTGCGTTCCAGGCGGGTCAGCAGGTCGGACTGGGCCCGGGTGGAGCCGAGAATGACGCCGATGCTGTACCGGGGGTGGTGTGTGGCGAGGGCGATGAGTAGATCGGTTACGGCATCGGGACGGCCGAGGCGGTGCAGGCGGGAATTCGGGCCGGGTCGGTCGGGAAGTGGCGGTGCGGTGGCGCCGGTGTGGAAGTGGGCGGCGAGCTCGGCGATTTGGCGGGTGTTGCGGTGGTTTCCTGCGAGTTCGTGGTGGGTGCAGCCGCCGAGGCTGCTGGAGATCTCGGAGATCGTGGAGTTGGTGGCGGTGAGGCGCTGGCACTCGTCGGCGTACACCGTTGTACGGCTGCCGAGAATGCGGCAGAGCCGGTAGAACCCGATCGGGAGGTCCTGTCCCTCGTCGACCACGAGGGTGGGGGCGGGCCCGTGGTCGGTGACGGCCGCACGCTCATAGAAGCTGGCCCAGTCGAACCAGCCGTCGTCGGTCCGTGGTGCATCGCCACCGAACCAGTGGGTGAGCCAGGCGTGGGCCGTGGCAACGCGTACACCGTGGTCCTCGGCGCCGAGGGCGGAAACGACCGGGGCGAGTGTTTGGCGCAGCAAGTTGGAACGGGTGAGGAGTACGGTCGGCGTGCCGGTGAGTGCGAGCATGAGGGCGCGCTGGGCTGCAAGAAGGCTCTTCCCGCTGCCGGGCGGGCCGCTGACCAGATGGTTGCCCTCGAACGGCAGGGTGTCCAGGGAGGCCCGCTGAGCAGGGCTGAGGTCGAGATAGGTGAGCGTCATGGCAGGGTGCCTACTCCAGTGCGGCGGCCGCGGTAGTGCGTGCGGCGGAGACGACGGATTCGAAGTAGCCGGGAACCTGTTCGCCCCCGACGAGGAGCGCTCGGTCGAGGAGGGTGTTGCCGCTCTCGCAGCTGGTCTCCGGGAGTAGGGAACAGGCGTGACAGGCAGCTCGGTTGAGGTTGCCGAAGCCCTGGCCGGTGTGTTCGGCGCAGAGCGGGTCTGCGGAGCACCAGGCGGCGGCCTCGATCATTCGTAGCAGGGTCTCGGCGAGGTGCGGCGCCTCTCCTTGCTGGACGAGCCCGCCAAGGGTGCCCTCGGCGTCGCCTGCTCCGGTGTAGACGAGGATCCCGTGCTGGTCGTGCTCGGGCCGTGCGTACACACGTTCACGCAGGCTTGCCGTCGTGTATCCGGACTCGAAGGCGAGCTGGCGGACGAGCAGGTGGGCGAGCGTGTGCAGGAGCACGAAGCGGGGTGACAGGTCGGTTCCGGTCAGTCCGGCCAGCTGCTCCTTGCGGAAGGATCCGTCCAGGTCCGCACTCATCCCGGCGACCCGTCGGCGGACCTCTTCGTTCTGCTCCCACTCCGTGAGGCAGGCTTTGTCGAGGGTGAGGAAGACGCCCTCACCGAAGACCTCGACGGCGGGCAGCCATTTGAGCCGCCGCGCGGTGTCGGCGGGTACGAAGGCCGCGTCCGGTGACACCCGGCTGAACCCGGAAAGGGCGCGGACCTCGCGCAACCGGTCCGCGAGCACGACTCGCCCGATCCGCTGGTGGAGTTCGGCCCAGGGCCCGCCCGTCTCGTGTGCGAGGCCGAGGGTGGTGTCGCGGATCGTGAAGTCGCGGGTGGCAGGGCGCGCCGGGGAATTGAACGCGGCCCATTCCTCCTGGCTGAGGTCCGGGCGCGCAGAGGTGCCGGAACCTTCACCGAACAGGGGCGGGGCGGCGCCCATCTCCTCCGCCAGGAGGGCGTCCAGGAGTGCGTCGTCGGCGCCGGTGTCCTCCTTGATCATCTCGCGGAACACTCCGGCCTTCGACCCCTCGGAAGCCCGGCACAGCGGGATCCACAGATCGTTCGCCAGCACCTTGGCGGTGAGGTCCTGGTCGGTCACGGCCGCGGTGTCGCCCTCCGGGATGTCGAGGGCTGAGTGCGTGACGGGGTAGTAGAGGTTGCCTGCCGTGCGCTGCACGATCTGCACGGGCTTCACGCAGGAGGTGGCCTCGCCGATCCGCTGCCACGGGTTGCGCCCCGAACAGCGCAGGCCGTGGGTGCCGAGGACGTCCAGGAGGTCCCGGGAAGCGCCACAATCCTTCGCCCGGCACTCGACCGAGAGCGCTTCCAGACCGGCCGCCCGCTCGGAGACCCGGAACCGCAGCTGCTCGTGGGAGGCGCAGGCCTGACGCCTGGCGGCGTCGAGCCGTGAGTGGGCCCAGAACCACCAGTCGACGTCTCCCAGATGGCCGGCGGCGCAGATCTGCACGAAACGCATCGGTGTGAGCTGCCGCACCGGCGAACACGAGGGACAGCGTGGTGGGACGCCATGCTTCTCGTCGGCGATGCGCCAGCGCACCATGCGTCGGCACGACCCGCAGAACAGCCAGGCCGGGAAGCGGATGAAGGGTGCGCCCGCCGCGTCCTGCCGGTCGTAGCGGTCGTCCGTCGCGGCGGGGGCCGCGTAGAAGCCGGTGACGCCGAGTTTGGCGGCGAGCCGCGGGGACTCGACGGGTTGCCGGAGCCGTGGCCAGTCCCCGATGCCGGTGGCGACGAACGACTCGCCCTGGATGTCCAGGACGGCGCCGACTCCGAACGGAAGTACGGTCTGTGCTTGGCGGACCCTCAGTCGTCGGCTCACTGGTCGCTTCCCTTCACCGTCACTTGGCACTCCCGGTCGACGTTGCGCATCGAGTTCGGGGTCTCCCAGAGACCGCCGTACTGCTCGAACCCCTTCAGCAGGTTCACCTGCCCCTTGCCCTGGCTGCGGTAGTGGAGATCCTTGCCGTCCGCGGAGGCCTCCCGAGCAGCGTTGGTCCAGTCGTTGAGCAGCTGGGCGATCTCCGTCCGGATGCTGTCGGCCGCGCGTGGATCGCTCGCGACGGCCCGGGTCACCAGCTCCTCGGCGAGGGCCTCGGCGGCCGGCAGCACGTCGGGGAGACGGCCGGCCTGGTTCTCCTCGGACAGACCGAGGCGGTGGCGGACCAGGATGACCAGTGCGGCGTGGAGGGCGCGGCGTCGTGCGGGCACCGACCACGGGGTCACACTGGTCGGCTCGACGTGCCGGTACAGCGACCGGTGGTAAGTGCCGAAGGTCTCGTAGTGGGAGCGGTCGCGCGGCCGGGTCGCGTTGAAGAACGCGACCACGAGGCCGGGCACGGTGTGGCGACCTACCCGACTGGTGGCCTGGATGTACTCGGCGGTCGTCTTCGGCTGCCCCTGCATGAGCATTAGTGCGAGCCGCTTCACGTCCACACCGACGGACAGCATGTTCGTGCACGGCAGGAAGGACACTGCCTGCGGGTCGTCCCAGGGCCGCTCCAACCGGTCGAGCAGGACGGGCTGTTCGGTTCGCGGCAGGTTACTGGTCAGTTCCTGCACCTGGCGGTCGGTCAACTCGCGTGTACCGCTTCCGCCGTCCAGGCCGGCGAGCTGTGCCGGAATGTCGTCGGCCGCCGCAGTGACCGTGCGGCCCAGCTCACGCAGGCTGTGGTGGTAGGCGACAAGGGTCCAGTAGTCGTCCCGGTGTTCCTCCGGAAGCTCCCAGGCGCCCTGGAGCATGGCGGCGGTGGTGGTCACGGCTGCACGACCTGCGGTGTGGCCCTGGGCCATCACGCCGACGTAGCAGCGGCCGGGCCGTGACGTGTCGGGCTCGGCGAAGTACGAGTGGCGGGCGTCGAGGCCCGCCGGGGGGAAGAGCTGTACATCGCCCCCGTAGAGTGCGCGGACCTGCGGGCCGGAGCGGCGGATGGTGGCGGTGGAGGCCACTACCTTGGGACCCGTCCCGTCGGCCGTGGTGCACAGGCCGAGCACGGCCGCCTCGTAGAGTCCGACCGTCGTGCCGAGCGGCCCGGTCAGCAGGTGCAGCTCGTCCTGGATGATCAGCGACGGAGGGAGGTTGCCGGTGTCGGCCCCGAAGAGCCGACCCGCTCGCGGCTCCCAGGCGAGGCGGGCGAATTTGTCGACGGTGCCGAGGACGAAGGTCGGCGGCCGGTCGTACAGCTGTTGGTCCACCACGGCTACCGGGAGTGCGTCGTGAAAGGCGCACTCCTCGCGCGGGCAGAAGAAGGTGAATGAGTCACCTGTGGCGCGCACCCCGTAGTCGCCGATGTCGGACGATTTGTGGGATGGGAGGATGCGGGTGCCGCACCACGGGCACCGGTCGAGGATGAACACGTCCTCGGGGCGAGCGGCTGCGCGGACCTCGTCGAAGAGGTTCTCGGCTGCGGCATAGGAATTCGGTGACGTTGCTTCTCCGACCCAGAGGCCGATCGAGAACGGTTCGCTGCCGAGGGTGTCCGGGGCTGAGCGACGCAGGGTCTCCAGGGCGCACAGGGTGGTCGCGGCACGCTGGAACTGCTGGGTGGTGAGCAGGCTCAAGGTGTAGCGACTCAGTACGGCGGTTCCGCCGCCGTTCGGCGCGCCGCGGCGCAGCAGCATCGCGAAGGAGGCGAGGAGGAGGTACGCCTCTGTCTTGCCACCGCCCGTGGGGAACCAGATCAGATCGGTCACCCCGCGGTCGGGGTGACCGGGATCGACGGTTCCGTCGAGCGCGAGCAGGAAGAAGGCGAGCTGGAACGGGCGCCAGTGCTCGCCGGCGTCGGGTGCGGGATCGAGTAGCACGGGCTCGTTCCGGCTGCGGCGTTCTCCGGCCTGGTCGGAGCGGATGTGTCGCATCTGGAGGGCCATGGCGTGATTGGCGGTACGGAACGCCTGGAGCAGCTCGGGCCGGGACGGATCGCAGAGCGTGCGGACGCCGTCTTCCATCCGGCGGACGGCCGAGCCGATGCGTTCAAGAATGCGGTCTGCGGCTTCGCGACCCCAGGTGGGAATCTCCGTCCGGGACTGCTCCTCGTACCACGAACGGTAGTCGGCGGTGAACAGCGCGAGCTCGGAGCGGAGCCGGTCCACGGGCAGCTCGGGATCGGCGAGGTGCAGGAGGTTCAGTACCGGTGCGTCGACCAGCCCGGCCGCGCGGGTGGCCGGCACTTCGGCTTCCGGCATCACGGCCGCCCGCAGGACGGTGATCCGGCCGCTGCCGTCCGACTCCTCCTCGACGGCGCAGCCGTGGCCGACGGCGTGGGTGCGGACGTGCCGGTACTGGAGCCGGAGTTCCTGCTCCTCCGGGTCCCGGCTGGCCAGGCGTACGCTCGGGTATTGGAGGACCGAACCGTCCAGCGGTCGTGCGGTCAGGCCCACCTGGAACAGCATGCGGTCCCACTGCGCGACGCGGCCGAGTGTCTGGCCGGCACGGGCCGTGTTGACCAGAGCGATGGTGACCAGGTGCCCGGGGCCGAAGCCACGTCGTCGCACCCGGATCTCGGCGCGGCCGTCGAGAACGGTGATCTTTTTCTGCCCGGGTCCGATGATGCGTGGCTCGTCCGCCAGCGGAGTTCGTTTCCACTGGCGGCCGTGCTCACCGTGGAGCGTGGCGTACCGGGCCCCGGAGCAATGGACCTCGATGGTCGACGCATCGGTGTAGAAGCTGAGTCCGAGGGAAGACGGCAGCCACGAGTTGGATTCGGGGACGGGATCGGAGGAGGGGTTGGTGTCGCTCGCGGCGGACTCCGTGCCGGGGCCTTCCAAGGTCTCGGCGGCGATGGCGAGCCGTTGTTGGAGGTCGGCGTCCTGCGGGTAGAGCGTTCCCATCAGGTACTGGCGGTCGGGTGGAGCCTCGATGACTTCCTCCGGTCCGTGGGCGGGGCCGACGAGCTGGCGCCGGAGGTAGCTAACGAGTTCGTCCCTGGGTTCCACGCTGTCGTCCGTTCTATCGCTCGGTGTCCGGTGCTGAGGGGTGGCCGAGGCACGGTGCCGGGGCCGGCGGTGTCGGGCGGGGAAGCGGCCGTCCCCGGGTGGGCGGGGCCGGCGGCTGCCACCACCGAACGCCCAGTGACTCCAGGACGATCCGGCGGTGGGTCGGCAGCCCGGCCCCGTCGGGGCCGCCGTTCTCGTACTGCTCATCGACCCACTGGCCCAGCCGGAAGTCCCCCTCCTGGTGGTCGGGCTCGGGAAGCCGGCTTCCTTCGCGCTGGCGGAACGCCTGTAGGGCGTTCACGCCGGCACACCAGTCCCGGTTGGCACGGTCCTTCGTGATCGCCTGAACCGCGTTGGACGACGCGGCGGTGACCTGCCTGTCGGTGAGCATCCGGCGCAGGGTGAGGTACGGAACACCGGCGGGGTCCGTGAAGGCGAGTTCCAGGACGGGCCGGACCTTCACCTCCAACTGGCGGACTCGTTCTCGGGTGATCCCGAGGTCTTTCCCGAGCTCGTCCAGGGTGGCCGGATCCTCTCCGTCAAGCCCGTACCGCCGGGTGACGATGTGGGCGTACCGCTCGGGCAGCGCGGCGATGGCCGCGCGCAGCTCCGTTTCGGTCAGGGCGTCGACGACCGCGCCCTCCACTCCCGGGATCGCGGTACGGGCTTCGATGAGATCGCCGAGGTGGACGCCGTCGCCGATGATCCGGTCCAGTGAGTCGGTTCGGCGGCTGAGCCGTCGGGCCTTGTCGACCGTGGTCACCGGGAGGTCGCAGGCCACTGCCACGTCGGCAGCCCGGGTGGGGAGTCCTCGGGAGAGCAGGGCACGTTCGGCGCGAGCCACCTTCTGCATGACCTCGTGCATGTGCACCGGGACGCGGATGGCACTGCCCTCGTCGGCGATGGCCCGGCCGATCATCTGGCGGACCCATGTGGTGGCGTAGGTGGAGAATTTGTTGCCCATACTCGGGTCGAACTTCCGGGCGGCCCGCATCAGCCCGAGCGTGCCGCTCTGGACGAGGTCCTCGTACTCCAGCCCCTGCTCGGTGAACTGCCGTGCGAGGGAGTGGACGAGGCCCAGGTTGTGCAGGATCAGACAGTCCCGGGCCCGTCGTCGTTCGTCCGCCGGTGGGAGCCTGGCCAGGTCCTCATCGGCCGGTTCGATGCCCACGTTTCGCACCCCGCCGCGCAGGAGCACGGTCAGGCCTACCTCCTCGTCCGCGCCGAGGATGCGCTTGGCCGGACGGAGGAGGAAGCGGTCATCGATCAGTACGCGGCGGGCCGCGGTGACGGCGCGCTCCAGGCTGCCCTCAGCGGCCGGCGCCGTCGAGGCGGGGACCGACTGCGAAGTTCCCCCGACGGTATCGCGCGGATCCGGGACGGGCGTGTTGCTGCCAGGCGGTGGGATCACCTGGACACCGGACCGGAGCTCCTTGGCCTCGGCCATGGAGAGGCCGGCCAGACGGGCGACGCCCTCCAACGCCCGGGCGTCGACCATTCCTGCGGTGTCGGCGAACCGCTCCAGTAACCGGCGTGCCGTCTCCGTGCGCGGGGAAGCGGCCCGCTGCTGTACAGGTGCCTGGTCGGCTTCCGGGCGGGGTGGTTCGCCGATCGGGAGTTTCATCGCTGTGAGGGCAGTGGCGAGCCGACCGCGCGCCTCCTCGCTCAGTCCGAGTGCTTCGGTCTCGCTGCGGAAGACCTGGTAGGGCACGACTCCGCGTATCTGTTTCGTCTGAAGGTCGGCGTACAGCCTGCCGAGGGCGGCCTTCAGGCTTGGGACCTGGTGGTTCAACTTTTCCACCCCTTCACACGGAGGTGAGGCACAGCGGCCCCAGGAAGCGCAACGACGTGGGCCGCCGGCCCGGCGTACACGCAGAGGTTAGCTAGTGCCTGTTAGCACTGTCAACGAGCAAATGTGCGGTGTACGTCTGCCGGGGAATCGTGTACGGTTTCTCTTGGCGCTGCCCTGTCTCGTCGGCCCGCGACCTTCGTCGGCTTGCGGGAGTGGCGCGCGGCGTGGCGCTTCCGAAATCAGGGGTGTGGAGGAGTGGCAGTGGGCCTGGAGCTGATCGGTGGCCGGTTCCGTCTCTTGGGGGCGATCGGTGCCGGCAACATGGGGGAAGTTCACAAGGCCGAGGACTCGATGTCGCCCGAGGGTGGCCTGGACCGCGTGGTCGCCGTCAAGACGATCCTTCGCCGGCGTTCCGGTGCTGCTGTCGACACCTACGGGGATGCCAAGGCGGTCGAGCGCTTCGCTCGCGAGGTGCGCATCATGCGCCGCCTGGAGCACCCCCACCTCAGCCGCCTCATCGACGGCGGCGTGGACGAGGAGCACGGCGGCTTGCCCTACCTCGCGATGGAGTACCTCGATGGTGAGGTCCTGCGCGACCTGATCGCGGAGGAAGAGCAGCTCCCCGTCGCCTGGGTCGCCGCGATCGGTGCCCAGATCGCCGACGGACTCTCCGCTGCGCATGCGGCCGGCATCGTGCACCGCGATCTCAAGCCTGCCAATGTGATGCTCACCAGGGGCGGCGTGGTCAAGGTCCTCGACTTCGGCATGGGTCGGATCGTCGACGACCCCGAGGATGCCAAGCTCACCAGCACCGGCGTCGCGGTCGGCACCGCCCGGTACATGGCACCCGAGCAGTTCAAGGCCGAGCAGGTGACGCAGGCCGCCGACCTCTACGCCCTGGGCTGTCTGCTCTTCGAAATGCTCACCGGCGTCGCTCCGTTCGTCGGCGAGGCGGCCTACGAGCTGATGCGCAAGCACATCGAGGACAGCCCGACTCCTGTGCGCCTGATCCGGCAGGACGTGCCTGCGGAGCTGGCCCGCCTGGTCGACCGTCTCCTGGCGAAGCAGCCCGTTGACCGCCCTGCCGACGCCGTCGCCGTCCGCGACGCCCTCCTCCCGCTCGTCGACCGGGACGGTGATGCCCCGCTGCTCCCCACCTGGAGCGCGTTCGATCCCGTCTCAGCCCTGCGTGCCGCACAGCCCGCACAGGCCGCGCCACCCGCTGCAGAGGCGCCCGCAACTCCCGCGACCACCACGGGTATGGACGTCTTCGGCGTCCACCGCGAGCTCATCAAGGATTATCGCTCCTTCACCGAGGGCGGGACGGTCATTCGCGACGATCGGATCGCCGCATTCGTCGAGGACGACCTGGACGCCAAGTCCCAGTGGCCGGACCCGTGGCTGTCCTTGAACCCCTTCTTCGCCGGCGGTGGCACTGTTCTGGAGCTCGCGGGTCAGGACGTGTTGGACAAGGAGTGCGCGCGGATCTTCCAGGCGAACAAGACGAAGGGCGGGACGGTCTGCGATGGCCGCCCGCTGACTTTGCATCAGCATCAGCGCGAGGCAATCGACGCGGCGCAGTCGCGCGCCTCGTACGTGCTGACCACCGGGACCGGCTCCGGGAAGTCGCTCGGATACATCGTGCCGATCGTCGACAGGGTCTTGAAGGACCGTAAGGCTGAGGGCCCGGCGGCCGTCAAGCGAGTCCGCGCGATCATCGTCTACCCGATGAACGCCCTGGCCAACAGCCAGCTCAAGGAGCTGGAGAAGTACCTCCGCGACGGCTACGGCGAGGGGCGGGAACCCGTCACCTTCGCCCGCTACACCGGCCAGGAGGACGATGCGGCTCGCAAGGAGATCCGCGACAACCCGCCGGACATCCTGCTCACCAACTACGTGATGCTGGAGCTGATGCTCACTCGGCCCGACGATCGGAAGAGCCTCGTCAAGATGGCTCGCGGGCTGGAGTTCCTGGTCTTCGACGAACTGCACACCTACCGCGGCCGCCAGGGCGCGGATGTGGCCCTGCTGATCCGCCGGGTCCGTGAGGCGTGCCAGGCCGGCCGGCTCCAGTGCGTTGGTACCTCCGCGACGATGTCGACGGAGGGCACGGTCGAGGATCAGCGGAAGGTCGTTGCGAATGTCGCCTCGACTCTCTTCGGTGTCAAGGTCGACCCCCGGCACGTCATCGGCGAGACCCTGGTGCGGGCCACCGCCGAGGCGCCGGCGACCGTCTCGCCCGAGCGCCTCAGGGCCCCGGCTGCACCGAGGGCCTACGGCGATCTTGTCCGCGACCCCCTTGCGCGCTGGATCGAGACCCGTTTCGGACTCGCCACCGATCCGGCCGACAACCGTCTCGTCCGCCAGAAACCCGCGAAGATCGAGGAAGCCGCGGCGGAGCTGGCCGAGCAGAGCGGTGTGCCCGTCGAACAGTGCGCCGCCGCGATCAGGGCCGCGTTGGAAGCGGGCTCACAGGCTCACCACCCCGTCACCGAGCGGCCGCTGTTCGCCTTCCGCCTGCACCAGTTCCTCTCCAAGGGCGACACCGTCTACACCACTCTGGAGGGCAAGCTCAGTCGACACCTCACCCGCGGCTACCAGCTTGAACAGCCTGACTCCGGTGGGAAGTTGCTGATGCCGCTCGCCTTCTGCCGCGAGTGCGGCCAGGAGTACCTGACGGTGTGGCGCACCGAGAAGGACGGCGAGGTCCGGTACGAGGCGCGCCGCGACACCTCGGCGACCGGCGGCCGTCACGGCGACGGCTACCTGTACGTCGACCACGACCGTCCCTGGCCCCACGACACCGAGGCCGCGATCGCGGACCGCAGGCTCCCCGAATCCTGGCTGGAGATCGACGACCGGGGCCAGGAGGTCGTCCGCAAGTCTCACCGCGACCGCGTGCCGCAAGCCGTCACCATCGATCCGTACGGCACCGAGGGGTACGGTGACCTGAAGGCCGCGTTCATCCCCTCCCCGTTCCTCTTCTGCGTGCACTGCGGCGTCTCCTACGAGCAGACCCGCGGCCGGGACTTCGCCAAGCTCGCCACCCTCGGCCAGGAGGGACGCTCCTCGGCAACCTCGCTGATCTCCGCTTCCGTGGTCCGCTCGTTGAAGTCGGTGCCGGAGGAGGCCCTGGACAAGGAAGCGCGCAAGCTTCTCACCTTCGTCGACAACCGGCAGGACGCTTCCCTGCAGGCCGGTCACTTCAACGACTTCGTGCAGATCACCCAGGTGCGCGGTGCCCTCTACCGGGCCGCCGTCGAGGCCGGCGAGGAGGGTATCCACCACGAGGACCTGGCGTCGGCGGTCGCCAACGCCCTCGCGCTGGCCCCGATCGACTACGCCGGCGACGCGGCCGACCTGCCGCCCGCCCTCGCCCGCAGCGCGGCGAAGACCTTGCGTGACGTGATCGCTTTCCGGCTCTACCTGGATCTCGAACGCGGCTGGCGCATCACCATGCCCAACCTGGAGCAGACCGGCCTGCTGGAGATCGACTACCAGGACCTCCAGTGGGTCGCCGAGCGCCAGGAGCGGTGGGACGGCGCGCACCAGGCGCTGCGCGACGCGGACCCGGCCCTGCGCGCGGAGATCACCAAGGCGCTCCTCGACGAGATGCGTCGCGCCCTCGCCATCGACGTGCAGTACTTCCGGGACGATTTCGACTCCCTCCAGCGGGCCAGCGAGGAACGTCTCATCGACCCGTGGGTGCTGACGAAGTCCGACAGCCCCAAGGTCGGCACCGCCTACCCCCAGCCCTCCCGCCCCGGCCTGGACCGCTCCGGCCTGTTCCTGTCCGCCGCGGGCAAGTTCGGCAAGTACCTGCGCCGGACGGACAAGGCCTTCCGAGAGCTGGACAAGGGCGACCTCCAGCTCGTCATCGAGCAGCTGCTGAAGGTGCTGACCAAGGCCGGTCTGGTCCGCGAGGTCTCGCAGGCCCCGCAGCGCTCCGGCCGCTTCCGTCACTCCGCCGGGCCGGCCGTCACCGGCTACCGGGTGGCCGCGCAGACCCTGGTCTGGCGCGCCGGCAAGGGCGAGCGGGGCGCCCACGACCCGCTCACCCGCACCTACGCCAGCGGTGACGGCCCCCGGGTCAACACCTTCTTCCGCGACCTCTACCGCAACGCGGCCACCGAGCTGGCCGGGCTCTTCGCCCGCGAGCACACCGCCCAGGTCGATCCGACCGAGCGCGAGAACCGCGAAGAAGCCTTCCGCAAGGCAGAGTTGAAGCTGCTCTACTGCTCGCCGACGATGGAACTGGGCGTCGACATCTCCTCGCTCAACGCCGTCATGATGCGCAACGTCCCGCCGACGCCCGCCAACTACGCGCAGCGCTCCGGGCGGGCAGGCCGCAGCGGGCAGCCCGCCCTGGTCACCACGTACTGCTCCACCGGGAACAGCCATGACCAGTACTACTTCCGCCACTCCGACCGCATGGTGGCGGGCGCCGTGGCGCCGCCGCGCCTCGATCTCGCCAACGAGGACCTCGTCCTCTCTCACGTCCAGGGCATCTGGCTGGCCGAGGCCGGCCTGAAGCTCGGCCGGGCCATCACCGAGGTCCTCGACATCTCCCACCCCGACACCGGCGACCGCCCCGAACCGGCCCTCGAACTGCACCCCGACCTCCATGCCGCCTCGCGGGACGCCAACGCCCAGACTCGTACCGTCGTCGCCGCCTACCAGGTGCTCGGCCCCCTGCTGCCCGAGTTCGCCCGGACCACCTGGTGGGACGAGCGCTGGATCGAGGACCGGGTGCGTACCGTCGCCGAGCGGTTCGACCGCGCCTTCGACCGCTGGCGCGAGCTCTACCGGGCGGCGCTGGACGACCAGTACGTCCAGAACAAGCGGGTCCTCGACCACAGCCTCACCGAGGGCGACCGCAGGCGCGCGGTCGGCCGGCGGCGGGAGGCCGAGACCCAGCTCAACCTGCTGAAGAACGAGAGCGCGGAGAGCAAGTCCGTCCTCTCCGACTTCAACCCCTACCGGTACCTGGCGTCCGAGGGCTTCCTGCCGGGGTACTCCTTCCCCCGCCTGCCGCTCGCCGCGTACATCCCCACCACCGGCCGCCGCCGGGGCGAGGGCGACTACCTGCAGCGCCCCCGCTTCCTCGCCATCCGCGAGTTCGGACCCGGGGCGCTGATCTACCACGAGGGCGCTCGCTACCAGGTCACCCGTATCCAGCTCCCGCCGGACGCCTCCGGGGACATCACCACCAGCGAGGCCCGCCGCTGCGACCACTGCGGCTACCACCACGACCCGCGCGAGCGTGCGGACCGCTGCCAGATGTGCGACGAGCCGCTCGGCGCGGCCACCTACGGCCTGCTCCAGCTGCACACCGTCTACACCCAGCGCCGCGAACGCATCTCCTCGGACGAGGAGGAGCGGCGCCGGGCCGGCTACAAGCTGGAGACCTCCTACGCGTTCCAGGACCACGGCACCCGCAAGGGCCGCCAGGACGCCAGGGTCACCGATGGCTCCGGTCCGCTCGCGGCGGTGGCCTACGGCGACTCCGCGACCGTCCGGATCACCAACGTGGGCCGGCTGCGCGCCAAGAAGGACGACCCGGCGGGCTACTGGCTCGACGTCGCGGACGGCCGCTGGATGAACGACCGCGACGCGGCCGACGCCTCCGGTGACTCCAGCGAGCTGCCGGTCGTCGACTCCGACGGCAACGAGAAGCGCCGCAAGAAGCGCGTCATCCCGTACGTCGAGGACCGCCGCAACATCCTCGTCCTCACCCTCGACGAGCCGCTGCCCGAGCCGATCGCGCTGACGCTGATGTACGCCCTGGAGCGCGGCATCGAGGCTGCCTTCGAACTGGAGGATTCCGAGCTCAACAGCGAACTCCTGCCGCCGAACGACGGCCCGCGCAACCGCTTCCTGTTCACGGAGGCGGCCGAGGGTGGGGCCGGTGTGCTCCGTCGCCTGCAGTCCGAGAAGGACGCGCTCGCCAAGGCCGCCCGCCAGGCGCTGGAGATCTGCCACTTCGATGAGGACGGGGTCGACCAGGGCGGCCCCCACCCGGACCGCAAGTGCGCGCGCGGCTGCTACGAGTGCCTTCTCACCTACGGCAACCAGCTCAACCACGCGCTCATCGACCGCCGCACGATTGCTGCCCTGCTGCTGCGGTTCGCCTCCGCCGCCGCGAAGCGCGACGAGCGCGGCGAATCCCGCAGCGAGCAGTTCCGCCGGCTGGTTGCTGAGCCGAGCCTGGAGCCTGAGGACGGGCCGGGCGAGGTGGCGGAGTCCGTGGACGTGCTGACTCCGTTCGAGCGCGACTTCGTGACGTGGCTGAAGGATCGCGGCCTGCGCCTTCCCGACGAGACCCAGACCCTGATCACCGAGGCCAACGCGATGGCGGACTTCGTCTACCGGATCCCCGGGGTCAACCTCGCAGTCTTCGTCGACGACCACGACACCGAGACCACGGCCCTGCGCGACGAAGACGCCGAGGAACGCCTCTACGACGCCACCTGGGACGTGATCCGCTTCCCCGCCGACGGGGACTGGGATGCCATCGTCGCGCGGCACCCCCGGTACTTTGGCACCGCCCACCCGACGCGCTGATCAACGGAACCGACGAACCACTCGACGAGGATCCACCTGATGACACCCACCTACTCCACCGGTTCCCTGGTCACCGCCCGCGGCCGCGAATGGGTCGTGCTGCCCGAGAGCGCCGCCGACATGCTCGTGCTGCGCCCCCTTGGTGGCTCCGACGACGACATCGCAGCCGTCTTCCCGGCCTTCGAGGACGTCAAGGGCGCCGAGTTCGCTCCCCCCTTGCCCGACGACCTCGGCGACCAGCGCGCCGCCGGCCTGCTCCGCTCCGCCCTGCGGATCGGCTTCCGGTCAGGTGCCGGCCCGTTCCGGTCGCTGGCCGGCATTGCCGTCGAGCCGCGTGCGTACCAGCTCGTTCCGCTGTTGATGGCCCTGCGCCAGCAGACCGTCCGGCTGTTGATCTCCGACGATGTCGGTATCGGAAAGACTGTCGAGGCGGGCCTGATCGCTAGCGAGTTGCTCGCCCAGGGGGAGGCAAAGGGGCTGGCCGTGCTCTGCTCGCCTGCGCTGGCCGAGCAGTGGCAGGCCGAGCTGCGCAGCAAGTTCGGCATCGATGCCGAACTCGTGCTCTCCTCCACGGTTTCGCGCCTTGAGCGGGGTCTGGACCTCGGACAGTCGATCTTCGACCGATACCCGAACGTTGTCGTCTCCACCGACTTCATCAAGTCCCCGCGCCACCGAGACGACTTCGTCCGGCACTGCCCGGACCTGGTCATCGTTGACGAGGCCCACACGTGCGTCGCCGCCGATGACGCTTCGGGTCCCGGCGGCCGCTCCTCGCAGAATCAGCTGCGGTACGAGCTGCTGCGCCGGGTGGCGGAGAAGGTCGACACCCACCTGCTGCTGGTGACCGCCACCCCGCACAGCGGAAAGGAGTCCGCCTTCCGCAACCTCCTTGGTTTGGTGAAGCCAGAGCTGGCCACCGTCGACCTGGACAGCAAGCGCGGGCGCGAACTGCTCGCCCGGCACTTCGTCCAGCGCAAGCGTGCCGACATCAGGCAGTACCTGACCAAGGAGGACGGCCTCAGCGACGACAGCCTCGCCGAGAAGACCGCCTTCCCGGCGGACCGGTACTTCAAGGACGAGACCTACAAGCTCTCCCCGGCCTACCGTGCCCTCCTCGACGACGCCATCGCCTACGCGAGCGACCGCGTCGAGGCGGCCGGGGTGAAGGGCAAGCGCGAGGCCCGCATCGCCTGGTGGTCCGCGATCGCCCTGCTGCGCTCACTGGTCTCCTCGCCGCGTGCCGCCTCCCAGACCCTGACCACCCGCTCCGCCACCGCCGTCGCCGCGAGCGCGGAGGAGGCGGACAGGCTCGGCGCGCCGCTCACCAGCGACTCCGCCGACAGCGACACCCTGGAGGGCCTGGACGTCGCCCCCGGCGCCGAGACGGATGACGCGGGCGCCCGGCTGGCGGCGCTCGCGGAGCGGGCCGCGGGGCTGGAGGGCACGGAGCACGACCTCAAGCTCAAGGCCCTGATCAAGCACCTGAAGGCGCTGCTGGCCGACGGCTACAACCCGATCGTCTTCTGCCGCTACATCCCGACGGCGGAGTACGTCGCCGAGGCGCTCCAGGGGAAGGGAGGTGTCAAGGCCACGGTGGCCGCCGTCACCGGCACCCTCTCGCCGCAGCAGCGCATCGAGCGCATCGAGAAGCTCGCGGAGGAGGCGGGGGACAGCCTGGCGGCGCGCCGGGTGCTGATCGCCACCGACTGCCTCTCGGAGGGCGTCAACCTCCAGCACCACTTCGACGCGGTCGTCCACTACGACCTCGCGTGGAACCCGACCAGGCATGACCAGCGCGAAGGGCGCGTCGACCGGTACGGGCAGAAGCGCGACGAGGTCCGCGTCATAACGCTCTACGGTGCCGACAACGGCATCGACGGCAAGGTGCTCGAAGTCCTCATCAAGAAGTACCGGCAGATCAGGAAGGACCTGGGCATCTCGGTGTCCGTACCGGACGAGACCTCGGCAGGGGTGACGGACGCGATCGTCGAGTGGCTGCTGCTGCGGGGGAGGGAAGGGCAGCAGGAGGGGCTGTTCGCGGTCGATGACCTGGTCGACGCGAAGGCCGCGGAGCTGGAGAAGGACTGGAACTCGGCCGCCGAGCGGGAGAAGACCTCGCGGTCGCGATTCGCCCAGCGCTCCATCCACCCGCAGGACGTGGCGCGCGAGGTCGCGGCGATCCGTGACGCCCTGGGGAGCGCGGGGGAGATCCGCACCTTCGTGCGGGACTCCCTCAACGCGCTCGGCGCCGTCCTTCGGGACACCGAGGACGGGGACTTCACGGTGGAGGTCTCCGGTGCTCCGGCTGGGCTGCGCGACGCCCTGGCACCGGTCGTGGGTGGGAACGCGGTCGAGACCGGGCGTCCGATCCCGTTCCGCACCGACCCGGCGGTCGGTCGCGGTGAGGCTGCGCTCGTCCGCACCGACCCGGTCGTGGGAGCCCTTGCCGGCCACGTCCTCAACGCCGCCCTCGACACGCTGGCCGAGGGCAGCCGACCGGCCCGTCGCTGCGGCGTCGTGACGACGGACGCGGTGTCGGTGCGGACGACACTGCTGCTGGTCCGCTACCGGTTCCACCTGACGCTGCCCTCGCGGAGCGGGGACAAGCAGATCGTCGCCGAGGACGCCCGGCTGCTCGCCTTCCAGGGCGCGCCGAAGAACGCCGTCTGGCTGCCTGATGGCGACGCTCTCGCCCTGCTCGGGGCCCAGGCCACCCTCAACACCGACGTGCACTTCGGGGAACGGACGATGACCCGCATCCTGGGTCAACTCCCCGACGTCCAGGGCTACCTGGAGGCACACGGCGAACAGCTCGCCGCCGACCTCGACGCCTCCCACCGCCGCGTCCGCGAGGCCACCGGCGAGATCGTCCGAGGCCTGCGCGTGCGTGCGCAGCAGCCCGCCGACGTACTCGGCGCCTACGCCTACCTGCCCGCGAACACGTCGACCGGAGAGAGCGCCTGATGTCCGCCACCACCCGCAACCAGGTCTTCTCCGCCGTCCACACGGTGGGCGGGCTGCTGCCTGCCGACATACTGGTTCGCATCGCTGAGGGCAAGGACGTCTCCGGCGCCAAGCCCGGCGACTACGGCGTCATCGGCTCTCGGTCGGTGCGTGATGACGCCGAACGCCACTGGGACTACCTCAAGGGCGTCTGGCGTGAGCTTCGGAAGCGCCTCCCCGAGGATGCCGAGACGGGCGCTCCGGCTGCCGACCCGACGGGACTCGCGGTCGCGCAGTGGCTGGAGCCGCTGTTCGCGGAGCTGGGCTTCGGGCGGCTGACGGCGGTTGGTGCTGCCGGTATCACCGCCGACAGTGACGCGGCGAAGACCTTCGACGTCAGCCACCGCTGGCAGCACGCGTTGATCCACCTCACGCCCTGGAACACCGACCTCGACAAGCGCCCCGGCGGCGCCGGCACCGTCCCGCCGCAGTCGATGCTTCAGGAATGCCTCAACCGTACTGAGGCGCACCTGTGGGGTGTGCTCTCCAACGGCCGCCGGCTCCGGTTGCTGCGCGACTCCAGCGCGCTGGCGACGGCGTCGTACGTGGAGTTCGACCTTGAGGCGATCTTCGACGGGGAGCTGTTCAGCGAGTTCGTGCTGCTGTACAGGCTCCTCCACGTCTCGCGGTTCGAGGTGGCGGAAGGCGCGGCGGCTTCGGCGTGTCGACTGGAGAAGTGGCGCACGGAGGCCATCGCCTCCGGGACTCGAGCCCTGGACCAGCTCCGCAAGGGCGTCCAGGACGCCATCACAACCCTGGGTACGGGCTTCCTCCGCCACCCCGACAACGCTGCTCTGCGCGAGAACCTCAAGGCCCAGGACCTGCACAACGCGTTGCTGCGTCTGGCCTATCGGCTGCTCTTTCTCTTCGTCGCCGAGGACCGTGACGTTCTCCATGCTCCCGATGCGGGGGAGCAGGAGCGTGAGCGGTATGCCACCTACTTCTCCTCAGCCCGGCTCCGCGAACACGCTCGACGGCGACGCGGGACCGCACACGGGGATCGGTGGCAGTCCCTGTTGGTCGTCCTCGACGCGCTGGGTGACGAGAACGGCCGCCCGGAACTCGGACTGCCGGGCCTCGGTGGCATCTTCGATGCCAAGCCTGCGGATGCCCCGCTGGACGGTTTGTCCCTGTCGAATGAGTACCTTCTGACGGCAGTACGGCACCTGTCCCAGGTACGGGATGCGGGATCGAAGCGCTGGCGCGCGGTCGACTACCGGCACTTGGATGCCGAGGAACTGGGCTCCATTTACGAGTCCCTGCTCGAACTCGTCCCGCAGTACAGTGCAGTGGACCGCACCTTCGAGCTCGTCGAGCTAGCTGGCAATACCCGAAAGACCACGGGTTCCTACTACACCCCGTCCTCGCTGATCGACTGCCTCCTCGACTCAGCGCTCGACCCGGTCATTGACGACGCGGTGAAGCGTGGCGAACAGGCGGCCTCGGCGGCTGGCGAATCCGACCCCTCCGACGCCATCGTTCGCGAGCTGCTGTCCCTGACGGTCTGCGACCCTGCTTGCGGCTCCGGCCACTTCCTGGTGGCAGCGGCTCGCCGGATCGCCAAGCGGGTGGCGGCGGTTCGCGAGCGCAACCCGGAACCTACACTGGGGTCAGTCCGCAGTGCCCTTCATGAGGTTGTCGCCCGCTGTATCTACGGCGTGGACCTCAACCCGATGGCCGTGGAACTGGCGAAGGTGTCGCTGTGGCTGGAGGCTCTGGAGCCAGGCAAGGCCCTGAGTTTCCTTGACGCCCACGTGAAGCACGGCAATGCGCTGATCGGTGCGACGCCGAAGTTGCTACGGGGAGGCGTCCCCGATGAGGCGTTCACCGCTACGGAGGGCGACGACAAGAAGCACGCCAAGGTCCTGGAGAAGATCAACGCCGAAGAACGACGCGGCCAGGTTAGCCTCTTCGACCTTGAGGATGAGGGCGTGAAGGTCGCCAACACGACCCTCGCTGCCAGCGTCCGCCGGATCACCCATGCTCCCTCGGACCACCTGCGGGCCGTACACGGCCAAGAAGCGGCTTACGCGGAATGGGAGAAATCCTCGGAGTACGTCAACGCTCTGCATTTGGCTGACGCCTGGTGCGCCGCATTCATGTGGCTCAAGACGCCGGAGGCCCCAAGGGCGGTGACGCATGGCGTCTTCCGTTCCTTGGAGGACCCGAACGCGTCGAGCACATCGAAGGCTACGCACGACGAGGTCGTGCGTTTGCGGAGGCAGTACCACTTCTTTCACTGGCACTTGGAGTTCCCAGAGGTGTTCACGGTCACGGAGGGCGACGATGCGGGGACAGTGGACGAGGCGACGGGCTGGGGCGGTGGCTTCGACTGCGTGCTGGGAAACCCGCCTTGGGACAGCGTGGAGTTGAAGGAGCAAGAGTTCTTCGCGCAGCGCGCACCGGAGATCGCCGCAGTTTCCAATGCGAGCGTCCGCAAGAAGCGGATCGCCGCGCTCCAGGGTGACCCGGACACGCTGGAACTATATGAGGAATACGCGGCGGCGAAGCGTGCCGTCTATGTTGAGAGCCACTTCCTTCGCAGGTCGAAGCGAGTGCCGCTGACGGGACAGGGGAACCTGAACATGTACGCGGTGTTTGCAGAGACAGATCGCGTGCTGGCGGGGGAACGAGGGCGGGTAGGAATTATTGTGCCGACTGGTGTCGCTACTGACGCCAGAACGCAGTACTTCTTTAAAGACTTGGTCGAATGCGGTTCGATTGCAGTACTTTATGATTTTGAAAATTCGGCGCCGATATTCCCGGAGGTGCATCGATCTTTCAAATTCAGCATCGTTTCACTTGTTGGCCGCAAGCTCCGTGAACCTGCCGCCAAGTTTGCTTTCTTCCTGCGTGACCCGTCGGAACTTGACGATGCCGGCAAGGCGTTCAACCTGACACCTGAGGAGATTGAGCTCCTAAATCCCAACACCGGCACTTGTCCGGTATTTCGATCGCGCCGAGATGCTGAGATTACCCTGAATATCTATCGTCATGCTCCCGTGTTGATTAAGGGCGGCGATCCAAAGGGTAACCCGTGGGGCGTGTCATTCCTGAGGATGTTCGATATGTCCCACGACTCGCACCTCTTGCACACCCGCGAGGATCTGGAAGCCGATGGCTGGCATCTTCAGGGGAACGCCCTTGTTAGGGATGGAAGCAGGATGCTGCCACTCTATGAAGGCCGGATGGGGCATCAGTTTTCCCATCGTTTCTCTGACTCGACGGGATCCCATGAATCCTCGGTTCGGGAACTTGATGATGCGGATTACGTTGTGCAGCCGCAGTACTGGATGTCTGAGGTGGATACCGAGTCCCGTCAAGCGCGGCGCCGATTCGATTGCGTGACTGCATTGCTTGGGCATCGAAGGGTGGCCCGAAACAATGACGAACGCACGTGCATTTCGACCTTGATTCCTTGGGGTGCAGCTTCTTATGGCTGGATTCTCTCGACTGGCCCGAAGGCCAGCTGGCTGGCTCTTTTGGTAGCAGCCTTCAACTCATTCCCATATGACTATGCTTTGCGCAATAGTTTTAGTCAGCCGAGCATTCCGCAGAGCACGTCGGAGCAGGTTCCTGTGCCAGTTCCAAGCACTCTCGAGAATTATGCAAACTTCATCGTGCCGCGGGTGCTTGAGCTTACATATACTGCGCACGATATGAAGCCCTACGCTAGTGACCTAGGGGATGGCGATGCTCCGTTCCGGTGGGATGAAGGACGTCGCTCTGTAATCCGTGCTGAGCTGGACGCGCTATTCTTTCACCTCTACGGGATCAACCGTGACAACGTTGACTACATTCTTGACACCTTCCCCATCGTGAAGCGAAAGGACGAGGCCAAGTACGGCACCTATCGCACCAAGGAGCTTATTCTCGCCATTTACGACCGGATGGCCGCTGCTGGCGGCAGGCTCGCCAACCCCGTTGTGGATGGCGAGAATTTCACCTCTACCCTTACTCCGCCTCCCGGCCATGGCCCCCGCCACCCGGACTTCGCCGCCGAGGGAGCGCGTTGACCAGCAGCATGGCCGCGACCCCTGTCGGCACGGTCCGTGCCGAGCGGCGGCGGCTCGTCCGAGCGGTGGCCGCGCATTGGCGGCTGATCGCGGGGCGGCCAGCGTTCGAGCGGGCGGATCTGCGGCGGCGGAACCGGGAGGCGCGGGAGCGTACCGGCGCAGCAAAAGCATGGTTCGGGGATCCGGCGTTCCGACGGGGCCAACCGGCGGGCAGAGGAGTCCTGTGCCCGCCGGTTGGTGGCGCTCGACGGCAGCCGTGACAGCCGGGAACGGGAGGCGCTCGCGGCCTTGCGCCGGCAGTTCATCGATCGGGCGGTCGCCAAATCGCCGTTGGGTCCGGAGGAGGTCAACGGCATTGGTGACGGGCTTGTCCGCGATCTGGCCGCGCAGGGCATCCGCACGGCCTCCGACTTCACCCGCATCAGCTACGAGAAGGCGCCCAACGGCCGTGGTGGGACGGTGGTGTGGATCCACCGAACCAGTGGAGGAAAGGTCCACATCAACGGCATCGGCGAGCACCGGGCCCGGACGCTGATGGAATGGCGGGACGCGACCATGGCCCGGGCCGAGGCCCGGGCGCCGCAGCAGCTTCCTGCGGACGAGCGCATGCGCGTGGATCAGATCATCGCCGAGGAGCGGCTGCACCTCCAGCACGAGAAGGAGGAAGCCGAACGGGCGGCGAACGCGGCCCGGGCCGAGGCCGGGCAGTTGCTCGCCGAGGCCACATCCCACCTTGCTGCGGCCGAGGTGGAGGCGGAGGCGGCTGCGGTTCTCCGGCGTTCCGAGTTCGACGAGATGGCGGAGCGTCTTCTCGTCCTCCAGGCGGAACTCCGGCTCCACATGGACCAGCACGACAGCGTCCGGCCGGGCTTCCGGCTGCGCCGGGCGCAGGCCCGGGTGCTGCGGCCGGTGCCGCAGCACCCGGTGCTGCGGAGCGCCCGTTCGTCCCGCCTCAGCGTGCGTCGATGTCCTCGGCGCCGCAGGACCTCGGAGCGGCTGCTGCTGCGGGAGACGTCTCTCCTGAGCCGCGGGCCCGGTTGATCTGGCTGCTGCCGATCAGCTGGTTCACGCTGACGGCGTTCCTGGGATTCGGCGAGAGGTTCACGGGCCAGCTGTGGGTGGAGGTAGCCGTCCTGCTGGTGGCCTTGGCGATGGTGGTGTGGCTGTTGCGCCTCTGGGTTCCCCGGCGGCGGATGGGTACGGCACAGCCCATGCCGCCCGGCTCCGCCCTGACGACCTGGGGCGTGTTCGTGGGGCTGGTCGCGTTTTGAGGGTTCCTCGACCCGGCCGGCGTCGGTTCTGGCATCGGCTGGTTCGGGACTGTCCTCTCGGTGCTCTTGCTGATCACGAGCCTCGGCCGGCGGGAGGACTGACCGGGCGAGTCACTTGATGAGGTGGTCGAACTCCCCTGCCTTCACGCCGCAGAGGAACGCCTTGAGCTTGTCGGGGGTGGTGGTGATGATCGTGTCAGGGTCGTCGCTCTCTCGGATCTTGACGGCGCCGTCAGGGCCTCCTGCGAGGTAGATGCAGTTGGCGGTGTCGCCGCTGAACGAGGACTTCTGCCTGAACGGCCATCATTGTTCCCGTCTCAAGTGCTCTGGGAGATGCGGCGAATGAGGTCGCGCGACGCGTCAGGCTTGAGCGCGCTCGCTTCCAGCCGATCCAATACGGCTCGATACTTGATCAGCTGCGGCTCGGTGTCAATGAACTCGAATCGATCCCCATCGACCTGGACGCTGTCCAACCGTGAGACCTCGGCGGCGAAGTACACGATTCCGGCGCCGGAACTGGGGTAGCTGCCGGTGCCGAACGGAATCACCCGCAGGTCAACGTGAGGGTGCTCGCTCATGGTCAGCAGGTATTCCAGCTGACCACGGGCAACCTCCGGACCACCGAAGCCCATGCGCAAGGCGGTCTCATGGACGATTGCCGACAGCGGGATCGGCTGCTCGCGGAAGAGTAAAGCCTGTCGCTTGATGCGATGAGAAACAAGGTGTTCCACTTCGGGTGGCGACAAGGGTGGGACTACATCCCGGAAGAGCGCACGTGCGTGCTCAGGAGTTTGTAGGAGGCCGGGGACGTGAACCACTGAGGCGATCCGCATCCACTTCGCATGGTGCTCGACTTCCGCGAGGTCGAGTGCTCCGGCCGGGAGGATCTCGCGGTACTCCTCCCACCAGCCTCGGGTGCGGCCGCCGGTCATTCGGGTCAGCGCCTCGATCAAGGCATCGTCCGCGCAGCCGTAGAGACGGGCGAGGGCCCGCACCCGGTCCGCGCTCACCGGGTATCCCCCGGATTCGATGTTGCTGATGCGGGATTGCTGGGTGCCGTGGAGTTCCCCGGCTCGTGTGACCGACAACCCTGCCTTCTCGCGCAATCGACGCAACTCTGTGCCGAGTCGCCGCTGCCGGATGCTCGGCGGGATCTTGCTGGGCGGCATTCACTGTCTCCTTCCCTTCGCCCGCTGTGGCCGACGCCCCTCACTCGGTGGAGTGGTAGTGGAATGGATCCCCCAGGGCAATGGACTACATACCACCGAATGGCTACCTTTGATTGAGCGTCAGGACAGCACGCTACCTGGGGTGGTGCGGCGTCCAACTCTCCTTTGGATAGGAGACTTCCATGGCTGCTGCGCCCTCGCAAAACCCTCGCTCGCTGTTCGACCAGGAGCTGTGCGGGCTCGTGCTCGACACCGCGCCCAGGCTGTTCGCCGTGGTCCAGGTGTGTGGCGACGGTCGTGAGGACTCCGACGGGTGGGTCGTGGCCTGGGGGTTCCTCGACAGCAACGGGCCGACACGCGTCTTCGGTATCGATGGGCGAACGTGGATGACTCTCGCGTCGCCCGAGCGTGCCGTGCGCCATTTCGCCCGGCGTCCCGGGATCGCCGCGCGGCTGGTCTGGCTCGCGCAGCCAGGTGTCGCCGTACTCGACCGGGGTGAAGCCGCCTGAGCTTGCCAGTGCGCGACGTCGCTGGTCCGTCAGGGCTTGCTGCCGCGACCGTCGTTGTCGGTGGGTGGCGATAGCATCCGGTGCGGCAGGGCGTGGTTGACGATACACCAGGAAAGCGGGTCCGCTGTGGGATTCCCTTCGAGTGACATGCTTGCAGCGATGGGGAATCTCCTCATGTACGAGGCGCTCGGCAGGAGGTTCCGCACGCGCCATCCCGATCTCGCTGAGCGTCTTCAGGTGCCGCAATCGCCGACGCCGCACCTGTCGGTGCCGTTGAACGGGGGGCGTTCCGTAGTCCTCGCCCAGATGCGTTTCGCCAAGCCGTACGACTACACCCCGGTCTGGGCGGTCGTGGGTCCGAAGGTCTCCGAGCCGCCTCGCATCTGGTACGGCACCACGGACATGGACGTCCTCGTAGACGCTCTCCATGCCCGGGCCGTGGCCGAGCTCGAAAGCGAGGAAGAGCAGACCCCGTGGAGGTGGGATGAGCCCGCGATCGGAGAGATCGTGGCGCTCGCGGACGACCTGGCGACCCACGGAGCGGACGTGCTCATGGCCGTGGCGCAGAACAGGTGTCGCGCGGTGGAGGCTGACCGTGGCACCAAGGCCGAGTACTTCGGGAGTGACCAGGGGGACTTCGTCGTCGTCCAGGGCCTGGGGTGCTTGATTAGGGTGTCCCGCAAGCCGTTGTCGGGGTGGAGTGCCAGCGTCCGGGCCGACGGGGGAGGGGTCTGGCAGCCGCTCGACCTGGGCGGTCTCCTGTTCGGTGAGCCGTCAGTCGTTCCGGGGGTGGAGCCCGACCGCGTTGACCGGGCGAAGTTGGCAGAACTCATTGCGGATCTGGTCCGCCTGCCCCGTGTGGTCACCGGGGAGGACCGGGCCCTCAGCCGGGACGGCCTGCCCGAGCAGCGGTCGCAGGCGACCGACAGGCCAGCGCGTTCGGTGCTGGTCGAAGGCGCGGCACGGGAGTTGGCCCGGCGGGGATTCGCGGACGTCGTACCGGACGACACGTGCAGCCGACTTGAGTCGGGAACCTTCCACATCGAGTGGTGGAACCGTTCGAAGAGCATGGGCCTCGGGGACGTGCAGCGGCTTTACGGCGCGGCCGCTGTGCAAGGCCGACGTCTGATGGTGCTGTCGGAGAGCTCTGCCACGAAGCCTGCTTGCGCCTTCGCGGACCAGGCGAAGGCCTTCATCTTCACGGTCGATCCCGAGGGGCGCGGTCTCCACTCCTGCAACGACCTCGCCAGGGAGGTCATCCTCGACAAGTCGAGCTGGAGCCCGGCGTGAGGCCTGCTGGGCGGCCAGCCGTGGTGAGGGCGGAAGTCGTCCGGCCTCCTGGCCCACAGGCCTGTTTGTCAGAGGCAGGGCCTATTGTGCGTGCAGGATCTCTGAGAACGAGGGGTGGGAGCGGTCCGTGCAGGACGAGTACCAGGAGTTTCGGCTGCGTTTGCCCAACGGCGGGCCTGTGGCGCGGGGGCGGCTGCTATCGGAGAAGGGCAGTAACGGGAGTCAGAAGTTCCTGGTGTACGCGGGGGCGCCGGCCCGGGGAAAAGTGGTTCCATCCTTCTCGGTTCGGAACGTGTCCTCGAATCGCCTTCGGACACAGCTGATCAACGACGGGAAGCTGCGGCCCTCCGAACGCTGGCCTGGGCACCTTGAACTGGTCGAGGACGTGGAGTGTGGCTCGCCGTCCGCCGCCGCCGAGATCCTGATGGGCCGCGCGGCCAACGGGTGGTCGCGGTGGCGGACGGAGGACGACAGGCCGCTGTCGGAGTTCATGCCGGGCGTCTGGGTCGGCCCCAATCGCGCCTGGCTGGTTCGCGGCTCCAACGTCTCCGGCCTCGACCTCGTCCAGCGGCTCTGGCTGCCGGAGGGCCTGGTCACCCTCGCGGCGTCCCGGCTGCGGCAGGGCGTCGGGCAGGGCACGAGCAAGGAGCAGCTGCGCGCGTTCGTCCAGGAGGACTACGAGTCCACAGCGACGTACAGCCAGAAGCAGGATCTCGTCGAGGCGCTGCACGCCTTCCTCTCCCGGATCAAGCCCGGCGACACTGTGTGCACCATCTCCGGTGGCCGGCTCTACGTGGGCGAGGTGACCGGACCGGCGGAGCAGACGGCCTCGGACGATGACCGGTCCAACCTGCGCCGGCCCGTCGAGTGGCAGAGCGAGGGGTACGCGTACTCCGACCTGCCCGAGGAGCTCCAGCAGAAGCTCTCCGTGCAGCACGACGTCGTCGACCTTACCTCCGTGCAGGCCCTGATCAAGGGGCTCGGGGTGAGCGACCAGGAGCTGGAGGAGGAAGCCGAGGCCATAGAGCGCGACCCGAGTACGGAGATCCTCATCGCCCGGCGCGAACTGGCACTGCCCGAGCCGACCCCCGAGCTTGCCGAGGAACTGCTCGTCCACGACGTGGAGTGGCTCCAGGAGGTCCACGATCTCCTCTGGGACGAGCGTCAGTTGGTGCTCTACGGGCCGCCCGGCACGGGCAAGACCTATCTCGCGCAGAAGCTCGCGGAGTTCCTGGGCGGCGGCCCCGAGCAGGTCAAGCTCGTCCAGTTCCACCCCTCATACGCCTACGAGGACTTCTTCGAGGGCTTCCGTCCCAAGGAGGACCCGGAGACCCGCGAGGTCGCCTTCCGTCTCACCGCCGGCCCGCTTCGCGAACTCGCGGACCTCGCTTCCCGCGAGGGCAACCGGCACGTGCCGCACTTCCTGATCATCGACGAGATCAACCGGGCCAACCTGGCGAAGGTCTTCGGGGAGCTCTACTTCCTCCTGGAGTACCGCAACAAGGCCGTCCGGCTCACCTACTCCGGTGACGACTTCGCCCTCCCGCCGAACCTCTTCATCATCGGGACCATGAACACCGCCGACCGTTCCATCGCCCTGGTCGACGCGGCGATGCGGCGGCGGTTCGCGTTCGTCGAGCTGTCGCCGCGGACGGAGCCGACCAGCGGTCTGCTGCGGCGCTGGCTCGCGGCGCAGGAGCGCGACGACGAACCGGCCGATTTGCTGGACGCGCTCAACGCCCGAATCGACGACGCGGACTTCCGGATCGGGCCCTCGTACCTGATGAAGTCGGGTGTCTATCGCGATGGCGGGCTGGACCGCACCTGGCGGACCAAGATTCTTCCCTTGCTGGAGGAGCACCACTACGGCGAGGGCGTCGACATCGAGAAGCGCTACGGCCTCGACGCGCTGCAAGCCGAAGTGGCCTCGAAGCGCTCAAGGTTCGTCATGCAGCCCGGCGACATCGTCTGGGAGGACCAGCCCGAGCCCGGCGCAGAGTCGTGACCGTCGTCCACCTGACCGAGCACGCCCAAGCGGTGTCCGTTCCGCTCCCGGACGCCGCCGGCCGGGCCATTGCCGCCTCCCGCATCCTCGATACGGCCGCCCCCGATCCGTACCGGACGGGCCACTGGACACTGCGGGCCGGCAGCAAGGTCGGCGCGGTGAGCCTGGCGGTCCCGGGCGGCGATTCCGTCGCCCTGCGGATCACTCCCAAGGTGCCGATCGCCCGCCTCTTCTTCCTGATCGGCTACAGCCTCGACCCGCGCGGCTGGCGGGACGGGGACGTCGAGGTCGGCGACCACGACGAACTCCTGCCGGCCCTCGCTCACGCCGTGGAGCGTCAGGTGGACCGGGCGCTGCGACAGGGCCTCCTCCAGGGCTACCGCACGGTCGAGGACAGCGCCCTTGTAGTCCGAGGCCGGATCCGTGAGGCCGAGCAGATACGTCGCCGGTTCGGCGCCGCCCTGCCCGTGGAGATCGCGTACGACGAGTTCACCACCGACATCGCGGAGAACCGCCTCCTGCGCGCCGCGGTCGAACGCTTGCTCCGCCTGCCCGGCGTACCCCAGGACGTGCGCCGCCGCCTGCTGCACCAGCGGGTGCGCCTCGCCGACGTCACCCCGCTGGTGCGCGGCCAGGACCTTCCCGTCTGGCACGCCACCCGCCTCAACGCCCGCTACCACCACGCGCTCCATCTCGCCCGTGCTGTCCTCGGCGATTCGTCACCCGAGCACACCGCCGGCGAACTGCGCATGGACGGCTTCCTGTTCAACATGAACAAGCTCTTCGAGGACTTCGTGACGGTCGCCCTGCGCGAGGCGTTCCGGGGCACGGACCGCACCTGCCGGCTCCAGGACCCACACCACCTCGACGAGGCCGGTGAGATCCGCATGAAGCCCGACTTCGTCCTGTACGGCTCGGAGGGGGCACCGCAGGCCGTGGCCGACGCCAAGTACAAGGCCGAGAAGTCCGGCGGCTTCCCGGACGGCGACCTCTACCAGATGCTGGCCTACTGCACCGCCCTCGGCCTGCCGGACGGGCACCTCGTCTACGCCAAGGGCAACGCCCCGCACGCCGCCCATCGAGTGCGGCACGCGGGCATCGTCATCCACCAGCACGCGCTGGATCTCGACCGGGGGCCGGCCGATCTTCTCGGTGAAATCCGTTCCCTGGCCTGGCAGATGACCCCGGGGGCGACGGTATGATCACGATCGGAACAGCCGCCAGGGGGTAGGGAGTCCGTCGGTGCCGCAGCTCGCGTTCGCGAACAGCTTCTGGGAGAGCTACGACGTCCTGGAGAAGCCCGTCAAGGCCGGCGTCCGGAAGGCGATGCAGAAGTTCCAGCAGCTCACCGTGCCCGAGCTGCACGCGGACAAGGGCCTGCACCTGGAGTCCGTGGACAAGGCGCGCGATCCGCGGATGCGCACGATCAGGATCAGCGACTTCTGGCGCGGCGTCGTTCTCGCCCCCGACGACGGCAGTGACGTCTTCCTGCTCATCAACGTCGTTCCGCACGACGACGCGTACACCTGGGCGGCCAAGCGGCTCTACACCGTCAACACGGCCACTCGCGCCCTGGAGGTCCGCAACGTCGTCGCCATCGAGCAGCTGACCCCGGCTCTTGAGAAGGCGGCGACGACCGCGCCGACGCTGCTGTTCGCAGAGCACTCCGACACGGTGCTGCGGGACCTCGGCATCGACGACCAGGTACTGCGGGCGGTGCGGACCGTGGTCGACCGGCCGCAGCTGGAGGCGTTCGGGACGCTGTTGCCCGAGGACCAGTTCGAGGTCCTGCAGTTCCTGGTGGAGGGTTACACGCCGGAGGAGGTGTACCGGGACGTCGTGGTCGAACGGCGCGCGGCGGCCCCCGTCCCGGAGTCCGAACAGAGTCTGGCCGCGGCCATCGCCAACACCGCCAGCCGCATCACCCTCGTCTCCGGCCCCGGCGAGCTGGCCGACATCCTAGAGAAGCCGTTCGCCGCGTGGCGGGTCTTCCTGCACCCCTCGCAGCGACGGGTCGCCTATCGGGCTTCCTACCGCGGCCCCGTCCAGGTCACCGGGGGCCCCGGCACGGGCAAGACGGTCGTGGCCCTGCACCGAGTCAAGCACCTGCTGTCCAGGTCGCCCGACACGCGCGTCCTGCTCACGACCTACACCAATGCGCTGGCCGCGACCCTGCGGGAGAACCTGGCCCTGCTCCTCGACGGCGACGACGAGCAGCTCGCCCGGGTGGATGTCACGACGGTGAACGCCCTCGCGCACCGAACGCTCACCGAGCACGTGGGACGCGTGCCCGCGATCATCGGGGACCAGGAGGAGCGGCTCGTCTGGCAACGGATCAGCAAGCGGCTGGACCTCCCGTGGACCGAGCAGTTCCTGGCGCAGGAGTACCGGCACGTGGTCCTGGCCCACGACCTGCGCACCCTCGACGACTACCTCGCCTCCGACCGTCCGGGGCGCGGCAGGTCGCTGCTGACGGGGAGACGCAAGCTGCTGTGGCCGGCCATCGAGCTCTTCGAGGCCACGCTGAAGGCGCGGGGCTCGGTCACACACCTCCAGGTCTGCGCGCAGGCGGCCCGGGCGCTCGACGGCGCGGCGGCGCGCTACGACCACGTCGTCGTCGACGAGGCGCAGGACCTCCACCCTGCACAGTGGCGGGTGCTGCGGGCGGCTGTCGCATCCGGCCCGGACGACTTGTTCATCACCGGTGACCCGCACCAGCGGATCTACGACTCGCGGGTGTCGCTGGGCTCGCTGGGGATCCAGGTGAAGGGCCGCACCAGCCGGCTGCGCATCAACTACCGCAGCACGGAGGAGATCCTCGCCTGGTCGACCGGGATCATCGGCTCCGCCGCGGTCGAGGACCTGGGCGGCGAGGGCGCGGACAGTCTCGCGGGATATCGCTCGCTGCTCCACGGCCGCAGGCCTCATGTGGAGGGCCACGGCTCCGAGCAAGCGGAGGTTGCCGCGCTCGTGCAGCGGGTCGAGAGGTGGACAGCCCAGGGAATCCGTTCGGCTGACATCGGTGTCTCCAGCCGCTTCAACGTGTTGCTCGACAAGGCCTACGACAGGCTGGCCGCTGCTGGTGTGCCCGTGGTGCGGGTCAAGGACGGTCCGGCGCCGGACACCGACGGTGTGCGGCTGGCCACCATGCACGCCATGAAGGGACTTGAGTTCCGCGCGGTGGCAGTCCTCGGGGTGAGTGCGAGCGCCGTGCCGTTCGCACGGGAGATCACCCCGGTAGAGGTGGACGAGTCGCAGCACGAGACGGACATGCTGCGCGAGCGGTGTCTGCTCTTCGTGGCCTGCACCCGCGCGAGGGAGGCACTCGCCGTCTCGTGGAGTGGGTCTCCGAGTGTCTTCCTGCCCTCGTTGGGCTGAAGGAGGGGGTCAGTCGTCCTCGGCGGAAGGGTTCAGAGCACCGTTCGTGAGGCCCTCACGAGCGAGGTCGGTCGCCTGCTGACTGAGCTGCGCGAGTCGGCGGGTGCACGCTTCGACCTCCTCAAGCGCGCGGAAGGCTGCGCCGTATTGGCGTTGGGCCTCGATTCCCATCTGGGGGATGCGGGAGCCGCGGGTGTCGGTGCGGAAAGTGCCGCTGCTGCTGGTGGAACGGCGCTTGTTGGCAGGGCTGACCAGGAACCCGTGCAGATAGTCGGTGTCCAGGTGTTCGCTGACGGAGACCGGCTCGCCCGCGGCGTACTCGACGAGTCCGGCGCGAGCGAGGTCGGCGACGCTGACCGATGCGGTGTCGAGCGTGCCCGGTCCGCCTCCCGGGGCGAGTCGGGGCAGCAGGGCGTCCAGGGCGTGGAGTTGTTCCTGCAACTGGTCGCGGAGAGCCGTGTATTCGACGAGGTGGTCTCGGTTGACGCTGCCGATGTGGGTGGCTGGGGTGAGATCTACGGTGTCGTCCAGCAGGTCGATGAGGGGGACGTCGACGACCTGGCCGGGTTCGGGGGAGAGGGGCCCGTCCGGCGCGTTGGCTGTGAGGTCCACCATGCGCACCGTTCGGGCGGCGTGACCGTCGGGGCGGACGAGGACCCACAGGTGGACAGGAAGGGTGTGTGCGGTCGCGCTTCCGGCGGGCAGGGCCACGACCTGGGTCAGGATGCCCCGACGGACGAGTTCCGCGCGGATGCGACGGCCGGCCTTCCGATAGGCGACGGAGGCCGGCATCACCATGACGGTCCTGCCGCCGGGAGCCGTGTGGGCGTACGCGTGCTGGAGCCAGGCGAGCTCGCTCTCGGCACGTGAGGGTGTGCCGAGTTCCCAGCGCGCGTCGAGGAGGAGGTCTTCACGCCCCCAGTCGGGCGAGGCCACCGGCGGATCACAGACGACGAGGTCCGCCTTGAGCCCCGGCCACTTGTCGTTGCGCAGCGAGTCTCCTGCCCGGATCTCGGTGTGCGTACGTCCGCTCAGCCCTGCGCGGAGCCGGGCGAACTCGGCCGTCGAGGCGTCGATCTCCTGACCGTACCGGGCCGGGCCGACCGCCGGGCCGGCGGAGAAGAGCAGAGTGCCGATTCCGCAAGCCGGGTCCAGGATGGTCGCGGTGTCCGAGACCGGGCCGGCGAAGTGCCGCACCGCCCGGACGATCCGTGGGGAGGACATCTGCTCGGAGCCGGCCCGGCGGGTGAGGTCGAGGAAGCGCTCCGTGAGGGCGTCGATCAGCTCGGCTCCGGAAGTGTCCTGCGCGATGTCGAGGGCCTGCCGGGAGATCTCCGGGCCGAGGCGAGGTGCCTGTGTACCGTCCGTGAGCAGCCTGGCGACCGCCACCAGCCCCTGGACGATGTCGTCGCCGAACTCGCCGCGCAGGGATTGCCACAGTCGCACCTCGTCGGACACGTCGTGTCCCTTGCGTTGTTTCGCCAGCCAGGCGTTTACGTCGGTGAGCTTGAAGAGAGGACTGGTCGGTCCGCCCCCGGCCGGTGCCGGAAAGTCGTTGTAGCGGCGCCGCCAGTTGGAAACCGCGGCCCGTGTGACGCCGGCCAGCCGGGCGATCTCGGCACCGGTGATCAGCGGATCGGGGGCGGGGCGAGTGTCGTCCTTCATCCGGCCACCGTACACGGCTTGGCTGTCTTTCGGAAAGGTCATGCGTGTTGGCGGCGTACACATGCCTTCAGTCGGAGTCCCGTTTGCGCACATGATCGGAGTGCTTCAAGGCGGCGCTTGACGGAATTGGGTCCGGGTGTCGGTCGCACTCCGTACAGTGGGCGAAGCACTATGCACACGCCGCGGGGGAGCGCACACGTATGACGCAGGTCGAGCAGCCCTATCCGGTTTCCGAGCTACTGGCCGCCGTGCAGGCAGAGATCCGGGCGGAACGCCGCGACGACGCGAAAGAGGCGGAGAAGGCAGCGCTCTCGGACGGGCGGCCGGTGTCCGTGTCGGAGGGCCGTTACGAGTACCTCTTCGGTTGCCGCCGGTGGCCGGGCTCCTTCGATGGCAGCCCCGTCCTCGTGCGCCCCTCGCAGGCGCGCGGTGCCTGGATCCCCGGCGAGGCGTCCCCGATGCCGGACGGACAGGTCCGACTGGTGGTGGCCGAGAGCCTGCCGTCCGGGGCTCGCAACGTGCAGGTGCGGAAAGACGATTCGGCAGGCTTGCTGGTGCTCGCCGAACGCCTGGAGGCCGCAGGTACGGACGACGGCGGCATCCGGGTCGAGAGCGCCGGGTGGATCGTCGGACAGGGAGCACCGGCGGTGGGCCGGGTAGCGGATCCCGAACGGTGGGTAGCGGGCTGGCACGGACTGAAGCTCAACCCGCGTCAGCGGACCGCCGTCGCCCAGGCTCTCGCGAGCGAGGCGCTGTTCCTCTGGGGTCCGCCAGGCACGGGGAAGACCGATGTCGTCGGGCACATCGTGGAGGGCAACGTCCGGCAGGGGCACAATGTCCTGTTCCTGGCACCGACCAAGGTCGCCGTCGACCAGGCCCTGGAGCGGATCTGCGACCTCCTGAAGGCCGAGCCGGGTTTCACCGAGGGCCTCGTCCAGCGTGCCGGGGAGATCGAACTGTCATCGCTGCGCGAGCGGTACGGAGACTTCGTTGACCCCGCCCGGATCGCTGGTCGGGTCTCGGCGCAGCTGGATGAGGCGGTACGGACGGCGCGGGAGGCCCTGCAGCGTGCCCGTGCCGGCGTTGCTTTGTATGACGAAGTCCGGGAGCTGGAGCAGCGTCTCGCCGACGACCGGAAGGCCCACCAGAACGCGGCCGACTCCACCGGAACCGTGGAACGGGACGCCCTGCGGGCGGAGGCAGAAGCGGCCCGGCTGCGGCTGGCCATCAGCGAGGCGGGGGAGGCGAAGGGTTTCTTCGCCGGGCGAAAGGAGCAGCGGCTCGCTGCACTGCGGGAGGAACTCGCCCAGGCCACCGAGGCTGCCTTCACCTCTCAGTACGTCGGAGCGGCTGCCCGGAAGCAGGCGGAGGAACTGGCTGCCCGGATCAGCGCGACGAGCGGAAGCCTCGCGGGCCTCCGACCCCGACTCGTCGGTCTTCCCGCGTACGCGACGCTCGTCCACGAGGCCGGCACCTTGCAGGAGCGCATCCAGGATCTCGACCGGCAGCTCTCCCGTATCAAGCAGACCGTACGGTCTCGGTGCCGGGTCATGGGGGCCACAGTGGCCAAGGCGGTCCAGTCGCGCAAGCTGCTCGACCGGGTGGACGTCGTGGTGGTCGACGAGGCGGGCATGGTGGACCTGCCGTCGGCCTGGCTGGCCGCCAGCCTAGCCGGCAAGCGAATCGTCGTTGCGGGTGACTTCCGGCAGCTGCCTGCGGTCACCAAGGGGGACGGCGATCGGAAGGCCACGGAGGACGAACGTAGTCACTCTCGGTACTGGGCCGCCCGTGACGCCTTCCACGCCGCCGGCCTGGTGAGCGAGGAGGGATCTGTGCGCCAGGACCCCCGCCTGGTGGCACTGGACACCCAGTACCGCATGCGCGAGCCGATCTGCCGGCTGGTCAACGCCGTCGCCTATCCTGACGCGCCGCTCGCCACCGGCCGTGCCGACAGCAGCCGGATCCCGGCCAACCCGCTGATCGATGTCCCTGTGATCCTCGTCGACACTTCCGGACAGCGCATCCCGGGCCCCGACTACCGGGCCAACACCGTGAACGAGGCTGTCGTGCACGAGCTCGTCCGCGGCCTCCAGTACGAGGGGGTGCTTCCTGGCCGCAAGTGGGGGAGTGCCGAGATCGGAGTGGGCGAGCGAGCGACCGACCGGCTGGCGGTCATCGCGCCCTACCGCGCGCAGGTCAAGGCGCTCAAGGGAAGCCTGAAGTACCGGTTCGGAGAGGACTACGAAGGCCTGGTGGACACGATCCACCGATTCCAGGGCAGTCAGCGCCCGATCGTCGTCTTCGACACCGCCGTCGGTGCCGGAAAGGACCCCGGCATCTTCTACGCCGGAACCGGCCTTTCCTCGCAGACCTGTCGCCTGCTGAACGTTGCGCTCAGCAGGGCCCAGGACCACCTCGTCGTCGTCGCCGACGTCGAGCATCTGCGGAAGCACCTCAGCGTGCACAGCGAAGCCCGCGCCATGCTCGACCACCTGGAGAGCCACGCGCAGGTGATCTCGGCCGATCAGCTGATCCCGACGCGCGATGCCGCTCAGCTGTCGGTTCTGTCCGAAGAGGAGCTGGCACGTCCGGCCTTCTTCCCCGCTGACGAGGTGCAGAAGGCTGTGGAGTGGGACATCGCCCGGGCCCAGGCCAGCATCGAGGTCTATTGCGCCTTCCTGGATCCGCAGCCGGTGCGCCGTTGGTCGGGACTGCTCGGTAACCGCGTGGCCGACGGTGTACGGGTGGTCGTCCACACCCGGTCGCCCGAGGAACAGCGGGAAGCGACCGGAGCAGCCCGCCATCAACGGCAGATCGACATGCTCAGGGCGGCCGGCTGCGAGGTGAGCTTCCGCGAGCGGATGCACGAGAAGGTGCTCATCCTCGACAGCACCGTGCTCTGGCACGGCTCGCTCAACCTGTTCGCGAGCAGCGGCCCGACCGACCTGATGATGCGTTTCACCGACCCCGCATCCTGTGAGCGGGTCAGCCGAGTCATCGACCGGGCCCGTAAGGAGCGGGCTGCGTGGAACCCGCGGGCCGCCGGGGAGGCTGCCGGCAGCGTGAGGCCTGCCGCAGCCCGGCCTGCTGATCGCGGCGCGACTGGGACGGCGGGAATCCGCCCCGGGGACGTCATCGACGGGCGGCTCTACCTCAACGTCCCGTACGGGGAGAAGGATGAGGCCAAGGCTCTCCTCAAAGCCCGTTGGGACAAGCCGAACGGGCTCTGGTACGTCGACGCCGCGCGGGTGGCCCGGGAGCAGGCCGCCCGCTGGCTGCCGTGAGAAGAGGACGCGCGTGTCCAGCTGTGTTCCGGCAGCGGTGGGCGGCTCCTGCTGGCAGCCGCCCAGAGCGACGTCATGTCAATTGCGGAGCCGTAGTGCGCTTCAGGCGATGCTGGCGTCATCGCCGGGGTACGGTGCGGAGGGGGAGGCGGGATGGCGAGGGTGAACCTGTCGGCCGCGTGTATGAGCAGGTTGTAGCCCATCGGCGCGGCGAGACATGGCTTTTGCGACCGAGTCGACGAGTTGCTGCCTTCAACCGGCCGGTGGAGCGCCGGTGCCGGGCGCTGGATGGGGCCGAGGTCTGCGCCAGTGATGGGCTGGAAGCAGGGCGCCGCGCCGGACCTCGTGCAGTATCGCCCAGTGTCGCCCGCATTGACTGCTCATGGTCTGACCCAGTGTGCGGCTTCGACGACGCAGTGACGATCACAGGGATCCACCAGGCGGCGTCCGAAGCGTGACAGTTGTTGATCACCGTCGCAGTCCTGCCTCATGCTGACGCTGTGCTGACCGCGGATGGTCCACCAGGCCCCTGACCTGGGAAGAACCGTGGAGCGCGTGGTATGTGGTGGAACTTCATCGGGCGCACCGGTGAGGAGATCACCCAGGCGCGCGACGACTGGATGGCCACCTCCCGCTTCGGTGACGTCCACGGCTACGACGGCGCCCGCCTGCCCGCCCCCGATCTCCCCACCACGCCACTGAAGGCGCGAGGAAGGGTGCGCTGACCTGTGGTAATGCTGGCCGCGGGGGTACGTGCAAGGTTGCTGGCCCGGCTGCAGGATCCGGCGCCGCCTGCGGTGTCGGGCGTGGGGGCAGGTCGTGATGCCCGTGCCGGCGAACCCGGCGGCCCTGTCGATGATGCGGCCGCCTGCCCCTGACCCGGAGCTGGAGACGGGCGAGGGTCTGAACGCCGACCTCGCCGGCGCAATGGAGCTGCGCCTCCTGGCCACCGATGGTGGCGACGACAGCAGCAGTGACCACGCCGACCGGGCCGGGGCCTGGCGGCAGCCGCAGGCCCGTCGCTCGTTCGTCTGCGGTCCGGCCAGGGCGCTGCTTCGGGGCACCTGGCGGGGTCCGGGTTCCCCGATGGGCGATCAGCTGCCCTCGGGAGGGTGCTCGGGGAGGACGGTGACGACATGTGGCGTCCCGTGCCCGGTCGGTGACCGGCACTCTGCATCTCTGCAACATTTTCGCTATGCATGACGAAAGCTGAACGAAAACTATTGTTCACTCCTGGATGCGTTGACTACATTCGCTTCCGCCGCTCGTCAGGGGAGTGGCGCGGCGATCCCGGCCAGTGACGGTGGAGTCGTGACTACGCACGCGATCGCCGGAGTGCGGCGCGGTGGCGCATCGAGAGAGGAAGACCCGGAGATGGGTGGCAGAGTCATGGGCGGGCCGAGCCGGCGCGGTTTCCTGAAGGGACTGGGCGCGGCGGCGGTCGCAGCCGGCGGGAGTTCGGTCCTGGCCGCGTGCGGGGGTTCGAGCTCCGGTGGCGGCGAGAGCGGGGCCTCCGGCGAACTGTCCGGGTCGATCACCGTCTGGAGCTGGAAGAACCCCGCAGCGGAGTTGAAGGCCTTGGTGCCGGGCTTCAACGCCGTCCACCCGAAGGTGAAGGTGACCGTCCAGGACATCGGCAACCCGGCCATCTGGGACAAGATCACCATCTCGATGGCGGCCGGCGGGCAGGGGCTCGCCGACGTGCTCCACATCGGCGTCGACTATCTGCCCAGCTACATCGAGAAGTTCCCCGGCGGCCTGGCCGACATCTCCAAGCTCGGCGCCAACACGTACGCGACGTCGTTCGCGCCGGGCCTGTGGCAGACCGTTTCGCGCGACTCCAAGGTCTACGCGCTGCCGTGGGAGGCCAACGCCAGCGGCTTCTACTACCGTTCCGACCTCTTCGGGAAGGCCGGCGTCGACGACTCGACGCTCGCGACCTGGGAGGACGTCATCGCCGCCGGCAAGAAGGTCAAGGAAGCCACCGGTACCGCGCTGCTGGCGGTGGACCGGTCCGCCTCCCAGGCCGACTCGGTCAACCTCTTCCAACTGCTGCTCCAGCTCCAGGGTGCCTTCTACTTCAACCTGGACGGGAAGATCACCCTCAACTCGCCGGAGGCGGTCCGGGCGATGACGCTCATCAAGGAGATGAACGACGCCGGCCTGATCCTCGACGTACAGGGCTCGCCCGGCGCGCCGGGCTACGACTCCGCGGTGAAGGCCGGAAAGGTCGCGGTCTGCCCCAACCCGGCCTGGTACGGCGGGTACATGGAGTCCCTGGCCGCCGACCAGAGCGGGAACTGGAAGCTGATGCTCCCGCCCGCCGTCACCCCGGGCGGGTCACGCTCGGCCATCGTCAACTCCACGCACCTGGCGGTCGCCGGATCGAGCAAGAACCAGCGGGCGGCATTCGCCTTCGCCGAGTTCGCGCTGACCCGGCCGGAGTCGCAGGTCGCGATCTACAAGAACAAGGGCATCTTCCCCGCCCTGCTCAAGGCCTACGACGACCCGGTGTTCCACACCGAGGCCGCGTACTTCGGCGGACAGAAGTACGCGGAGGTCTTCCTGGACGAGCTGTCCAAGCCGTCGGTGGCGACCAACTACACCGCCGACTACGCCAGGGCGCTCAAGGTCATCGACGACGCTCAGACCAAGGTGCTCCTCCAGGGCGCGGACCCGGCCTCGGCGCTGAAGTCCGCCGCAGAGCAGCTCGCCCAGCAGACCCGGCGGGCGCAGGCGTGATGACCGCTGCACTCGATCGGACGGCTCCGCCCGGGGCCGGCCCCTCGCCCACGCGGACCGGTACCGCCCCGGCCCCACGGCGGGCCGGGCGCGGCGGCCGCGGCGCCCGCCTCGCGCCCTACCTCTTCGTGGCCCCGGCCCTCGCGCTGTTCGCGGCGTTCCGGCTCTACCCCGTCGTCTGGTCCTTCGTCCTCAGCCTCTACCGGACCGACGGCGTGGCGCAGACCTGGACCGGCCTGGGCAACTACGACCGCCTGATCCACGACCCGCTGTTCTGGAAGGCGCTGGGGAACACCGCGCTGATCCTGGTGGCCCAGGTGCCGGTCATGCTCGCGCTCGCGCTCGGACTCGCCGTGGCGCTCAACTCCGTCCTGTTGCGCTGGAAGCCGGTGTTCCGCCTCGGGTTCTTCCTGCCCGTGGTGACCGGCCTGGTCACCTACGGCCTGATGATGGGCGCGCTGCTGAACCAGGACTCCGGCGCGGTCAACTGGCTTCTGCAGTTGGTCGGACTGCCCGAGGTGCACTGGCTCAGCGACCCGTTCTGGGCCCGCGTCTCGATCATGCTCGCCCTGACCTGGCACTACACCGGCTACAACGCCGTCATCTATCTGGCCCGGCTGCAGACGATCCCGGCCGAGCACCACGAGGCCGCCGCCGTCGACGGAGCAGGCGCCTGGCGCCGGTTCTGGCATGTCACCCTGCCCGGACTGCGGCCCGCCATGCTGCTGACCGTCGTGCTGTCCACCATCGGCACCCTCCAACTGTTCGACGAGCCGTTCATCATGACCGGCGGCGGACCTGACAACGCGACGACCACGATCGGCGTGTACCTGTACCAGACCGGATTCCGGTACTTCGACTTCGGCTACGCGTCCGCGATCGGCTACGCGCTGGTCCTGATCATCTCGCTGCTCGGCCTGGTCCAGGCCAAGCTCGCCAAGGAAGAGGACTGATGGCCGGCACCAGCCCCGCCTTCCGTGCGTCCCGACGCGGCCAAGTGCTGCTCACCGGAGCGATGCTCGCCCTGCTCGCCTTCACCGTCGCACCCCTGTACTGGCTCGTGATCGCCTCGACGCACACCTCTCACGACATCTTCGGCCGCCCGCCCCACCTGCTGCCCGGCGGCGAACTCGGCACCAACCTCGCCCACCTGGAGGAGTCCGTCGGCTTCGGCCGCGTCGTGCTCAACTCCGTGCTGCTGTCCGTGACCTACACCGTCCTCGGTGGCATCGTGTGCACGCTGGCCGGCTACGGGTTCGCCAAGTACCGCTTCCGCGGCCAGGGCCTGCTGTTCTCCCTGCTGCTGCTCGCGCTGGTGGTGCCCACCCAGCTGACCATCGTGCCGCTGTTCAAGATGATGGTGAACCTGGACTGGCTCAACACCTACCAGGCCGTCCTGCTGCCCAACCTGGCCCTGCCGTTCGGGATCTTCCTGATGCGCCAGTCCATGCGGTCCCTGCCGGACGAACTGCTCCAGGCCGGACGGATCGACGGCTGCGGCGAGTTCCGCCTGTTCTTCCGCGTCGCGCTGCCGACCATGCGCCCGGCCCTCGCGGCGCTGGCGATGTTCCTCTTCCTGTTCCAGTGGAACGACTTCCTGTGGCCGCTGGTGGCGCTGCGCGACCCCGCCTCGTACACCGTCCCGGTCGCGCTGGCCGCCCTGACCGGCAGCTCCGACGTCGACTACGGCCAACTGCTCACCGGCACGGCCGTGGCCGCGGTGCCGATGGCCGTCCTCTTCCTCTTCCTGCAGAAGCACTTCGTCTCCGGGATGCTCGCCGGGGCCGTCAAGCAGTGACCGACCTCCGGACCCCGAACCGACTTCAGAGAGGCCTCCAGTGGAGACCGGCTACCTCGACCTCGCGACACTGCCCACCTTCACCCCGGACCAGTGGGGGAGCGGCACGCGCCAACTCCGCTTGCACGACGCCCGGATCACCGTCGACGCCGCACCGGACACCGCCGTCCTGGAGCCGACGGACGGCGACACCGCCGTGGTCACCGCCACCACCGCCACCGACGTGACACTCCGCATCGACGTGCCGCTCGGGGACGCCGCGGGCTTCTGGCACCCGAACGCCAACTGGGAGCGCACCCTGCCGGCGGACTGGTCACCCTGGCGCTCGGTCTCCCTCGTGGACTCGGCCCCGGCCGGCTGCCTGTACGACACCGCCGGACACGCCGTGCTCGCGTTCGCCGCGGACCGCACCGTCCGGCAGACCGCCGTGCGGTTCGGAGTCTCCGAGGAGCACAAGCGCTTCGGCGTGTGGCTGCGCTTCCCGCTCGGCCCGGGGGAGTCCTTCCGGCTGCGGCTCGCCGAACCGGGCACGACCCTGGCCGCCGCACTGCGCGAGCTGAGGACCTGGTTCGCCGGCCTGCCCGGGGGCGCGCCCCTGCCCACGCCCGACTTCGGCCGCACCCCGGTCTACTCGACCTGGTACGCCTTCACCCAGGACGTGAACGCCGCCGAGATCGAGCGCGAGGCGGTGCTCGCAGCCGAGCTCGGCTGCGGCCAGCTCTTCCTCGACGACGGCTGGCAACTGCACGGTGACGGCCGTGGCTACGCCGGCTGCGGCGACTGGCAGGCCGACCCGGCGAAGTTCCCCGACCTCCGCGCCCACGTGGGCGCGGTCCGGGCGACGGGCCTGCGCTACGTCGCATGGATCGCCCCGCTGCTGCTCGGCGAGCGCTCCGAGGCGCACCGCACCTGGGCTCGCCTGGCGCCCCACCACGTCCACCGCCTCGACTGCCGCATCCTCGACCCCAGGCACGCGCAGGTACGCGAGCACGTCGTGCGCACCTGCCGGGATGTGGTCGAGAACTACGGCCTGGACGGCCTGAAGATCGACTTCCTGGACGAGGCGGTGGCCTACGCCGGAGCACCCGCCCCCGGACAGAGCGGCCCCGGCTACGTGTCCGATGTCGGCGAAGCCATGGCCCTGTTGCTGACCGGGCTGCGGGAGGAGCTGCGGGAGCTGCGCGGCGACGACTTCGTGATCGAGCTCCGCCAGCGTTACACCGGCCCGGCCATGACCGCCTTCGGCAACCTGCTGCGTGCCATCGACTGTCCGGCCGACGCCGTCGCCAACCGGGTCCGGACGCTGGACATCGCCATGCTCGCGCCCGGCGGCGCCGTCCACTCCGACATGCTGATGTGGGACCCGCAGGGGCCCCCGGAGGTCGTGGCCCGGCAGATCCACGGGGCCCTGCACTCCGTTCCGCAGATCTCCACCCGACTGTCCGAGCTCTCCGGCTCCCACCGCGAGACCCTCGCCTTCTGGCTCGCCACCTGGCAGCGGCTCAGCCCGGTCCTCACCGGCGGCCACTACGAGCCCGGCCGACCCGACGAGCTGTACCCGCAGATCGTCGCCCGGCACGCGGACCGGTGGGTGATCACCAGCTACGCCGACCGGCCGGTCACCCTGCCCGCCGGACCGTGGCGCGACCTCACCCTGGTCAACGCCTCGACCGCGGGGCGCCTCCTGCTGGAGGTGGCCGGCCCTGCGCGCCGGGTCCGTCTGGAGGGGTACGACGCCGCCGGCCGGGCGCAGCGGCCGGTGGTCCTCGACCTGCCCGCCGGCCTCCACTCCGTCCCCGTCCCGGCCGGCGGGCTTTGTCAGGTCGTCGACGATGCCAAGTGACATAGTTACGGCCGTCGAGAACGATCAATGCATTGGGGGCAGGTAAGTGGAGCACGAAAAGGTAGGGATCACCGAGGTGGCCCAGCGTGCCGGGGTCAGCGTCGCCACGGTCAGCCGCGTGCTGAACCGCAAGGCGGGCGTTTCGCAGAAGACCCGGCAGGTGGTCGAGCGGGCCATGGAGGAACTCGGCTACGAGCGCGGCACCGCTGCGGGCGGCATCGTCGGCGTGATCACGCCCGGGCTGTCGATCCCGATCTTCGGCGTCCTGGCCGAACGGATCGGCCTGGCGCTGGCCCCGCACGGACTGCGCGCCGTCGTCTGCCCCGCCCTGCCGGGCGGCGTGCAGGAACGGGACTTCCTCAAGTCGCTGCTGGACCTCGGCGCCACCGGCATCGTGTTCTGCTCCGCCAGCAACACCCTGGACAACGTCGACCCCGAGGTCCTCCAGCTGCTGGAGAACCGCCCCGTCCCCTATGTGTGCATCAACGGCTGCTTCGAGGGCGGCTCTTCGGTCGCCTACTCCACCGACGACGCCTACGCGGCCGAGCTGTCCGTGCACCACCTCCACCAGCTCGGCCACCGCAGGATCGGCATGGCCGCCGGCCCGGCCGGCAACCGCCCCGCCGACCGCCGGGTCGCCGGCTACCAGGCCGCCATGACGGCGCTCGGCCTCGGCCCGGACGAACAGCTGGTGGTCCATCAGACCTACTCGGTCGAGGGCGGCCAGTTCGCCGCCGAGCAGCTCCTCGCGCAGGGCGCCACGGCCGTCGTCGCGGCCAGCGACCAGATGGCACTCGGCGCGATCCGTGCCATCCGCCGTCAGGGGCTGACGGTCCCCGGCGACATCTCCGTGATCGGCTACGACGACGGCCCGCTCATGGAGTTCACCGACCCGCCGCTCACCACCGTGCGCCAGCCCGTGGACCGGTTGGCCTCCGAGGTCGCCCGCGGCCTGGTCGGCCTGCTGTCCGGGCACCAGGTCCCGGTCGGCGAGCTGATGTTCCAACCCGAGGTCGTCGTGCGCGGCACGACGGGCCCCCTTCATGACCGGCGGTCATCCACCTGAGGCCGCCGGGGACCGCCTTCCAACAACGCTGTCGGAGGATCCCCTTTGTCCCCCATCGTGTCTCCCGGCGCGCGCCGCCGCGCCCAGGCCCACCTGGGCCTGTTCTCCCTGGCCCTGAGCGCCCTCACGCTCGCCCCCGCGGGAGCGGCCCACGCCGCGTCCGGCGACTCCGTGGCCCCCGGAGGGAGCTACGTCCTCACCTCGGCCGCCACCGGACTCTGCCTCGGCGGAAAGTGGTCCGGCACCGACGCCCTCACCCCGATCGTCCAGCAGCCCTGCCAGGGGCTGCTCAACCAGCGCTGGCAGCTGGTGGCCGACGGCACCGGAGGCTACACCGTCGTGAACCGGTCGGCACCGGCCTCCTGCCTGAACGTCCAGGGCGGCTCGACATCCCCCGGGGCCCCGCTGATCGCGTACGCGTGCAACGGCGGTGCCAACGAGCGGTTCACGCTCGCCACCTCCGGCGGCGCGACCGTCATCCACCCGCAGAACGACGCGCTGTGCGTGGACGTGCCCGGCGGCTCCACCAGTTCGAACCTGCAGATCCAGCAGGACACCTGCCACGGCGGCACCAGCCAGGCGTGGCTCCTGACCCGGGCCGAGCCGCTGGTCTTCGCCAACCCCGGCTTCGAGCAGGGCGCCGCGGGCTGGACGTTCACCGCGCATGCCGGCACCGCCGGCAACAACCCGCACAGCGGCGGCGGCCTCGCCTACCTGGACGCCGGAAACGGCTACCGGGTCAGCCAGAGCATCACCGCCCCGCAGAGCGGCACGTACGACTTCAGCGCCTGGATCGCCTCGGGCGCGGGCGGCGGCACCCTGACCGTGCAGGTCAACGGGAACGGTGCTGGCTCCGTCGCCGTCCCCCAGCAGAGCACCTACGCCAAGTACACGGTGGCGCGCGTCCACGTCGACGCCGGCGACACCGTCACCCTCGCCATCGGCTCCGCGCCCGGCGGATGGGTCAACGTCGACGACGTCGCGGTCGCCCCCTCCGCCCCCAACGACCCGCAGATCAGCTCCTCCAACGCCACCGTCACGGCGCTGTTCGACTGGGCGAAGACCAAGGCCAACTCCTTCGCCAGCCAGCCCGGCGCCACCGGCCCGATCAACGCCGACCAGGGCCACAGCGGCGGAACGGGCCAGGGTATCTACAGCAACACCTACTGGGCGGGCTACCCCCACCGATCCGACTTCTACTCCCGCGACTTCGCTCACCAGCTGGTCGGCGCGCACCTGCTCGGCCTCGACGCGGCCAACAAGACCATGCTCCGCGCCTTCGCCTCCTCGGCCACCGCCGCCCGCGGCTACACGCCCTACTGGGCGATCAACTTCGATGCGAAGACCCCGGCCTCGATCGACTACCGAGGCCCCAGCTCCTTCGTCCGCGAGCTCCCGGCCCCCTTCGAACTCGCCCAGAAGATCAACGAGGCCTACACCTGGACCGGGGACAGCGACTACCTCGACGACCCGGCGCTGTCCGGCTACGTCGCCAACACCGTCGGGCCCTACGTCACCGGGCACACCGGCCCGATCGACAACGGGGGCGTCCCCGTCGCCCAGGCCACCAGCGGCGACATCTTCCAGGGCGTGGCCAGCTACAACGAGAACGGCGCCACCCTGGCCGAGGCCGGCGACGCGATCGGCTCCCAGTACCAGGCCTACCTGGCCGCCGCGGCGCTGGCCACCGCCAAGGGCGACACCGCCAGGGCCGCCACGTACACCAATGCCGCTGCCACGCTCAGGAGTTACTTCAACTCCACCTGGAGCGTCGACCCCGCCGATCCCGCCAAGGTGGTGCGCGCCTACGACGTCAACGGCACCAGGTACACCGACTGGGGCAAGGAGAACTCCTGGTTCATACCGCTCAAGGGCATCATGGACCCGGGCACCCGCCGCAGCGACTACCTCAACTGGATCGACGCCCAGGCGTCCGGCTCCGGCGCGCCCGACAACCTCGAGGCCGCCACCTACCTCCCGGACGTGTTCTTCGCCAACAACCGGGCCGCCACCGGTTGGAAGTGGATGCAGAACGTCTACACCAACGTCAACACCCTGCACAGCAGCGGCCGCTTCCTCAACGGCGACTACCCGGAGATCCCCTTCACCCTGCTCAGCCAGACCGTCCAGGGTCTGATGGGAGTCCAGCCCGACGCCGGCCCGCACGCCCTGACGACCACCTCCCGGCTCCCCGGTGACATCGGCTGGCTCCAGCTCACGTCCATCCCGGTCGGCCCGGACACCGTGACGCTGCGGCACGACGGCACCGCCGAGTCGACGCTGACCAACAACTCCGCCACCGGCAGCCTCACCTGGACGGCGCGGTTCACCGGCACCCACAGCGGTATCACCGTCAACGGCGCCGCGCGGACCGTGCAGACCGTTACCGTCGACGGCACGGCCTACACCTACGCCACCGTCACCGTGCCCGCCGGGCAGAGCGCGGTGGTTCAGGTCAGCGGCTGACCACCGGGCGGGCCGGTCCCGCCGCCTCGGCGCCGCCCGACTCCGGTGGCATCAGGCGTCATGCGGGCTGGACGCGATAGGCCCCGACCTGCGCGATGCGGACTGGTGAACATCGGCCGGGCACCCGTTCGGCCGCCGGGGGTCGAGGGGGCGCAGGTTCACATCCCGTCGTCCCGACTGTGAAGTCGGTCGTGAGAGCCGGTACTTGGGAAACCAGGTACCGGCTCTTTCGGTCTTTGCGTCAGCCGGTGGTCGCATGGTGGTCGCCGGCGACATCGGCCAGGGTGTCGATGGTTGTTCTGTTCGTGCCTGCTGACAGGCGGGCAGGTGCCGGGTGGGACGTCGCCGGTCAGGTGGAGGCCCGGACGGTGAGCTCGGGGCGGACGAGGGTGTGGGCCACCGGTCGGGCCGGGTCGGCGAGTTGGGCGACGACCTGTTCCACGGAGCGGGCGCCCAGGAGGTTCTTGTCGATGTCGAGTGTGGTCAGTGGCGGATTGGTGACCTCGGACATGGCGAGGCCGTCGCAGCCGACGACGGCGCAGTCCTGCGGGGCGGTCAGGTTCCGGCGTTCGAGTTCGCGGAGGGCGCCGACGGCCATGACATCGTTGTAGGTGATGACGGCGGTGGTGTCGGGGTGGGCGTCGAGGAGGCGGCCCATTGCCTCCTGCCCGCCGGGGATCGAGTTGCCCGCGCCGGCGATCCGGGTGGCCGGGTTCCCGGGAACAAGGGATGCCGCGAGTTCGCCGAAGACGAGTCCACGCGGGCTCCGGGGCCCTTCCCGGCCCAGGTCGAGCATGCCGATCCGGGTGTGGCCGCGGGCGGAGAGGTGCGCGAGGATCTGCGCGACGCCGTCGCGGAAGTCGATGTCGACGCGGTTGAAGAGTCTGGTCCCCGGGGGCAGTTCGGCATCCCAGCCGAAGATGGAGAAGGGTATGCCCAGCTGCTGGGCCTTGGCCAGTGCGGCGGGGTGGTGGAGGTAGCCGACGAAGCCGTCGGTCTGCCGGTCGATGAGGTCGAGGGCGGCGAGTTCTCCGTCCTCGGTTGCCCGGGTCGCGACCATGACGACGTGGGCGCCCGCCGTCTCGGCCGAGTGCATGACTCCGTCGGCGACCTCGGGAAAGAACGGGTTGGTGAGGTTGGGGAGGACCATGCCCAGCGTGAGCGTGTCGCGGCGCATCATGCCGCGGGCGAAGCGATTCGGCCGGTAGTCGAGCGCGCGGGCGGCCTCAAGGACGCGGTCCCTGGTCCGGGGGTCGATTTCGCCCTTGTCGTTGATGGCGCGGGAGACCGTCTGCCGTGAGACTCCCGCGGCCCGCGCGACGTCCTCGATGGTGGGTCGTTTGGCGGACGACGGGGGCATCCGGACTCTCCTCCTGAAGATCGGTTTCGCCGCAATAGCCGCGGCTTCGGACAGTTTATCTGTGCCCTCACCGGTGGGTTTTACCGGCGTAGACAGAGTCTTGACTTTGCTTGCCGTGATCGATGAGCATGATCCGTGACAGCTCACGTGAGCGCTCACGGATCAAGGGATTGGAGCCGCATGACCGAGGTGTGGGAGCCGTACGCCCCGGCTGTCGCCGACGTGCCGCACGAGATCCGGGTGGGGGATCTGGACCTGCGGATCATCGGAGCCGAGTCCGAACCCACGGACCTGGGGCGCGGAGTGCTCGAACTGGAGGTTCGCGGTGCGGGGGAGGTCCGGGTCGAGTGGCGTATCCCCTGCACCGGGGCCACCGCCTACTGGACGCCGACGAACAACGACGCCTACTGGCTGCCCACGGCCTGGGCTGCGCCGACGCCGGTGTCCTTCGTCCGCGGCGCGCCCGTCGCGGCCCTGATCGGGCAGAACGACCGGGCCCTGTGCGCGTTCGCGGCGATGCAGACCGACGCCATGATCGGCAGCGGGGTGGTCGAGGCGACCGGAGACTTCCGCTTCTGGGTCAAGTCCGACAAGGTGCTGCGGCTGCGGATCGACCGGTCCGGTCGGCACTTCGCCCGCTGTCTCCAGGACTTGGTGAGCTGGTGGCCGGGGAGCGACCGCCGGATTCCGGATGCCGCCCGGATGCCGGTCTACTCGACCTGGTACTCGATGATGCAGGAGGTCTCGCCCGAGCGGATCGAGCAGCAGGCGGTCCTCGCCAAAGCGATCGGCTGCGACAGCATCATCGTCGACGACGGGTGGATGACCACCGACCGCGCTCGCGCCTTCGGGCACTGCGGCGACTGGGAACCGCTGTCCCTGCCGGAGACGGCCGCGCACGTCGCGCGGGTCCGTTCGCTGGGCATGGCGTACATGCTCTGGTACGGCCTGCCGCTGGTCGGACAGGAAAGCTCGGTGTGGGAGAAGTTCCAGCCCTACGCGCTCCAGCGGGTCGAGCCACTGCGCGCGATCGTGGTCGACCCGCGCTATCCGGTGGTCCGCGAACACTTGGTGGAGACGACCGTCCGGGCGATCGCCGAGTGGGGGATGGACGGGTTCAAGTTCGACTTCCTGGAGCGGTTCACCTCCGTCGGCGCCCCGCCCGCAGGCCCCGAAGCGGACTTCCTCGACGTCGGCGATGCCGTGGCCGAGCTGCTCCGGCAGATCGTGGAGGAGGCGTCCGCGGGGCAGAAGTCCGTGTTGCTCGAAAGCCGCCAACCGTACATCGGACACGGCTTCTGGCCGTACGCCACCATGGTGCGTGCCGTCGACTGCCCACTGTCCACGGCCCAGAACCGCAGGCGCACCATCGACCTGCGGCTGACGGCCGGTCCGATCGCCGTGCACGCGGACATGGTCATGTGGCACCCGCAGGAGAGTGCTGAGCAGATCGCCGCACAGCTGATCAGCATCCTGTTCTCGGTACCGCAGATATCCGTCGACCTGGCGGAGCAGACTCCTGAGCAGATCGAGGCGCTGTCCTTCTGGCTGGGCTTCTTCCGAAGGCGCGCGAAGGTCCTTCAGCAGGGCGAGTTCGAGCCGTCCCGCCCGGACCTCGGCTACCCGGTCGTCCGGGCCGGGGATGGCCGGGCAGTCGTGGTCGCGCGCTACGCGCCGGTGGTGGTGGACGTCCCGATGGAGGGCTGGTCGGAGTTCCTGCTGGCCAACGCCGACGCCGACAGCCGGGTGACTCTCGCCGGCGGGCCACGCAGGAACGTTTCTGCGACCGTTCGGAACGCGCGGGGACACGTGCTCCGGGAGGAGGTGCTGGAACTGGGCCGGGGCACCGTCGTGGTGGAGGTGCCGACGGGAGGCCTGCTCTCGCTGGCCGATGCCGCCAAGGCCTGACCGGGTCGCCGGCCCGGCCAGGCCTTGGAGCCTGCCAGCCGGTCGGGGTGACGTCTTCAGCCGCCGCCCGAAGCTCCGCTGCCCGGCGGCCCCGGCCGATCGGCTCGAGACCCGAGGGGCCCGGCATCGTTCCTCGGGGAATCTCCCGGTCACATTCCCCCCCGCAGGCACGGGGAGATTCCCGCTGTCGCGGACGTTCTGGGCCCGCCGCTTGGGCGGTCACGGCTGCTCCGCCGCGGCCGGCTCGTGTCGGATCGATCGGCGGGTCTTTCGCGACTTCGGAACGAATCCTCGGGTGACTCCTCCGTGGATTCGGCGAAGCTTCGCTGCTGCCGAATTCCACATTCCCGCATGTCCGATTCAGAATCCCCCGTGCGAGGAATTCCGCCGCGCATTTCAGTACGGCACGCAACGACGCGCATTTCAGCACGGCACACAACGAACAGGGCAGAGCCGAACAGAAAGACGGCGCGGGGTGCGCCGCGCACGGACAACAGCGAGTCTTGGCGATGAGAGGCGAGTGTCTGGAGTGGCTCGACAAGGTGCGGTTCAAGGCGCGACGCTGGTGCTCGGTGGGTTGGGCGCAGACTCCCACTCCGTAGGTCTCTTCGTACTCCGGAACGCGTTGGAGGCAGCCGGCTTCGGGGTGGTCGACCTCGGTATACAGAACGACTTCGCACGCTTCGCCGCGATGGCGGACACCTGCGACGCAGTGCTGATCTCCAACATGGACGGGCACGCGGAGTACTACCTGCGCGACGTCGAGGCCCTGCCGGGAGGGTGTCTTTGGTACCTGGGCGGGCTCCCGGCAGTCGCCGGGCGGACACAGGAGCTCCTCGTTCGGGGGTTCTCCCGGGTGTACGGCGGCTTCGTCGATACCGATGAGGTGGTCGCAGCCCTGGGTGAGGACCTCGCCGGCCGCGCCCGATGTACCCAGCGTCTGCCGGTCCTTCCGGTTCCCCCGCCCCGGTCGGGGCGGGGTACGGATCCGGACCTGCCGGGGCGGGCAGAGGTCCTTGCCCAGTGGCCGACGGGTGCAGGGGCACGCGACATCGAGGCCAACTCGGAGGTGCTCGCCGCGCGGCCCTCGCTCGCCCTGCTGCAGGGTGGCGACGCCGCTCGGACTCTCCTGCACCCGCGATCGGGGGTGCGCGGCAGCGGCGACCAGCAGCAGCTCTTCGCGGACCTGTGCTCGGCGGGCGCGGAGGTGCTGTCCTTCCAGGTGGACTCGCTGACTCGGGACGGGCGTTACGCCGAGGTCGAGCAGGTCGCCCGGGACGGCGGCGCGCTGAACGGCTTCCCGGTCGTCAACCACGGCGTGGACACGCTGCGGAGGATCAGTGCCGCCTGCCCGGTGCCATTACAGACCCGTCACAGCGCGCGCGATCCACGGCTGCTGGCGGAGGTGAGCTACGCGGGTGGCGTGACGGGCTTCGAAGGCGGTCCGATCTGCTACAACATCCCGTACTACGCGGAGCTTCCGCTGGCGGTGTCGTTGGCGCGCTGGCGTTACGTGGACGAGCTCACCGCCCGATACGCGGAGCTCGGGGTGGTGCTCGACCGGGAGTTCTTCGGCACTCTGACCGCCACCCTGATCCCCCCGGCGCTCGCGATCTGCACCAACATCCTGGAGGGCCTGCTCGCGGTCGGGGCCGGGGTGCGCTCCGTGTCGCTGGCCTACGCGGAGCAGGGGAACCGGGCCCAGGACGTGGCGGCCGTCGAGGTGATGGGACGGCTCGGGCGGGAGTACCTGGGGCGTGGCGGCCAGGTGCGGGTCGCCACCGTCTTCCACCAGTTCATGGGGGCTTTCCCGGCCGACCGGGACGCGGCCGAGCTGCTGATCCGCGAGTCGGCCCGGACGGCGGCGCTCGCGCGGGCGGACCGGGTGGTGGTGAAGACGCCGGCCGAGGCGCTGCGGATCCCCGACGTCCGCGACAACGCGCGCGGCCTGGCTCTGGCGGCCGCCGGGCTGGAACTCGCCGCCGCCGACCCCGGCGCCGTCGACGTGACGGAGGCGCACCGGATCGAGCGGACCGTACGGCACCTGTTGGAGGCGGTGCTCGCGCTGCGCCCGGGCGATGTCGGGGGCTGCGTTGAGGAGGCGTTCGCCAGCGGGATGCTGGACGTGCCGTTCTCGCCGAGCAGGTTCAACGCGGGCCGGCTGCTGACCGGCCGGGACACGAGCGGTGCCGTCCGTGTCATCGACCCGGGGGGAATGCCGCTGCCGGAGGACGTCCTGGCCTTCGAGACCGACCGCATGCGCGAGCGGCTGGCGATCGCCGGGGTGCCGCGCGACGAGGCCTGGCGGCTGGTCGCCCGGGACGTGCTGGAGGCGAGCCACCCGCGGGCGGGCTGGCCGCTGGATGGGCGCCGGACGATGCGAGCGGCCGGGTGATCCCGGACCTCTGGCTGCCCGCCGCGGCCCGGCCCGGGGCGTCCCGGCGGCTGGTGATCCTTCCGCACGCGGGCAGCGGCACAGCCGTCTGGTTCCGCTGGGCCGCCGGCCTGCCCGCCGACGTGGAGGTGCGGGTAGCCAGGCTGCCCGGCCGGGAGAACCGGTTGGCCGAGCCGCCGCTGACCTCGGCGGCCGAGGCGGTCGACGCCCTGGCACGGGCCCTGCGGTCACTGCCCGCGCTGCCCCTGGTCGTCCTGGGGCACAGCCTGGGTGCCGTCCTGGCCCATGGACTGTGCGCGGCGGTACCCGGCGCCGCGCGGGCGCTCGTCCTCTCGGGGGAGGTGGCGCCCGGCGCCTCGCGCGACCACGACGACCTGCTGGGGCTGGGGGACCGGGAGCTGGCACGGACCGCCGACCAGCTCTGGGGCGGCGTCCCGCCGGAGGTCCTGGACCACCCGGAGGCGCTCGCGCTCTTCCTGCCCGCGCTGCGCGGGGACCTCGCTCTGGCGGCGAGTGTGCCGGCGCCGGCGGGCCCGCCGCTGGACGTTCCCTTCGATGTGTTCGTGGGTGCGGACGACCCGCTCGACGAGGACGGCTGGCGCGGCTGGGCTGCCCACACACGCGGCGCCACCACCTTCCACCGCCATCCGGGCGGGCACATGGCCGTGCTCGACGACCCGGCCGTTGCCGACCGGATCACCCGCACCTGTCTTGGGAGACTCTCGTGACGTTCCTCCACCGGGCTGTCGCCTTCGCCGAGATGGCGCCGGACACGCCCGCGACCACCTTCCTGTTGCCGGATGCCGAGCCGATCACCCTGACCCGTCGTCAACTGATGGACCGGGCCGGCAGCGTGGCGCGGCAGGTCCGCGGGCGGACGGCGCCCGGTGACCGGGTCCTGCTCGCGCTGCCGACCGGGCCGGAACTGGTCGCCGCGCTGGTCGGCGTCCTGGTGGCCGGCCGGGTCGCGGTCCCCGCCCCCGCGGACCACGGCGTCCGGACGCGGGACCGGCTGCGCGGCATCGTCGCCGACGCCGGGTGCGCGCTGGTTTTCACCCGGCTCGACGTCGCGGACGCGGTGCTTCCCGACCTGGAGGGCGAACCCGACCTCCGGGTGGAGCCCGCCGACCTCGCGGTGCTCCAGTACACCTCGGGGTCGACCTCCGACCCCAAGGGCGTCCGGGTGAGTAGGGCGAACCTGGAGGCGAACCTCGCGGCGATCGAGCGGGCCTTCGACCAGCGGCACACCGACGTGGTCGCGGGCTGGCTGCCGCTCTTCCACGACATGGGCCTGGTCGGCACGCTGCTGCACCCGTTGCGGATGGGCCTGCACACGGTCCTGATGTCCCCCGAGCACTTCGTGCGCCAGCCCGAGAGCTGGCTGCGGGCCGTCTCCGACTTCGGCGTCACGACCAGCGGTGGGCCGGACTTCGGGTACGCGTGGAGTGCCGACCGGGTGGATCCGGCGCGACTGGCTGACGTCGACCTGAGCCGGTGGCGGGTGGCCTTCACCGGGTCCGAGCCGATCTCGTCCCGCACGCTGCGGCGGTTCACGGAGGCGTTCTCCGGGAACGGCTTCCGGGCCGAGGCACTGACGCCCTGCTACGGCCTCGCCGAGTCGACGCTCCTGGTCTCCGCCCACCCGGTCGGCGCGGTGCCTCGGACCGGCGGGTCCGGGGTGAGCTGCGGACGACCGCTGGAAGAGGTCGTGATCGTCGACGCCGACGGCGCACCGGTCGACGGCGTCGGGGAGATCTGGGTGCGCGGCCCCAGCGTGGCCGAGGGCTACCACGGCCGGCCCGGGGACCGGTCATTCGACCTGCACACGGTCGACGGGCGCGGCGGCTGGCTGCGCACCGGCGACCTGGGCGAGCTGCGGGACGGTGAGCTGTACGTCCGTGGTCGGTCCAAGGACGTGGTGATCCTGCGTGGGGAGAACCACCACGCGCCCGACCTGGAGGAGATCGCCGGTACCGCGGACGGGGTCCTGGCCGCCTGCGCCTTCGCCGCGCCGGGCGGCGACGGCCGGGAGCGGATGGTGGTCGCGGTGGAGGCGCGCCGGGCCGCCGGGGAGATCGTCGAGCGGGTCCGTCGGGCGTTCCGCGACAGGCTCGCGCTCGAACCGGACGAGGTGATGGTGGTCCGTGGCCGGGCGCTGCCCCGGACCACCAGCGGCAAGCTCCAGCGGTCCGCGTGCCGGGACGCCTGGGTAGCGGGCGAGCTGCCGGTCCGGCACCGGTGGACGGCGGCCGAGGCCACCGGCGGAGCGGCCGCCGACCGCGCGGACCCCGACGGCCCGGTCGAGGAGGCCCTGGCGGAGCTGTGGCGGGACCTGCTGGGGGCGGAGCTCCGCTCCGCCCACGAGAGCTTCTTCGCCGTCGGCGGAGCCAGCGTCCTGGCCGTGGAACTGTCTGCGCGGGTGGCCGACCGATTCGGCGTCCGGGTCACGCCGGCCGAGCTGCTCGCGGCCGGCACCCTACGGGCCCAGGCCGGGCTGATCGGGACGGCCCCCCGGGGTATCGCTGCCGTATCCGAGCCGGACACCGCGCCGCTCTCGCTCCAACAGGAGGGCCTCTGGTTGCTCTCCCGGCTGTCCCCTGATGCGCAGCCCGCGGTTCGGGTCACGGTGGGCGTGCCGGAGGGCGCGGACGTCGACGCGGCCCTGTCCGAGCTGGTGCGCCGGCACCCGGGGCTCGCAACGGCGGGTCCCGACGAACGAGGCCACCAGCGCCGGACGTCGTGGAGTGCCCCGACGGGTCGGCCCGCCCCGGCTGCGGGCCGCCCGTTCACGGCGGAACTCCGAGGTGACCGGCTGGAGTTGGCCTGGGACCACCGGGTGGTCGACGGCTGGTCGATACGGGTGTTCCTGGAGGAGCTGGACGCGCTGCTGGCCGGTCGGCCGCTGCCGCCGGCCCCACCGTCCGCACTCGCCTGGGCGCAGGCACAGCGCGAGGCGTTGGCCGTCGGCGACGTCGCCGACGACCTGGCCTTCTGGCGCGACCGGCTCTCCGGCGGCCGCACCGCCCTGCCGTGGGCCGAACCGGGGGGCGGTGCCGAGGCCGGCCTGACCTCCCGCCGCCTGCGCGACGCCGAAGCCCTCGGACGGCTGGCGCGCGAGCTCGACACCACGGTCGCCGTGCTGGTGCTGGCCGCAGTCACGGTCGTACTCGGCCGGCTGAGCGGCCAGCAGGAGGTCGCCGTCGGCATCCCCTTCGCCAACCGCACCCCGCCGTGGACGCGCACCGTCGGCTGCCTCGTCTCCGTGCAGCGCGCGGTGGCGCAGTTGCCCGACGGCGTCACGGGCGCCGAGCTGGTACGGCAGCTGACGGCGGAGCTGCAGGAGCTGCGCGGGCACGTGTCCGTCCCGCTGGAGGCACTGCCGGGGCAGCTCGGCATGCCCGGGGATCTGGCCCAGACCGACGTGGTCTTCGACCACCTGCACGTGCCCGGCCGGGTCGGCGCCCTCACCGTGCACGGGACCTCGCTGGAGAGCTGCCCGCCGCAGGCCAAGGCCCCGCTCACGATCACGGCCGTGGAGGACGGCGGCTTGCGGCTGCACCTCCTGCACCGGCGCTCGTACCTGAGCGACGAGACTGCCGGGGAACTGGCCGACCAGGTGCAGCTCGCCCTGGACGCCTTGGTCGCCGCGGCGGACACCCCGTGCCTGGGCTGGTCCCTGCGCAGCGCTCGGGCCGATCGCGAACTCCCGTTGGTGACAGCACCGTCGAAGCGGCCCGAGGTTCCCTCGGTGCCCGCGTCGGTGCTGGCCGTCGACCCGGGCCGGACCGCCGTCCGGCGCGGTACGTCGACCTGGACCTACGGTGAGCTCCGGCACCGGGCCCTGCAAGCGGCAGGGACGCTCCAGGAGGCAGGCCTGTGCCCCGGGGACGTGGTCGGCGTGCTCGGCAGCGCGGGCTTCGACACCATCGCCGCCGCGCTGGGCACCATGCTGGCCGGCGGGGCCGTGCTGCACCTGGACCGACGGCTCCCGGCAGGCCGGCTGACCACCATGGTGCGGGAGGCCGGAGCCGCGCTGGTGCTCCGCGCGCAGGGCCGGGACGTCCGGGACGTCGAACTCGGGACGGTGCTGGACCTCGGTACCCGGCCCGGCCACGTGGTGGCCGTCGACCCCGGCGCGCCTGCGTACGTGGTCTTCAGCACCGGGACGACGAGCACGCCCAAAGCGATCGTCGGCACCCATCGCGGCCTCGGCCACTTCCTGGACTGGCAACGGCGGGAATTCGCCGTCGATGGCGAGGACCGGTTCGTCCTGCTCACCAACCTGGCCTTCGACATGGCGTTGCGGGACCTGTGGCTGCCCCTCGTCACCGGCGGCGTCCTGCATCTGCTGGAGGACCCCGAGCGGGTCGGCGGCGACCACGTGGTGCCGCTCCTCGCCGCGCGCGGAGTGACCCGGCTGCACCTGGTGCCGACACTGGCCCGGTCCTGGCTGGCGACCTCGGAGCCCACGCCACTGCCCGCGCTGCGCAGTGTCTTCCTGGCCGGCGAGCCGCTGAGCGGCGCGCTGGTGGAGCGGTTCCGGCAGCACTTCCCCGGCGACTACGAGGTGCTGAACTTCTACGGCCCCTCCGAGACCACCCAGACCAAGGTGTTCCACCGGGTACCCGACCGGCCGCCGCTCGGCGTGCAGCCGATCGGACGCCCGCTGCCGCACACCGCGGTCACGCTGGTCAACCGGGCCGGAGCCGCGTGCGGCCTGGGCGAGCCCGGGGAGATCGTGCTCAGGACACCGTTCGCGACCCAGGGGTACGCCAACGCGCCGCAGACGCAGGCGGAGCGGTTCCTCCCCGACCCGTTCGGCAGCGGGGAACTCGTCTACCGCACCGGCGACCTCGGCCGGGCCCGGCTCGACGGGACACTGGAGATCCTCGGGCGCGGCGACCGCCAGGTGAAGGTCCGCGGGGTGGCCGTCGACCCGGAGGAGGTCGCGGACCTCCTCGGCGGCCTCCCCGGGGTCCGGCAGGCCGCGGTCCGTGCCGAGCCCGGGGAGGACGGGGACCACCGCCTGGTCGCCTGGTTCGTCGCCGACCGGGACTGGGACGCCCTGCGGGCGGAACTGGCCGACCGGCTGCCCCGGGCGCTCGTCCCCGAGCGCGCCCTGGCATGTGAGCGGCTGCCCGTCCACCCGAACGGAAAGGTCGACCTGCGCTCCCTGCCCAGCCCCGGAGCGGCGGCACCGACCGCCGCCGAGCCGCCGGCGGACGCGCTGGAGGCCGCCGTGCTCACGATCTGGCGGGCCGTCCTCGGCGAGCCCGAACTCGACATGCACGCTGACTTCTTCGTCCACGGGGGGCACTCGCTCAAGGCCCTCGAACTGGTCGCCGCGCTCGCCCGCGAACTCGGCCGTGACGTCCGGCTCGCCGACGTCCTGGCCGCCCGAACCCCGCGCGAGCTGGCCCGGCGGCTGCCCTCGGCCTCGGCCCCGGTCGGGGCGGGCCTGCCCGAACTGGTCCGGGCGCCGGACCGGGCCCACCTGCCGTTCCCCATGACCAGGGTTCAGGAGGCGTACTGGGTCGGGCGTCGGGACTTCCTGGAACTCGGGGGCGCGGCCGCCCAGACCTACCGGGAGCTGCGCTGCCCCGCCGGCCTCGACCTGGACCGGCTGGAGCAGGCGTTCCAGCGCCTGGTGGAGCGGCACCCGTCGCTGCGCACCGTCGCCACCGAGGACGGGCAGCAGTACGTGCTGTCCGACACTCCGCCGTTCCGGATCCGGGTGCAGGACCTGCGCCCGGAGGCCGACCCGGAGGCCGACCCGGAGGCCGGCCTGCGACGGTGGCGGGAGGAGCTGGGTCATCGGGTGCGCCCGCTGGAGAGCTGGCCGCTGATCGAGGTCCGGGCCAGTCTGCTCCCGGACGAGGTCCGGCTGCACATCGGGATCGACGCCTGGGTGTGCGACGCCTGGTCGCGGGTGATTCTGGTGGACGAGCTGAAGGAGCTCTACGAGCGGCCGGGGGCGCCGCTGCCGGAACTCGGGCTGACCTTCCGCGACTACGTGCTCAGCGCGGACGCCGTCGTCAAGGACACCGATCTGGAGTGGTGGCGCGGCGAGCTGGAGACCCTGCCGGAGGCTCCCCGGCTGCCCCTGGCGCAGCGCACCGGCTCGCGGTTCGTCCGGCGCCAGGGCCGCCTGGACGACGCGGCCTGGTCCGCATTCCAGCGGCGGGCGGGCGAGAGCGGGGTCACCCCGTCGGCCGCCCTGCTGGCCGCCTTCGGTTGGGTGCTGGCACGCTGGGGAGGCCAGGACCGGCTGGCGCTGAACGTCACCGTGTTCCGCCGGCTGCCGGTGCACCCCGACGTGAACCGCATCCTCGGCGACTTCACTTCCGTGCTGCCGCACGCGATGGCCTGCCGGTGGGACGACTTCCAGGGCCACGCCCGCGACGTCCAGGCCCGGCTCTGGCAGGAGCTGGCCCACGGCTCGGTCTCCGGCGTGGACCTGGCCCGCGAGTCGGCCCGCCGGTCCGGGCGGCTGGACGCGACGAGCCTGCCCGTGGTGTTCACCAGTGCCCTGACCGCCCCCGGCTTCGGGCGTGCGTTCGACTGGGCGTGGCTCGGCGAGCTGGTGGACGGCATCTCCCAGACGCCGCAGGTGTGGCTGGACCTCCAGGTCTACGAGCACCGCGGCGAGCTGCACTTCAACTGGGACGCGGTGGAGGAGATGTTCCGGCCGGAGGTGCTTGACGGTCTGTTCCGGGCGTGGACCGCCCTGCTGGCCGAACTGGCCGGCGGATCCTGGCGGACGCCCGCCCCCGAGCTGCTGCCCGAGGACCAGCGCGCGCTGACCGACGCGGCCAACGCGACCGACGGCCCGGTGCTCGCGGAGACCCTGGTGGACGGGGTGCTGGCGACGCTCGCCCGGACGCCGGACGCCCTCGCGGTGGTCGACGCCGACCGGTCCCTGACCTTCGCCCAGCTGGTGGAGGAGGCCGAGCAGGTAGCCGCCGCCGTGTTGGCGCGGGGCGTGCCGGCCGGCGGCAGGGTGGCCGTGCTGCTGCCGCACGGCCGGCGCCAGGCCGTCGCCGCCCTGGGCGTCTCGCTCGCCGGCGCGGCCTACATCCCCGTCGACACCGCACAACCCGCCGAGCGCGTCGACCGGATCCTCGCGGACGCGCTGCCGGACTGCGTGCTGGACCTCGACGGCTCCCGCCCCGGCGCGATCGGGTTCGACACCCTGCCCGCGGGCCGCGCCCGCCGGCTGCCGGGTCCTGCCGACGTCGCCTACCTGATCTACACCTCCGGCACCACCGGCCGCCCGAAGGGCGTCGTCGTCCGCCACGAGGCGGTGGTGAACACCCTCGCCGACATCGCGGCCCGGATGGACCTGTCCGCGGGTGACCGGGTGCTGGCGGTCTCCCCGTTCGCCTTCGACCTGTCGGTGTGGGACCTGTTCGGCAGCTGGCGGGTCGGCGCGGCGGTCGTCTACCCGGGCGACCGCGCGGACCCGCGCGACTGGGCCGCGACGGCGCACACCCACCAGGTGCGGCTGTGGAACTCGGTGCCCTCGCTCCTGGGCATGCTGGTCGACGCCCGGGAGACCGATCCGGATCTCCCGCTTCCCGCGCTGCGCACCGTCATGCTCTCCGGTGACTGGATCCCGCTCCAGCTCCCGGAGCGGCTGCGCGGCATCGCGCCCGAGGCCGCGCAGTGGTCGCTCGGCGGGGCCACCGAGGCCGCCATCTGGTCGATCGCCCACCGGATCGAGAAGGTCGACCCGGCCTGGTCGAGCATCCCCTACGGCCGGCCGCTGACCAACCAGACCGTCGAGGTACTCGACGAGCACCTCCGCCCGTGTCCCGTCCACGTCACGGGCGCGCTCTTCATCGGCGGGCGCGGCCTCGCCGACGGCTACTGGAGGGACGAAGCCCGCACGGCCGAACGGTTCCTCGTCCGCGACGGGGAGCGCATCTACCGCACCGGGGACCTCGGGCGCCGGCTGCCCGACGGTTCCATCGAGATCCTCGGCCGGGACGACTCCCAGGTGAAGATCCGGGGCTATCGGGTCGAACTGGGGGAGATCGAGCACGCACTGGAGCAACTGCCCGGTGTGGAGCGCGCAGTGGTCCTCGTCGTCGGCGACCCGCAGGGGGACCGGCGGTTGGTCGGCTTCGTGGTGGCCCCCGGCTGCAGTGAGGAGGAGCTCCACCGGGGGCTGTCAGACCGGCTGCCGCCCTACATGGTGCCGTACACCTGGCGGCTGCTGGACACGCTCCCGCTGTCCGCGAACGGTAAGGTCGACCGGGCCGCCCTGCTGCTGCGGGCGCCCGGGGAACCGGCGGTCCGCGCCGTGCTCCCCACCGACTCCGAGGTGCTCGCCAAGGCCTGGACCGACCTCCTGGGCAACCCGCCGACCGGGCCGGACGACAACTTCTTCATGGCCGGCGGCGACTCGGTCACCTGGCTGCGCCTGTGCGCGCAGGTCTCCCGCGCCGGCCGGAGACTGCCGGTGGCGGCGATCGCCCGGGACGCCACGTTCGGGGGGATCAGCGCCGAACTCGGCCCCGCCGAACCGGAGCAGCCGCTGCCCGAGGGGCCCGTCCCGCCCGGACCGATGCGGACCTGGCTGGCGGCCAGGGGCCTGCCCGGGCACTTCAACCAGGCGATCGTCCTGCGGCTGCGCCGGCCGCTCGACGCCGGGACGCTGGACCGGGCCCTGGCCGCCGTGGTCTCGGCGCACCCCGTGCTGGCCACGACCCTCGGCGGGGAGACCGACGGCGGCCACCTGGTCGAGCAGGGCGGGAGCGTCGCGGACGCCTGCCGGGGCTTCCCGCCGGACGGGCCGCTCCTGCGCGCCACCCTGCTCCCCGGACACCTCGTCCTGTGCGCCCACCACTGGGTGGTCGACGCGCAGTCCTGGCGGGTCCTGGTTGCCGACCTGGACCAGGCTCTGGACGCGCTGGAGGCGGGCGAACGGCCGGACCTGCTGCCGGAGGCCACCGGGTACGACGCCTGGTGCCATGCCGTGGCCGCCCTGCCGGTCCCCGACCTGCCCGTCCCGCCCGCGACGTCCCCGGCCGGTGCCGAGGGTGAGGCCCGGGTCACCACCAGGGCCTTCCCGCAGGCCGGTGAGGAGCAGACGGCCGCGGCCCTGCGGACCCTGCGCTGCACCCGGGAGGAACTGCTGCTCGCCGCCGCGGCCTGGGCCAACGGAGCCGCCACCGGCCACTGGGAGGTGGAACTGGAGCGCCACGGCCGGAGCCTGCGGGACCTGGACCTCAACCGCACCGTCGGCTGGCTCACCACCCTGGTGCCGCTGATCCTGCGGCCGGGAACACCGGCCGAGGTCCTCGTCCAGGTCAAGGGGCTCCTCCGGGCGTTGCCCGAGGGCGGGCTCGCCCTGGGCGCGGCCTACGCGGCCTCGGGACGCGCCACCACCCTCGCCGTGAACCCGCTCGGCCGCTTGGACGACGAGGTCTCCGGACGCTTCGAACTGGTCAGGGACGCGGAACTTCCGCTGCGGTCGGCGGACCTCCCCCGGCCCAACGAACGGCGCGGCACGCTCTTCCATCGCGAGGGGACGCTGCACGTGGAGCTCAACCACCGCGGCGACGGCGAGAGCTGGCTGGCCGCACTGGACGACGCGCTGACGCGGCTGCTGGCCACCACCGGCCGGGCCGCCGCCAGCGCCCACGACTTCCCCGACAGCGGGCTCGACGATCAGGAACTACAACGGCTTCTGGCCGGCCTGGAGAACGCAGATGACTAGGATTCAGGACATCCACACGCTTGCCCCGCTGCAGCAGGCCATGCTGGTGCGCGCGGTACTGGAGCCCGACTCCGGGGCGTACGTCGAACAGCTGCGGATCGAGCTGGCGGCGGCTCCGGACCCGGACGCGCTCCGGCGGGCATGGGCCGAACTGTCCCGGCGCCACCCCGTGTTGCGCAGTTCGTTCCACCACGCAGGACTCTCCGAGCCGCAGCAGGTCGTGCACGCCGAGACGGCGCTGCCGTGGCGGGTCGAGGACTGGCGGGACGGCGGCGGGCCCGACCTCGACGCGCTCGCCGTCGCCGAACGCGAGCGCGGCTTCGACCTCACCCGTCCACCGCTGTTCCGCCTGGTCCTGGTGCTGCTGCCGGACTCCGCCGTCCTGGTGTGGACCTTCCACCACCTGCTGCTGGACGGGTGGAGCCTGGGCCGGATCCTGACCGAGATCGACCAGGGGTACCGGGCAGCGCTCGACGGGCAGAGCGATCCCGCTGCCCCGGCGGAGCCGTTCTCGCACTTCGTCCGCTGGCTGCGGGCCGCCGACCCGGCCCCCGCCCGCGCGTACTGGAGCACCCGTCTCGCCGGTGCGGCCACGGCCCCGCTGACCGGCGAGCGCGGGGGCGGCGGCGGAGAGCGCCGAATCCTGCTGGGCGCCGAGGAGTCCGAGCAGGTCCGGGAGCTGTGCCGACCCCGTGCCATCACGCTGGGGACGCTGGCGGCGGCTGCCTGGGCGGCTTGCCTGGCGGAGCCGGGCGGTCTCCAGGACGTCACCTTCACCTCCCTGGTGTCGGGTCGGCCCGCCGATCTGGCCGGCGCTGACCGGATCGTGGGCATGCTCGTCAACACCGTCGCCAGCCGGGCGCGCTTCGCCGCAGGGGAGACGGTGCACGCCTTCCTCACCCGGTTCCAGGGCGAACTGGCCCTCGACAGGCGGCACGGCTGGCTGCCGCTCGACGAGGTCGCGCGCGCCGCCGGGCTCGGGCCGACCGAGTCGGTGCTGGTGGTCGAGAACTACCCGCTCGACCGCGCGGTGATCGAGGACTCGCCGCTCGCCGTCCGTGCCGTCACCGTCCACGAGCAGGCGGACGTCCCGCTGGTGGTGGCCGTGGTGCCCGGCGAGCGGATCGAACTCCGGCTGGCCACGCCGCCCGGAGGCCTCACCGACGAGGCGCTCGACACCCTGGGCGAGCGGCTGGCGGCTTGGCTGGTCGACCTCGCCGAGGGCATGGACCAGGAGCTGGCCGAACTGCTCGGCCGCCGCGAGCGGCTGGCTCAGCAGCGATTGCGGGAACGCGTGCGTGCGGCGCCGCCGGAGGCCGACAGCCTGGCCGCGGCGATTCTGGCCGCCGGACCGGCCGTGGACGACGGCGACGAGATCTGGAGCGCCGAGCGGGTCCTGACGGCCGCCCGGGAGTTCGCCCGCGCGGTCGCGGCGGGCGGGCCCGGTCCGGTCGCCCTGGTCGGCGACACCGACGCGGAGATGGTCGCCAGGATCCTCGGCTGCGTCCTGGCCGGACGGGCCTACGTGCCGCTGGAAGGTTCGGACCCGCGCCGACAGGAGCGGCTCGCCCACGTCGGCGCTCAGATCGTCGACCCGCTGCCGACAGACGGTCCGGCGGCCCGACCGGACCTTCCGCCGCCGGCGCCCGACACCACCGCCTACCTGCTCCACACCTCCGGATCGACGGGCCGACCCAAGGCTGTCGTCCAGACCCAGGCCGGGGTACACGCCCACGCCCGGCGCTACGCCGCCGCCATCGGGCTGCAGCCGGGCGACCGGGTCTGCATGACCGCGTCGTTCGCCTACGACGCCGCCGTGATGGACATCTTCGCCGCGGCGACCGTCGGCGCGACGCTGCTCCTCGGCTCGCCCAGGCGGCACACCCTGCGGGAGCTGCGGGAGCGAATCCTGGTCCGCGCCACCGTCCTGCACACCACGCCGAGCCTGTTCCGCCTGCTGGCCGAGGAGCGGCTGCCCGCCGGGATCCGGATGGTGGTGCTGGGCGGCGAGGGCGTCCTGCCGTCCGACCTCGACCTCTTCGACGCCGTGGCCCCGGCCGGTTGCCTCCTGGTCAACGGCTACGGGCCGAGCGAGAGCAGCACCGGGCTGCAGTGGTTCGCCGACCGCGGCACCCGTACGGTCCCGGTGCCGGCGGGCGTGCCGGTGGCCGGTACGGAAGCCTGGATCATCGACGCCGAGGGGCGACGCGACGACGCGCCCTGGGCCCGGGGCGAGATCGTCCTGGCGAGCGACGCGGTCTCCCGCGGCTACCACGGCGACGACGCGGCTGAGGCGTTCCGCGAGACCGGCGCCGGCCGTAGCTACGCCACCGGCGACCTCGGCCGGCGGCGACCGTCCGGCTGCATCGAAGTGCTGGGACGCCGGGACGACCAGGTGCAGATCGGCGCGGTGCGGGTGGAACCGGGTGAGGTGCGCGCCACGCTCGCGGCCCTGCCCGGGGTGACGGCGGCCGAGGTGCTCGCGGTCGGCGAGGGGGCCGAGACGCGACTGCACGCCTGGGTGACGCCCGGCATGCTCGACCCGGGCACGCTGCTGCGCGAGGTGGCGGCCCGGCTGCCCGCCGCGTTCGTCCCGCGCCGGGTCGACTGCCTGGACCGGCTGCCACTGCTGGCGAACGGCAAGGTCGACCGTGCCGCGCTGCGCTCCGGGCCGGTCCCCGTCACGGCGGGGCCGTCCGGCGATCCGGTGTCGGAGCCGGTGTCGGAGCCGGAGCCGGTGCTGGAGACGGTGCTCGCCGTCTTCACGGAGGTGGTCGGCTCTCCGGTGGACCCCGACCGGCCCCTGTTCGAACTCGGCGCCCACTCCCTCGATGCGCTGCGGATCGCGGGTCGGCTGGAAGCACGGTTGTCCCGTCGGGTCCCGCTGCAACTCCTCTTCGAGCACCCCGCCGCCCGCGCCCTCGCCGCCGCGCTGGCAGCGGCCCCCGGAGCAGCAGCCGCCGGGGCGATCCCGCGGGCCCGGCGGGACTGGCGTTCGGACGGCACCCCGATGGTGACCCGCCGGTGGCCGAGCCTCAGCCTGTTCTTCTTCGCCGGCCACGCCGAGGACCCGGCCGCCGCCTACCGGCTGATGCTGGACGCGGCGGTCCGCGCGGACGAACTCGGCCTGGAGGCGGTCTGGACCCCGGAACGGCACTTCGACGAGTTCGGCGGCGTCTATCCGAACCCGTCCGTGATCGCGGCCTTCCTGGCCGCCCGCACCCGCCGGATCAGGCTCCGGGCCGGCAGCGTGGTGCTGCCGCTGCACGACCCGGTCCGGGTCGCGGAGGAGTGGGCGGTGGTGGACCAACTCTCCGGCGGGCGGGTGGACCTGGCCATCGCCTCAGGCTGGCACCAGCGGGACTTCGTGCTGGCACCGGACGCCTACCACGACCGCAAGGGGCGGCTGACCGAGCGGATCGAGCTGCTGGGCCGGCTCTGGTCGGGCGAGCCGGTGGAGCTTCCCGGTCCGGACGGCGAGAGCCACGCCGTCCGGACCTGGCCGCGACCGGTCCAGGGCCGGGTGCCGCTCTGGCTCACCGCGCAGTCCGCGGAGACCTTCGAACTCGCGGGCGCCGCCGGGCACCACGTCCTGACCAACCTCAACTACAAGTCCCTGGACGAACTCACCGAGCGGGTGGCGCGCTACCGCCGCGCCGGCGGCGGTGACGGCCGGGTCACGGTCATGACCCACACCCTGGTCGGCAGCTCCGACCGGGAGGCGCGCGAGTCCGCGACCGAGGCCTACGCGGCGTACACCCGCCGGAACCTGGTGCTGCAACACGCCCACGCGCGCGGCGAGGACCGCGACCTGCGGCCCGCAGAGGCCGACGTCGCGGCGCTGGCGCGGCGGTCCGCCGAGCGCATGGTGCGGTCCGGCGGGCTCGTCGGCGACCTCGACCGGTGCCGCGAGCGACTGGCCGAGCTGGCAGAGGCCGGCGCCGACGAGGTCGCCTGCCTGATCGACTTCGGGGTGCCGGAGGCGCAGCTGCTGGAGGGCGTCGAACTCCTGGGCGAGCTGGTCGAGGGGCCGGCGCGGCGGTCGGGACCGCGCTCCGCCGAACTGCCGGCCGCCCCGCTCCAGGCGCAGCTGTGGGTGCTGGACCAGCTCTCCGACACCCCGGGGACCTGGATGATCCCCACGCTGGTCCGGCTGGAGGGCGTACTCGACCCGGCCGAGCTGCGGGAGCGGCTCCGGCAGGTGGTCGCCCGGCACGAGGCCTTGCGCACCTCCCTCCAGGAGCGGCGCGGCCGGGTGGTGCAGGTGGTGGAGCAGGACGGCACCGTCGACCTCGAGGTGCGGCCGGTGGCCGACGAGGCCGAGGCGTTGCGGCAGGCCCGGCGGATCCTGGACGAGGGACTGGACCTCACCAAGGCCCCGCTCGTGCGGGCGGTGCTCTTCGCGGTGACCGCCGAGCACCATGTGCTGCTGCTCGCCTGCCACCATGCCGTCGCCGACGGCAGCTCCACGGTGGTGCTGGCCCGCGAGCTGCTGAACGGCGTGTCCGGCCCGGACCCGCTGCAACTCGGCGACTGGGCGGCCTGGCAGGCCGCGCGCGAGGAGCGGGGCGAAACGGAGCAGCAGGAGGCCTGGTGGGACGCCGCCCTGCGGGACCTGCCGCCGCGCCCGCGGCTGGGCGACGGCGTCGCGGACGGGCGGCGCGCCGTCCACCCGGTGCCGTTCGAGCCCGGGGACGGCACCGCGCTGCGGGCCCTGTGCCGGGACTCCGGCTCGACCGCGTTCGAGGTGGTGCTGACCGCCTTCGCCCAGGCGCTCGGCGCGTTGTCCGGGCAGGACGACCTCCTGATCGGGCTGCACCACGCCAACCGCGACCGGCCCGAACTCGAAGGCGTCGTCGGCCCGTTGGTGAACCTCCTGCCGTTCCGCGCGCGGCTGGGCGCGGACGGCGGCCTGGCCGGCGTCCGCCGACAGGTCCGGGAGGCGCTGGAACACCACGCGGTGCCGTACGCCCGGCTGGCGGCCCGGCACGGGGGAGCGCGGCACACCGGCGCCGACCCGCTGCTCGACGCCGCGCTGCTCTACCAGAACCTGCCCGAGGTCAGCTCGGGTGGCCCGGTCCGGTGGACCAGGATCGACCTGCCGGGTGGGCGGGCACGTTTCCCGCTGACACTGGTGGCGACCGAGCGTGCGGACGGGCTCTCGCTTCAGCTGGAGGTGGACGCCGGACTGATCCGGGAGGCCGAGGCCGACCGGCTGGTCCGCGGCCTGCGGACGGCCCTGGACGCCCTGCTGGGCGTCCCGCGAGCGGCGGCGCCGGCCCGGATCGATGCCGCTGCGGCGCGGTACTCGGCCGGCCCGCACCTGCTGGCCGCGTTCGTCGAGCACGCCGGTGCGGCGCCGGACGCAGTGGCCGTCACCGGGGCGGACGGCAGCCTCACCCGGGCCGAACTGCTGGACTCGGCCAGGAGGTTGGCAGGTGCGATCCGCTCCCGGGTGCCGGCCGGCACCCGGGTGGGGGTCCAGGTGCGGCCGGGCGTGGACATGCTGGTCGCCGTCTACGGAATCCTGCTGGCGGACTGCACCGTCGTTCCGCTCGACCCGAGGACTCCCGCCGTCCGGCGCCGGCTGGAACTCCAGTTGGCCGAGGTGGAACTCGCGGTCGCCGACACGGAGGTGGAGGTGCCGTGGCTGGCGCCCGCCCAGAGCGGCCCGCCCCGGACGGATCCGCCGTCCGGCCGGCACCTCGCCTACGTGATCTTCACCTCCGGGTCGACCGGGGTGCCGAAGCCGGTCGCGGTCGGCCACGACAGTGTCCGGGCGCTCATCGGCTGGGCCCGCACGGCCTTCTCCGAAACGGAGTTGAGCGGGGCGCTGCTGACCGCCCCGATCCGCTTCGACATGTCGGTGTTCGGCCTCTACACGCCGCTGGCAGGCCCGGGCTCGGTGGTGGTGGTCGACGACCTGACCGCCCTGCTCGACGGCCCGCCACCGGCGCCGGTCAGCCTCGTCTACACCGTGCCCTCCGCCCTCCGGGCCCTGCTGAGCGTCGGCGAACTCCCCGGCACCGTAGGCACGGTGAACCTGGGCGGGGAAGCACTGCCGCCCGACCTGCTGGCCTCCCTGCTCGACCGGGTCGGTCGGGTGTGCAACCTCTACGGCCCGACCGAGAGCACCTCCAACGCCTTCTTCGAGGATTACACCGGACCCGCGGAGCCGACCATCGGCCGTCCGATCGCCGGGACCGGCGCCTGGATCCGCGACACCGTGACCGGCGGATGTGCCGCGGTCGGCGAGACGGGGGAACTCGTGCTGACCGGCGCCGGCCTGGCCGTCGGCTACCTCGGCGACCCGCAGCACCCGTCCTTCACCGCCGACGGCTACCGCACCGGCGACCTCGCCCGGCTGCTCCCGGACGGCCGGACCGTCTACCTCGGCCGCTCGGACGACCAGGTCAAGGTCCGCGGCCACCGGGTGCAGCTCGGCGAGATCGAGACGGCGCTCAACGCGCTGGACGGCGTGCGCGCGGCCGCCTGCCGGCACGACGACGGAACCCTGGAAGCCTGGATCGTCCCCAGCGCCGGCTGCGCCCAGGCCGCCCAGGCGGAACCGGCGCGGGCCCGGGCCTGGGCCGACGAGCTGGGAGAAGCACTTCCGGCCCACCTGCTGCCCTCGCGCTGGATCCTCCTGCCCGAACTACCGCTGACCCGGCACGGAAAGCTCGACCGCGCCGCCCTGGCCGCCGTCACCTGGGCACCCCTGCCCGCCGGCGCGTTCACCGGCCCGGCCCAGCTCCGGCTCGCGGCGGTGTGGGAAGAGGTGCTGGGCACGCCGGTGCCCGACGCCGAGGCCGACTTCTTCACCCTGGGCGGGCACTCGTTGCTGGCCATCACGCTCTGTCGGCGGATCGAGGACGAACTGGGCGTCCGGGTACCGCTGCGCACCCTCTTCGACCACCCCACGGTCTCCTCCCTGGAGGCGGCGCTGCGGGGGGCCGAGCAAGCCCCGGCCACGGCCGCGGAGCTTGTGGCCGACCCCGCGGCCGCTGCCGAGCCGTTCCCGCTCACCGAGCTCCAGCAGGCCTATTGGGTGGGTGGACGGGACGACCTGGAGCTGGGCAGCGTCGGCACCCAGGGCTACGTGGAGATCGACACCGAGGTCCCGGCCGAGCGGGTCGCGGCCGCGATCCGCGCCCTGGTCGACCGCCACGCCATGCTGCGCGCGGTCGTCGAGCCGGACGGTACCCAGCGGGTGCTCACCGACCCCGGGGAGTTCCCGATCGTCGTGGAGGACCTCGGCGACGTCCCCGAGGCCGAGTTGACGGCCCGTCGCGCGGCCCGCTCGCACCACCGGCAGGACCCGGCCGACTGGCCGCTGGTGCGGGTGTGGATGGCCCGGCTGCGGGAGCGCACCCGGATCCAGCTGAGCGTCCCGGCGCTCGTCGCCGACGCGCACAGCGTCTACCTCCTCGCCCGCGAGCTGACCGCGCTCCTGGAGGACCGGCCGCTCCCTCCGCCCGGCCCGAGCTACCGCGACCTGGCCCTGGCCCTGGCGGCCGAGGACCGGACCGCCGACGACGCCGAGTTCGCCGAGCTGGCGCCGACGTTCCCCGGCGGCCCACTGCTGCCGCTGGCGGTCGACCAGGCCGAACTCGACGCAGTCCGGTTCGACCGCCGGGAGCTACGGCTGGACGCCACCACCTGGCACGCCGTGCGGGAGGCCGGCGCGGCCCACGGCCTCACCCCGGCCGGCACCCTGCTCGCGGCCTACGCCTGGGTCCTCGGCGCCTGGGCGGAGGACCCGCACTTCGCGATCAGCGTGACCTTCTTCGACCGGCCGCCCGTCCACCCTGAAGTGGACCGCGTGGTGGGCGACTTCACCAGCGCCCGGCTGGTGCAGGTGACCCCGGCGGACGACCTGGGCGCGTTCGCGAGCGGCGTGCAGCGCCGGCTCTGGGAGGCACTCGACGGGCGGGCGCGCGACGCCGTCCGCTGCGTACGCGCGCTGCGGCGGCTCGGCAGACCGCACACCTTCCCGGTCGTCTTCACCAGCACGCTCGGCCTCGACGTGCCGGCCCGCGGCAGCCTCGGTGAGGTGGTGTACGCGCTCACCCAGACCTCGCAGGTGTGGCTGGACCACAAGGTCCGGGAGGACGCCGGTGAACTGGTCAGCACCTGGGACTTCGTGGACGGCCTGTTCCGGCCCGGCGTGGTCGAGGCGATGATGGAGGCCTTCGAGGCGACCCTGCGCGCGTTGCCGGAGGACGGCTGGCGGTCACCCTCTCCAGGGGTCCCCGCCGGGCAGGCCCTGGTACGGCCCGCAGCGCGGGCCGTACCCTGGGAACGGACCGGCCCGGCGCTGCTCCACGAGACGCTGCTCGGGAATGTGGACCCGGACGCCCCAGCCCTGGTGGCCCCGGACGGGGAGTCGCTGACGCGTCGCCAACTGGCCTCGGCGGCGGCCGCGGTGGCAGGCAGGCTGGTCGCCGCCGGCCTGCGGGTCGGCGAGACCGTGGCGGTCGAGTCGCGCCACGGCTGGCGCCAGGCCGCGGCCGCGCTGGGCGTGCTCGCCGCAGGCGGCGCGTTCGTCCCGGTGGACCCGTCCTGGCCGCAGCGCCGGATCGACGCGGTGCTGCGGACCGCTGGCACCGAACGTGCCGTCGAACCGGGCGACTGGGGCGCGGGGCTGCGCCGCGTCACCCTGGACGACGGCGACCGGTGGGCCGACGCCACCCTGCCGGACGTCCCAGTGGGCCCGCAGGACCTCGCGTACGTCCTCTTCACCTCCGGATCCACCGGGGAGCCCAAGGGCGTCGAGATCACACACGCCGGGGCGATGAACACGATCGCGGACCTGTGCGACCGCTTCGGACTGGACGGGGACCGCGTCCTGGGCGTCTCCGGGCTCCACTTCGACCTGTCGGTGTTCGACCTCTTCGGCAGCTGGCTCGTCGGCGGCGCCGTGGTCCACCCGGACTCCACCCGGGACCCGGCCGTCTGGGTGGAGCGGCTCACCGGCGAACGGATCACGGTGTGGAACAGCGTCCCCGCCCTTGCCGAGATGCTGGTCGCGCACCTGGAGACGACCGGCACGCGCCTGCCCGGGCTACGCCTGGTGCTGCTCTCCGGCGACTGGATCCCGGTCACCCTGCCGGACCGGCTGCGCGCCGTGGCCCCCGGCTGCCGGGTGGTGAGCCTGGGCGGCGCGACCGAGGCCTCGATCTGGTCCATCGCCCACGAGGTCGGGGAGCACGACCCGGGCTGGGCCAGCGTGCCGTACGGCCGCCCGCTGCGGAACCAGGGCGTGCACGTCCTCGACGGCCGGCGTCACGAGCGCCCGGACTGGGTCACCGGCGAGATCCACCTCTCGGGGTTCGGCGTAGCCCTCGGCTACCGGGGCGATGAGGACCGCACCCGCGCCGCGTTCTGGCGGCACCCCGACACCGGCGAGCGGTACTACGCCACGGGGGACCTGGGCCGGTACCGCCCCGACGGCACGATCGAGTTCCTCGGTCGGCGTGACAGCCAGGTGAAGGTGCGCGGACACCGGGTGGAGCTCGGCGAGATCGAGGCCGTCCTGCTGGAGCACCCGCTGGTGCGCCAGGCCGCGGTGACCGCTCCGCGGGGCCGGTCGGGACAGCGGCAGCTGGTCGCCCACGTGGTGACGACGCTGGACCGGGCTGAGCTGCGGGCCCACCTGGCCGCGTCGCTGCCGGACGCCCACGTGCCGCGGACGCTGCGGCTGATCGACGCGCTGCCGCTCACCGCCAACGGGAAGGTGGACCGGTCGGCGCTCGACTGCGGGCCGGAACCGGAGCCGGTGGCGAGCACCCCGGTCGGGGACGCCGTGCTCGGCCTGTTCCGAGCGGTGCTGGAACGGGACGGGATCGGCCCCGAGGACGACTTCTTCGCCGTCGGCGGCGACAGCGTCCTCGCCATCAGGCTGCTCAGCCGGGTCGAGCGGGAGTTCGGCCGACGGGTGCCGATCCGCAGCCTCTTCGCGAACCCGACCGCCCGGGGCCTCTCCGCTCTCCTGCGGCCCGACCCCGCCGACCCCGCCGGACCCGACGGGCCGCTCGACCCCGCCGACGCGGCCGGGCTCATCGCCTCCGCCACGTGGCCTGCGTCGGTGGCCGAACTCGACCCGCGGCGTCGGGCCGAAGCCAAGGCACGCCAGGGACAGCGCGCGTTCGACGGCCCGGCTCGGCCCCTGCCCCGGCCCCGGGTGCCCGACGCGCTCCGGGCCCGGCGCAGCGTCCGCGAGTTCGACCGGGACCCGCTGCCCGCAGCGGCGGTCGAGCAGCTGCTCGGCCTGGTGACGGCCGAGGACGGCAGGCGGCTGTACCCGTCCGACGGCGACGCGCACGGCGTGCAGGTGTACCTCCAGACGGCCCCGGGCCGGGTCGCGGACCTGGCCGGCAGCTGGTTCGCCGACGGTCTGAACGCCCGGCTGCTCCAGGTCTCGGCGGAGGGCTGGGACCCGGGCACGGCCGGCCTGCCGCCGAACCGGGCACTGTCCGAGGGAGCCGCCTTCGCCGTGGTGCTGGTGGCCGACCTCGACACGCTGGAACCGCTCTACGGCGAGCGGGCCCAGCAGCTCGCCACCCTGGAGGCGGGCTACCTGGGCCAGCTGCTCGCCGGCCAAGCCGCAGACCACGGCCTCGCCCTGTGCCCCGTCGGCGCCATCGACGACCGAGCGCTCGACACCGCGCTGGACCTCGGCCCCCGCCGGCGGGTCCTGCACGTCCTGCTCGGCGGCCGGCCGCTGTCCGCCCGGCTCCGCAGCGACGCGGCGTGGAGCGGAACCGTCGCCGCGCCCTCGCCCGGCCCGGTACTGCTGACCGGTGCGACGGGTCTGCTCGGCACGGCGCTGCTGGCCGAACTCCTGGAGCGCGGGCACGAGGTGCACTGCCTCCTGCGGGGCGACGCAGCGTCCCGACTGGCCACCGTGCTGAGCGCGGAGGGCCTGGAGGAGCACGCGGACCGGGTCTTCGCCTGGCCCGGCGGGCTGGACTCGCTCGGCCGCGACGTCCGGGAGCACATCGGCACGGTGGTGCACTCGGCGGCCGACATCTCGCTCGCGAAGGACTACGTCGCACTCGCGCCGGTGAACGTCGAGGGAACCCGCCGGGTACTCGACCTGTGCGCCCGAGGGGCCGAACTCCACTACGTGTCCAGCCTGTCGGTGTTCAGGGAGCACGGTCGGGCCGCGCTGCAGGAGGGGACACCGCCGCCGGCGGACCCACCGGGCCGCTCCGGCTACGCGCAGAGCAAGTGGGTCGGGGAGAACCTGGTCAGGTCCTTCGTCGCCGCCGGCGGCCGGGCCCACATCCATCGGCTCGCCCTGGTGACCGACGCCCGCCCGGGGGCCGACGACTACTTCGGAGCCATGGTGCGGGGCAGCCGGACGGTCGGCGCCTACCCCGAGTCCGACCTCGACGTGCCGGTGATCCGGCGCCGGGTGGCCGCCGCCGCCATCGCCGCAACCCTGGGCACGCCGCCGCGAACCTGGCACCTCCAGGAAGCCGCACCGACCCTCGCCGAACTGGCGGTGGCGGCGGGGAACCTGGCCCCGACCTCCCCCGAAGAGTGGCTGCAGCGCGTCGAGTCGGCCGTCGCCGACCGGCCGGGGCACCCGCTGGCGTCGTACCTGGACCGGCTACGCGGCTCGCTGGGCGCCGGGGTGCTCGGACCGCTCGGCCCACGCGGAGGCCGACTCGACAGCACGGACAGCTGGCGCCGCCTGGCCGACCTGGGCGTCCGGCCCGACCGGGACCTCACAACACTGCTTCAGGAGCTCGTATGACCTGGCTGTACGACTGGCCGACGGCCAGCGAGGCGTTCCGCGCGCTCGCCGAACGCCACGGCGAACTGCACCGGATCCCGCACGGCGGGCTCGGACCAGGGGGCGAGAAGCTCTCGGTCGATGTCGCCCTGATCGGCCCCGCCGACGCCCGGCGCTGCGTCGTCGTCTCCTCCGGCCTGCACGGCGTGGAGGGCGTCGCCGGCTCCGCGATCCAGCGGGCCTGGCTGGAAGCGTACCGAGGCGGTGACACCCGGCTGGTGATGGTGCACCTGCTCAACCCGTTCGGCTTCGCCTGGCAGCGCCGGGTGGAGGAGGACAACATCGACCTGAACCGGAACTTCCTGCTGGCCGGGGAGCAGTACCGGGGCGCGCCGCCGGGGTGGGACCGGGTCACCGGCTGGCTGGCCCCCGAACGGCCCGCCAGCCGGCTGGACCCGCTGCTGCCGAAGGCGCTCCTGGCGCTGGCCCGGATGGGACGCCGGCCGCTGCTGCAGGCCGTCGGTGGCGGGCAGTACGAGACCGGGCGCGGCCTGTTCTACGGCGGGTCCGGCCCGTCCTCGCTCCAGCCGCTGCTCCGCGACGCCCTCCCGGCGTGGACCCGGGGCGCGGAGGAGGTGCTCCACCTGGACATTCACACCGGCCTGGGCCGCAGCGGGGATCTGCAGCTCCTGCTGCCACGCCTCCAGGGCACCCCGGCGGCGGACGAACTGGTCGCCAGGTTCGGCCGGGACGCCCGGCCGGCGCTGGAGACGGTCCGGCACTACCGGGTGCAGGGCGGGCTGGGCCCATGGTGCGAAGCCCTGCTTCCGGACGTCCGGTACACCCTGTGCGCGGCGGAGTTCGGGTCGGTGTCCTCGGTTGCCGTGCTGTCCGCGCTGCACCAGGAGAACCGCGCCTGGTTCTGGGGCGGTCGCGACGACCGGACGTCCGCGTGGGCGCGGACCCGCCTCGCCCACGCCTTCGCCCCCGTTTCGGAGATCTGGCGCCGGCGCGTGCTGGAGCGCGGGGTCCACCTCATCGACCAGGCCATGGAGGGCTGATGACGATCGACCGGTTGATCCGGCAGACGCACGCACGGGTCGCGGAGGCCCAGCAGGGTGTCCCGACCTACTACGACCGGAGGGTGATCCGGCAGGAGAAGGAGCACGACCCGGTGTGGCGGGCGCGGCTGGAGCATCACCTCGCCGACCGGCGGGAGGGACGGTTCGTCCCCTGGACGGCCCGGGCCGCCGTCCGCCGCGAGGGGCTCGACCCGCACCGTCGGAGCGAACTCCCCGACGAGACCCTGATCATGAGCCAGGGGACGGCGCAACCGATGCGCTGGCGTGGCGGACACCTGTTCAAGAGCGTGTACGACTTCGCCCTCACCACCATGCTGCTGGAGGAGCTCCGGCCGGCCAGCATCCTGGAGATCGGCTCGGGCACCGGGACGAGCGCCCTCTGGCTGGCCGACCTCGCCGAGTCGATCGGCTTCCCGTGCCGGATCGTCTCGCTCGATCTGCACCGGGTCGCACTCTCGCACCCAGCGGTGGATTTCGTGGTCGGGGACGCCCGCAGGATCGGCGAAGTGCTGTCCTCGGACGTGCTGGCGGACGGGCCCCGGCTGGTGTTCGAGGACGCCCACGTGGGAGTCGCGGAGGTCCTCGGGTACGTCCACCCGCGTTTGCGGGAAGGCGACTACCTGGTGGTGGAGGACAGCGTGGGCAAGGGGGAGCAGCTGGCCGCCTTCGATGCGGCGCACCCGGGGGAGTACGCCGTGGACACCGGCTACACCGACTTCTTCGGCCGGAACGCGACCAGTTGTGTCGACTCGATCATGCGGAGGATGACGTGACCTCACTGCTGCCGGTCTTCCCGGACGGCCTGCCGCTCGGCGGCGCGGAGCCGGTCCGGGCCACCGTGCCCGGCCTCGCCGCCCTGCTGACCTGGGGCGACCTGGAGCGCATCCTGGCGACGTCGTGCTTCGAGGGAGCGGGGAGCGAGGCCATCCGCGACGCGCTGAACCTGCCCGGGCCGGGCCTCAGCCGGGTCTGCGTGCTGACGAACGGCGAGTCGATCTGGCGCGCGCCGCGCGGGACGGCGCTCGCCGACCTCCGCCGGCGACTGCCGGGGGCGACGCTGAGGGTCGAGGCCCTCGAAGAGGTCCATCCGCCGCTGGCCGCCCTCGCGGCCGAGTTGTCGAGCGTCGGCGGAGCCGTCTACATCAACGCCTACGCGGCCTGGAGCGACAGGAAGGGGCTGGCGCTCCACTACGACTACACCGACAACCTGGTGCTGCAGATCGAGGGCCGCAAGCACTGGCGGATCTACCGGCCGACCCGCCCGGCGGTGCGGGGGCCCGAGTCCTCGGCCTACAAGGAGGGGCTCCAAGCGGCCGCGCGCGGCGAGGACCCGGGCGACCACGAGGGGCTGCGCGAGGTGCGGGCAGGGCTTTTCTGGGAGGGCGATCTGACGGCGGGTGACGTGCTGTACGTCCCGCCGGGCTGGTTCCACGAGGTGGTCCCGGTCGGGGAGCCGACCCTGCACCTCGCCTGTGCGTACGCGTCTGCGGGGCCGGGCTTCCGGGATGCCGGGACGATCCGGCTGCCGGAGGAGCTCCGGCCCGCATCGGCCTCGTAGTTCCGTGTCCCGGAGCCGCCGGCCGGCGGCCGTAGCCGGGGGCGGGCCTCGGGGGTGGGGCCGCGGCCCCCCGGCCCCGGAGGGGCTGGGGCGGGGGGGCCGGGAGGGGGCGCGGGGTGGCGCGCG
>NZ_JBIUYE010000005.1:425158-480609 GCF_044744365.1 Kitasatospora sp. NPDC087314
CCTCCGGGGCGGCGGGCCCTTCCGGCGGGCGGCCGGCGCCCGGCCCCCATCCGCCCTGTTGGTCCGGTGCCCGGGCCCCGCGCCCGGGCGCGGCCCCCCGCCCCCGGGACACGGGGATCCGTCCCCGGACCGCCCGGCCGTCAGTCCTTGCGGAGCTGGACCTTCACCTGGCCGCCGTCGGCCACCGTGCCGACGAGGGTCGGCTCCGGCGCGTCGGCGTAGGCGACGGAGGTGGCCAGCACCTCCGCGGCCAGGAACGCCTCGTGGGCCCGCACCGCCGCCAGCACGTCGTCCGATGACTCCAGGGTGAGCGCGATCCGCTCGGTCACGGTGAGGCCGGCGTCACGGCGGGCCTGCTGCACCAGCCGGACGACGTCCTTGGCGATGCCCTCGGCCGCGAGCTCCGGCGTGACCGCGGTGTCCAGCACGACCAGCCCGCCACTGTTCGGCAGCGCGGCGCTCTCATCCGGGTGGGAGGCGACCAGGCGCTGGGTGAACTCCCCGGGCAGCAGCGTGATCCCGGCCGCGGTCACGCCGTCCTGGCCGTTCTGGCTCCACTCGCCCGCCTTGACCGCGCGAATCACCTTCTGGGTGTCCCGGCCGAGCCGGGGGCCGCAGGCCTGCGCGTTGACCGCCAGTTCGAAGCGGCCGTGCGCGCCGACGTCGGTGGTGAACCCGACCTCCTTCACGTTGATCTCGTCGCGCAGGAGCTCGGCGAAGGGTTCGAGCCGGGCGGCGTCGGCGGCCGCGACGGTCAGCCGGGCCAGCGGCAGACGGACCCGCAGGCCGCGGGCCTTGCGTAGCGACAGTGCGGCAGACGCCGCCTGCCGCACCCGGTCCATCGCCGCGACCAGTTCGTGATCGTGCGGCAGGTCGTCGGCGGCGGGCCAGTCCGTGAGGTGGACCGAGCGCTCGCCGGTGAGCCCGCGCCAGATCTGTTCGGTGGTGAGGGGCAGTACCGGGGCGGCCACCCGTGCGGTGACCTCCAGTACGGTGTGCAGCGTGTCGATGGCGTCGACGTCGCCGTCCCAGAACCGCTTCCGGGAGCGCCGGACGTACCAGTTGGTCAGCACCTCGGTGTGGTCGCGGATTCGTTCGCAGGCGCCGGCGAGGTCATGCGCGTCCATGGCGGCGGTGACGTCGTCGACGAGAGAGGCGGTCCGCGCCAGCATGTACCGGTCCAGCATGTCGGTGCTGTCCGTCCGCCACGTGCCGCGCCGGCCTGCGGCCCCGGCGTAGAGGGAGAGGAACGACCAGGTGTTCCAGAGCGGCAGGATCGCCTGCCGCACGCCCTCCCGGATGCCCTGGTCGGTCACCACGAGGTTCCCACCGCGCAGGATCGGCGACACGAAGAGGAACCAGCGCATCGCGTCCGAGCCGTCGCGGTCGAAAACCTCGTTGACGTCCGGGTAGTTGCGCCGGGACTTCGACATCTTCTGTCCGTCGTCGCCCAGCACGATGCCGTGGGCGAGTGCCGAGGAGAACGCCGGCCGGTCGAACAGGGCGGTCGCCAGCATGTGCATGGTGTAGAACCAGCCACGGGTCTGCCCGTTGTACTCCACGATGAAGTCGCCCGGGAAGTGGTGCTCGAACCACTCGGCGTTCTCGAACGGGTAGTGCACCTGGGCGAAGGGCATCGCGCCCGACTCGAACCAGCAGTCCAGCACCTCCGGGACCCGGCGCATGGTCGATTTCCCGGTGGGGTCGTCCGGGTTGGGCCGGACCAGCTCGTCGATGTGCGGCCGGTGCAGGTCGGTGGGGCGGACGCCGAAGTCGCGCTCCAGCTCGTCCAGCGAGCCGTAGACGTCGGTCCGCGGGTACCGCGGGTCGTCGGAGACCCAGACCGGGATCGGTGAACCCCAGTACCGGTTGCGCGAGATGTTCCAGTCGCGCGCTCCCTCCAGCCACTTGCCGAACTGGCCGTCGCGGAGGCTCGAGGGCACCCAGTCGATCTCCTGGTTCAGCTCCACCATCCGGTCGCGGACAGTGGTGACCCGGACGAACCAGGAGTCGACGGCGCGCTGCATGAGCGGGTTGGAGCAGCGCCAGCAGTGCGGGTACGGGTGGTCATGGGTCTCGTGGCGTACCAGCACGCCCGACGCGTGCGGGGCCCCGTCGCGAAGGTCCCGGATGATGGTCTTGTTGGCGTCGAAGATCTGCATCCCCGCGTACGGGGCCACGTCAGGGGTGAACTCGCCGCGGGTGTCGACCGGGATCACCACCTCGATGCCGGCCGCGTCGGTGACCGCCTTGTCCTCCTCGCCGAAGGCCGGCGCGAGGTGCACCAGCCCGGTGCCGTCCTCGACGGTCACGTAGTCGGCGGCCAGTACCCGGTGCGCGTTCGCCCGGCCGACCAGGAAGTCGAACGGCGGCGTGTAGGAGAGTCCGAGCAGCTCGGCGCCCTTCAACCGGCGCAGGATCGTCGGCTCCTCGCCCAACTCCCTGGCGTAGTGCGGGACCCGGGCCTCGGCGAGGACGTACCGCCGTGCGCCGTGCTCGGCGTCGGTCTCCAGCAGCACGTAGTCGATGTCGGGGTGGACCGCAACGGCCAGGTTCGAGGGCAGGGTCCACGGGGTGGTCGTCCAGATCAGCGCGTAGGCCCCGTCGAGCCCGGTGCCCGACTCGGTGCCGGACTCGGCCGCGGAGAGCCGGAGCCCGACCGTGACGGCCGGATCCTGTCGGTCCAGGTAGACGTCGTCCATCTTGGTCTCGGTGGCTGACAGCGGCGTCTCGCAGCGCCAGCAGTACCACAGCACCCGGAAGCCCGAGTAGACCAGGCCCTTCTCCCAGAGCTGCTTGAACGCCCACATGACCGATTCCATGTAGGAGAGGTCGAGGGTCTTGTAGCCGTGGTCGAAGTCGACCCAGCGGGCCTGCCGGGTCACATAGTCACGCCATTCCGAGGTGTACCGCAGCACCGAGGTGCGACAGGCCTGATTGAAGGCCGCCACGCCCATCGTGTCGATCTCGGACTTGTGCTTGATGCCGAGCTGGCGTTCCGCTTCGACCTCGGCCGGAAGGCCGTGGGTGTCCCAGCCGAACCGGCGCTCGACCCGTCGGCCGCGCATCGTCCGGTAGCGCGGCACCGCGTCCTTGACGTAGCCGGTCAGCAGATGACCGTAGTGCGGCAGGCCATTGGCGAACGGAGGCCCGTCGTAGACGACGTACTCGTTGTTCCCGTCCTCGCCGGCCGGGCGTGCCTCGACCGATGCCGCGAACGTGTCGTCGGCCGCCCAGAAATCGAGCACCTCGCGCTCCAACGCGGGGAAGGAGGGATGGGCCGGGACGGCGGGGTAGGCGGTGCCGGGTTGGTCGTCCATCATGTTGCTCCTCGTGCAGCGGGGTCGAACTTTGCTGGCACGGGGACGACGGCCCGGTCCGGGACGCCGCGGTACCACCCCGCTTGCCGCCCACGGGTGGGCGACCTCTCATAGGCGGCTGTGACGGGCCGCTCCCGTCCGGTTCTACTCCGGGCCTTTCCGGTCCGTTTCTTCCGGAGGCTCCCCGGTGATGGCCGGATCGACGCCTGGAACTATGCAGTTGTGGGGCCGAAATTCCCGGCCGGGCCATTCGGGGTGACCAGGGGCGATCGGCAGGGTCGAATTCCCGAAGGCTCGCGCATAGGCTACCCGATTCGCCGGGCCCGATGTCACGGGTTTCGGCACTGACGATTCGACAGATCATATGGGGCCAAGGACTGTTGGGCCGCCATCAGTCGGCGTAGGCGTTCGCCTGTCGTCGGTAGAGCTCGGCATAGCGACCTGACGCGTTCATGAGTTCACGATGGGATCCCTCCTCGACGACGGTGCCGTTGTCGAGCACGACTATCCTGTCGGTCATGCGGACGGTAGAGAACCTGTGCGAAATGAGAATGGCTATTCCGCCGCGCTCCGCGACTAATTCCCGCACCTGGCCGGCGAACCGCTGGAACAGTTCGTGCTCGGCTGCCGGGTCGATCGCGGCGGTCGGCTCGTCCAGGACGAACAGGAGCGGGCCGCGCCGCATCAGGCCTCGGGCGACGGCGAGCTTCTGCCCCTCGCCTCCGGACAGCTCGACGCCGTCGAACACCGGGCCCAACTGCGTCTCCAGACCGTCGGCGAGCTTGGCGACGAGCGCCGTGGCGCCTGCCCGATCGATCGCGGCGGAGGCCGCGGCGGGATCGTCGATCCGGGGCAGGTCGCCGAGCCCGACGGCTTCCCGGACCAGGGTCTGGAATCGGGTGAAGTCCTGGAACACCGCCGTGCACTGCGCGGACCACTCGGCCGGGGCCAGCTCCGGCAGCGGAGTCCCATCGATCAGGATCCGGCCGGAGGTCGGCTCGGCCAGTCCGGTGAGCAGCTTGACCAGGCTCGTCTTCCCGGCGCCGTTGAGGCCGACGAGGCCTACCACCGTCCCGGGGGCGAGCCGCAGGTCGACGCCGTCCAGGACCGGGCGGCCGGAACCCGGATAGCTGAAGGAGACGTTGTGGAGCTCGATGCCCCGGGTCAGTCTCGCCGGCGCTGCCGCAGAGCCCCGGCGTGCCCGGGCGGCGTATTCCGTGAACCAGACGTAGTGGTCGATCGTGCGAGCGCTCTCGGCGAGCCGTCCGGTGCCGTACACGGCGATGGCCACCTGCTGGGTGAGCTGTCCCATCAGTGAGATCAGCATGACGATGTCCGCAGGCGTGGCCCGCCCCTCCTCGCGGAGGTGGACCAGGGCAGTGAAAGCTGCTGCCATCGCGGCGAAGAAGCAGACCCAGCCGGTCAGTTCCCACCGCAGCCCGCGGATCCGAGCCCGGGACTCGGCCTGCCCGGCTCCCGACCAGAGGTCTGCGGCGCGCCGGTCGAGTTCGGCCGCACTGCCGGCCACCCGGACGTCCTTCGCGGCTGCCGGCCGGGTACAGAGTTCGTGCAGTTCCCGCTCCAGCCGGGCCGCCGAGGCCGAGGCCTCCCGCGCCTGCCGGACCAACCGCCGGCCCCGGGAGGCGCAGTAGAGCATCGGGGCGGCCGCGAGCATCACCGCCGGGAGGAACGGATCGACCTGGGCCAGCAGCCAGACACCGAGTGCCAGCCCCAGGACCGCCCCGGTCGTCTCGGCGGCGAACCAGCAGGTCTCGGCCATGTCCCGAGTGCCTTGGCGCAGCCGCGTCAACCGGTTCGCGTACTCCGGGTGTTCGAGGTGTGCAATCGTCGGCACGTTCGCCGCCGCGGCCAGCACCTCCTGGTCGAGATCGCGCGCGACGAGCTCGCCCAGGTCCGCGCAGCGGAGCTGGCGCAGCCGGGTGAGCGCGTTCTGCGCGGTCATGACCGCGATGCCGAGCGCGGCAGCCAGCAGTACGGCGGACGTCGAGCCCCGGCCGGCGCCCTGCACGATCCAGCGCTGCGCCGCCGCCGTCCCGGCCAGCGAGGCCGAGGCCGCCAGGATCAGCAGGGCGACCAGGACCACGCCGCCGCGATCGGCGCGTAGCCCGAGCGCGAACAGGTGCCGCGCGGTGCGGAGACGCTTCGTCATGACGCGGCCGCCTCGGTGTCGAAGTGCTCCGACTGGAGCCGGAAGAGGGTCGCGTAGACGCCGTCGCGGTCCATGAGGTCGGTGTGGTGGCCGGACTCGACGATCCTCCCGTTGCGGAGGACGACGATCCGGTCGGCGTGCCTGAGCGTGGAGAGCCGGTGTGAGATCAGCACGGCGGAGGCGTCCCCGATGGTGGTGGCGACCCGCTGGAAGAACTCCGTCTCGGCCCGGACGTCGAGGTTGGCGGTCGGCTCGTCGAAGACGACCAGGCGGCGGCCGTGCGCCACCCCGTAGAGCGCGCGGGCGATGACGATGCTCTGCCACTGGCCGCCGGAGAGGTCCCTTCCGGCCTCTCCACCGCGCCACAGCACGGTGTCGAGCCCGTCCGGCAAGGTCTGCACCAGCGGTCCCGCACCGGCGCGGTCGAGTGCACACCGGACGGCCGCATCGTCGGTGGGTCGCTCGGGCGCGGCCAGCGCGACGTTGTCGCGCAGCGACGCCGGGTACCGCAGGAAGTCCTGGAAGACCACGGCGAGCCGACGGCGCCAGTTCTCGACGTCCAGCTCCGTCAGATCGGTGCCGGCCACGGTGATCCGGCCGTGGGTCGGAGCGTGCAGACCGGCCAGGAGCTTGATCAGGGTGGTCTTGCCCTCGCCGTTGGCCCCGACGACGGCCAGTACCTCGCCCGGGTGGATCTCCAGGTCCAGGTTGTCGAGGATCTTCCGGGAGGCCCCCGGGTAGCTGAAGGAGACCGCCTCGAAGCGGACCGGGCCCTCCAGATCGACCGCACGCCCCGCTTCCCCGTCGGGCGTCGGGCGAGAGCGCTCCAGCCGGTCGAGGGCCCGGATGGCGCCGAGGCCGTAGGCCAGGTCCAGGTCCTGGCCGAGCAGCACGCCCATGCCCCAGACCGTCATGGCCGCGACCAGGCAGGTCGCCAGCTCGCCGGCGTCCAGCGAGCCGCTGGCGGCGGCGGCCCCCGGGACGATGAGGGCGCCGGCCGCAGAGAGCGCGGTCAGGACGATGGGCGCCGTCTGCCGGCGGACGACGGCCCGCCGAGCGGCCCAACGGACTGACATCCACGCGTGATGCTCGGCCCGGCGCCGCTCGATGATCCAGCCGGCCAGTCCGAACAGCCGGACCTCCTTGCCCGCCATCGGGCCGGCCGCCACCTCCGACCAGTACTCGGTCTTCCGTTCACCGGCGATCGCGGCGTCCTCGACCGCCACGAGGTGGACCCACTGCTTCCGGATCACGGCCCGGTTGAGCATGCTCACCACCAGCAGCGGCAGGGCGAGCAGGGGCAGGTGCCATGCCAGCACCGCGGTCGCCGCGACCGTGCTGACGAGCCGGGCGAGGAGATGTACCTGCCCGGTGGTGGCCGTTCCTGCGGACCGGGTGCGCCAGGTGAACCCCAAGTCGGTCGCCCGGGCGGCATCGGCCATGAAGCCAGGCTCGGAAAGATGGCTGATCTCCCTCGGGGCGACCGCCAGTTCGCGAATCCTGCGGCGCACGTCACCGTCGATGGCCCACGCCACTCGGTGCTCGAAGATCTGCTGGACCGCCGAGGAGGCCTGGAACAGCAGCATCGTGCCGAGGAATCCGCCGAGTGCGAGGAACGCCGCCGAGCCTGCCGAGTCTTCGGTCCGCGCGACGGCGCCGACCAATCGGCCGGCCGTCATCGCCGTCAGTGGTGCGGCCAGGACCAGCAGTCCAGCCGCCCCGACGAGTCCGATCCGGTCCCTGCGCGGAGCGAGGTTGAGAAGCCGTAACAATCGCCACCGTTCGTGGATCAGCTCGCGCAACGGACCTGCTCCAACCCCGTCCAAGGAGACCCTCCGTCCCGTGACCGCTCACGTGATCGATCACGGAATTATGGTTCCACCTTCGTGTGCTGTCAATCGGCGAGATCCTCGCCCTCCACCGGTTCGACGTCCACCTCATGGACCGCACGTCACAGCGGTCCGGTCGGAGTTCGGCTTGCGGGCTCTTGGCTCGGCCGGGCAGTCTGCAGCCCGGTACCGGAGCGCCCGTCGGCGAGTGCCGAGGGGTGTGAGTCTCACGGAGTCAGTAGACGCCGCCCAAGCGCGGTGACCCGCGCAGGTCCCTGGCGGAAGTCCGATGCCGGCGCCGGCCCCACGGCAGCGCGGGGCAGTCGAAGTCGAGGGCTTCCACCCCGCCGTCCCGAGACCTCGGCCGGCTGCTCCAACGTCAGCCGTGCCGTGCGGCGGTGGCCACGCAGCACCTCCCCGCAACCCGGTCGGTTCGTGTCACCCGTGGAGTCGCTCCTGATCAGCGGCGATGGCAGGGACCGTGGGCGTTGACCTGGGTCACGGCGGCTCCGGCCAGCCGCTGGTAGCGGGTCGCGATCTCCTCGGCCTGACCGAGGGGCAGCTCCCCGCCGTGCTCCTCGGCCCGCGCGATGGTCTCCTCCGGTCCCAGGTCCCGGTTGGCCAGCACGATCGCGTTGACGGCCGGCCGGCGCATCCGGTCGTAGCGGCGGAGCGCGGCCTCGGCGTCGCCGTCCCGGGCCAGGCACCAGGCCCTGGAGAAGGAGTTGGGAGAGGCCCTGTTCGAACGCCTGCCCCGGCAGGTGGTTCTCACCTCCGGGGGCGCCGCCCTGCTGCCGCACGCCCGCGCCTGCCTGGCGGCGGCCGCGTCGGCCGTCCTGGAGTTCGCCGACCGGTCCGGTCTGCTCAGCGGAGCGTTCGCACTGGGGACCGTCGGCGGTCTGGAAGGCACCGGCATCCCCCGGCTGCTGGGGGAGTACCACCGCCGGTACCCCCGGGTCGCGGTGAGTCTCATCGGGGCGTCGAGCCCGTCGCCGCTGGTGAAGGTCCGCGACGGGGAGATCGACGCGGCCGTGGTCGCGGGCCCGCCGGACGGCGAACCCGCCGCCGTCGCCTCGCGCGTGCTCCTGGAGGACCGGATCGTCGCGGTCCTCCCCGCCGGAAGCCGGCCCGCGAACCGTCCGATGACCCTCGATGAGGCGGTCCGGAGCCCGGTCATCAGCTACGGCCCCGACAGCGGAGTGCACGCGTTCATCCGTGCGGCCTTCGCCGCGGAGGAGCTGCGGCTGGACATCGCCTACGGGACGAACGACGTCGCCCTCCAACTCGCGCTGGTCGCGGAGCGGATCGGTGTCGCCCTGACCTCCCACGCGAGTCCGGTCCTCGCCGCCGACCGGCGTTTCGTCGTCGTGCCGCTGGAGCCCGCCATCCGGTTGCGGAAGATGTTCGTGTGGCGGGCGGGAACCCGGCCGAGCGCGCCGTTGCGGGCCTTCCTCGACCTGTGGACGGAGCTGTCCGACCGACCGGCGCGTGACGGGGCTGTGCCCGGGGCCACCACCGGTGGATGACGTCCGGCGGGGTGGGACGGGTCGCGGCCTCGCCGCAGAACCGGGCCTGCCCGTGTCTCACCCGCCGGATGCCCGCAGGCCGGCGCGGTACTCCCGAGGTGACATGCCGACCTCCCGGCTGAACGTACGACTGAAGTGGAACTGGCTGGCGAACCCCGATGCCGTGGCGATCCGGCCGACGCTCAGGTCAGTGGCGGCGAGGAGCTGGGCGGCCTGGCGCATCCTCGCCTCGCGTACGGCCTGCATGGGCGTCAGACGGACCTCCAGGGTGAAGAGGTGCGCCAGTCTGGACGGTGACAGGGCGACGGCCCGGGCCAGCGATGCGACGCTGTGCGGAGCACCGGGCTCGGCCGCGATCAGGGCTTGGACCTGCCGGACCCGAGGGTCGCCCGGGACGGGCCGGCGCGCGGCGACCGTCGCCAGCAGCAGCACTTCCTCGACCGCGTTCAGCACGAGCTCACGTGCCTCGGAGGATTCCGCGACCACGGGTCGGGCGGGGCGCGACGGCGAGGCCGGCAGGGCGTGCCCACTCCACCGCGCATCGCCGCACGCGCGCAGCAGCGCCTGTTCCATCCGCTCGGAGCCGGCACCGGGGACCACATGGCAGCCCGGCCCGAGGGCGTACGGTGCCAGCCGGCGCAGCCAGGCCGGCCTGGGCTGGAAGTGCACCCACCAGAACCGCCAGCGGTTCTCCCCGGGCGCCGTCCGGTAGTACTGGGCCTGCTCCGGCCCCAGCACCACCAGATGCCCCGGCTCCGCCCTGGCTACCACTCCGGCCTGCTCCACCAGTCCGGCGCCGTCCAGGGTCCACATCAGCAGCCAGCTCGGCGAGCCCTGCGAGCGGCGCACCGCGTAGCCGGACGGCTGGTCGAAGTGACCCAGGATCACCAACTCGGCAGCCGGAACGGACATGTCATCGGCCGTCATGGCCATACCTGGGCACGGTCGCGCCTCCTATCGTGAGGGCATGAGAGTCGCCGACTTCCACGAGCACGGATACATCGTTCTACCAGGGCTGTTCTCCCCCGACGAGGTGGCGGAGCTGCGGGAGGAGTTCATGCGGTTGCACGCCGCAGGCCCGATCCCGGGGCACTTCACCCCGTCGCCGCAGGAGCCCGGGCAGCCGTACGACATCCTGCGCGAGTTCCCGCGGATCATGCACCCCCACCGGGTGAGCCCCCTCGCCCTGCGCCGTCTGCTGGACCACCGCGTCGCCGCCGTCCTGCGTGAGCTGCTCGGTGAGGAGCCGCTGGCAGCCCAGAGCATGTTCTACTTCAAGCCGCCGGGGGCCCGGGGCCAGGCGTTGCACCAGGACAACTTCTACCTCCGCGTCGAGCCCGGCACCTGTGTCGCCGCCTGGCTGGCGATCGACCGGGCCGACCGGGCCAACGGCGGACTGGAAGTCGTACCCGGGACACACCGCATGGACCTGTTCTGCCCCGAGGACGCCGACGGCACCGCCTCCTTCACCCGCGAATACGTGCCGCCACCGCCGGGCCTGTCGCGCCACCCGGTCGACATGGACCCCGGGGACGTGCTGTTCTTCAACGGCAGCCTGGTGCACGGCTCGCAGCCCAACACCACAGCCGACCGGTTCAGGCGCAGCTTCATCTGTCACTACACCGGACGCTCGACCGAGCGCATCTCGGCGTGGTACCCGACCCTGACGATGGCCGGGGAGCCGGTCGAACTGCCCGCATCGACGGCCGGCGGCCCCTGCGGTACCGAGGACTCGGGCCCGCACTGACGCCGGGCCACCCTCACCCGCGGCACTTGCCGACGTACGGACAACACTGGTGGCTCGTACCTGCATCAGAAAGTCGAGGTGCGGCGGAGGAACCCGCGGCTCACCCGGGGCCCACCGACGATGTCGGACCGGCTGACCGGGGTGGTTGTCTTGGCCGCGCTCGGGGTCGGGTGTGTTGTTCAGGTCGTCCGGCCCGCAGGAATCAGGCGGTTTGCGGTGTGAGGGTGGGGAAGGGCCGTCCGTCGAGCGTCCAGTGCGGGTCGGGCGCGATTCCCAGGGCGGCGTAGACGTGGGCGGCGACATCGGCGTGGCGGAGACTGTCCGGCCTGGTGGAGGGGGTGAGGCCGGGGCCGCTCGCGGCTATCCAGGCGGTGCGCTCCAGCGGGCTCCGGCCGCCGTGGCCGCCTTCGTCGCGGTGGCCGTGGTCGGTCACCGCGATGACGGTCCACTCCTCGGCCCGGGCGTCGGGACGCTCGCGCAGGGCGGTGAGGAGCTGTCCGAGGCGTCGGTCGGCGGCCTCGATCGCGCGGCGGTACTCGGGGCCGCAGCCGAGGAAGTGGGCGGTCTCGTCGACCGCGCCGAGGTAGACGAAGGAGGCGTCCAGGTCCTCGCCGGAGCTGAGTGCCCGTACGGCTTCGGCGGTCACGCTCCGGTCGCACTCCTCCCAGGCCTGCGGGGAGTCCTCGCGCGGGGCGATGTAGGCGAGCCGGCTCGGGGCCGCGAAGACCGGGCCGCCCTGCCGGGCCAGGAACAGGGGTTCCCAGCCGCCGGCGGCAAAGGTCCGCAGCCCGTGTTCGGTGGCGAGCCGGGTGGTGAAGTCGGGGAACACCCCGAGCCGGTTTCCGGTGAAGTTGTTGCCCCAGACGCCGTGCTTGGCCACGCCGACGCCGGTGACGATCGTGGTCCAGCAGGGGCCCGACATGGTCGGGGTGCCGTCGTCGATGTGGACGGGCGCGAGGAAGCCGGCGTTCGCGAGCCCGTCGAGGTGCGGGGTGTCCAGCAGCGGCAGCAGGTCGAGGCGGACGCCGTCGATGCCGACGACCAGGACGCGGGGCGTGGCCATGTGCTCGGGTCCTTCGTGGGGAGGGTGGCGAAGGGGGCGGGGGTCAGATCGTCCGGCGCAGCCGGATCAGGCGGCTGGCGTAGTCGCCGGCGGGCAGCCGGAGGTCGATGCCCCGCCGGGTCAGGACGGCGCCGCTGTGGGCGGTGCCCTCGTCGACGTCGAGGTAGCGGGCCGCCGGGTCCAGGGCCGGCAGGGCGAGGCCGGGGGGCTGGTGGCCGAACCGGGTCGCGGGGCGCCAGGCGAGGACGGCGTGTTCGGCGCCGTCCTGGGACGCGTAGTGCACGGCCGTCACTCCGCCGGGGCCCGTCAGGCGGTGTTGGCGGCCGTGCTGGACCAGGGGGCGGATCTCCTTGTAGCGGGCGACGAATGCGGCGGCCTCGTCGAGCTCCTCCTCGGACCAGGCGGTGAGGTCCGCGCCGAGGCCGAGCGCGCCGGCCATGGCGACGTGGAAGCGGAACCGCAGAGGGGTGGTGCGGCCGGTGGCGACGTTGGGGCTGTCGGTCACCCAGGCGGCCATGGTCTGGGCGGGAAAGAGCTGGCTGAAGCCGTGTTGGATGCCGATCCGGTCGACGGGGTCGGTGTTGTCGGAGGTCCAGACCTGGTCGGTGCGGGCGAGGATGCCGAGGTCGGCCCGTCCGCCGCCGCCCGCGCAGGCCTCGATGCGCAGGCCCGGATGGTCGGTGCGGAGGCGGTCCATGATCCGGTGGACGGCGCGGGTGTGGTCGATCCAGAGCCGGTCGGGGTCCGGGTGGCCGGCCCATCCGGCTTCGGTGACGACGCGGTTGGCGTCCCACTTGAGCCAGTCGACGTCGTTCTCGCGCACCAGTTGGTCCAGGGTGCGGTGGGCCCAGGCCTCGACGTCGGGGCGGGCGAAGTTCAGCATGAGCTGGTTGCGCAGCTCGGTGGCGTCCCGGGTGGGGGCGTGGACGACCCAGTCGGGGTGGGCGCGGTGGAGCTCGCTGTCGCGGTTGACCATTTCCGGCTCGACCCACAGTCCGAAGGCCATGCCCAGGCGGTGAACCTCGTCGGCCAGTGGGCGCAGCCCGTCCGGGAACGCCTCGGGCCGGGGTTTCCAGTCGCCGAGGCCGGCGCGGTCACTGGTACGGCCGCCGAACCATCCGTCGTCGAGGACGAAGAGTTCGGCGCCCAGGCGGGCGGCCAGTCGGGCCAGGCGCAGCTGGCCGGCCTGGTCGACGTCGAATCCGGTGGCCTCCCACGAGTTGTAGACGACGGGTCGGTCACGCTCGGGGTCGGGCAGGACGGCGGTGCGGAGGTGGGTGTGCCAGGCGCGGCTGGCGCCGCCGAAGCCGTGGCGGGAGTGGAGGCCGGCGAAGACGGGGGTGTGCAGGCGCTCGCCGGGCCCGAGGGTCCAGGTGAGTCCCTCGTGACCGAAGCCGCCGGTCCAGGTGGTCCGGCCGACCGGGTCGCGGTGCACGGTGATGCGCCAGCTTCCGCTCCAGGCCAGGGCGGTGCTCCAGACCTCGCCGTGTTCCTCGTCGGCGGTGCCGTCGTCGAGGGCGAGCCAGGGGTTGGCGTGGTGGCTGGTGACGCCGCGTCGGCTGGTGAGCACGGTCTCGGCGACCGGGAGCCGGTCGCGGTGCAGTTGGAACTCGCTGTTCCAGCCGCCCACGAGGTGGCTGAGCCGGTAGTCGGGCAGTGCCGGCGCCGTCCAGGAGGCCGAGTCCAGCCGGTCGACGCTGATCGGGCCCGAGTCGTCGGCACCGGTGTGGGTGAGCTCCACCCATCGTTCGATGACGTCGCTGTCGGGGCGGACGCGGTAGCAGAGCTCGGCGGCCAGCGGGTAGCGGCGGTCCGCCAGGCGCAGGCGCAGCTCCCCGCCGTGGACCGTGTGCCCGGTGAAGGACCACTGTGCGCCGCGGGTGCCGTCGGCGAATCGCACCTGGAGGCCGGCGGGCCCGAACCGCGCACCGGTCTGCGGGGCCAGCTCGTCCGGCGCGGGGTCTGCCTCGAAGCTGCTCGCGGCGGGTGAGGCGGCCGCCGGCAGTCCACCGAGGGCGTCGGTGTCGAGCGGTGCCCCCCAGTGCAGATGCCGGGGGCTGCCGTCGGCGCCGATGCGTACGGCGTAGACGCTGTTCGGGGTCCGTAGGACCGCCAGCCCGCGGGCGGGGTCGAAGAAAGCGGATGAGGGCGTGGTAGGCACAGGAGGTCCTGAGGGGTGTCGAGCGACGCTGGGGGTCAGGCGCGGACCGGAAACGGCCGGTCGCCATGGTGAACGACGATGGAAACGCCCGGAGTTGGGCCAGAGCGTAGGACCGCCCGGAAGGGAAATCAATACTGGACGAAGTTATTTATTTACCGGTAGGTTGCCGCCGTGTTTCCAAACCACTCGCGGCCACTGGTCACCGCACCGGCCGAAACCGCCGTCCTCGCCCTGCTGCTGGCCGAGAGCCCGCTCAGCCGGGTGGAGCTGGCCCGCCGGACGGGCCTGTCCTCGACCGCTGTGACCAAGGCCGCGCGACCACTCATCGACGACGGCTACCTGCACGAACTCCCCCCGGAGCGCACCGCTCCAGGGGCCGGACGTCCCGTCAACCCGCTCGCCGTCACTCCCGACCGGGAGTTCTTCGTCGGTGTGAAGATCAGTGCCGACACCCTCTTCGGCACGGTCTGCGACCTGCGGGCCCGGATGCGCACCACCGCCGTCCGGCCGCTGGGCGAGCGCGACCCTGCCGCCGTGTGCGCGCTGCTGACCGACCTCGTCGGTGAACTCCTCGACGCGAGACCCGAGTACCGGGCCCGCACCCGGCACCTGGGCATCGCGGTCTCCGGCGACGTGGACCGCCCCAGGGGGCGCGTCCGCTACTCCGTGCTCCCCGGCTGGCGCGACGTGCCGCTGGCGGAGACCGTCGCCGCGGCGACCGGCCTGATCGTCACCGTGGAGAACGACGTCAAGGCCCTCACCGCCGCCGAGCACTGGTACGGGGAGGGCATCGGCACCGAGTACTTCGCGCTGGTCACGATCGGAGCCGGGATCGGCTCGGGGATCGTCGTCAACGGTGAGCTGGTCACCGGCGCGTACGGGGTCGCCGGCGAGATGGGGCACATCAGCATCGACCCGGTCGGGCCGCGGTGCCACTGCGGCCAGGTCGGCTGCGTCGAGGCCGTCGCCTCCAGCGACGCCATCCTCGCCACCGTCCGCCGCGCCACCGACGACCCGGACCTCGACTTCGACGGTGCCGTCCAGCTCGCCCGCGGCGGAGAACCCGCCGCCCGCGACGCCTTCGCCCGGGCCGGCCGCGCGATCGGCACCGGCATCGCCACCCTGGTCAACCTGCTCGGTCCCGAGCGCGTCGTCGTCACCGGCGAAGGACTCGACACCTACGACCTCTTCGGAACGCACATCAAGGAGGCCTACGCCGCACACTGCTTCAAGGCGGCGGCGAGGTGCCCGCTGACCCTGCGTCCACTCCCCTGGGAGGAGTGGGCCCGCGGAGCCGCCGTCGTCGGCATCCAGGCCCTCCTGCCCTGAAGGCCCCTGACGAATCGCCACCACGTCGCCCCCGGGCAACCCGGGATCCGCCGATCACCAACCCGAGCCTCCGGCACGACCGATGTCCGTCACCGCCTGCCAGCCGTGAACGTCGGACACCGGCCACGCCGGACAACCACCCGTACGTCCACACCCTCAGCCCGAAGGATGCGAAGTGAGCGCACAGACATCCCAGCTTAGCCGCAGAGGATTCCTCGGCGGATCCGTCCTGTTCGTCGCCGGAGCAGCGGTCGGCTGCACCAGCAACCCGACCGGCGGGGCCTCCGGCGGGGCGAAGACCACCCTGAACGTCTGGTCCCACGCCTACGGCGAGGCCGGCACCCAGCAGGCCCTCACCCGCTACGCGGCCGCGTTCACCAAGGCCAACCCGGACATCGCGGTCAAGGTCACCTGGACCCCGGGCGACTACGCCGGCAAGCTCAGCGCGACCCTGCTCACCGACGCGGCCCCGGACGTCTTCGAGATCGGCGACTTCAACGACGGCCTCGCCTGGCACGGCCAGATAGCCCGGCTGGACGACCTCTACGGCAGCGCCAGGTCCGACTTCAACCAGGGCGACCTCGACACGGCGACCGTCGACGGCAAGCTCTACGGCGTCAAGATGATCGACGACGTCATGATGCTCTACTACCGCAAGAGCGCGCTGTCCAAGGCCGGCATCACCCCGCCCGACACCTTCGACGCGCTCGTCGCCGCGGCCAAGGCCCTGACCACCAAGAACACCAAGGGCCTGTTCCTCGGCAACGACGGCCTGGGCGACAGCGCCATCATGGCGGTGTGGTCCAACGGCGGCGACCTGGTGGCCGACGGCAAGGCCGTCTTCGGCTCCCCGCAGGCCGCCGAGGCCGTGGCCGGCCTCAAGCGTCTTCACGACGACCAGTCCCTGCTGCTCGGCTTCACCACCGACTGGTGGGATCCCGCCGCCCTCGTGCAGAACGTCACCCCGATGCAGTGGGGCGGCCTCTGGTCGATGCCCGCCATCAGGACCGCGCTCGGCGACGACTTCGGCGTCCTGCCCTGGCCCGCCTACAAGCCGGGCGGCACGCCCGTCGTGCGCGTCGGCGGCTGGACCAGCTGCGTCAACGCCAAGGGCAAGAACGTCGACGCGGCCAAGAAGTTCGTCCAGTGGCTCTGGATCCAGCAGACCGACCTGCAGAAGGACTGGGCGGAGAGCTACGGCTTCCATGTTCCGCCGCGCAAGTCCGTCGCCGCCTCCGCCGACAAGGTCGCCCAGGGCACCGCCAAGGAGACGGTCGAACTGGCCGCCAAGTACGGCCGGCACAACCCCGGCACCTGGAACAGCGCGGTGAGCTCCCTGTTCAGCGCCGCCGCGGCGAAGATCGTCAGCGGGCAGGGGGACGCGTCCTCGCTCCTGGCCGACGCGGCCAAGCAGGCCCAGAGCGAGATCGACAAGCAGCGCGCCTGATGAAGCCCGTACCCTCGACCGCGCTGCACGACGAGCGTGCCCGGCGCCCCACGGCCCGGCCGCAGGGCGCCCCCACCCGCCGGCCCCGCACGGATCGGCGTGCCTGGGGAGCGTTCGCACTCCTCGCCGGGCCCCTGCTGATCGGCGTGGGCGTCTTCAAGTACGTCGCGATCGGCTGGAGCTTCCTGCTCAGCCTCAGCGAGGCCCGCGGCACCATCGCCCTGGGCCACTGGGTCGGCCTGGACAACTACCGGGCGCTGCTCTCCGACGCCGTGTTCCGCAGATCGCTCGTCCAGATCCTGCTGTTCACGCTGTTCATCGTGCCGGTGACGTTCGCCGCCTCGCTGGGACTCGCGCTGCTGGTGCACCGGATCCGGCGCGGCCGGGCCCTGCTGCGCACCGCCTTCCTGATCCCGGCCGCCGTCTCCTACGTCGCGGCGTCCCTGGTGTGGAAGATGTGCCTGTTCAACGGTCTGCCGGCCGGGATCGCCAACACCATCGGCGGATGGTTCGGCATGTCCGCCGTCCCGTGGCTGCAGACCACGTCACCGCCGCTGTACTGGGTCGTCCTCGTCACCCTCCGCCTCTGGCTCCAGGTCGGCTTCTACATGGTGCTCTTCCTGGCCGGCCTCCAGGGCATCCCCAAGGAGATCCACGAGGCCGCCGCGCTCGACGGCGCCACCGGCCTGCGCCTGCTGCGCAGGATCACCCTGCCGATGCTGCGCAACACCTCGGTGGCCGTCCTGATGCTGCAGTTCATCGCCGCCTTCCAGGCGTTCGACGAGTTCTACAACCTGTTCAACAGCGGGCTGTCCGGGGCGTCGACGGCCCCGGTCCGAACCCCGCTGGTCTATCTCTACGACACCGCGATGGGCGCCCAGAACTACGGTCTCGGATCGGCCGGAGCCTTCGTGCTCACCGCCCTCATCGTCGGGGTGACCCTGCTCCAGGGCCGGGTCACCGGCTTCGGCAAGGGTGAGGAGTGAGCGGAATGAGAAGCACGCGAGAGCTGTCGCAGGTACTTCGCCGGTGCGCGCGGGGGGTGCTGGCGGGCCTGCTGACGGCAGTGTTCCTGGCTCCCTTCTACCTGATGCTGCGCAACGCGCTGATGGACGCCCGGGGCCTGACGTCACCGCAGTGGACCTGGTGGCCGTCGGCCATGCACTGGGAGAACTTCAGCTCGCTCTTCAGCGACCCCGCCCTGCACATGGGCCAGGCCCTCGGCAACTCGCTGCTGATCGCCGCGATCACCGCCCCGGTGTCGACGATCCTCGCCTCGGCCGCCGGATACGCCCTCGCGCGGATACCGGTGCCCGGACGCGGCGTCCTGCTCGCCCTGGTGGTGGCCACGCTGATGATCCCCGGCTCGGTGACGTTCGTGCCCACCTTCGTCCTCGTGGGCTCCATGGGCGGGGTCAACACGCTGTGGGGAATCATCGCACCCGGGCTGTTCAACCCCTTCGCCGTCCTGCTCTTCCGCAACTTCTACCTCCAGTTCCCCACCGAGATCGAGGAAGCCGGACGCCTGGACGGGCTCGGCTGGTTCGGCCTCTACCGCCGGATCGCGTTGCCGTCGTCCGGAGCGATGCTGGCCTCGCTCGGCGCGCTCGCCTTCATCGACAGCTGGAACTCCTTCCTGTGGCCGCTCGTCATCGGTCAGGACCCGTCCGCGTGGACGGCCCAGATCGCCCTGTCGACCTTCCTCACCTCACAGACCATCAACCTGCCCGGACTGTTCGCCGGAGCCGTCGTGACCATCACACCGCTGGTGGCCATGTTCCTGGTCGCCCAGCGCTACATCGTCGAAGGCATCGCCACCAGCGGACTCAAGGGCTGAGCCGCCCCCGGTCCGCCCCCCATGACTCCGGACCGTCCGGTCCGGGCCGCACCACCTGAAGATCCGAGGCCCCACCCCCACCCCTGGAGGGGAAACCATGAGATCAGACAGTTCGCCTCCCGCCGTCCGGAGCTCCTTCGCCCGAATCCTGCCCGCCGCGGCCGCCGCGGTGACCCTCGTCCTCGGGGGAACGTCCGCCTCCGCCGCAGCGCCCCCCACCACCGCCTCGACCACCGCGTCCGCCATGACGGGGACGCAGCTCGCGGCTTCGTGGACCGGTCCGCTGAGCACCCGGGGCCGGTACATCGTCGACGCCAACGGCGACCGCTTCAAGCTGAAGGCCGGCAACTGGGCCGGCGCCCAGGGCACCTGGGAGGGCAGCGGGGACGTCAACGATCCGGCCAACAACCAGGCGGGACAGGTGTCGCACAACATCCCGCTGGGCCTGGACCGGACACCGCTGACGCAGATCCTGGCCGACTTCCACGGCCTGGGCCTCAACAGCATGCGGCTGCCGTTCGCCAACGCGCTGATCCACGACACCAGCACCGTGCCGGACGCGGCGGTGGCCGCCAACCCGCAACTGAAGGGCAAGACCCCGCTGCAGGTCTACGACGCGGTGGTCGCCGCGCTGACCGCCGACGGCTTCGCGGTCATCCTCAACAACCACACCACCACCTACCGCTTCTGCTGCGGCCTGGACGGCAACGAGCGGTGGAACAGCAGCCAGTCCACCGAGCAGTGGGAGGCGGACTGGCTGTTCATGGTGCAGCGGTACCGGACGAACAAGCGTGTCGTGGGCGCGGACCTGCGCAACGAGGTCCGCCGTGACACCTGGGACAACCCCAACTGGGGCTGGGGCGACTCCCACGACGAGTACGCCGCCTTCGAGGAGGCGGGCAACCGGATCCTGGCTGCCGACCCCGACATGCTGGTCGTCATGGAGGGCATCAACTGGTCCGGGATCCCGACCGCGATCACCTGGCACGAACGGCCGATGCTCACCCCGGTGCGCAACCTCTCGAACACGCTGGTCCGGTCGGACAAGCTCGTCTACGCGGCCCACTTCTACGCCTACACCGGGCCCGCCAACACCGGGGCGGAGAGCGGCCCGGGCTCCACCAGCGACCCCCGCTACCAGGACTTCACCCCCGAGCAACTCGCCCAGGTCGTCAACGACGAGGCACTGTTCGTCACCCAGTCCGGCCAGCACTTCACCGCGCCGGTGTGGATCAGCGAGTTCGGCGCGGCAGGCCGCGGCTCGACCAACGCCAAGGAGCAGGCCTGGTTCCACAACTTCACCGACATCCTGGTGAAGAACGACACCGACTTCGCCCAGTGGCCGGTCGTCGGCTGGAGCGACGCCAACGGCAACCCGCAGGACAACTGGGCACTGCTCTCCTACGACGCCACCGGCAAGCGGCTCGGCCTGGGCGACCCCGGCGACTGGCGGGCCGCCGACTGGAACAAGCTGATCAACGCGCCGAGCCTCACCGGCCCGGTGGCACCGGTCACACACTGGAACATGCTCGACCTCGACTTCGGCGACCAGAACGTCTCCACCCGCATGCTCGCCCAGGGCGACTGGTCCAACGGCAACCGCAAGGGCAACTGCCCCGACACCGAGCGCCTGGTCGGCCTCGGCCGCGGCGACAGCCGCGGTCTGTGCACCGACGCCGGCCAGCCCGCCGCCGGAGCCGGCGACTGGGTGACCGTCACCGACGAACGCTACGTCACCCACGGCGACTGGGCCCCGGGCTACAACAAGCTCCAGTGCCCCGACAACACCTACGCCGTCGGCTACAGCGCCCACAGCAACGCGATGTCCGCCCTGCTCTGTGCGCCGGCCGCAGCTCCGCTGCCGACCACCGGGCGCAACGCCTGGTTCGACCACGGCGACAACCGCCCCGCCACCGGCGGCTCCACCGCCAGCGACTGGGCACCCGGCTACTACAAGGGCCAGTGCGCCGACAACGAGTACCTCGCCGGCGTCGCCTACACCTGGAAGTGGAACCACGGCGGAGTCCCCGACGCCCTGCTCTGCCGCCCGCTGAGCTGACCTGACAACCGTCTCGATCGCAAGGAGCACCACGGCAATGCCACGACTGGAGATCGCCGCAGACGGCTTCCGTCTCGACGACCGACCGCTGCGGATCATCTCCGGCGGGTTGCACTACTTCCGCGTCCATCCGGAGCAGTGGGCCGACCGGCTCCGCAAGGCGCGCCTGATGGGGCTGAACACGGTCGAGACCTATGTCCCCTGGAACCTCCACGCGCCCCGGCGCGGGGAGTTCCGGCTGGACGCAGGTCTCGACCTGCCCCGATTCCTCGACCTCGCCGCCGCCGAAGGCCTGCACGTGCTGCTCCGCCCCGGCCCGTACATCTGCGCCGAGTGGGAGGGCGGCGGCCTGCCCTCCTGGCTGCTCGCCGACGAGGACATCGAACTGCGCAGCCGCGACCCGCGCTACCTGGAGGCGGTCGACGCCTACCTCGGCGCCCTGCTACCGCCCGTTCTCCCGTATCTCTCCAGCCGCGGCGGCCCGATCCTCGCCGTCCAGCTGGAGAACGAGTACGGCGCGTACGGCGACGACTCCGGCTACCTCGAGGACCTGGCGGAGATGCTGGAACGACACGGAGTCGACGTGCCGCTGTTCACCTGTGACCAGCCCTCCGATCTGGCACGCGGCGGCCTCGACGGCGTCCTGCGCACCGTCAACCTCGGCAGCCGGGTGGACGCCGGGCTCGCCGAACTGCGCGGGCAACAGCCGTCCGGGCCGCTGATGTGCAGCGAGTTCTGGATCGGCTGGTTCGACCGTTGGGGCGGCACCCATGTCACCCGCAGCGCCGCCGACGCCGCGGCGGACCTCGACCGGCTGCTCGCGGCCGGCGCCTCGGTGAACATCTACATGTTCCACGGCGGCACCAACTTCGGCTTCACCAACGGCGCCAACGACAAGGGCACGTACCGCCCCACCGTCACGTCGTACGACTACGACGCGCCGCTGGACGAGGCCGGCGACACCACCCCCAAGTACACCGCCTTCCGCGAGGTGATCGCCAGGTACGCGTCCGTCCCCGCGGAACCGGCACCCGGGCCCGCCCCCAAGCTCGCCCCGACCACCGTCGAACTCACCACCTGTGCAGGCCTGCTGGACCAGCGCGAGCGGCTCGGCGACGCGGTGCACGCCGACCGACCGCAGACCATGGAACAGCTCGGCCAGTCCGTCGGCTTCGCCCTCTACGAGACGGCACTCCCGGCGGCCGGACCGGCCGTCCTGCACATCGCCGAGGTACGGGACCGCGCCCAGGTCTTCGTCGACGGCCAGCCGGTCGGCGTCCTGGAACGCGAGAGCCACGAGCACACGCTCTCCTTCCACGCCCCCCGCCGGGGCGCGCGGCTGTCCGTACTGGTGGAGAACCAGGGCAGGGTCAACTACGGCCGGGGCATGCACGACCGCAAGGGGCTGCTCGGCGAGGTCACCGTCAACGGGCGGGCCCCGGAGAGCTGGGACAGCCGGCCGCTGCCGCTCGACGAGCTGGGCGGACTGTCCTTCACCGCGTTCGAGCCCGCCGCGCCCCCGGTCGGCCCGGCCTTCCACCGCGGGCACCTGGACATCGAACAGCCGGCCGACGGCTTCGTCTCCCTGGACGGCTGGACCAAGGGCCAGGTCTGGATCAACGACTTCGCACTCGGCCGGTACTGGTCCCGGGGCCCGCAGACCACGCTCTACGTCCCCGCACCGGTCCTGAAGGCCGGCTGGAACGAGATCACCGTGCTCGACATGCACGGCTCCACCACCCGCACGGTCGAACTACGGGGCACTCCCGACCTGGGCCCCACCGAGGACTGAGGCCGACGACGCCCTGGATTCCGCACCTCGCCCGACGACCGGCCCGCCGTCCGACGAGCCCACGACCGCGGCGCCAGGCCCGCAGCTGTGTGGGCCCGGCACCGCGGGCGGCTACCTCCTGCCCTGCTTGTTCCAGTTGTCCCAGGTCGGCCGGTTGCCGAACACCGGCGTGACGGTCCCGCTGGTGAGGAGAAGCAGCGGCCCGGTCGTGCCGCGAGAACTCGCCCGCCACACAGATCGCCCGAGGCCGCCGCCAGTCGACCGCCTCCGACACCTCGACACCCAGGCGTCTACGCACCAGCGCCTCGACCCCTTCCTTGCCGCCAGCCACTCCCGCAGGAAGCTCGCGACGGTGGTGCGGCGGTCCTCGGGGACCCCGCGCAGCTCACCGTCCAGCACCGCCTTCATCTCCCGGGCCGCCTCGGCCCGGCCGGCGAACCCGCCCCGACGGCGGGTACGGCGCCAGCCGGCCTCCCGCGCCAGGTCGACGGCGTACGTCCACCTGCCGTGATCCGGCTCCTCCGACAGGCGCACACACCACGGACTCAACTGCCTCCCACGCCCGTTCGAGTAGCCACACCGCCGGCCGGGCGAGTGGGCGAGGCGGCGGAGTCGTGGACCCGGTCGGTCGGGTTCTCGACGTCGAGGGACGGCATCGGCGCGGGCGACGAGGTGGCGGCCGCGGGCGGTGGAGTCGCGGTGTGGGGCGGCGCCGTGGCGGCCGGGGCCGCTCGGGGCGGTGCAGGGGTGGCCGTGCCCGGAGCCGCCGGGGCGCTCGGCGAAGCGGCCGTCGTGGTGGACGCTTTCGTTTCAGTGGCCGTCGGGGACACGGTCGAAGGCGTTGCCGTGGCGGCGGTGGTAGGAGCCGTGGTCGGGCTGGCGGGCTGGTTGTCGCCGCCCTTGTCCGCGTCGCAGGCCGAGGCGGTTCCGAGCGCGGCGAGGATGAGGACGACGATTCCCACGGCTCTGTGTCGGTGCATGCGGTGGGATCTCCCGATTCTGGCGGACGGTGTGGCCGTGAGACGACCTCCCTGCGCAATCGGTTCCGTCGGCGCGGCCCCGACCCTCCCCGGTCGGCGATGCCTTGACCACCAGCTGCCGGCCGACACTCCGTTCTCCTGAACTGATTTCACAGAATTGGCTTTAATCATTCGTTATGCCGATTCCCTTCCCAGCGTGCCATTGCACCGGCCAGGCTTCGGTCTGCTCAAGTCGGGGCGCGCGACCGCGCATCCCGGACGCCCAGGGGAGGACGCACCCGTGCCGAACAGGAAACGACGACGGCTGCTCGTGAGCGCTGTCACGCTCACCGCGCTCGGCCTGACCACCACTCAGGCCCTCGCCGCCCCCGCCGCTCAGCCCGGGACCCAGCCGGTCCCGGTACAGCACCTGACCGAGATCGGCCAGAAGCACGCGCAGAAGGTCAAGGGCAAGACGGCGACCGGTCAGGCCTTCTCCGCCAAGGCCGAGTCCGGCGAGGGCGAGGGCGACGAGGCGGAGAACTCCGCCGAGGGCACCGCGCAGTACACCGAGGCCCGCACCGCCCCCGGCGTGGTCGCACCCGGCGCCTACGGCGCGGCCTGGGCCCAGCTGCAGTCGCTGCCGCGCACCGGCGGCAGCTGGGACCACGTCACGGACAAGCCGTACAACGGGGACGACCCGCGCTACCGCGACGTCAACTCCAACTCCAGCGGCGGCGCTGGCTACGTCACCGGCCGAATCACCGGCCTGGCGGCCGACAGCGACGGGTACGTCTACGCGGGCGGTGCGAACGGCGGGGTGTTCCGCTCCCGTACCGGTGGCGGGCACTGGGAGGCGATCGCCGACAAGCTGCCGACGCTGTCCACCGGCACCCTTAACCTCGACGGTGGCGGCCGGCTCTGGTACGCCACCGGTGAGTCCAACACCGGTGCGACCTCGTACGTCGGCACCGGCGTGTACGTGCTCTCCGACCCCGAGCACGGCGAGTTCCAGCCCGGGAACCGGGTTGGCGGGGCCGAGCTGGAGTCCACCACGATCCACCAGTTGCGGTTCGCCGGGGACAAGGTGTGGGCGGCCACCAACCGGGGCGTGTGGAGCCACTCCACCACCACGCTGTCGGGCCCGTGGACGCTGGAGTTCGCACCCAACCCCGACTACCTGCCGGGTGGTTCGAAGGCGGCCGACCCGTCCGCGCCGTACAAGAACATCGCCAACGACGTCGCGATCGACCCCAAGGACCCGTCGAAGGTGATCCTTGCCGTGGGCTGGCGCGGCGGCGACACCTACAACGGCTTCTACAGCAAGGCCACGGACGGGAGTTGGCAGCGCGTCGGCTCGCTCGGCGACCTGCCGACGGACGCGGCGAACGTCGGCAACGTGACCTTCGCGCGCTCGGCGGACGGCTCGCGCTACTACGCCATCGACCAGTCCCCCGACGTCATGGCGCACAACCCCGACACCGGCCTCAAGGGCGTCTACGTCTCCAAGTCCGGCTCCCCGGCCGGCCCGTGGACCCTGGTCGCGGACAAGGACAAGCTCAAGGGCTCCGGCTCCGCGCTCCAGGACGCGGGCTACCAGCCCGGCATCCAGTCCTGGTACAACCAGTTCCTCCAGGTCGACCCGGCCAACCCGGACCACGTCTGGGCGGGCCTGGAGGAGGTCTTCGAGACCACCGACGGCGGCGCCAAGTGGGCCACCATCGCCCCGTACTGGAACAACCCGTTCCCGTGCTGGAGCATCGACCCCACCAAGCAGACCGGCGACTGCTCGCCGACCACGCACTCCGACCAGCACGCCGTCGCCATCGGCAGCAACCACGGCCAGGCCTCGGTGTACGTGGGCAACGACGGCGGCATCTACACCCGCCCGGTCAACGGCCAGCTGGACGCGGGCGGCCACGCCAAGGACTGGAAGTCCCTCAACGACGGCACCATCGACACCCTGCAGTACTACTCGGTCGGCGTCGGCAAGGACCCCGCCGACCGCTCCGGCAAGGGCGTGATCGTCAGCGGCGGCCTCCAGGACAACGGCGAGTCCATCCTGCGTGCCCACGACAAGGTGATGGGCTCCAACTTCGGCGGCGACGGCGCCGACACCCTCGTCGACCCGGCCAACGGCTGCAACATCGCCGAGGAGTACGTCTACCTCGACATGTGGGTCACCCAGAACTGCGGCGTCAACAACGGCGGCTGGACGAAGGACCCGAGCAAGGCCACCTCCTACGAGGTGGCCCCGCCCGACAAGGACCTCGGCGGCGCCGGGGCCCGCTTCATCGCCCCGATCACCGCCGACCCGAAGGACGGCAACACCTGGATCGCCGGCGGCCGGCACGTCTGGGTCCAGCACAAGGGCTACGCGATCCGCAGCGGCAGCGAGTGGACCAGTGCCTACGACCTCGGCGAGGGCTACGTCGCCACCGCCGTCGCCACCGTCAACGGCACCGTCTACGCGGGCTGGTGCGGTCCCTGCAACAACCAGGGCTTCAGCCGCGGCATCGCCGTCGGCAAGACCGACGGCACCGGCTGGCACCAGCTCAACCTGCCCGTCGACGGCACCCTGCCCAACCGGTACGTCTCCTCCTTCGCGGTCGACGAGAACGACGCCCAGCACGTCTTCGTCTCGTTCAGCGGCTTCTCCCGCAGCTGGACGGAGGGCCCCGGCGCCGGGATCGGCCACCTCTTCGAGACCCACGACGGCGGCACGACCTGGACCGACGTCTCGGCCAACCTGCCCGACGTGCCGGCCACCTCGATCAAGCTGCTGCCGAACGGCGGCCTGGCCCTCGGCACCGACCTCGCCGCGTTCTACCGCGCGCCCGGCACCACCGACTTCAAGGTGCTCGGCAAGGGCCTGCCCACCACCTCGGTGCAGCAGCTCAAGATCGGCCCCGACGGCAAGCTCTACGCCGCCACCTTCGGCCGTGGCATCTGGTCCTTCGACCTGCGCCGCCTCGGCCGAGGCCATGGGGTCGACGAGGACTGATCCCTTTCGCCTCGCTGCGCGACACCGCCGGTGTGCGGTCCGGTCATCCGACCGGTTCGCACACCGGCGGTTCGCATCTCGGGCAGTGGAGCCCGACGGCGTGCGGAGGGCACGCCGTCTTCCCACGTGGCCCGGCGGCTGGTCAGCGGGAGCGCCGGAGCCGTGAGATCGACTGACGGTCAACGGCGGGCGGCGGCCGTCAGGCCGGCCAGGGCGAGGAGTGTCCAGGCCGCGAGGTAGGTGAACGCGGTGCCCGGGGAGCCTGGTGCAGCAGATCTTCCAGCTTCAGTTTCTGGGCCTGGAACACGGGGAGGAGTGCGGTCCGCTGCTCGGGTGAGAGCTCGGGGAGCCGCCGGCCCAGGAGCCTGCAGGTGCGGAGCCATTCGACGAGTGCGGGGTCGGCGGTCCATTGCACGATCCGCTCCTGGATGTCGCCGAAGGACCGTATCCAGTCCAGGGCGGAGTCGGGGTGCTGCGAGGGTGCGCACAGCGCGTTCTTGGTGTCGTCGTCAGCGTAACTCGCCTCGACGTGGGCGGTGACTGCGGCGCTGAACACTTGCTGGCAGGGAATCACCGCCTGCAAGGTGATGCGCGCTCGGTCGAACACCGGCACCTTCGGCCGTCGTTCCAGACCGTCGGCGGTGCAGTCGATGTAGAGGGTGCCGGCCTGCGCGGGAATGGTGGCCTGGTCGAGTTCGACCGCGGTCTCGTCGATGCGCTTGACCCTGCCGTGGCGGACGATGTCGCCGATGCGGCGCAGCTGGTCGAGTTCGGCGCGGGCGACCGTCGCGCAGCGGTAGGCGGTGGGCTCGACGTCGGGCGACAGCCGCAGCAGCAGGCCGCGGTCCTCCAGTCGGGTGAACAGCTCCTGGATCGTGTCGGCGCCGGCCACGGCCTCGCGACGGGCTGCTTCCGTTTCGCCGTCGGAATTCCCCGGCTGCAGGTTGGCGCGGTCGAGCAGCCACGAATCGCGCGGCATGATCCAGGTGATGTCGGCCGGATCGGTGCCACGGCTGAGCAGCCACAGGCAGGCGTCGATGCCGGTCTTCCCCGCTCCGACGACGGTGTAGTGGGACGGTTGGTGCTGCAGGGCGGGCAGCTGGTTGGGGGTGATCAGGCGGACGCCAGGGGCGACTTCGTACGTGGGCGCCACCATGGCCGGCACCGTGACGTTCATGTAGGTGGCGTCCACGGTCCGCCGTTTGACGGTCACCTCGAACTCGGCGCCGCTGACGGTGGAGTGGAAGCGGTGGACGTCGGGCCGCTGCGGATCGGGGCCGTCGTAGCACGACTTGGGGAAGTAGGAGACGCGTCCGGTCGGCAGGAGTGTCCTGCGCATCACCTGGTCGAGGTAGGTCAGGATCTCGCCGGCCGAGGCCAGTTCGTGCATTCCGGCGTTCCAGCCGTCCTGGTCCACCGCGCCGCTGCCCAGCTCGATGGAGTTGACGCCGTAGAAGGCCGACGGCTGGTGCAGGCGTACGAAGGGGTAGGCGACCGTCCAGTGACCACCGGGCTGGTCGTAGCGGTCGACGATGGCCACCGTCGCGTCGGTTTCGGCGACGAGGGTGTCGGCGAAGGCCATGCCCATGGCCCCGGCGCCGATGATCAGGTAGTCGACCTCGAGAGCTGTCGGATTCAACGGATGTCGTCCTTCCGTGGTGCTTTTCGAAGGTGGGAGCCGACCGTGCCCGGCGCGGTCCGCGGTTACTGGTGGAACGCCGCAGCAGAGTCACGGCGGGTGAGGACGTCTCGTTCGCGCGACGTCCGGCCGTCAGGCCCGGCGCACGAGGCGGACCCGGTGCACAGGACCGCAGCGAAAAGGCATGACAGCAGGGGCCGTTGACCGCACGCGGTGGCTCGGCACACCGCTGCGATCACGGCCACGCGCGGATCCCGGGCCCTGTGAGGAGCGGGCCATCGGGCCCCGCGAGGAACACCTCGGGGTTGACGGAAAGGCTCAGGAACTGGAGGGGGTCACGCCGGCGACTTGCTCCTCCTCGGCGGCCGTGAGGGCGACCACCGGCATGTCCGTCAGCCCGGGGCGCACCCGCAGGCCGTCCAGGACGATCGTCAGCTGGCGCCTCCACACCGTGCTGGAGACCGGCTGGGTGTGCTGTATCACGCAGCTCAGCATGTAGAAGACGAGCTGCATGTCGGTCGTCGCCAAGTCCGGCCGCAGCAGGCCGGCGTCCTGGGCGCGACGTATGACCGCCTCGGCTGCGGGCACGAACCTGCGCCGAGCCTGCGCCACCAGCGGACGGCCTCCGACCTCGGAGAACACGACTTCTCGCAGTCCGCGGTCGGCCGCCATCTGCTCCAGCGCCATGGTCAGCAGGCCGACGACCCCGTCCCAGGGGTCGTCACTGGCCAGAGCCTGCTCGGCTGCCATCGTCAAGGCTTCGACACGCTCTTCGAACAGCTCGTTGATCAGTGCTTGCTTGTTGCCGAAGAGCCGGTAGGAAGTCGCCACTCCGACGCCGGCATGGCGAGCGATGTCGTCGAGGTTCACCCCCAGCCCCCGCTCGGCGAACACCTCCCGAGCGGCCTGGAGCGTGCGCTGCCGATTGGCCTCGGCATCGCGTCTCAGGCGCCGTGCGCCACGGGGCGCGGATGCATCCGTTCCGTCCATGAACCCACACTAGCACTATTTGGAGCTGTCAACTCCACTTATGTTGCCGCCTTGTCCTCCCGAACCGCGGGTGCGCGGGGGAACCGTGACGGACGGTCAGGCGGACCGTTCGTGGTCGTCGACGTCATCACCGGTAACCCGGCCAGGTCGCCCTTTCGGTCGAACGGGCCACGGCTCGCGCCGGCAGGCCGTCGCCCGTGTGTCGTCGGGGCGCGCGGCGAGGGCGCGGGTGAGCAGGTCGGTGAGGGTGGCTCGCTCCTCGGAGACCGGGACGAGCGGCACCGGAATCAGCAAGGGAAGGAGCGCCGACGGGGCGGAGAGCAGGAGCGCCGCAGCTGCCGCTCGGGGCGATACGGATCGACGCCGATGGAGTGGAGGCCGCCGAGCGGCGTCGTGCGGGCGTGGCCGGGTCCGAAGCGGAGCGGCAGTACGCCTCCGCTTCGGCCCCGGCCACGTGCTCAGGACAGGACGGTCCAGCTCTGTCCGGCCGCGGTGGAGCTGGCCGGGTTGGTCATCACGGTCGAGCCCGCGCCGGTGCCGGAGGCGTCCAGGGTCAGGCCGTTGCCGACGTTGGTGATGGTGAGTGCGCCGGAGCCGTTCTGGGTGACCTTCCACTTCTGCCAGGGGTTGTTGGCCGAGGGGGTGAGCAGGTACGCGCTGCCGACGCCGCCGCCGGCGACGAGGACGGTGTGCACCTGGGTGCCGGTGTTGCAGTTGTCGGTGATCTGGACGGTGCCGTCCGCGTTGGGCGTGAAGAGCCACTGCTCGGCGGGCTGGCCGCTGGCGTAGGTGTTGACGACGGCGTTGCCGCCCACCGCCGCGCTGCAGGTGCTCTGCACCTGGAGCGCGAGGCCGCCGGTGCCGCTCGCGCTGATCGCGTGGTAGCGGCCGTCGCCGACGATGCCGGCCTGCGTGTTGCCGCCGCCGCTGCTGCCGCTGCCGCCGCCGGTGATCCGGTAGAGCGCGGTGCCGTGGGCGGGGATCCAGTTGCCTCCGATGGTGCCGGTGGTGGTGCCGGTCGCGCCGCTCCAGATCTCGCGGTAGGTGTAGGAGCTGCCGGTCAGCCCGAGATCGGCGAAGGTGGCGCTGGGCATGGCCCAGTTGTTGGGGTCCTGGTTGACCAGCGCGACGGCGAGGTCGCCGTTGGCCAGCCGGCGCTTGAGGATGACCGGGGCGGTGGCGGAGGAGGGCGGGTTGCCGACCAGGGTGGCGGGCTTGGCGAGACTGTCCTGGTCGATGGCGATCACGTCGGGGTTCTTCATGATCGCCAGGGCGGAGGCGCTGATGCCGGTGGACCAGGTGTAGCCGTTCCCGGAACGCTGGGAGTCCGCGGTGGTGCGCAGGTCGGCCCCGGAGATGAGCGGGGCGGCCATCATCGACAGGATGGACAGCTCGGTGCGGGACTCGTCGTCGGTGAACGGCTTGTTGCCCTTGTAGGTGTCGGTGACGCCCCAGACGCCGTTGACGTCCTGCCAGCCGGCGAACATCATGTCCAGGTCGTTCCAGCTGCCGGGGTGGACGTTGCCCGGGTACTTCAGGGCGGTCTGCAGCTGGCCGTTGTAGAGGACGCCGTCCAGTTCGCTGTCCCGGTCGCCGCCGATGCGGCACATGTTGGCGACCTGGCCGCACCACACGCCGGTGGGCGAGTAGCCGGGCGCCTGGTGCGGCTGGGTGCCGGCGGCCTGGATCAGCGGGTCGGTGCGAGCCGGGTCGTTGGCGCTCAGCAGGTACGGGATGCCGGTGTGCGCGGGCTGCGCGGACAGGCTGAGGGTGACCTTCGGCTTGCCCTGGGCGGCGGTGGCGGCGTCCAGAGCGCGCTGGAAGGTCTGGGTGCGGGCGTAGATGGACTGGGTGAGTTCCTTGCCCTCGCCCTGCGGGTAGTAGGCGTAGCCGTCGGGGCCGGTGATGGTGGGGCCGTAGGGGCAGTCGTCGTACTTGACGAAGTCGACGCCCCAGGAGACGAAGTCGGTGGCGTCGGTGGCCTCGTGGCCCAGGCTGCCGGGGTGGCCCTGGCAGGTGGTGTACGTGTCGGTGGCGTACAGGCCGAGCTTCATGCCCTTGCTGTGGGCGTACCAGGACAGGTACTGGATGCCGTTCACCGTCGTGCCGTTGACGGCCTGTGCGGGAAAGTTGTTCGGGTCGGGCACCAGGTGTCCGCTGGTGGTGTCGTTGCCCGTGCCGTCGGTGCCGGAGACCGGGTTGCCGTTGTTGTCGTAGAGCTGCATCGCGTTGTCGGCGGTCTTCGCGAAGTCCGTGCTCTGGCCGTCGCGGTGGCGCGTCGACCAGCCGTCGTCGATCGTGACGGTGTTGTAGCCCGCCTGCACCAGGCCGTTGGCGGACATGAAGTCGATGGTCTGCTTGACCTGTTGCTCGTTGACCTGGGTGCCCAGGCTGTTCCAGGAGTTCCAGCCCATCGGCGGGGTCAGGGCGTTGCCGTTGCCGAGGGCGGCGGCCGAAGTGGCGCCGCCCAGGGTGAGGGCGCCGAGACCGGAGGCGGCCAGCGCCATGGCGGTCAGGGCACCGGCGAGGCGGTGAACGGGGATGCGCATGTGGGGGCTCCAACGTGGGGGATCTGGCCGGGCGTTCCCTTGCGCGTGCCGGGCCAGGAGGGGTGGGATTCCTCGTGCGCTGAGGCGTCGTCGATCACGGCGCGACTCCGGAGACGGGGGGCGAGTCGCATGCGCTCGAAGCGGGTGTCGGGTGACCGGCCCCGAATCGACACCTGCCGGTACGGCCGGATGTGGCGGGGTCGGGCGGGCCGGCAGTGCTGCTTCGCGGGGCGTCGCAGCCAACGGGACACAGCACGAGGGTGGTTGGGTGTGCCGACGAAACGTCAGCGATAGTGCCATACGATATTGCACTGATGGATGGCCAACAAGAGTCAACACGATCGATCGACTTCGATCAGGATTCCCCGCGGCTCGGCCGAGGTGATCCGCGGTGCGCATGCCACCGGGCCCACCGACACGTCATGTGCAGAGCGCGCCGGAGGCCTGCCAGTTGGAGGGGTCCACCATGATGGCGGGGACGATGGTCTCGCGCGGGAGGTCCTTGTGGCCCTTCAGCCGGTCGACCATCTGCTCGACGGCGAGCGCGCCGACGTCGGTCCCCTTGATGAGCAGTGCGGCCCGCATCGCGCTGGGCTTGCCGGGCAGCCAGTCCTTGCAGGCGAGGTAGGCGCCGATGCCGACGCCGATGACGTTGTCCGGTCCGAAGCCCGCGTCGCTCAGGGCCTTGATTCCGCCTTCCACGTCCTCGTCGTTGCAGCCCCAGACCACCCAGTGCTTGACGCCGGGGCTGGAGGAGAGGGCGTAGGCGGTTCTGCGGCGGGCGTCCTCGACGGTGTTGGCCGTCCCGACCTTCGTGTTCTTCAGCACCGCACCGGCGTGGACGGAGAACGCGTCCGCCGCCGCGTTCACGCGGTCCCGGCAGACGGGGATGTCGTTGTTCGAGATCGAGAGCATCGAGGTGTCGGCGGTCTTCCAGCCCGCTCTGGTGTACTCGGTGGCCGCGCGTTCGCCGACCGCGGCGCCCATGGTGGCGCCGTTGAAGCCGACCCGGGGCACCAGCCCGTTGGGGAAGCAAGCGCTGGGATCGGGGTAGTCGGAGCAGATCTGGTCGTCGGTGGAGAGCAGCGGGATGCCGGCCTGGCGGGTGAGGGCGACGAGTTCGGGGCCCACGGACGGGTCGGGCACGACGGCGATGAGGCCGCGCGCCTTCTTGTCGATGGCCGTCCTGGCCTCCTTGAGCGCGCGGTCGCGGTCGTTGCCGAGATCCACGACGGTCAGGTCGACACCGAGTTCGGCGGCCTTGGCCTTGGCTCCGGCCGCCTCGTCGACGAAGTACCCCTGGTCGCCCTGCTTCTGTAGGAAGGTGATGGTGAGCGGGCCCCGGCTCGTGGTGTCGGGCCCCTCTGCCGAGCACCCGGCCAGCGCCAGGGCGAGGGCGGTCGCGCCGGCCGTGGTGAGGGGGGCGATCCGGCTACGTCGGCGGAAGAACACGGAAACGCTCCAAGGGCAGGGCAAGAGCATGAGTGTTTGAACGTTCAAAACACCCAGAACCAAACGGAGTCGAACGCGATGGTGACAGGAAACGCCACGTTCACCCGACGGTCAAGATCTGGCGGCCCTCAAGTTGTGGGCCGATACCCGCTCGTTACGGGCGCATACCCACCACTTGAGTCGGCCGGAGTGAGCCACTAGCCTGCGCCTGCTCCTGTTGAGTCCTGTGCAGGTTCTGTCAATATCCGACATTACCGAACATCTCGCACCAGGAGCTCGCTCTGGCATCCCCCCACTGCCCTCCACTTTGGAGCACCCATGCGCCTACGCCTGCGCCCATCCCCTCGTGCTCTCGCCGGCGCCCTGCTGTCGCTCGCCCTGGCGACCTCGAGCCTCGGTGTCGTCGCGCTGAGCACGGCCACCCCGGCCGCCGCCCTGGACAACGGCACCGCCCTCACCCCGCCGATGGGCTGGAACTCCTGGAACTCACTCGGTACCGACGTGAGCGAGCAACAGGTCAAGCAGACCATCGACTTCATGTCCGCCAACGGCCTGGTGGCGGCCGGCTACAACACCGTCACCATCGACGACGGCTGGTCGCTCTGGCACCGCGACGGCCAGGCCACCGACCTGGTGCGGACCTCGTACGGTTCGATGCAGCTCTACGACGCCGCCGGCAACCCGGTCGCCGGCACGGACGGCACCGGCAACGACCCGACCTCCGGCCACCTGATCCCGCGCCCGGACACCTTCCCCTCGCAGACCGTCAACGGGCAGACCGTCAACGGCATCCAGTACCTGGCCTGGTACGCCCACAGCAAGGGCATGAAGTTCGGCCTGTACGGCACCGACACCTACCTGACCTGCCAGATGCACCCCGGCAGCCTCGGCCACGAGTCCACGGACGCCGCCGACTTCGTGTCCTGGGGCGTGGACTACGTCAAGTACGACGACTGCCCGTACGGCCCGCAGATCGTCGGCCCGGACGGCCACAACTACGGGACCCAGGGCGAGGGCAGGGAACTCACCCAGTCCATGTACGCCCGGGTGCAGACCTTCCAGCGGGCGCTCGACGCCGCCTCCGCCGCCCAGGGCAGGCCGAAGGTCGCGCTCAGTGTCTCGGCCCAGCCCGTGCACACCGGCGTGCCGTACCTGCTGAGCGCTAACGACCCGGCCCGCACCGACCCGGTGATCCGGGCCGCCGGCACCCCGCAGTACCAGTCCCCGGGCTACGCGCCGACCGGCGTCTGGTGCGGGCAGGTCGCCAACCTGTGCCGGATCGGCGGTGACCGCGCCAGCGACCTGAGCGGCGTGCTCTACGGCGGGCAGCTGCAGACCGCGCTGCAGTACCCGGGCAACGTCCGCCCGGGCAGCTGGAACGACATGGACATGATGTTCGCCGGCTGGCAGGACGTCTACGGCTCCTGGGGCGTCACCGACACCTGCACCTGTCACAAGCCGTTCACCGACGACGAGTCCCGCACCGAGCTGTCCATCCTGTCGATGATGGCCTCACCGCTCATGTCCGGCGCCGACCTGCGCAACTCCGCCGACGCCCAGCACACCGCCGGAGGCACCACCTGGTCCACCGGCATCAACGCCTCCAGCCTGGCGATCATGAAGAACCCCGACGTCATCCGGATCGACCAGGACGCGCTCGCCAAGCCCGCCACCCTGGTCGGCGCCGCGCCCAACAGCAGCACCGCCCCGGTGATCCTCAAGCGCCAACTCGCGGGCGGCGACACGGCCGTCCTGCTGGTGAACCAGGACCCGAACAACTGGCAGATGATCGGCAGCAGCCTCGCCTCGCTCGGCCTGACCGGCAACGGCTACACGTACAAGGACCTGTGGACCGGCGCCACCGGCACGGTCGCCGCAGGCGGCACGGTCGGCGGCAACTGGGTCGCCGCGCACGGCGTCGCGATGTTCCGGCTCACCCCGCAGGCCGCCACGGTGGCGGCGGTGATCGGTGACGGCAAGTACCACGGGATCAGCGCGGGCGGCACCGGCGGCGAGGCCCTGGAGGTCCAGGGCACCTGCAGCGCGGCGGACGGTGCGATCGTCGACGTCAACACGTGGTGGAGCACACACACCTCGGAGCAGTGGAAGTTCGCCGCGAACGCCGACGGCACGGTGCACGTCACCGACAACTGCGACACCGGCACGCAGGTCCACGGCACCCTCACCGCACCCGGCTCGGCAGGCGCGGCGGCGTACGTGACCAACGGCTACGACCCGAACAACGCCTACCAGAAGTGGCGGGTCGTCCAGAACGCCGCCACCGGCGCGCTGACCGTCACCAACGTCGCCACCGGCCTGGTGCTGGACTCCCCGAACTCGGCGGCCACCTCCGCGGTGGTCACGGACCAGCCCAACTCCGGTGCGGGGCAGGCCTGGACGATCCTGTCCTGACCCGACACCGCCACCGTCCACACCCCGCCGGGTGGGCACGGCCCCGGTCGTGTCCACCCGGCGGTCACGGGCGACCACCCGTCGAGCATCAGGAGAAGGACAACGACTCGCACACGTATAGTCACAAGTTCCACCACCAACAGACGCACCCGAACGGTCGGGCCGTCGGGCCGTGCCGCCTGCGGACCGGCCGCGTCCGCGTGCGTACCTAGGAGTGCCACGTGACTGACAACGCACAGCTGCTGGCGCGGCAGCGGCGCGAGATGATCCTCGAACGGCTCCGGCAGCGCGGCGGGGTGCGGGTCAACGAACTCACCCGCGAGCTGGGCGTCTCGGACATGACCATCCGCCGGGACCTGGACGCCCTGGCCCGGCAGGGACTGCTGGACAAGGTGCACGGCGGTGCCGTCCCGGCCGGCGCCCCGAGCAGCCAGGAGCCGGGCTTCGAGGCGAAGTCGTCCTGGCAGCTGTCGGCCAAGCAGGCGATCGCCCGGGCCGCCGCCGAACTGGTCCGGCCCGGGATGGCCGTGGGCCTGGGTGCGGGCACGACCACGCACGCCGTCGCCCGGGAGCTGGCATCGGTGGACGGGCTGACCGTGGTGACCAACTCGCTGCGGATCGCCGAGGTGTTCGAGCAGGTCGGCCCGGGGGCGGGGGTCGGGACCACCGTGCTGCGCACCGGCGGGATCCGCACGCCCTCCGACGCCCTGGTGGGCGCGCTCGCCGACCAGGCGATCCGCTCACTGCACGTCAACGTGCTCTTCCTGGGCTGCCACGGCATCTCCGTGGAGGCCGGGCTGACCTCGCCCAATCTCGCCGAGGCGGAGACCGATCGGGCGTTCATCGGCTCCGCGCGCCGGGTGGTCGTGGTCGCGGACAACACCAAGTGGGACACCGTCGGCCTGGCCACCTTCGCAACCCTGGACCAGGTCGACGTGCTGGTCACCGACGACGGGCTGTCCGCCGAGCGCCGGACCGCCGCGGGCGAGCGGGTGGGCGAGGTGATCGTGGCGGAGGCCGTCAACTGATCATCGCATGACGGAAGTCGGGAGATCGACTCCCGGCCGGGAGAGCGGGTGGGGCGGAGCCGCATGGCTCCGCTGGATAACGGGAACGTCTCGAATTGACGCGAGCGCAACGAAGGCTCTTGACGAACGCCCGGCTGGGGAGTTTCCTGTGCGAGCACGTTGGATCAAGTTTGGTTCTGATCGATTGTGTTTGATTCAATCCGCGCCAGTTTCGCGGGATCTGCCGCGGGATCTTCTCCCACCCTCTTCTCCTTACCGGGAGCTTTTGCATGTTCATTCGTCGTCGTAGTCGGGTTCTGTCGGTCGCCCTGCTGGGCTGTGTGTCCCTCGTGGGCGCGGTGGGGTGCTCGACGGGTCAGCAGTCCTCGTCGGGTGCGGGTGACACCGCAAAGGTCGACGGCAAGGTGTCGCTGACGTACCTGCAGAAGCAGGGGGACCAGGAGTACTTCGTCGGCGAGGCGGCGGGCGCGAAGGCGAAGGCGGCGGAGCTGGGGGTGGACCTGAAGGTCGTGAACCTGGGCAACGACGCCAACAAGACGGTCGGCGAGGTGCAGTCGGCCATCGCCCGCAAGAGCAACGGGCTGATCGTGGTCGTGCCGGACCCGGCGGTGGGCCCGCAGGTCGTGCAGACCGCCAAGGACGCCAAGGTCGCCCTCCTCACCTCCGACGACCAGATCTGCGCCTCCGGCCCGGCCCCGGGCGCCTGTGCGAAGGGCGATCTGGTCGCCCGGGTCGGGTTCAGCGGCGCGCAGATGGGCGGAGAGGTCGGCAAGCGGGCCGCCGCCGAGTACAAGAAGGCCGGCTGGAACGCGGCCGACACCCGGATCATCTCCGCTTGGAAGCAGGACGTCACCGTCTGCGGCGACCGCGTCAAGGCCGCCAAGGACGCCTTCACCCAGGCCGCGGGCGACGGGGTGAAGAACATCGACGTCGCCACCGACAACACCCCCACCGGCGCCCAGGACAAGACCGCCGCCACCCTCACCGCCAACCCCGGCGTCAAGCACTGGATCGTCTGGGGCTGCAACGACGAGAACGTCCAGGGATCCGTCACCGCGCTGCAGAACGCCGGCGTCAGCCCCGACGACATCGCCGGTGTCGGTCTCGGCGCCTACCTCGCCTGCAAGGACTGGACCAGCGGCAAGCCCACCGGCATGAAGGCCGCGCTCTTCATCAACGGCAAGGACGTCGGCGCACTGGCCGTCCAGACCATGTACGACAAGCTCAAGAACAACAAGGACTTCCCCGCCGAGGCCTTCGCCCCCACCACCATGGTCGACGCCGCCACCTGGCAGGCCACCGGCATGACCTGCAGCTGACGGTACCGCGCCAGAACCGTCCGATCCGCACCTCCAGCGAGGCACACATGACCGCACCCGAGTCCCCGCCCGGCGCCGGACCGTCCCCGCAGCCCGCCTTCGGCCTGGCCGCCGAGAACGTCGGCAAGACCTTCGGCAGCGTCCGGGCCCTCCACGGCGTCACCGTCGCCTTCCCGCCCGGGCAGGTCACCGCCCTGATGGGCGAGAACGGCGCGGGGAAGTCGACCCTGCTGCGCATCCTGAGCGGCGATCACCGCCCCACCGAGGGCGAGGTCCTGCTCGACGGCGTCCCCCTCGACCTCTCCTCGCCGACCGACGCGCGCCGCGCGGGCATCCGGATCATCCCCCAGGAGCCGGAGATCATCCCGCACGTGTCGGTCGCCGAGAACGTCTACGCCGGCAGCCTCCCGCGTCGGGCCGGCCGCCGCCTCGACCGCACTGAACTGCGCCGCAGGATCACTGCCGATCTCGCCGCACTCGGCTTCGACCAGGTCCTCGACCCTGACCTGCTCGGATCCGAACTCACGGCCGCACAGCGCCAGTTGGTCGAGATCATGCGGGCGCTCACCGGCACCGTGCCGCCCCGGGCGATCGCCTTCGACGAGCCCACCTCCTCCCTCTCCGAGAACGAGGTGGAGGCGCTGTTCGCCCTGATCGGCCGGCTGCGCGACCAGGGCATCGCGATCGTCTACGTCTCGCACCGGATGAAGGAGATCTTCCGGCTCGCCGACCGGATCGCCGTCCTGCGCGACGGCACCCTCACCGGCGTCCTGCCCGCCGCCGAGACCGACGAGCGCGAGCTGGTCCGGCTGATGGTCGGCCGGGACCTGGCCGGCCTGTTCGTCCGTCAGGACGTCGCCACGGACGAGGTAGTGCTGGATGTCCGTGGCCTCACCACCGACGACGTGCACGACGTCAGCCTCCAGGTCCGGGCCGGCGAGGTGGTCGCCCTCGCCGGGCTGATCGGCGCCGGCCGGTCCGAACTGGCCCTCGCCCTCGCCGGCGACGCGCCGGTCCGCTCCGGCGAGGTCCTCCTCGGCGGCCGGGCGGTGCGCCTGCGTTCCCCCAAGGACGCGATCCGGGCCGGCCTGGGCCTCGCCCCCGAGGAACGCAAGGCCCAGGCGCTGTTCCTGCACCGCTCCATCCGGGACAACACCTCCCTGGTCAGCCTCGACCGGCTGCGCCGGCGGCGCTTCGTCAAGCGCACCGCCGAGAAGCAGCTCGCCCAGGAGTACGCGGACCGGCTGCGGGTGCGCGCCCCCTCGATCGAGACCGAGGTCCGCACGCTCTCCGGCGGCAACCAGCAGAAGGTGGTGCTCGCCCGCTGGCTCGCCCGCCGCCCCGAGCTGCTGATCCTGGACGAACCGACCCGCGGCGTCGACATCGGCGCCAAGGCCGAGATCTACCAGATCATCGCCGACCTGGCCCGCGACGGCGTCGCCGTCCTGGTGATCTCCTCCGAACTGCCCGAGGTCCTCGGCCTGGCCGACCGGATCCTCGTCATGCAGAACGGCCGGGTCACCGGCGAACTCGGCCGCGCCGAGGCCTCCGAGGAGGCCGTCCTCGCCCTGGCCATGACGGACGACCTCGCCACCGGCCCCCGTACCACCGACACCGACGCCACCACCGGAGTTGCCCGATGACCACCCCCTCCGCCACCGCCGACCAGCGGCCGCAGGCCCCGGCCGGGCGCGCGCGGCCGACCGGTCCGCGGGCGCTGCTCGACGCCGTCGGTGGCCAGAACCTCATCCTGCTGCTGGCCCTCGCGGCTGTGCTCGCCCTGTTCGGCTCGCTCAACCTCAACTACCTGAGCTGGAACAACATCCAGGTGATCGCCGAGGCGGCGACCATCGCCGGGCTGCTCGCCGTGGTCCAGACGGTGGTGATCATCTGCGGCGGCCTGGACATCTCGGTGGGCTCCCAAGCCGGCCTCGCCTCCGTGGTGAGCGCGATGGTGTTCACCTCCACCGGCTCCAGCGCGCTGCTCGGCATGGGTGCGGCCGTGCTGGTCGGCGCCGCCGTCGGCCTGCTCAACGGTGCCGTGATCATCTACGGCCGGGTCAACCCGACCATCGCCACCCTGGCCGGACTGGCCGCGTACAAGGGCGTCGCCCAGCTGATCTCCGACGGACGCGCCCAGGGCTACGTGCTCGGCGACCCGCTGTTCGTCTTCCTCAGCCGCGGCAGGATCGCCGGCCTGCCGACGATGGTGTGGATCCTCCTCCTGATCGCCGCCGCCGTGCACGTCCTGCTCACGTACACCGACATCGGGCGCAACATCTACGCCCTCGGCGGCAACGACACCGCCGCGCGACTGGCCGGCATCAACCTCAACAAGTACCTGCTCTCGGTGTACGCGCTCACCGGCATGGTCGCGGCCGTCGCCGGCGTCCTGCTCACCGCGCGCACCGGCTCCGGACAGCCCACCTCCGGCAGCGAGGGCCTGGAACTCCAGGCCATCACCGCCGCTGCCCTGGGCGGCTGCGCCCTCAAGGGCGGCAAGGGCGGTATCGGCGGCACCCTGCTGGCCGTCGCCCTGCTCGGAGCCCTGCAGAACGGCCTCACCGTCCAGGGCATCAACACCTTCTGGCAGAACGTCGCCCAGGGACTCCTGCTGGTCGCCGCCGTGGTCATCCAGCAGCGGCGCGGACGCGAGCGGGCCGTCGGCCTGCCGGCCTGAGACCGACAGTCCGCGCCGGCGCGCCAACTGTCGGACACGCCCCGGCGACCCTTGGAGGCCGCCTCCGGCCCCGCCGGAGGCGGCCTCCGCCATGGGCGCCGCCGACCATCTGATCGGCGAACACACCGACTGCAACGACGGGTTCGTCCTGCCGATCGCACCGCCCGGGTGACCGCGCGCCCGACCCCGATGGAGTAGACGTGTCCACCGCGCAGACCGCCAGCCCCGCCCAGGTGCTCTTCAGCCGGACCGCGGTCGTCGCGTCCTGCCTGGGCTTCGTCCTGATCGGAGCATTACAGGCGCTCTACGGGCCCTCGATCCCCGCCCTCCGAACACGCTTCGGCCTGAGCGAATCCGGTGCCGGGCTCGGCCTGGGCGCGCACTTCGTCGGCGGCGTCAGCGGCGTGCTCATCTTCGACCGGCTCCACGGCCGCGTCGGCAACCGGACCGTGCTCGGCGCCTCCTACGCCCTGATGGCCGTCGGCGGCCTGGGCTTCGCCCTCGCTCCGACCTGGCCGCTCGCCCTGGCCGCGGCGCTGGTCACCGGGCTCGGCTTCGGAGGCATCGACTACGGCCTCAACCAGCTGTTCGCCGTCGGGTTCGGCCCGCGCAGCACGGCCATGCTGAACCTGCTCAACGCGCACTTCGGGGTCGGAGCCATCGCGGGCCCCGCGCTGATCGGCGTGTTCGGCGGCGACCGCCACCCGGCGGTGTTCGCCGCACTCGCCGCGCTGTCCGCCGGGCTCGTCCTCACCGTACGCGGCGTGCGCGACGACCGGCCCGAGCCGGCCGCGCCGCAGGGCGCCGCGCCCGCGACCGGCCGCCGCGCCACCGCCGTCCTCGCCGTCTTCGTCCTCCTCTACGTCCTGCACGTCGGCGTCGAGAGCGCGATCGGCGGCTGGGAGCCCACCCACCTGGAGGCCGTCGGCCACCAGACCGAGATCGCGGTGGCCGCCACCTCCGGCTACTGGCTGATGATGACGGTCGGCCGGTTCCTCGTCTCCCCGCTGGTCTCGCGCTGGTCGGCACCCGCCGTCGTCACCGTCGGCTGCGCGGGCATGACCGCCTGCCTCGCCCTCGCCCTGGTGCCCGCACTCGCCCCCTACGCGTACGCCGGAGCCGGCCTCTTCATCGCGCCGATCTTCCCCACCGGACTGCCCTGGCTCCACCAGGCCGTCCCCCGGGCGAGCAGGGCCGGTGCCTGGGTCATCGCGGCCTCCATGGCCGGCGGCGTCGCCGCCACCCCCGCCCTCGGCACGGCCATCGACCACCTCGGGATCACCGCCGTCCCCGTGCTCCTGACCGCGCTCTCCGCCCTCTGCCTCGCCGCCACCGGCTGGCTCACCCGCGCCACTCGGACCCGGCCCGACGATGCCGTTGCCTGAGGAGGTCAGGCGCTCGCGGTGACGTTGCAGGGGCGCGGTCGTCGGCCCCTCCGCCATTCCCGTGGACGGCTGAACCACGGTGGCGCACTGGTGCCTTGGATCTCCGGTGATCCCCTGCCGTTCGGCCCGTCGCTTTCAGCCGGCTGTCAGGACTTCCACACCGCGCGCCGTAAGCGACTGGACGACTGGGTGGTGGGGGTCGGCGTCGGTGATCAGTCCGCTGACGTCCTCCCAGGGCAGGACGCGGAACCGTGATGCTGTGCCGATCTTCTCGGACGAGGCGAGGATGTAGGTATCCGCGGCCCGGGCGGCCAGGGTGCGCTTCATCGCGGCCTCCTCGGCGTCGCCGGTGGTAAGCCCCGCGTCCGGGTGGACGCCGGTGACGCCCAACAGGCAAAGGTCGGCGGAGACGTTCTGGGAGGCCTCGACCGCGGCCGCGCCGCAGGCAACCGCGGAGTGCTTGAAGATGCGTCCGCCGAGCAGGAAGATCTCGGCCTGCGGGTGCTCCAGCAGCGCGGCCGCGACGGTCGGGCTATGGGTGATCACGGTGCAGTCCAGGTCCGGCGGAAGGGCACGGGCTACCGCGAGGGCGGTGGTGCCGCCGTCCAGGATCAGAGCGCTGCCCGGCCGCACCAGCGCGGCGGCCACCGCGGCGACCTTCTCCTTGCCGTCGGGGGCAACCGTCTTCCGGGAGGCGTAGTCCGCCACGGCCGGGGAGACGGGCAACGCCCCGCCGTAGACACGCTGGCACAGTCCCTCGGCGGCGAGGTCGCGCAGGTCGCGGCGCACGCTGTCCTCGGAGATGCCCAGGTCCGCGGCGACGTCCTTGGCGACGATCCGGCCCTGTCGGACGAGCAGGTCCAACAGGTGAGTACGTCGTTGAGCGGCCAGCATCCACACTCCTTCATGTTTTTGCACGTTTCTGCATGTATCGTAGCGCGCCATGACCGACAAACCGATGCTCATCCTCATCGCCGGGCCCTACCGTTCCGGCACCGACGGCGACCCGCGGGCCATGGCCGCCAACCTCGCCCGCCTCGAAGCGGCAGCGTGGCCGGTCTTCGCCGCCGGCCACGTGCCCGTGATCGGGGAGTGGGTGGCCCTGCCCGTCCTGCGCTCGGCCGGCGCGGGCCCCACGGACCCACTCGCCGACCAGGTGCTCTACCCGACCGCCGAGCGCCTGCTCGCCCACTGCGACGCCGTGCTCCGGCTCCCCGGCGACTCCACCGGAGCCGACCAGGACGTTGCCACGGCCCGCCGTCGCGGCCTGCCCGTCTACCGCGACGTGGCCGAGATCCCGCGCCGCAACCCGCAGGAAGGCAGGGCCTCGTGATGACCCGCCCCGGCATCGACACCCCCGACCACCGCGGCCGCACCGGCCTCGACCGGGATGGTCGCGGCCTGGACCGCAACCCCGACGTCGTGGTCCGCGACGTGGAGCTCACCTCCCGGGGCTGGCACGTCCTGCGTCGTACGACCTTCGACTACCGCCGCCGCGACGGGCGTTGGGAAACCCAGCAGCGTGAGACGTACGACCGCGGCAACGGCGCGGTCGTCCTGCCGTACGACGCCGAGCGCGGCCGTGTGCTGCTCACCCGTCAGTTCCGCTACCCGGCCTACGTCAACGACCACCCGGACGGCATGCTCGTCGAGGCCGCCGCCGGACTGCTCGACGGCGACGACCCGCTCGCCGCCATCCGGCGCGAGGCCGCCGAGGAACTCGGCGTCACGCTCGGCCCGATCGCCCACGTCCTCGACGCCTATATGAGCCCCGGCTCGGTCACCGAGCGTCTGCACTTCTATGCCGCCCCCTACACGCCGGCCGACCGCACCGGAACCGGCGGCGGTCTCGAGGAGGAGGGCGAGGACATCGAAGTACTCGAACTGCCCTTCACGGAGGCTCTCGCCATGGTCCGCGACGGACGCATCGCCGACGGCAAAACGATCCTGCTCCTGCAATGGGCCGCCCTGGACGGCCCCTTCGCCCTCGCCGCCGGCACTGCTGCGCAGCACTCCTGCCCTTGAGCTCCGTCACCCATCGCGAACGCGGACGACGTGCCGGTCTCCGAAGGCGAGCGCCTGCTGTTCGGCGGGGACACGCCCGGGCCAGGTGGGTGCGGATCAGCTCGGGGCTACGTCGTCCGCATCGCGGCCACGATGGTCATCCGCCGTACCCGTCGGGCCGGCAGTACGGCCGCGCCCAGCCCGATCAGCACGGTCAGCGCCAGCACGCCGGCCACCGGGAGGAGCGGCGGCCCGCCCACCGTGCCCGCCGTCGAGGTCACCGACCGCGCCGCGATCCACCCGTACCCGAGCCCGAGCACCGTCCCGACCAGTGCCCCCGCCAGCGAGAGCAGCAGGGCCTCCAGGGTGAGCATCCGTCGCAGTTGCTGCCCGGACAGGCCGATCGCGCGCAACATCCCGATCTCCCGCGCCCGTTCGCTGACCCCGAGCATCAGCGTCGCCGCCACCCCGATCCCCGCGATGGCGACGGAGAAGCTCAGCAGCGCCATCGTGATCAGCATCATCCGGTCGAGCAACGAGCGCAGCGTCTGGGCCTGCACCGTCGTATCGGTGACCTTGACCTGGGAGTAGCCGGCCAGTACCCGGTCCATCAGCTGCCGGGCGGCGAGCCGGTCGGTGCCCTCCGCAGGGCCGACCCACGCCGTGGTGACGGCCGCGTCCGGCGCCAGCCGGTCCAGGGTCGTCGGCGTCACGTACAGCACGGCCCCCGACTGCAGGGCGAACGGAAGCCCACTGCGGCCGTCCTCGAACCGCAACACGCCTGCGGGGCGCCCGGCCACCGTCACCCGGTGCTCGCCCGGATCGCCGCCGAGCCCGTTCAGCGCCGCGTCGTCCGACAGCCCGCGCGCTCGCGCCACGCCTTCGGCGGCGGGGTTGAGCGCTGCGGGATCGGCGGTGACCACGAGCGTGCTCCGGCCGTCGACCTCCACCGTGGCCGAGCGGACGGGCGTGACCCGGAGTCGGCTCTCCCCGCCCAGTGCGCCGAGCGCCCCGACAGGCACCGGTCCCTCCTCGGTGGCCACCGAGAAGACGGCCGGCTGCCGGGCCGAGACCAGCGGCACCAGCGAGTTGCCGGTGATCCCCAACGCGGTGACCGCGCTGACCATCACCGTGACCCCGAGCAGCAGCGCCGCACCGGTCGCGCCGGTCCGCCCGGGATTGAGCCGCAGCTGCTGCGTCGCCAGCCGCCCCGCCGTCCCGCAGAGCCGCCGTGCGGGCACCCCGAGGACGCCGACGATCGGCGGCAGCAGCCGATGGCTCAGGCGCAGCACGCCGAAGAAGCTGGCGATGGCACCGATCGTGGCGGCGAGCAGGGACAACGGCGGCCCGGCCAGGGCCCCGGCGGCCAGCATGGCGCCGCCGAACACCAGCAGCAGCCCGGAGAACACCGCCTTGCCCAGGCGCTTCGGCCGGTCGGCGGCCTGGTGCGCGCCGCCGAGCGCGGCGATCGGCGGCACCGCCGAGGCGGCCTTCGCCGGGCCGCGTACGGCCAGGACGGTGAGCAGGACGCCGAACAGTGCGGCCAGCGCGCAGGTGGCCGGAGCCGGGGTGAGCGAGATGTGCACCGGTCCGAGGTCCGCCAGGCCCGCCAGCGCGGTACCCGCCGCGCACAGCGCGGTACCGAGCAGCACCCCGGCGGCGGAGGCGCCGGTGCCCAGCAGCAGGCCCTGCCGGCGGATCACCCGTCGCACCTGCGCGCGGTCGGCGCCGATGCAGCGCAGCAGGGCGAGCTGGCGGGTGCGCTGGGCGAGGACGACCGAGAAGGTGTTGCTGACGACCATCCGGGCGACGGCGAGCGCGATGAGCACGAAGGACAGCGCGGCGATCAGCACGACCCCGTAGACGGTCCGGCTCTGCCTGGTCGCCTCGGCGACCGAGGCGTCCCTGGTGCGGACCTCAGCCTGCCCGTCGAGCGCCTCGCGCAGGGCCTCGGCGGTCCGGGTGCGGGAGGCGCCGGGGGCGAGCCGGAGGTCGAGCTGGGTGCCGGTGATCCGGGTCGCGTACCGGTCCACCCGGTCGGCCGGGACGCCGATGAGGGGACGGCCGGCGAAGCCGGGCGCGCCCCGGCCGTCCAGGGTGCCGACGAGGACGGCGTCGTCGGTGTTTCCGTCGGCCCGGGCCAGCCGGACGCTGCTGCCGGGGCGGGCGTCGATCCGCCGGGCGGTGTCGGCGTCGAGCAGTACCTCGCCGGGTGCGCCCGGCCACCGGCCGTCCTTCAGCAGCTGCCAGCGCAGGGCGGGGTCGGCGGCGATCGAGCTGACCACGGCGGCGTCGTCGAGCGGGCGCCCGGCCGGGGTGAGGACACCGCCCTGGCCGACCAGCCGCAGCGATGCGGCCGCCACGCCGGGCACCTGGCGTGCGCGGGCGGCGGTGGCGTCGCTGAGGGGCTTCGGCACGGACCGGCCTTCGGCGGCCGGGACCGCCTGGAGATCCCCGGGGCCCACCTCGGCGGCGGCCGTCTGGCTGTAGGAGTCGACCAGGGCACCGCTTCCGCTGACCGACGCGATCAGGAACGCCACGCCGACCGCGACGGCCAGGCCGGTGAGGAGCAGCTGTCGTAGCTGCCCGCGCAGCTCGGCCACGGTGTACCTGTATGTCGTCATCGTTCCTCGCGCTCACGTCTCCTGATCGGATACGCACCGTCAGGACTGGTCGTCAGCCTAGGAGCGGAAGGAGCGATTCCTGTCGGCACGCAGTCGGTTTTCCGGCTCGGCCTGTAGAGGTACGTACCCGATCCGCCCTCCTCCTCCGGACGTATGACGACCCTGATCGAACGAGTCAGCAGGAACGCCGGCCCGTCGATGGTCGGCTCGGCCCCGCGCGGGGTACGGGTGAACCAGCCGCACCCCGAGGTCGCGCTCCAGCGCGGCGATGCGCTGGGAGACGGCCTGTTGGGTGACTGCCGGCTCGGCGGCGGCCTCCTGGAACTGCTCCGCGTCGGCGGCAATTGATAGAGGGGCGGCCCCGTGGGGCCGCCCCTCTACGCGTCAGCTGACCGCCGCACTCACCGCGCACGTGCCGTGGAACGACGGACCACCGTCGTCACGCGGGCGTGCCGGGGTGTATCAGCGGCTCTTGGCCAGCAGCTCGATGATCTCGGCGGACGTGCCGCGCTCCCCGAGCATCGGGAAGATCCGCTCGACGCTGTGGTGGTGCGCCTCCGGACTCATGTCGGCCATCACGTCGGTGGCGAGCGTGACGTGGTAGCCGAGTTCGTGCGCGTTGCGAGCGGTGGACTCCACGCCGATGCTCGTGGCGATGCCGCCGAGCACGACCTGGGTGATGCCGCGGCGGCGCAGCTGCAGATCGAGATCGGTGCCGTAGAACGCGCCCCAGTTGCGCTTCGTGATCACGATGTCGCCAGGGTGGCCGCTGAGCTCCTCGACGATCTCGTCCCACCCGGTCGGCATGGGGCCCGTGTAGGTCGGTGCGTCCTTGCGGCCCGGCGTACCGTCCGCCCGGTCCTCGGACTCGGTGACGCGGACGAGGACGACCGTGGCACCGTGCTCGCGGAACGCCTCCGCGAGTTCGGATGCACGGGTCACGACGTCGGGACCGGTGTGCGGCACACAGGGTGCGCCGACGGTGGCCTTCTGCAGGTCGATGAGTACGAGAGCAGTTCCCGCGTCGAGCTTGGTGACCGGCACGTTGCGCCCTTCCAGTTTTGGTACTCGCGTCATCAGCGCCTCGCCACGCGCCGTGGCTCGAAGAACTCCGTGAACAGCTGAACGGCCGAAGGTGGTGCGGCGACAGGATCCGGAGTCATGAATTCCGATGCGATGCGCGCGTTCATGACGGAGTGGAGACAGGTTCGGAATGTGGCCGACCGGCCCGTGACCGGGCGGTTCGACCGGGTCGCCACCGGATCCGTCGTGCAAGTCCGCACCTGGTGGCGCACGAAACCCTACCGTTTCGCGGTGGCGCACGAAACCCTGGTGTTTCCGGATGAGGGTAAGAAATACGCAAAGGTGCGGTGCGTGCGGGGCGTGGGCGGTTGTCCGGAAATTCAACGATGCTTTCCGGCCATACATCGGGTGGTGACCGGAACGGCGGGTGTCGCGCGGTGTGACCCGCTACCCTGCGCGCGTCCTCCCCGGGTCCTGGGCGGGTCCTTCGGGGCGGGTACGGTGCCGGCTGTCCGGATGCGGTCCGGGCGCGGTCGGACCTCGGCGCGCCCAGGTCGGGGTCCACACGTCGTCGCGGGCGGTCTTCCGGTACCTGGCGTGGAGGTAGTCGAGGAAGTTCGCGAGGACGGGGTGCGGATTGTCCGCCCGCCAGATCACCGAGAGGGGGTAGACGGGAGTCGGGTCGACGATGGGGATCCGGCAGAGGTTGTAGCTTTCCGGCCAGAGGTATCGCGAGCCCTCGCCGACGAAGGTGGCGAGCTGGTTCGAGCGGGCGATCTCGGTGAGGAGCACTTCGACGCCGAAGCTCGGCCCTATCGTGTCGATGGTGAGCCCGAACGCCTTCGCCAGGTCCTCGTAGTAACCCATCGGCTCGGCGTCGGCGATGCCGGGCATCCAGATGAGGTGGTCGGTGAGCTCGGCCAGGGTGACGCTCTCGGCGTTCGCCAACGGGTGCCGGGGGCCGACCAGGAGTTCATGACGGTCGTCGATGACGCGCGATGACCGGAGCCCCTCGGGGACCGCGCCGGCCGAGGCCCGGAGTGACCTGAACGTCGCGTCCAGGGTTCCGGCGCTGATCTCCGTCAGCGCCGACGCGGCGTCGGCGTTGGTCAGGGTGACGACGTCGAGCTGGATGTCGGGGTGCTGTTGGTAGAAGTCGCGAAGGATGTTGGAGGGCGCGATCCTGCGGCCGACGACGTCGATCCGCAGCGGCCTGCGCCCCGGGGTCACGGCCGCCGTGAGGCGCTCGGCCGCCCGGAGAAGTTCGCGTGCGTGGGGTAGCAGTGCCTCTCCGTCGACGGTGAGCCGGACGCCTCTGGCGATCCGGGTGAAGAGCTGTACGCCGAGCTCCCGCTCCAGGCTCGACACGCGTTTTGAGGCCCCTTGCTGGGTGATCCCCAGGTCGTCGGCGGCGGCCTGTAACTGGCCGGTGTCGGCAACGGCGACGAAGGTGCGAACGGCGTTGAGATCCACGGGGTGAACCTATCCCGCCGGGGTGGCCGCGCGGCGCGCCACTCGCCCGGCCGCCTCCGGTCCCGGCGGCGACCGGGCGGTGGTCCGCGCGGCGTGCGGCCGGGCGAAACGGCCCGGTATTCTGCGCGAGCCCGCGGCGGGCGGAGTGGAAACCGTGCCGGGAATGCGTCCGATTCGTGTGGCGCGGAACGTGCGGCGAACGGATTCGGCGCCTGGATATTCCCCGATTTCTGCGATGTGAACAAAGGTCCACTAGTCGCCCGGTGCACTCGACTGTTAAAAATGGTACTTAATTTTCGAGAAAAGCAGTAATCGAAGGGAAGCTGATGACCAAAGTGACGCCTCCGGACGCACCCTTCACTGTCGATGAACAACACATCACCGACTTCCGGGAACACGGATTCACGCGCATCCCGGGCCTGATCCCCGCGGACGAAGTGGCGCGGTGGCGCAAGATCGCGCTGGACACGATCGAGGAGGACGGCCGGCGGGCCGGCATGGGGGGCGGCGGCACCGCGCTCAGGACCACCTCGGACCCCTGGTGGAAGCACGACAGCATGACCGGCCTCGTGCGCCACCCCCGCGTCGCCGCGGCGGCGGAGCAGCTGGCCGGCACCCCGATGCGGGTGTGGAGCGGGCAGGCGTACGCCAAGCACCCGCACGACGAGGTGCCCACCATCTGGCACGAGGACCTCACGCTCACGCCGCTCGACGCCCCGATGAACGTGAACGCCTGGGTCGCCCTGGTCGACGTGCCGGTCGAGCGCGGCTGTCTGATCTTCCTGCCCGACTCGCACAAGCGGCCGGAGCCGCACCGGGCCGAGATGTCGGCGGTGAAGAGCCACGCGACGACCTACATGTTCAACGAGTGGCCGGAACTCGAGTGGTACCCGCGCGTCACGGTGCCGATGCGCGCCGGGGACGTCACCTTCCACCAGAGCACCCTCGGGCACGGGAGCCACGGCAACCACTCCGACGGGGCCCGGCTGGCCTTCATCATCTCCTACACCGGCGCGTCGGCGATCTACCAGCCGCGCCCGGGCCACCAGCGGATGGACGAGGACCTGGTGCCCGGCCAGCAGCTGCCCGACCACCGCTACCCGCGGGTCTCCGACCTGCTGGCGGAGGCGCCGCGGCCATGACGGCGGTGACCGCGCACATCGGCATGTCCCTCGACGGATTCGCCGCGGGGCCCCACCAGAGCCCGCAGCACCCGGTCGGCGTGGGCGGGATGCGCCTGCACCAGTGGCTGCTCGGCACCCGGGCGTGGTACGAGCACCGGGGCCTGGAGGGCGGCGAGGAGTCGGCCGACTCCGAGGTGCTCGCGGAGGCCATGCAAGGCATCGGCGCCTACATCATGGGCCGGCGGATGTTCGGCGGCGGTGAGGGGCCCTGGGACCCTTCCTGGCGGGGCTGGTGGGGTGAGGAGCCGGCGTTCCGCGTGCCGGTGTTCGTGCTCACCCACCACCCGCGGGAACCGTTGGAGATGAAGGGCGGCACCACGTTCACCTTCGTCACCGACGGCATCGAGTCCGCGCTCGAACAGGCACGGGAAGCCGCCGCCGGCCGGGACGTCTCGCTGGCGGGCGGGGCGAGGGTGGTGCAGCAGTACCTCGCCGCCGGTCTGCTGGACGAGCTGACCATCCACCTCCGGCCGATCCTGCTGGGCTCCGGTGAGCGCCTGCTGGAGAACGCCGGGGACCCGGTCCTCGAACCGCGGAAGGTGGTTGCGACCGACCTGGCCACGCACATCACCTACCGGGTCGTCCGCTGACGCCGGTGCCTCAGGAGGCGGACAGCTGCGCCTGAGGCACCGGCTCCGGCTGGAGTTCCGGCGGTGACCCGGCGCGGCCGGGCCGGGGAAGCAACAGCGGCGTGGCCAGGACGACGAGGCCGGCGACGGCGACCGCGACACGCGGGCCCGTGAAGCCGGCCAGCACGCCCCACAGGGCGGTCACGGCCGCGGTGCTGGCCTTGCCCGCGACCGCCCAGGCGGACAGCGTGCGGGCGACGACGCCCGTCGGGATCTGGTTGAGACGATGGGTGGCCAGCACCGGGCTGAATACGGCACAGCAGGTGATCAGTCCGAACTCGACCGCCATGACGAGCAGCAGACCGGGAACGCCGGGGCGGACGAAGACCAACCCGATCAGCCAGCACGTGCGCACCGTGCCAGCCACGAGCATGACGTGGTGCTGTCCGAACCGCGGGACGAGCCGGCGGGCCAGCCGGGAGCCGAGGAGGCCGCCCAGGCACGGTGCCGCGAACGCGAGAGCGTACTGCCACGGCGTGAAACCGAGCTCGCCGAGCATGATGATCGCCATCAGCGGCGAGACCGCCATGACGAGGCCGTTGAACAGCAGCACGTTGAAGAACAGCCGACGTAGCGACGGGTGGGTCAGGATGTAGCGCCAGCCCTCCAGCACGTCGGCTGCGCGCATTCGCCGCCCCGGGGACCGCGCCGGCTGCGGCTCGTCCCGTCCCATGGCCCGGATCCCCGCCGCCGACAGCACAAAGCTGACCGCGTTGGCCAGGACCGTCACGACCGGACCGACCAGACCGATCGCCGCGCCGCCGATCGGCGGTCCGAGCATGGTGGCGGTCCAGGTCGTGGATTCGAATCGACCGTTGGCCACCAGCAGATCGTCGCGGGGTACGAGCGATTTCAGGCACGCGCCGCTCGCCGCCGTGAAGATGATGTCGGCTGCGCCCACCACCATCGACACGACGATCAGGTGGAAGAAGCTGAGTAGCCCGAGCGCGTACGCCGTGGGAACGGTCAGCAGCGTCGCGAACCGGACCAGGTCCATGGCGATCATGACCGGCCGCTTGCGCCGGAACTCCACCCACGGGCCGAGCGGCAACGCGATCACCGCGCCCACCGCCGGCCCCACGGCCGCCAGCGCCGACACCTCGCTCGGCTCGGCGTGGAGCACCTGGATCGCGATGATCGGAAAGGCGTCGAAGGCGAGCCACGTACCGAATGTGCTCACCGCGTACGCCGCCCACAACCACCCGAACTGCCGCCGCAGCGCCTGCCCGCCCCGCATGCCGTACCCGCTCCGCTCCATCGGACGATCCCGATCCTGACCAGGGAGGATCAAAGCCGACGTCCGGTGGAGCGGTCAAACAACCGGACCCCGGCGAGCCACAACAGTTGGTTGTGACTCGTCGGGGTCCGGTCCGGTCAGAGTGCGCCCAGCCACGCGTCCACGGTTCGGGCGGTGCTCTCCGCGTGCTCCGAGACGATCGTGAAGTGATCGCCGCGGATCTCCAGATCCGTGTCGCAGTGGGCCCACTCCGGACCCCAGTCACAGTCCGGCAGCGGCTTCCCGTCGGCGTCGGGCAACGCGTCGGCGGCCCGCAGGAAGAGCGTCGGCACACCGGAACGTTGTGGCTCCCAGGTGCCGAACACCGAGAAGTAGCCACCCATGGCGGTGAGTGACACGTGGTCGGTTGACACCAATTCGCTGCGCCGGGCGAACAGCCCGTGGGTGAAGGCCTGGTTGAGCCTGGGGTTCATCTCCCGGGGCAGGTAGGTGTCCAACAGCACGACCCCGCTCGGCGGCGCATCCGTCTCCGCCAGGCGCCGGGCCACCTCGTGCGCGATCCAGCCGCCCGACGAGTAGCCCAGCAGGGCGTACGGCGCCCCGGCGGCCTGCGCGAGCACCGCCTGCGCCTGCACATCGACGAGGGCGGCCACATCCGCCGGAAGCTGCTCGCCGGCCACGAATCCGGGCTCCGGCAGGACCACGGTGCTGCGACTGTCGCGCAGGGCGGCGGCGAACCGCGCGTACTGGTGCGCTCCCGACATCGCCACCACGGCGGGAAAACAGAGCAGCATCGGCTCGGCCGACCCACGGGACAGCGGTACCGGGTGGGGGCGCCGGCCGAGTTCCTCCGGCGTCCGGAATGCGGGCCGGAAACGCGCCGCCAAGCTCACCAGTTCGATGCCCTCGTCGATCCTTCCCTGTTCACACGCCTCGGTGAACAATGCGCCGAGAGTGTCCTGCGAATCGGTGGTTTCCGGCACTGTCGAACCGAATTCGGCAGACAGGAACCGCACGAGGTCGGGAGCGGTCGGGTGGTCGAAGACCAGGCTGGCCGGCAGCCGCAATCCGGTCGCCTGTTCCAGCCGGTTCCGCAGATCCACGGCGGTCAGCGAGTCGAATCCGAGTTCGGAGAAAGCGAGTTCGCCGTCGAGCGCGTCCACCGAGGAGTAGCCGAGCACCGTGGCCACCTCCCGGCGGACCAGGTCCAGGAGCTGACGGTCGCGCTCGTCCGCGGACAGCTGCCCGAACCGGGGCGACGCGCCCTGTTCGGCGCGGGGCTTGTCCTTCGCGGGCGGGCGGACCAGTCCGTGCCAGATCGGCGGCACCTGGTGCCGCTTCGCTGCGGCGCTCAGCGCGGCGAGGTCCGGGTGCACCGGCACCAGCAGCGGCTCGGGCCTGGTCAAGGCGACATCGAACAGCGCAAGCGCCTCCTCGGGGCTCAGCGGCACCACCCCGGCGCGTTCGAGCCGCCGCCGGCCCGCGGACATGCCGATCTCGGTGGTCCAGGGGCCCCATGCCAGGGAGAGCGCGGGAAGCCCACGGGCGGTCCGGTGTGCGGCGAGCGCGTCCAGAGCGCTGTTCGCCGCGGCATAGGCCGCCTGCCCCGCCGAGCCGAGGATCCCCGCGATCGACGAGAAGAGCACGAGGAGCGTCGTGTCCCCGGTGAGCTCGTGCAGGTTCCACGCACCGTCGAGCTTCGGGCGCAGGACGCGGGAGAGCTGCTCGTCGGTCAACGACTCGACGACACCGTCGTCGAGCACGCCGGCAGCGTGCACGACGGCGCGCACCGACCGGGACGACAGCAGCGCGGCGACCTGGTCCCGCTCGGCGACGTCACAGGCGGCCACCTCCACGGTGGCTCCCGCGCTCTCCAGCTCGGCGCGGAGCTCGGCCATCTCGCCGCTGCGGTTCACGAGCAGCAGGTCTCGAACCCCGTGGCGGTCGACGAGGTGGTGGGCGACCAGCCGACCGAGGGCTCCGGAGGCCCCGGTGACCAGGACCGTGCCGGCCGACAGGTCCACCGTGGCCGGGTCGGACGCGGAGAGCGCGGCGAACCGGGGCACCTTCGCGACACCGTCGCGAAGGGTGACGTGCGGCTCCCCGGAGGCCAGCGCAGCCGCGAGCACCCGGCGTTCGAGGCGGTCCGTACCGGAGCCGATGTCGACCACGGCGAGTCGGCCCGGGTGCTCGGACTGGGCGGCTCGGACGAGGCCGGCGAGCGCGGCGGCGACGGGATCCGTCGTGGCGTCCCGGGTGACCAGCACGAGACGAATCCCGGCGAAACGCTGGTCGATGAGCCAGGTTCGCAGGAACGCGAGGAGCTGGGAGGTCAGTCGAGCGGTGGCCGTCGGCACGTCGGTGCCCTCCGGTGCCGTCGGTGCGATGAACACCGCATCGGGAGTCGCGCCGGAGGCAGTCGCAGCGGCGGTGAGACCGGCGAGGTCGGTGTGTCCCTCGATCCGACCGCCGACGCCCTGCAGCAGCGACGCCAGCCCGAGTCCGTCCTCCCCGAGCATGACCCACCACGACGGCTGGGCATCGGGCGAGGGGGGAAGGTCCTGCCACCGCACGTCGAGCAGCGACCGTGGAACAGCCGTCGACCCGGGGTCCGCCGGCATGCCGCGGAGGGTGAGGGCTTCCACACCGCCGATGTCGCGTCCGCTGCCATCGGACAACTGCAGTGTGACCGTGTCCGGGCCAGGGGCCGTCAGCCGTACCCGTAGGGTCGTCGCGCCAGGGGTGCCCACCCGCACGCCCCGCCAGGAGAACGGCAGCCCCGGACCGTTTTCGGTCGCGTCCACGAGACCGCCGAATCCGATGGCATGCAGGGCGGCGTCCAGCAGCGCAGGGTGCAGCACGTACCCGGTCACGTCGGTCCCCTCGGGAAGAGCTGTCTCGGCGAACAACTCGCCGGGCCGTGACCAGACATGACGGAGAATCTGGAAAACGGGGCCGTAGTCCAGCCCGTGGGCCGCCAGCGTGGGATAGACCGACGCGAGGTCGAGCGGCTGAGCGTCCGGCGGGGGCCACGCACCGGGACCCTCGGGCACGGGCGGAGCATCCGCAGCGGTGAGGACGGCACTGGCGTGCCGGGTCCACCCACCGTCGGGATCAGACCCGCGACCGTGCACTCGAACCGTCCGACGGCCCGCCGCGTCAGGCGGTGTGACGGTCATCCGGAGGTCGACCGGGGCGTCCTGCGGAATCACCAGTGGCGCTTCCAGCGTCAGATCGTCCAGCTGGGACAGCCCGCACGCTGCACCCGCGTGCAGGAGCAGATCGACGTACGCGGTACCCGGCAACAGCATCCGGCCTCCGACGACGTGATCGGCCAGCCACGGATGCGTATCGGCACCGATGCGACCGAAGAACGTCAGCCCGCCCGACTCCGGATCGGCGATCACCGACGTCACCAGAGCGTGCCCACTGCTGTCGACTCCTGCGGTGCCGAGCGCGGCCGACCTGGTGCCACGGTGGTCGAGCCAGTAGCGGGTGTGTTGGAAGGGGTAGGTGGGGAGGGGGGTGTGTCGTGCGCCGGTGTTGGTGAAGTAGGCGTGCCAGTTGACGGGGGTGCCGT
>NZ_JBIUYE010000006.1:0-115811 GCF_044744365.1 Kitasatospora sp. NPDC087314
GGGCGGAAGCCTGCGGCTTGAGCATTTCCTGGCGGAAATGCGGCGGCGCTGACGCACCGCCAGGTGCGGGGGTGTCGCCTACGGCGTCACCGTGCGTGGCGTGTCCCCGGCTGCGCCGGGGCGGGCGAGTGGGTGGTTTGGGGAATTCGCCGGTGGCGAATTCGCGGGCTTGTGCGGGTAGTTGGTGACGGGCGTGGGCGTCGCTGCGCTCCACCTTTCGGTGGCTTTTTCCCGGGCCTACGGACCGTCAATCGGCCGCCTTTCCCGCCTTGTTCGTCCGGTGTTTTCACGGCCCTACGGTCCGGTTTGCTGGCAGCGTTTCCCGGGCTGCGCCCGGGGGTGAGCGTTGACGATGTGACGCGGAATTCGGGTAGTAGCCCATCCCTCCGATCGGGCGGGGGTGCCGGCCGGGGCCTGCGGCCCTGGGCGTTGACGATGTGTCGCGGGCTTCGGGTATCAGTCACAACCTCACCCCCGGGCCCCCTCCCTCGGGCCCGGCCGGTGGCCGGTCCACCGCCTGGTTGCTGGGCTGGCGGCCCATCCTCCGCCCCTGGGGCGGGGCCTGCGGCCCTCAGGAGGCACCTTGGAGCCACCGGTCCGGCTCGGGCCTGACCGGCCCGGGTGGCGGGCCCTCACGGGCACCCCGAGCGGCGGTCCCTGACGGGCCCTCAAACGCAGATTCCGGACCGGAATCCGAAGCGTATCCGGCGGCGTTTCCCAGGCTTCCGTACAGCTCTATCCTACCGGTCCCTAGACGGGCGCGAGACGCGAACATCCAACCTCGTGTCAACCTTCCATCCCGGCTCTATCCGGCGGCACTCACGGCGAGAATGCGAATGCCCTTCCACTCTCTTTCGGGAGGAAATCATAAAGCCCCGCGAGGCGCAGCGGACGGAAATAGAATTCAGGCACGCCAGAAAGTGGCCTACGGCCCTCTCCGCCGACACCACGGCCGCCGTTCCAAGCCACCCAAAAAATCCCACTCGACGTCAACGGAGCAATTCCCGGAACAGCAACACCAAACCGAACACCGAGCCAGGACGGGCGGCCAAGGCGCAGCACCGGGCGGGCGGGACGGCCGGTCCGGGCCACCACCAGGGCGGGCGCGGGCACGGCGGGCAGGACCGCCAAGTCGGGCGCAGCGGGACCGGCCTGGCGGCCGACCAGGACGGCGGCCAGGGCCCAGCAGCGGAGCCCGGCACCGGGCGACGCGGGCGGGGGGCGGGGAGAAGCCGAGGCCGGCGCACCGGCGCAGCCCGGTGTGTCGCGTCTCAGCGAAGTCTCACCAGTCTCGGTGGAGTTTGACTGCTGGCGGTTTGTCTCATCGAAGTTTGACCGCCCGGTTTGGTGCCTGACGCTTTCGGGGGTCTTGAAGTGCTGGCACGGGTCCGTGGGGCCCGTCCCGGTCAGCGCGGATCATTCTCAGGGCGGCCCGAGGAAAATCAAGGTCTCCTCGGCGGCCACTGCGCCACAATCACAGGATGATCGGCAACCGGATCACCCATCGCACAGCGGACGGCGTCCGCATACCCGGAACCTGGCGGCACGTCTTCATCCGCAACGGCGGCCACTACTTCCTCACTGACCTCTTCATCTTCGCCGACGGGCTCATCGACTGCTGGGGCCTGGTCACCGTCGAGGAGTTCGAGGAGAAGCTGCGCACCGGCTGGGTGGCCACCAGCTTCCCCGAGGGCGGGGAGGCGTCCGCGCACGACCTGGCGGAGTGGAAGTTCAGCGAGCCGCGGAGCTGGCGGACCCCTGAGCTACTCGTCGCAGAAGTACGGGACACCATTGACCGGCTGAACAGGCGGCCCGACTCGACCGGCCGCTGCCTGGCAGCGGTCGATGCCTTCCTCGCCGACCAGACCGAGGAGAACCGGGCCGTGGCCCGGGCTGCGTTCATGGCCATCCCGGCCTCGCGGCGCCGCTACGCGCTGGGCGACATGGACAGAAAGGACGCGCCGCTGCGGGTGCTGGTGGCAGGGCCCGGCGGCCAGACCTACATACCGGCCGATCCGCCGGTCACCCAGGAGGTCTACGACGATGCCCTCGCGTACTTCGAGGAGCGGGCCCGCTGGAGGGCCGAGCGGCCCACGCGTGTCCCAGCGGACGGACCGGTGACACCGCACGCCCCGGCGGTCCAGCTCTACCACTCGTATCCGAACAAGCCGGTGGACGATCCCGGCAAGCTCGGCCTGCGCAACGACTACCCCGCCCCGATCACCGTGGGCGAGGTCATTTACCCCTCCGTCGCCCACGCCTACTGGGCCCTGTCGGTCGCTCAGCCCGAGGTCCGAGCCGAGATTGCGACGGCGGAAACCTCCTACGCAGCGCGCAAGATCGCAGCCGAGACACCGCGCCGCGAGGGCTGGGAGCACGCCCGGACCGCCGTCATGACAAGCCTGCTGCGCGCCAAGTACGACCAGCACCCCGAACTGGCCGAGATCCTGCTGGCGACGGACGACGCCACCGTAATCTACGACGATGCAGAGTCGGCCTTCTGGGGCGACAACGCCGGCCACGGCCGCAACTGGACAGGCCGTCTCCTCGAACTTGTCCGCTCCGAACTGCACGCGCGGCGAGCCGGGATCTCGGGGCTGTGACCGAACCAGACGCGTGACTCCCAAGAGGGCCAGTCAAACTTCGTTGAGACTGACCAAACTTCGGTGAGACGGGTCATGGATCAGTTGTCATCGAAGATGGACCGACGGCGTTTTATGTCAATGAAGTTGGGCCGAGAGCGGGTGTGGCGGATCAGCACTCCTTGTTGCGTGGTGGATCCCCGCTTTCCGTGACTGGGGATCCACCACGCAGGTGGGGGTCACGTCTCCGGACCTCGATTCGTCGCCGTGAACCGCCGTCACCGCGGCCGCAGGTTCAGGACGAGGTCGCGCGGCAGACCATGGGTGTCGTGGAGGTAGCGGAAGTCCTCCTCGCTCAACGGGCCTCGGAATCGGGGGCGGGCCAGTACCTGCCGGCCGCGCTCCAGGAGCCGACTGAAACGGCGTTCCTCCTCGAGCAGCACCCGGCGCACGACGTCCGGGTCTCCGTCCTGGCGGAAGTGGTCCAGGGTGTGCTGGATCAGCTCGTCCGGCAGGTCTCCGAGACCGCGCCACGGATCGTCCCGCCGTAGCACGGTGAGCACCCGACGTACCAGCCGGCGCAGCACGTAGCCGCGGCCGGTGTTGGCCGGGCGCACCCCGTCGCCGATCACCACGATGGCCGAGCGCAGGTGGTCGCAGACCAGCCGCAGCGATGGCTCGTCCAGCTGCCACAAGGTCGGCACGATCCGGCGCCAGGGGTCGAAGACGTCGCACTCGAACACCGACCGCCGGCCCTGCAGCAGTGAGGCCAGCCGTTCCAGGCCGAGTCCGGTGTCGACGTTGCGCTGCGGGAGCGGCACGAGTGAACCGTCGACGAGCCGTCGATGCCGCATCATCACGTGGTTCCACACCTCCACCCAGCGGTCGTCACCGGTCGGCGTCGACTCCGGCGGGGTGTCGCCGGTCCACAGGAAGATCTCCGAGTCGGGGCCGCACGGGCCGGTCGGTCCGTTGGACCACCAGTTGTCCTCGACGGTGAGCTCGACCGGCACCCCGCGCTCCTGCCACAGCTCCAGCGAAGCGGTGTCGGGGCCGGTCTGGTTGTCGCCGCCGAAGACCGTGGCATGGAGCAGCCCCGGATCGATGCCGAACCCCTCGGTGAGCAGGCCGTGACCCCAGTCGAGGCTCAGTGGGCCCTCGTAGTCGCCGAGCGACCAGGTGCCGAGCATCTCGAAGACGGTCAGATGGGTGTTGTCGCCGACCTCCTCGAGGTCCGTGGTGCGCAGACAGCGCTGCACATTGACCAACCGCCTGCCGAGGGGGTGTGGGTGCCCCTCCAGGTACGGGGTGAGCGGGTGCATGCCGGAGGTGGTGAACAGCACCGGGTCGCCGGGCGGCGGCAGCAGGGTCGAGCCGGTGATCCGGCGGTGGCCGCGCTCCTCGAAGTACTCGACGAACGTGCGGACGATCTGATCGGTGTTCATGGGGTGGCTCCTTCGCGTGTGCAGCGGGGAGGCACCGGACAACGGGTCCGCACGATCATCGGAACCGGGGCGGGAACGCCATGGAACCACCGGCAGACCGTTTCCGGTCGCCGGTGGAAGTAGGGAGTACGTCAGGCGGCGGCAACCGGCGAGCTGGTCGCTCGCGCGGTCGCGGTGATGCTTCGGCCGGTGACGTTCATAGCGCCGAGGGTAACGCGCCCGGTGCCCCCGGGGCACACGATTTGCCACTTGGACGTCCTGGCAAAACCCGCCAACTGACGCCCGGGGCGGACAGCCGGCCTGGGCTCGCTCCACGCCGACAGACTCGCTCAGCTCCTCTGACCTGGGGCGCTCCAACTTCGCTGTCACGAACTGCCGTCGGTCCGACTTCGATGACAGCTGGTCCAACTTCGTTGTCACAGGTCAGCCACCGGCCACCCGGCCGCCGAACACCACCACCAGAACAAGGCCGGCCCCGACAGCGGCTGCCGTCCTGGCCGTGCCCCGCCGCCCCGGACGGCGGCCAGGACAACCGGCACCTGGCGGTCGCAGCCACCACCCGAACAGCAGCCGCGGCCCCGCTCCGGCCCCCTGTCGCACCCACCTGTCGCGCCCAGACCACAGACAGGGATTGAGGGGTATCCCCCCCCACGTCACAGCACGCGATAGCACCCCACACGACAGGGCAACGCGACAGCACCAGCACCTACTCCCGGACCGACCCGCAGCAGCCTCCCCGGACCACCACCAGAGCCACCACAGCAGCCTCCAGGGCGGCCTGACGGCCACCCAGCCACCCAGCCACCCGGCCGGGACAGCGTCGCAGCGAGGCCGCCGAAGGCACAGCAGAACGACGGCCACGGCCCCGGACGACGACGAGGGCGGCGGCCAGCCCACCACCCCGACCACGGGAACCGGGCACCCCCAGCCCACCGTGCCCCAGGGCCGGTCCCGGCCCCTTGATCACCGAACGTTCTCGCAGGTGAGAGCCGGTACCAGTGACCGAAGTGACCGAAACCGCAGATCAAGACGCCGACGGCGCAGCAGGCGGCCAGGCCGGACGCAGCAACCCCGCACCTGTCGGCTGCCGTGGAAGTGTCAGCGCCGTTCTCCGCGGCGGGTGTCAGTGGAAGCCGGCGGCGAGCTGGTTCGGCACCCGGGACGTGCGCAGCTCGCGCAGGTCCGGGATGTGGTTGTAGAGGGTGCCGACGGAGACGCCGAGGAGCTTGGCGATCGTCTCGATGCTGTTGGCCGGGTTGGGCAGCATGTCGCGCGCGGCGCGGATCAGCTCTTCGGTGGCGACGGTCGGCCGGCCGCCGGTCCGGCCGCGGGCGCGGGCGGCGGCCAGGCCCTCGTTGGTGCCGACCACGATCAGCTCGCGGATGAACTCGGCGAGGGCGGCGAAGACGTGGAAGACGAGCCGGCCGCCGGGGGTGGTGGTGTCGAGCTGCTCGTGCAGCGAGGGGAACCCGACCTCGCGGTTGCGCAGTTCGCCGACCATGTTCACCAGGTCCTTGAGCGAGCGGCCGTAGCGGTCGAGCGCGGGCACCACCAGCGTGTCGCCGCGCTGCAGGAAGGCGTGGCACGCCTTCAGCTCGGGGCGTTGGTCGTTCTTGCCGGACTTGGTGTCGGCGAAGACGCGCCGGCACCCGGCTGCGTTCAGCGCGTCGAGCTGCCGGTCGAGGTTCTGGGATCCGGTGCTGATCCGGGCGTAGCCGATTCGGATCTCGCTCAGGACGCGGGGCCAGGCGGTCAGCAAGTCGTCCAGGTGGGGCGTGTCGAAGGTGTCGGTCACGCCCCGCATAGTCCCACCAGGGCCGTTCGGACAGGGCTGGAACATCAACTATCAGTAGGTTGATGAACATCTGCTTCGCTGGCGTGCATCCGCCAGTGGGCGAGGTTCTCCCGGGCGGCGAGGGTGTCGGAGTGGTCCGGGCCGAGCACCCGCGCCATGTCGGGCAGCAGTTCGGCGAAGGCGGCTGCGGCGCCTGCTGCGTCCCCCGCTCGCCCCAACGACTCGGCGAGGATGCGCCGGGCGTCGAGAGTGAAGCGGCGGTCCGGGCCGAGCACCCGCACAAGGTCGGGCAGCAGCGCAGCGAAGGCCGCTGCGGCACCGGCCGCATCTCCCGCCTGGCCCCGCCAGTGCGCGAGGTTGCCCCGGGCAATGAGGGTGTCGCGGTGCTTCGGGCCCAGAGCCCGCGCCATGTCGGGCAGCAGTTCGGCGTACGCGGCCGTGGCGCCTGCTGCGTCCCCCGCTCGCCCCAACGACCTGGCGAGGTTGTCCCGGGCGGCGAGGGCGTCGGAGTGGTTCGGGTAACTGCGCCTCAGCCCTCGGATCCGGTCGGGCAGCAGCTCGGTGTACGTGGCCTCATCCCCTGCCTCTCTCCGCCATTGGGAGATGACGCTCCGGGCGGCGAGGATATCGGGGTGATTGGGGCGGAGGGGGCTGGTCGTGGTGCGGGTGGGGGGTGGCGTGCCGGGATTCGGGGGTGTCACAAGTACCTCAAGAACCGATGCCGCAACTCGTGCACGGCGCAACGACTCGTAGCTCTCCTCGAACTCCTCCTCGTCTTCCTCGTCCGCGTCGCCCTGTACTGGCGGGAGGAGGACATCCATGTCGCCGCCCGTTAGGCGGTCCGGCGTGAGGTCCCGGTACGTGCGGTGGGCGTACTGGCGGCTGCATGCCAGGGATGTGGCGATCTCCTGCCATCCGCATCCGCGGGTCCGCGCTTCGAGGACTAGGGCATCCGTCTCCCAGGTCAGAAGGCTGAACGTCCCGGGTACACCGAAGTGCCCAATGAGGATGTACATCAGGTCGAAAAGGGCGTCGCGGTGTCGGCCGTCCACGAGGGTCTCGGCTTCGGCGCGGATCCGCTTTGGTGGCCGTCTGAAGGCCTGGTGTGCGCCTTGCGGGGTCCACGGATGTTCGGTGTCGCTTAGCAGGCGGGCGATCCCCCGCCACGACTCGCCGGAAGAACGCCACCAGGTGACCCACTCGTATGTGGCCAAGCGCAGGGCGTCAGTCACCGCATCGACGTGAAGCAGGGCTTCCAGGACACGCTCCCGGGCAGGCCACCTGGGGGTCGTGATCAGGCGATCGTGCAGGAAAGCCCGGATCGCGTGTGTACCTCCAAGCGTCCAGTCCGACTGGGTCGGCGACAACCATGGCCACGGATCTGAGGCGTCCTTCGGTGCCACGGTGTCAACAAACCATGACGCATTGGTTCCTCTCAACCCTTGCCGGAGATTTCCCGGCCTCGAACTGAGGGGTGGAGGGTGTTATGGACAACGCCGAGCAGGGACGCGAGGCTTCGCGGCGCCCGTCGACGCTCAAGCGCTGGGTGGGGGCGGACGCCAGCACGAAGGCGGGATTGGAGCGAGTGCTGCGGCTGGCCCGCTCCCTGGTCCTGGACACGCTCCTCCTGGTCGTCGGCGTCCTGACCACGGGCACCGCGCTGATCGAATTGCTCTGCCACACCGTTGCTGGCGCGACCGGGTGGGTCATCCGGGCAGGGATCGGCGCGGGCGGCGTCGCGGGCCTGGCCGGAGCGGCACGCCTGCACCGCGAACTACGACGCACCAGGTCCCGTCGGGGCCGGCGTCAGCAGACTCCGTGACGGCAACGGTCGTGAACGACCGCCGACCATGCTGGCCCCAGGTCCTTGAGGGATGGGCCGTAGCGGCCGAACCAGGTGCAGCCGACCCGAATCTTGCTCAGGGTGCGCAGGCGGGCGAGGAGGAAGTCGTCCGAGTGCCCCACGCGCCCGAGGAAGGCCTCGGTCACGCCTCGCATCGTCCCACCCAGTCCGTTCGAACAGGGCCTGATCGTCAACAACCGATCGTTTGATGACGGCACCGGACCGGAGCCGGTCCGAACCCCCCTGGAGCCTTCAACAACTCCTTCAAAAACCTGGGTGCCTCAACAACCTCCCGAGGCCCTTTCCTGAAGATCTGTGAGCCCTTCGCGACCTGCCTGCAACCCCTTCGACCGCCATTCACTCGAACGAAGGTCGGGCGAGCTGTTGTTCGGCGCGGGCTTCGCCATCTCGCTGACACTCTCCGCCATGGGACAGGTGTCAGCCGAGCAACGCCACGCGTCGGTGGAGCGGCTGGAGCAGCTTCGCGAGCAGGACGCGCTGACCTCCGGCCACGTGCGGGTGGTCGCCGACAGTCTGGGCGTCAGCGAGCGCACCGTGTGGCGGTGGCTGGCCCGCGAGAGCGCACCGGCCCCGGCACTCGCCGACCTCCGGACCGGGGCGCGGGCCCGGTACGAGCTGAGCGAGACGGACCGCGAGGCGTTCGCCTTCTACCGCGGCAACGTGCTGGCCGTGCTGCGGGCCCGCGACGCGGTGGTCACCGGCGACGGGACCACCGCCGGCGCCCCGGTCCCCGACTTCCTCGCCGAGGGCTGGGCCAAAGCCCGGCCGGTGGCAGAGCGGACGCTGTACCGGGCCTTCGAGGACGGCATGACGCCCGCGGAACGGGCCGCCTGGCGCACCGGGGAGAGCGGCCGGCGGGCCGCCGACGTGTACCTGCGCCGCCCGGACGCACCGCGCGGGCGGGTCTGGGAGATGGACCACAAGCAGCTGCCGCTGCTGGTGCTGCCGCCCAGGGGCGCGGCGATCAGCCCGTGGCTGACCACGGTGGTGGACGACGGCAGCCGCGGACTGCTCGGCTGGGCGCTGGCCCTGTATCCGAACGCGGGCACCGTGCTGACCGCGATGCGCATGGCGATGGTCCACGAGCCGGCCGTCTCCCCGTTCGGCGCGGTGCCCGAGCGGGTGCGCATCGACCGCGGCCTGGAGTTCGCGGCCGCCTCGGTCACCGAGGTGCTCGGCGCCCTGACCGTGGTCGTGCACCGGCTGCCGGCCTTCACCCCGCACCGCAAAGGCAAGGTCGAGCGCCTGAACCTGACGATCGAGCAGCAGCTGTTGTCCCAGCTGCCCGGTTTCACCGCCGGCCCCCGCGATGCCGGCGGGCGGCTGTACGGGCCGCTCGGCGACTCGACCGCCGCCAAGCGCGACGCCGAGAGCGCCGCGGTGAAGCCGATGCGGATCGAGGCGTTCGCTCAGCGGTTCGCTGCCTGGGCCCGCTGGTACAACACCGAACGCCCGCACCGCGCGCTGGACGGGCGCGCCCCGGTGCAGGCTTGGCGTGAGGACGAGGCGCCGGTGCAGCGGATCGACGCCGCGCGGCTGCGGCACCTGCTGCTGGCCGGCACCGAGCGCAAGGTCGGCAAGGACGGCGTGCGCTTCGGCGGCCGGGCCTACGTCGCCCCCGAGCTGCGCGGGCGCGGCGGCCAGGTGGTCGAGGTCCGGTACATGCCGCACGACGACCGGTGGATCGAGGTCTATCTCCACGGACGCCACCTGTGCACCGCCCGCCCGGCGGGGCATCTCACCGCGGAGCAGAGCGAGGCGTTTCGCGAGCACGCCCGCGAGGAGGCCGACCGGCTCGGCCGGGAGCGGCGCCGGGCCTCGCGCCGGGCCCGGCGCGAGCTCGCACCGATGACCGGCACCGGGGCGGCCGAGCCCTCGCGTCTGGTCCACCCCACCGACGCGGCCCAGGCCGTCCAGCGTGCCGGCCAGGCCCTGCTGTCGGCGCGGGCGCGCACCGACCTGCTCGGCCTGACCCCCGTCACCGACACCCGACCGGAGCGTTGATGCCCCGCCAGTTCGTCGACCTCGCCGGGGCCGCCACGCTGCCCACCGGCCACTTCCAGCTGACCGGCCGGGTCATCACCGACCTGGTGGCCAACGCAGCCGTCGGTGTCGTCCACGGCCCGGCCGGCACGGGCAAGACGTACGCCGTCGAAGCCGCCCTGGAGGACCTGGAACAGCGCCCGGCCAGCGAGCGACCCTCCGTGGTACTGCTGAACTTCCCTTCTCGCCCTTCCATGCGGCTGATCGCTAACCAGCTGTTGCAGGAGCTCACCGGCGCCGAGACACCAGCCAGCCAGAACCGGTTCGACCTGATGACCAAGCTGATCGGTCTGCTCGCCTCCCCGATGCGGCTGGTGGTCGTGGACGAGGCGCAGCGGCTGACCGGCGACTGCATCGAGTTGTTGCGGCACCTGCACGACGATCGGCGGACCCGCTTCGCGCTGCTGTACGTCGGCGGTGACGGCTGCTGGGAGGTGCTCTCGCGTGAGCCGATGCTCCGTTCGCGGGTCTTCCGACGGCTGCGGTTCGAGCCGCTGCCCCAGGCGCAGGTGCCCGAGTTGATGCGCCGCTACCACCCGATCTACGAAGGCGTGGGTGACGACCTGCTCTACGAGGTCGACAACGCCTACGGCCACGGCACCATGCGCGACTGGGCGGTGTTCACCCACACCGCCGCCGGCCTGTGCGAGGACACGGGCCGCGCTGTCCCGGACGAGGCCGTGGTTGCCAACGCCTACGCGCTGCTCGGCGGTGGTCTGCATGACTGACCTCGCCCACGACCGCGTGGAGCCGGCAGGGACTCCGCCGCGGACATGGATCGTGCACAACCCCCACGACGATGTCGCCGTCACCCGTCGCCTGGACGCCCTGACCGGGCAGGGCCGACTGGTCCTGCGGCCCAGCCCCGGCGGCACCGCCCTGGACATCGCTCGCAATGCCCTGGAAGCGTGCGGGAAGTCTCCCGGAGACATCTCCTCGCGTCTGGCTGGTGACGCCGCCTGGATGACCGCCGCTGCCTGGGTGCGGGCTGGGAGAATCGACCACCTGCTCGTCGACCGCGCACACCGGCTCACCACCAGCCACACCGTCAAGGTCATCGAGTTGGCGACGCGGACCGGTGCCGACCTGTGGCTGATCTGGTCCGGGCCGAAAGCCCTCGACAAGATCGCCCGCCAGCTCGAAGCCGCCGGCCGCCACCCCGCGCACCTTCCACTCAACGCCTTCTACCGGCACATGCCGTTCCCGGATCCGGCCCGCACGGCTCCCCGCCAACCCGACGAGGACGCCGGCCAGCCCGTCACCGCCTGGCCCCGCCTGCCAATGACCGACTTCCCGCTCTTCCTCGCCGTCTGCCGTCGCCACCTGCCGGGCGAAATCTTCGACGCCCTCGCTCTCGTCTTCCACCAGCAGGCCCGCCACACCCGGACCTGGCTGCGCTCCAACGCACGCGGCAGCCTCACCGGCTACCTGCGGGACGTGCGGCTTGGTACGGCCCCCACCGGCGAAGACGCCCTGATCAGGCTCCGCGCCATTCAGAGCGCCCTGTTCCTGGCCGGCGGCCACCTCAGCTGGCAACCCGCTCTCCTCGGTCCCGACCCCGCCGCGCGACTTCTCACCCGGCTCGACCACCGCACCGCCAGCACACTCAGAACCGTCACGGACACCACCGCCGCCGCAGCGACCGCCCTCGCCCTGTACTTCTCCAGCGCCCCGATCGGCTTCGACATGATCCGCTACCGCGACATCGCGCCCGACGGCAGCACCTTCCACCTGCCGCTCCTGAAAGACCCGACCGACCCGCTGCCCGGTCTGTGGACCGGTACCTCCACCCACGACCACTACACCCCAAGCTCCAACAGCGCTGGCCTGCGCACCCGGTACCCGATCCAGATGCCGGCACCCGTGTGGCCCGTCCTCGCCGCGCACCTCGCCTACCGCCAGGCTCAGGGCGCCGGACCCGACGACCCGTACTTCATCCATCCCCATCAGCCCGGCCGGATCTCCCCAGAACGGTCCCTGCGCGAGTGCGTCGTACGGACAAGCCACCGCCTGCACCTCTCCCCCGGCTGGCTCCACCGCTCCCACTGCCGCCACGGTGACCAACTCGCCCAGCACCCCGACGGCTGGCTCACCGATCGCGCCTTGGGCCGCGGCCACATCCCCACCCAGGAGCAGCCGTGGTCCGCCACCTGGTGAACGACGCGAACACCGCCGAAGACCAGCAGCACAGCACCAGCCTCACGCGGCGCAGCTACAAAGCCGGCTGGAACTCCAACACGATCAAGCAACGCCTGCACGCCCTGGGCATGACCAGCTGGCAGCTCGCCGATCTCCTCGGCGTCCACGAACACGAGATCGACGTGGACGAACTCGCCGCCCAGCCCGTGCGCGTCGTCTACGAACTCGCCCGCCGCCTGGCCCTCAACCCCGCCGATCTGATCCAGGGCGTCGAAGACCTCTTCGCCCTGCCCCGGCTCCAGGGAACCACCGCCCACACCGCCGGCTCCAGCCCCGACCAAGCCCATGACGCGCTCGTACTGATCACCGCCCTCGCACACGCAACACGGGCCATGACTCCCGAAGAACTCGCCGACGCCCTCGACTGGCCACTGGAACGCATCGACGCCGCCATCGACTACGGCGACGGCCACATCGGATGCGCCGGCGCGCTCGACCTCGTCTGGGAACCCCCCGACCACTGGCGGGCGCAGCCCCGCCTCGACTTAGAGGACATCTCATTTGGGGAGTCTGCGGGCGCAGATGATGGCTGCTGCGATGCTGGCGAAGGCGGCGAAGTGGTCGGCCTTGCGTTCGTAGCGGCGGTGGAGCCGGCGGAAGCCGCCGAGCCAGGCGACGGTGCGCTCGATCACCCAGCGGTGCCGGCCGAGGCGGCTGGAGGTCTCGATCCCGCGGCGGGCGATACTGGCGGGGATCTGCCTGCGGCGCAGGTAGGAGCGGATGAAGCGGTGGTCGTAGGCTTTGTCGCCGTGCAGTTTGCCGGGTCTGCGCCGTCTCGGGCCGCGTCGCGAGCGGATCGGTGGGATGGCGTCGACGAGCGGGATCAGGGCCTGGCTGTCGTGGACGTTGGCCCCGGAGATCGCGAGCGACAGGGGTAAACCGGTACGTTCGGTGAGCAGGTGGATCTTCGACCCGTACTTGCCCCGATCGACAGGATTCGGACCCGTCAGCTCCCCTTTTTCAGGGCCCGCATGTTCACCGAGTCGACGGCGCACCTCGACCAGTCCAGCTCGCCGCGCACGCCGAGCTCGTCCAGGACGACCCGGTGGAGCTTGGCCCACACCCGGGCCCCGCTCCATTCGGCGAATCGCCGGTGGGCGGTCGGCCCGGACGGGCCGAAACAGGGCGGAAGCTGGGCCCAGGTGCACCCGGACGTCGCGACGAACACGATCGCCGCCAACACCTCACGATCCGCGTAGCGACGCCGACCACCGCCCTGCGGCCGAGTCGGCGCCTCCGGCACCACCAACTGGAACAGCTCCCACAACTCGTCCGGTACCAAGCGCTCCACGATCGTCACGGGAGCAGCCTACAAGTCCAAATGAGATGTCTTCTTACTGACCCCTCACCAGGCAGACCGGCTGGCCAGCCGCCACCACACCCTGCACGGCACGCCCTCCACCCAGCCGGGCCCACTCACCGGCGCAGAGATAAGCACCCTCCACCAGATCCACCGCACCGGTACCACCGATCCCCACCAGCCACTCCAACACCACGCCGCCTACGACCTCCTCACCGCCGGCCTCATCCAGCACCACCCCGCCACCAACCAACTCCACCTCACCGACGACGTCCTCTTCAGCCTTGGCCTACCCCCAGCCCCCGCCCCCGCGGCTGACACCACCCCGTGACAAACCCACTGACACTTCACGACAAGCCCCACTGCCATCCCCACGACAATCCACAGCACGGGCGCCGCCTGGACGGGCGCGGCCCGGACGGCAGCCACCCGCCGACAGGCACGGCGACCAGAGCCCAGCCCCTCACCACCAAACCGAACACCCACCCCCGCACCCCGCGATTCCAACCCGAACTCAAACCACCACAAGCAACCAATCCATAAAAGCAGCAGCACGGAATACCCGGCCGAATTCACACCCGAACACAACCCACAACACCGAACCGACCCCCGCCAACAGCCGACCCCACCCCCGACCCCACCAACAACCACACACAGTCACCACCCCAGCCACCCACCCACCACCCCAACAGGCACAAACAAAGGTCCAGACAACCCGACATGAGAGGCCATTCCACGCCCACAACCACCAACAGGTCACACCCAGCGGCCCCTCACCGGGTAGAGCCTCGCGTGCAGCACCCGCTCCTCCCACCACAGATCGCCCGGAGCGGACACCAGCGCGGCCACCAGCTCCCGCCTGGTCGGGACCGGCAGCACCAACGGGCCCAGCCCCTCCACCTCCCGGTCGCTGACGCACTGCGGGCACTCCAACCGGTCCGAGCCGGCCTTCTCCGCGAGCTCCAGCAGTGAGCCCTCCTCCCCGCCGATAGAGCCCCGAAACGTCCAACACGAGCGCAGCTCCGCGTTCGCCGCGCGGGCCTCCTCCAGGCGCTCGAGCGCGGCGGCGGCCTCCTTCTCCTGCCGCTCCTGGTGCTTCCCGTGACAGGGCCAGCAGCGGCCCCCGGGGCGGCGGGTCCACTGTCCGTGGATCCCGTACTCGTAGGTGCTCTCCGCCTTCGGGACCTGGCCACAGTCGGCACAGGCCAGGGTCCGCATCAGCTCGTGGTGGGCCTGCTTGGCCTTCTTCTCCCGGGCCTACTGGCGCTGTTCGGAACACAGTTGCAGCTCTTGAAACACCCCAGGTTAGACGCCACACACGAGGCACCCCCTGACACACCGTCCCATAAATGCCCAGGCCAGCGCCCTCTTACAGCACGCCTATACGCTCTCTCAACCCGTGAAACAAAGCAGGTCAGAAGCCATCAGCGACCTCACCGCGTTTCAGTCCCGCTGAGCCCACATAGGCGGAGGTGAAGTGGGACGGCGCGCGGGCCGTCGCCTACCGGGACGGGGATTCGGTGCGGCTGACCGGCCGGCACGACACCGACTACACCGCCCGCTTCCCCGAGGTCGCCGAGGCACTCGCCAAGGTGGCCAGCCCGCTGGTCCTGGACGGCGAGATCGTCGTGATGCGTGACGGCGTGCCCTCGTTCACCGCTCTGCAGACCCGGATCCACCGCACCCGCCCGGCCTCGGTCCGCGCAGCGGCAACGAGCACGCCCGCCCTGTTCGTCGCCTTCGACGTGCTGCACGACGCCCGCCCGCTGCTCGCCGAGCCGTACCGCCGGCGCCGCACCATCCTGGAGAACCTGGACCTGGACCACCCCAGGCTGCGGGTCCCGCCAGCCTGGACCTCAGTCCCCGACGCCTACGGCTGGACGAAGGAATACCGACTGGAAGGCGTGATCGCCAAACGCTCCGACTCCCCCTACCGCCCCGGCGCCCGCTCCCGCGACTGGGTCAAGATCAAACACCTGAAGACGGCAGACGTGGTGATCGGCGGCGACGCCCGGTTCGAGGCCGGACTGGCCTGGGCGCGGGTCTGGGCGAAGGAGCACGGTGGATCTCTGGCTTGTCCGGCGCGGGCCTCGATCGGTTCTTATCCGATCGGCACGTGGCTGTCCGAGCTGCGGGCCGCGGCCCAGGTGCCGGTCGACCAGCCGGGGGCTCTGGCGTCGGAACGGCGGGCCGCGCTGGAGGAGATCGACCCGTGGTGGTGCCCGGCCTGGCCGATCACCTGGCAGCGGGCGTACGCGACCGCCCGACAGTGGTGGTTGGAGTCCGACGGCCGCGTCGACTGGGCGCAGCTGCCCGCCGACGTCGTGTTCGAGGGTGAGCAGCTCGGCCGCTGGGTGCGGGCGCAGCGCGCCGACTGGCCCGGCCTGGAGGCAAGCCAGCGGGACCTGCTCGCCGCGATCGGCATCGAGGAGGACCAGGAGCTCGTGGCCGCCAAGGCCGCCGCTGAGGCCAAGCTCAAGGCGCCGCGGGCGGACCGCTTCCAGCAGGGCTTGGCCGCTTTGGCCGCCTTCGTTGAACGCGAGGGCCATGCCAAGGTGCCCCGGCCGCATAAGGAGCCGCTGGAGATCGTGGTGACCGGTCCCGGCGGGGAGGAGAGCGTTGAGGTCGTCTCCGTGGGGTTGGGTGCGTTCTTGAACAACACGAAGGCACGCCGGGCGAAGCTCAGCCCGGGGCAGCTCGCACAACTCGCCGAGCACGGAGTCGAGTGGGCGTAGACCTGGTCCCGGCTCCGGGAGGCTGCGCGGCGGGAATGGAGTGGCGGCGTGTTTGGATCGTGGTGTGGGCTGGGCCGTGTGGAAGCGACTTGGGGAATTGAAGGGTGGCGGCCCTGCTGGCACAGCAGCGCCGCTGAGATGGCGGGCTGTGAGGGGCAGTGGCTTGGCTCATTGGTCGGTGAACGGGTCACCGGGGCCTGGGGTGTCTGGATCGGCGAGGAGGGTGAGTGGTTCGCGGACCTGCCCGTGCTCCTCGCCATCGGCGGCCGGCAGGCCGCGGTCTGCGTGAACCGGCTCGACCTCCTGTCTGCCACCCCGGCAGCGATCGACACCGGCACGGCGCCGATGTGGTGGAACGACTGGTCCCTGACCTGGCGCAGCGACGCGCATCCGGTGCTGGACGAGGTGGTCGGACGGACGGTGACCGCGGTTGGTGTCACCGAGTGGAGCCCGGGTGTGGCCAGTGCGGGCGGCGGTCAGCGTCCGCCGGCGTGGATGCTGACGGGGTTCGCGCTCGAACTGGGCGATACGGCGCTGTGGGTGTACAACGCTGCCGACGAGAACGGGCTGCAGATCGGGTGGCCACCGGAGGAGGAGCACTACCGGACCCGTTGGTTCGGCAATCCCTCGTAAGGGGACCGGCCGCCTGCCGTACGAGCGCCTCTTCCCCGCCATGACCCTCAACTTCCCCTCTGGTCACGACTCCACGCTACGAGGGGAATGTCAAGTGGGCGTAGCGCGGCACGAGTGGGAGCTACTGGACCTCTGATGGGCGTGGCCGGCCAGTGCTACGCAGCCGTCACGCCCATCGGGGCCAGGCATCAGTGGGTCTTCAGCCACCAGTCGACGACGGCGACCAGGATCGGGGCGGGAGTGGCGGCCAGGGAGAGCAGGGCGGTACGCCCGATCTCGCGGAGGACCAAGGTCCCAGCAGGGGCGGGCGCGGCGTCCGTTGCCGTGTCGGCGCCGGTGTATGCGTCGGCGGGCTTGGGCTTGTGGGTGATGTCGTCGTTCATGGCGGGTGTCCTTGTCGGTGGTCGGTGGTGTTGGGATGCCGGGCCCGGCGTCGGTCTCGAATGTGGCATCTGGGTGTCCGGGGTGTCCCAAGTTGCGGGCGGAGAGGGCGTGGTGGGCACTACGCTGCTGGTCAGCGGTGATCGGTCACGGGTGCCCGGCGGCCCGGTTGCGGGTGGGGCGGGCACGCGCGGGCGAGAGGCGAGGCGGCGGACGATGCCGGAGAACGAGCTGGAGCTGGGTCCGAGGCGGCGAGCGCTGCACGGGGGGCTGCTTGAGCTGAAGGAGCGGGCGGAGCAGGAGCGCAAGGCTCAGCAGGCTCTGTGTGGGCAGCTGGAGTTGGAGAAGGCAGTGCGGCGCACCGGGCGGGCCGGGACGGAGAGGTTCGCCGGGAAGCGGATCAGCTCATGGGTGCCGCCGGCCGGTCGTGCGGGCGAGGCGCAGGTTCCGCAGGACGCCGAGGTTCTGCTGGCGGTGGTAGCAGTGTGGTCGGCCTGGGCCGGGGCCCCCTCGCTGGCGGCCGATGGCCGGGTGGAGGAGCGGTGGCTGCGCGCGGAGCGTCCCCGGTGGGAGCGGTTGCTGGACAGGGCTCGGGCAGAACGTGAGGCTGCCCGCATGGCCGCTGGCGGCGATGCCGCCGCGCAGGGCCAGGTGCGTGCCGCTGAGTGGGCTGCGGCCCTGGAGGCGTACCGGCGGCGGGTGCGGGAGGTGCATTGGCGGCTCAACCTCGACGTCCTGGGCGCTTCCGGCAGCGCCGGTGAGCAGCCGAAGATCGAGGTGCGTCAGGTGTTCATGCCGCAGTCGTGCCGCCCGCACGTGGCCCACGTGCCGGGTGAGGTGCGTCGGCTGCTGGCAGCGGGCGAGTTGGCGGACGCCGATCTGCCGCCGGGGTTGGAGGCGGAAGCGGTTCGCGCTCTGCAGGAAACCTACCGGTCACAGCCGACCCGGCCGGTGCTGGAGGTGCTGGCGGGTGAGGGTGATCGGCGGGTGGTGGTGCTGGGTGATCCTGGTGCTGGAAAGTCGACGCTGGCGAAGTACACGGCGTTGGCGTTGGCCGGTGCGTTGGAGGAGTTGCCGGCCGAGCTCGTCGAGCTTGACGGGTTGGTGCCGGTGGTGGTGGAGCTGCGGCAGTACGCGCAGGCGCAGTGGCGTGATCGGACGATCGAGGACTTCCTGGAGTATGTGGACCGTCAGGACCGGATGTGTCTGACGCGGTCCGTGCTGGAGGATCTGCTCGCGCAGGGGCGTGCCGTGGTGTTCTTCGACGGTCTGGACGAGGTGTTCGATCCGGCTGTGCGTGCGCAGACCGCTCGGCGGATCACCGCTTTCGCTTCCGATCACCCGGGAGTGCGGGTGGTGGTGACGTCGCGGGAGTACGGCTACCGGGCGGGTGAGTTCACTGCGGCGGGGTTCACGCAGGTGATGCTCCAGGACCTGGAGCACGGGCAGGTCGAGCAGTTCATCCGCCGCTGGTACACCGCGGCCCATCCGGAGAACCCGTCCCTGGCATCCCAGCTCACGCAGCGTCTTCTGGGGGCGGTGCGGGGAGTTCGGGCGGTGGCGGAGTTGGCCGGTAACCCGCTGCTGCTGACCGTCTTGGCGTCCATGGGACTCGGGAAGACCATCCCCCGCGAGCGGCGCGAGGTCTACGCCCACGCGGTGGAGGTGCTCATCGAGCAGTGGGACAAGGACGCCAAGTTCCTCACCCCCCACTCGCCCGTCACCGGGGAGGCCGCTCAGGCACTGGAGTGGCTCAACGTCGACAAACGCCTCAAGGTGCTTCAGCGCATCGCCCGCCGCATGCAGGAAGGCGCGGGCCGGCCCGCCGGCACGTTCATCCAGCACGACGAGCTGACCGGCATCATCAGCACCTACCTGACTGAGCAGAACATCTCCCGCACTGCTGCCGACATCGCCGCCGATCACGTCGTCGACCGGCTGCGTACCCGCAACTTCCTCCTCGCCCATTACGGCGGGGGCATCTACGGGTTCGTCCACCGCACCTTCCTTGAGTACCTCGCCGCCACCGAACTCCTGGACCGTTCCTATGAGGAGGAATGGACCCGCGACGAGATGGTCGGGGTCCTGGCCGAGCGTGCCGGCGACCCCGGGTGGCACGAGGTGCTGCTCCTCATAGCCGGCAACCTTCATCAGCGTGGTGTGGCGGCCTTCATCGCGCACCTCCTTCACCAACACCGGCGCGAGGAGAGTCACAGTAGTTGGTTGGTGCCGATGCTGGTACTGGCCATCCGTGTCCTGGCCGAGGTCAAGGAAATCGGCGCCTCCCCGGCCCCGGGAGTCAAGGACCGGCACCTCTCCGTGGCCGCGCAAAGCGATGCCGTCATCAACACCCTCACCACCACGCTGCGTCAGTCGACGTTTGTCTCCATCGAGGAAGCCCTGCCAGCCTTCGGGACCTTCGACCGATTCTGGAGCGGCCGGGAACGCTACCTGCGCTGGTACTACGCGACCCAGTCAGGGGAAAGCGCGTTTCGGGGCGGCGAAATCGCTGCGGCGCTGAGCCGAGACCTGAAGGAGACGGTGTGCCAGGCGCGCATCCCCTGGGATTCGTTCCTACGCGGCGCCGCCTTGGAAATACTCGGGGCGCGGTGGCCAGACCACCAGGAATCCCACCAAACCGTCCTAACTGCCGCCACCAACACGACCGACACGACATTCGTCCGCGGCACCGCACTGCGGGTACTGGCGGAGCGGTGGCCGGACCACCAGGACACCCACCAAACCGTCCTAACCGCCGCCACCAACACCGACACCGACCCGGACGTCCGCGGCACCGCACTGCGGGTACTGGCGGAGCGGTGGCCGGACCACCAGGAATCCCACCAAACCGTCCTAACTGCCGCCACCAACACCGACCCGAATGTCCGCAGGACCGCACTTCAAGTACTGGGAGAGCGGTGGCCGGACCACCAGGACACCCACCAAACCGTCCTAACCGCCGCCACCGACACCGACCCGGACGTCCGCAGCACCGCGCTCCGAGTACTCGCAGCAGGATTCCCCGACCTGGCATGGCCTGTTGTATGCGAGCACACCAAGAAGGACTATCCGGCCGTCATCAGGGTCCATGTGATCAAGCTGCTCGCGTTGCTGTGGCCGGAGGAACCGGAAAGCCTCGCACTCATCCGTGCCATGGAAAAGCACGATGACGAGGACGTGAGGCAGACCGCAGGAGAAGCCCGGACGCTGTTGGAGCAGCGGCCTTGATCGGCTGGCCTCGTTCACTTCCGACTCAAGTGGCTACGGCCGGTAGATGTCGACTGGACAGCGCGGGACCTGCCGGCCGCGCTCAGCATCGAGGAGGACCAGGAGCTCGCCGCCGCGCGGACGGCGGCCGCGGCGAAGCCGAAGGCCTCCCGCGCGGACCGGTTCGGTGCCGGCCTGGCGGCGTTGGCCGCGTTCGTCGGGCGTGAGGGGCACGTCCGGGTGCCGCGCACCCACAAGGAGGGCGGGGTGTCCCTCGGATCCTGGCTGAACAACCAGAAGGCGAGACGGGACAAGCTGACCAAGGAACAGCTCGGGCAGCTGGAGGCTCTCGGGGTGGCCTGGTAGGTCCGTTTCCCATCGGCCCCGGTCTGGTGCCGCCGGGGCCTTTCTCATGTCCTCGGACGGTTGAGAGCGTCGGCTCGTCCAGCGGCCGGGATGCGAACGGGACCACCGTGGCGCACGGTCGGGGCATGGCCACGATCGTTGTCCTCTTCGAGCTGGAGTCTGACCGGGATCTTGGGGCGGAGGGAGTTGGGCCCGCCGTCCTTATGGTTCACGCTGCTGGCGCCGATCCGGACGCCCTGGAAGACCCCCAGGCGTGGACGCTGTGCGGTAAGGACACCACCCCGATGGAGCACGCGCACTACAGCCCCACCCGGCCCGGTGAGCCGTGGTACCCGCCCATGTTCTACGACAGGCGGTGCCGGGAGTGCGAAACGATGCTCCGCCGGCTCTGAGACGGCACACCCGACGACGCCACTCAATGAAAGCGAAGAGTGGTCAGGTCCTGCGGTTGAGCAGCAGGGTGAGGAGGGTGCGTGCCTCGCGGCGGCGGGCGTGCGTCGGGGCGGCGATGGCGGTGATCGCGAGTGCGGTGAGGGTGAGGAGGTAGCCGGCGGCCGAGGTGGCCAGGGCGATGGTGGCGGGGTCGTGGGCGGTGTGCATCGAGGTCTTCTCCGTTCCGGTGGGCGCCGCCCGTCGGGTGCGGGCGGGAGCGGGTCAGTGGGAGGCCAGTTCCTGGAGCCGGTCGGCGATGGCGTCGGTGGGCAGGCTCAGGAGGCCACCGGCCTCGTCCTCGCGCGGCAACCCGTTGATCGCGTCGCGCAGGGCGCGGTCGGGGCGGGGCAGCCCGGCGGGGTCGGGCAGGGGCGGGGCCAGGCGGGAGGCGAGGCGCGCGTAGCCGGGCAGGTCGGGGAGCTTGGGGGCGAGGGGGGCGCTGGTGCCGTCCTCCAGGCAGGCGGCCTGGTTGAACCAGTTCTCGGCGTCGCGCAGTTCGCCGCGGCGCAGGTGGTGCAGGTACATGCAGTAGGCGGCGAGGTGGCTTCCGGCGCCGGCCGCGAACTGCCACCACCAGGTGGCGGAGTGGTGCCGGCCGGAAAGGTCGAGGAGGCAGCCGAAGATCAGGGCGCCGTTGGGTTCCCAGTCCTTGGCGAGGGTCTCGATCTCCTCCCAGGAGCCGGGTTCGTTGATGACGACCGTGGCCAGGGCCCGCAGGTCGCGGCGGGCGTCGGCGTGGATGCCCGTCGATCCCGGAGACGGCTGCGGCTGGGGGGCGGGGGCTGCGGACCGCTCGGTCCGGCGGGCGGCCAGGCCTTCGGCGACGTACCGGCGGCCGGCGTTCATGTCGTAGCGGGGGCGGTCGGCGGGCAAGGGGCCCGCGGCGTTTAGCAGGAAGTCGATGTCGGGGAAGTGAGGGCCGTCCTCGCGTGGTGTCACAGTCACTCCTGATCCTTCTTGGTGGTGCCGGGGCGGAGAAGCCGACGGGATCGGAGCCGGGCCTCCAGCTTGGTGCGGGCCTGCGTCGTCAGGGACTTCACCGTGCCCTCGTCGGTGCCCATGGCCTGGGCCGTACCCGCGACCTTGAGGCCGACAACGAAGCGGAGCACGATCACGTCGAACTTCGCTGCGGGCAGCTCCTTGATGGCGGCGCCGAGCGCCATGCCCGCTTCCAGGCCGTCGACGCCGGTGGTGATGGCGTCCAGGTCGTCCAGCCACGGCTCCCACTCCAGGCGCAGCGCCACGGAGAACGCGACGCGCTCGTCCAGCCGGTCCAGGCGCTCCCGTTCCGCCTCCACCAGGTGGCGCAGGGCAGCCCAGGCGGTGGCGGCGGGCTGGGGGTAGGTCAGGACGAGGTCCCAGCAGTCGGCGAGTTCGAGGAAGGCCTCGCTGACGAGCTGTTGGGCGAGGCGGGCGTCACCGAGGCAGGCGTAGGTGTAGTCGAAGTACGCGTCGGCGTGAAGCCGCTGGAACGCCTCCAGGGTTATGGGAAGTTCCACGCCGGGAGTGGTGCCGGCGGTGTCGGCGAAGGGCTGCTCGGTCACGACGACGCCTCCCCGGCCGGGTCCGGGACCGCTGCCGCGCGGGCGGCGGGAGCGGCCAGGGCAGGGCAGGACGGGTGCGGTGGCCACGGCGGCGGGCCGCGGTGGGATGGGGGGATGGATACACATGGGCGTTGGGAATCCTTCTCCGTTGGGCAGGGAACGGCACATGATCACGCTCTGCTGGGGGGCATGAGCGCGCTGTGCTGTTAGATGCATCAAATCCTTCGAACAGACGAAAGGTTCACGACCCGAAGGTAAAGACTTACGGAACGTCATGTTCCGACGTTTAGGTGCCGCGATCCGAACCCTGCACGGCACGCCGGCAGTCAGAGCCGCCCTCGTTCCGCTTGCCTGCCGCGCTGCCCGTTCAACTCCTGGAAGCAGGCCAGGTGGGGGCGCGCCTCGTTCGAACAGCCCTGTCGCAAACATGCCGCGGCCCCGGCACCTTGGTGGTGCCGGGGCCGGATCGGCCAGCAGAGGCCTGCTTGTCGCCGTAGATCTCGGCCTGCATCTCGGCAGTCCACACCCTTCCGCCGCTCCTGCTCCCAGCAGCGAGGTCGTCCAGGCGGTCGTGAAGGCGGACGACCGCCCGGCCTGTCAGGTAGTCGGCAGGATCTGTGTCCGTCCCCTGCGCTCGGGCGAGGCAACCAGGACGGCGCCTCCTTCTTGGACGGCCGTTGTGCGGTGAAGTTGTCCAGGCGTGCAGGGCTTGACGCGGGCCGCGGGCGAAAGCCCGGGCCCAGGCTTCGGCCACAACTAAAAGTGCGGCCCGGACGGTCGAACCGTCCGGGCCGCACCCTGGATGTACGTTAGCGAGGGGAGCCGTAGCGAAGATCCGCGACGGCACCCGCCAGCCCACCGAGCGCGACAGCGGGTATGACCGCCGTCCAGAGCTGACCGGCCATCGCTCCCGAGACCGTCGCCAGGACGAGCACGGCGGACGCGACCGCCCAGGCCTGCGGCGACCGCGGCAGCAGCGGCACGGGCTTACCGGCCCTCCGCCGTCGGACCCACTTCACGGCGAGCAGAACCACCGCCACCGCAAGGAGCGGCGGTGCCATCACATGCGCGGATATCCCCATAGCCTTCGCCCTTCTGGACTGCTAGTTGCAGTACCCGCCACTGTACTCGTAGGCCTGGAAAGTCGGAATCTTGATTTCCACGCACTGGTTGTCGTTCTGGGCATTCCAGGCGACGCGCGAAATGTTCGCGGCGTTCAGGACCCCGTAAACGTCGAACGGCGGCGGGGCGAAAGCAAAGACAGCCGCCACGAACGCGGAGTCCGCTGCTGTGTGGCCGGTCTCGTTCTTGTCGAAGTACACGGTCCCGGTGACCCAGCCCCAGGTCCACTTCGGGTCCGCGACGACGGGGAAGGCCGTGTTCTTGTCGGTGTCGATGGACTGGATCAGGGTGTTGCCCTCCAGCCGATAGCTGGTGTGGAGGGACTTGCCGGTGGCGTCCTTGGCCCAGGGAGCGTCGATGTGGCCCAGGGAGAAGGCGGCGCCGGACGCGCCGTTCTGCACGATGTCGTAGCCGCCGTCGGCCGGGACGAGGCGGGTGTTGTCGGGCAGCCCGAGGTCGAAGCGCTGCTCGGTGGACGCGCTGGAGTCCTTCAGCGTGACGAGGGCGCGGGCGCCGCCGTCTGTGGTGGCCTGGACCGCCAGGTCGGTACCGCGGGCAGCGCCCGGATAGACGGTGGTGCCCTCGGCCGTGGTGACGCCCGCAGTGCCGGTCGTGGCCGGCAGCGCCACGGTGACGGTGCTGCCGTTCGCAGCGGTGACCGCGACCCTCCCGGAGGCCGTGGTCGGCGCCGTCACGACGACGCTGCCGCTGGGCTTGGAGACCTGGGCCGTGGCGCCCCCCGCGCCGGTGGTGCTGCGGGCGATGTCTGCGGTTCCGGTGGCCCGCTGGACGACGTCGGCCGCGCGGGACGCCTGGCCGGCTGCCCCGGCCTGCGGCGCCGCCTGGGCGCCTGTGGCGCCCACCAGGCCGGCGAGCGCGAGTGCGAGTGCCGTGGCGCTGACAGCAGCCACGGAGCGGCGTGTACGCATTGAGATGTAACCCCCTCTTAGCCGCGAAAAATCTGAGGCCCCCTGCCTCAAGTGCGGCGGATGTGATTAGAACGTACACGCCAATCGAAAAATTGGCACGAACTTTCGAACCTCCACACCATTAAGATCCGGATTTAGCTGATCCGGTTTCCTGAATTCCCTTGGGGGATTCTTTAATTCCGGATGATCGCGCACACTCGAACAGTTCCCCGATGCGACCTAAAGAGCGATTTCGGGTCGACCCCGAGGGCGAGCGTTCCGACAGAAGGGGGCACAGTCCATCACTCGATGCCAACGAACTTCACTCGAAGCGGATCCAGCCCCTCGAAGCGAAAGCCGCGTGCCCCGCAGCTCGCGCAGGCTGGCGGAAACCCGTGCGACGCCCGGCGAGGGCCGGGCGTCGCATGAGGGTGTCGGGCGGGTGCGTCAGCGCTCACCGTGCTTTGGCTCGGCCTCGCGCTTCAGGATCTCCAGCAGCTCGGACGCCACCTGGACGGCCTGGCGGTGGTCCATCGCGTCGACGAGGAGCTGTGCGGTTGCCCGGGGATCGGAGGGGACCAGCCGGACTGTGACTGCGGAGGAGTCGCCGGTGTGGGCTTCCCGCTGGTCCGGCAGCGTCGGGGTGGAAACGCCGTTTCCACCCTCTTCCGTTGCCGGTGGCGCGGGGCTCGCACCAGGCGGTGTAGGAGGCGAGCTTCTCCACGAGCTGGCCGACCGTCTCGTTGTCGCGGTCGACCTCGGCCAGGAGCACCGGCACGCTGGCGCCGGGGTCGCGCAGGACGAGGTCGGCGTAGCGGGCGGGGCGGCCGGGCAGCGGGTGCTCGACCTCGGTGGAGATCGCCTGGAGGTGGCCGAACCCGGCGCGGGCGAGGAGGCTGGCGGTGGCGACGACGTCCAGGGCGTGCTCGGAGAACGCCGTGCCCGGGCCGTCGCGCTCGCGGCGAGCCCAGGCCGAGGACATCCTCGCCTGCATCGCCAACGACATCGCCGTCACCACAGAGGAGATCCTCGCCTGCAGCGGAGCTGGCGGTTGCTCTGGCTGGTCGGTTACTGGTCGCCGGCGGCGGCGCGAGCCCGGGCGTAGGCGTGGGCAGCCGGGATCCGCGGTTGAGCGCCGGTCGGCGCGGCCAGAACGGGGCGGTGTCAGTGAGGAGTCTCTGTTGTTGTGGGGGGCATCAAGCAGGGGGTTCTGACGCTGAAGGCCAGAAGCCCTCCGCTCGTGGTCTCGACAGTGACCAGGTATCGGCTCGATGCCTGGGATGCGTCGAGGACTGTGTCCACCTTGCCGTTGACGCTCTCCCGGTAGCCGTCGATCTTGAAGCCCTGCTGTTCGAGCATCGTGCGGACCTTGCGGACGGCCTCAGGATGCTGTTCGAGTGGGGTGGAGCTGTAGACCGCGTACATCAGTTTGTACCGGCCGTCCTCCCGGACCTCGTCGTTTTTGCCGACGCAGTCGCTGAAGATCGGCTCGGCGCTGCCGGGGTCGAGGGCTGCTCCGGCGGTCTGCGCCATGTACTCGGTCATGTGTTGGGCCCAGTCCTGGGCGTCCTGGCGGGCCTTGACGGGGAGAGGATCGTTGGGGCCGGGCGTGGACATGCATCCTCCGAGGATCAGTGGCAGGCAGAGCGCTATCGCGGCAGCGCCCAGACGTCGGGCTCCGACACGGCGTGCGGCGGGTCGTGGAAGGGGGAACGGCACAGTGAGATTCCTTGCGGCCGGGACGGGGGGTGAGCAACCGGAACAGCCAGGCTGGCCCTGGTCGGCCCAGCTTCAGCGGTCACGGGGGAGGTGGCGGGCTGTCGTGCAGCTTGGGAACCGTGGTCGGCGGTCTCCCGATTATGAGGCGGCCCTGGTTGTCGAGGCTCTTGCCGCCGTCCCAGTACCCGCTGTGTCCGGATGTGTCGACCTCGAAGTTGTTCCCGCCGAACCGGTCGATCATCGGATCGTCGCCGAGGGTCAGGCCCGCGGCGAGTTCGATCGGGTCGTCCGCCGCCCTGCCGGTCCAGAAGTGGCTCGGGTCGATGTGGAGCTGGTCGGCACGCTGGACGGTCATTCCGGGACTCGCGATGGCGACGATGTCGTCGGCGCCCAGTCCGTTCCCACCCGCGGCGGCCGCACCGACGAGCGTCGTCCCGTAGCTGTGACTGAAGACCGAGAGATGACTGTGGTGGTCGCCCTGGGCGACCCGGGTGCCCTGGGTGAACTGGCGCAGGGCCTCAGCGCCGTCGTCGGACCGGCCCGTCCAGGCGACGGAGAGGTTGTTCGCTTCCAGGACCGGGACCTCGGGGGCGTCGTATCCGAGCCAATAGACCACCGACACCTTCGGAATCGTCCCCTTCGCCGCCTTCTTCGCGGCGTCCTGCATGTCGTTGACGCGTGCGAGGTTCCCGTTCGTGCTGTCGATCGTCGTTCCCGTCCCCGGCACCAGGACTGCGGTGTGGTCGGCGGTGTCGGGGTTCCCCATGGCGATGATCGTCTTACCGTCGCCGTCGTAGGCCTTGGCATCGAGCCCGAGCAGGAACAACTGCTTGTCCTCGGCCGCGTTGTCGTGCTGGTCGAGCACTTCCTTGAACTTCACCAGCCTTGCCTGGAGGGCGTTGTACTCGTCATACGTCATGCCGCTTCCGCGCGGGCTGCCGGCCTTCAGCGCGTCCAGTTGCTGGTCGAGGACCAGCCGGTTCGCCTCGTCCCGAACCGTTGCGGGCAGGCCGTCCAGTTGCCCGACCTTGTCCGGGTAGAGCGCGATGTAGCTGCTCTGCTGCTCAGGGGTCAGCGACTTCCACCAGTCGGCGGACTTCTGCGGGTCCTTGTTGTCCGGGACGTCCAGACCGGCGAGGCCGAGGTCCTTTGCCACGTCCTTCACATCGGTGGCGGTCTCTGCGGTGGAGCCGAACACCCGCGGCTGGGTCAGGATGTCGGCATCGAGGCGGCCGAGGGCACGCTCCCCCTGGTCGTTCGCCTCCTTCGCATCGGCCAACGCTTTGTTGATCCAGTCCTGCGCGTCCCCCCGCAGGGTGGCCAGCGCCTTGCGTTCGGGGTCGGTTCTGGCCTCGGGGTCATTCTGCTCGCCCTTGCTCAGCGGCGGCAGACTCACCGTCCCGTCGGAGCCGACACTCAGGCCCCACTCCTCCGCGCGGTGCACGGCGTTCTTCAGGTTGGTCTGTGCCTGGGAGATCCGGTCGGCGACGGTGTCCAGGGTGAGTGCGACAGCGGCGGACTCGACCCGCACGATCTCCAGGATCTGCTCGGTCCGGCCCAAGGTGGTGAACGCCAGTTTCGCGTCCTCCCCTTCCCAGTTCGAGTGTCGCAGCGGTCCGTTGACCTGGTTGCGATGCCTGGTGTCGGCGGAGTGGGCCCCGTTGGACAGCTCGCGCCACGCCTTGGCAGCGTCGTGCAGCCCGGTCGGGTCGAAGCTGAACAGCAGTTCAAAGTCGTTGCTCACTGGCCCGGCTTCTCCCATGCCTCGCCGATCTTCTGCTTGTGCCAGACCTCGACGTTGGCGTGCTCGTTGTTCGTGTAGGCCTGCGCCGTGGCGGTGAGATTGTCAGCCGTCTTCTTGAGACGGTCGCCGACACTCGACAGCACGGGCGCCCAGCCACCCGCCACCTGGCCGAGCCGCGCGGCCACCGACCAACCCGTCAGCTGACTGACAGCCGTCTGACTGGCAGTAGCCACTGCCTGACAAGGCTTCGCAAAGTCCTCGCCGATGGCCCGCGCCACACCCGCGGACTTGTAGATCTCTCCCGGGTCAACCTTGAGATCGCCCACTGCTTTCCCCTCCCGACAAACCTTCGGCCAGCAGGAAGCCTATTTCGGTGATCGCCCCCATCTCTATCCGCATAGATACTCATCCGAAATTAGACGATTAGTCTCGCTTCCAGCGAAACAAGGCTTTTGCGCCGCTTCTGCGACTACGCCGGCCTGTGTCCTTCGCGGTTCGACGGGGGGTCGGCACCGTCCGCTGTACCGAACCCGTCATCGGACAGCCCACCCGGTCTAGGTGGCATACAAGGCCTCCAGAAGCTCGGCCTGTTGATGGCGCTGGTTGAATCTCCCCAGGTGGTGCTGGGGGTTGGGCCAAACATGCTGGGCTTGGTTCCCCACCCTTTGGGTGATCCTCTCCGGCGTGTCTGGATAGCTGGGGTGGGCTGCGGCAAGCCTGCGTGAGCAACGGTTGGGCCTCGTCGGAGGGGCTGGGTGCTCACAGTGGAAGAAGACCTCGACGCGCACGCTCTGCGCCGTCAGGGCTGGACGATCTCGGCGATCGCCCGCCATCTGGGCCGGGACCGCAAGACGATCCGGGCCTACCTGAACGGCGAGCGGATTCCGCAGCAGCGTCGCCAGGCTCCCGACGCCTTCGTGCCGTTCCTGGACTACTGCCGCCAACGCCTGGCTGACGACCCTCACTTGTGGGCCTCAGCACTGTTCGATGAGGTGGTCCAGCTCGACTACCGGGGCGCTTACTCGACGTTCACGGAGGCGCTTCGCCGCTACCAGGTGCGGCCGCACTGCGAGCCGTGCCAGGCGTCGAAGGGCCGGGACCGGGCCGTGATCGCGCACCCGCCCGGGGAGGAGATCCAGTTCGACTGGGTCGAGCTGCCCGACCCGCCAGCCGGCTGGGGTGTCGGCGCGCACGCCCACTTGCTGGTCGGCGCGCTCGCGCATTCGGGCCGGTGGCGGGCGGTGCTGGCGGACTCGGAGGACTTCCCGCACCTGAACCAGGCCCTCGATGCGGTGCTGCGCAAGCTCGGCGGGACCGCGAGGCGCTGGCGCTTCGACCGGATGGCGACGGTCTGCTACCCGTCGAGCGGGCAGGTCACCCCGGCGTTCGCCGGGGTCGCGAAGTTCTACGGGGTCCAGGTCGCGATCTGCCCGCCACGGCGGGGCAACCGCAAGGGCGTGGTGGAGAAGGCCAACCACAGTGCCGCGCAACGGTGGTGGCGAACGGTCCCGGACGCCCTGACCGTCGAGCAGGCCCAGTCCGGCGTCGACAAGCTCGCCATCCGGATGGACGACCGCCGCCGCAACGTGGACGGGATGAAGGTGACAGTTGCCGAACTCGCTGCTGCTGAACCGATGTTGGACCTTCCGACGCTGCCGTTCCCCGCCGATCTGGAGGCCACCCGGACGGTCAGCCCGCAGGCCCTGGTCTCCTTCGAGGGCAACCTCTACTCGGTCCCGCCTGGGATGCCGGGGATGCAGGTCATCGTCCGACACCGGCTCGGCGAAGACTACCTCCACATCGTCACCGCCGGCCGGGCGGTGGTCGCCCGCCACCAGCTCGCGCCGCGCGGCGCCGGGCGGACGATCCGCGACGCGGGCCACGTGATCGCGCTGGAGCGGGCGGTCCTCGCACAGGTCAGCGACCGGGCGCCCTGCAAGACCAAGACTCGTCGCCCGCTGTCCGCCGCGGCGCTCGCGGAAGCCGACCGACTACGGGGCCAGGCCGCCGGCGCGAACCCGGCCGAGCGGGTCGTGATCAACCTCGACACCTATGCCGCCGTGGCCGACCGGCTGCGGACCGCTCCGACACCTGAGGAGGAACTCGGCAAGTGAGCACCCCACCCACGCAGATGAGTGAAGCGCGCCGCTATTCGCAGCTGCGGGCCCACCTGTCCTACCTGAAGCTCAACGACGCGTTCGACGCCCTCCCGCGGGTGCTGGACCAGGCCCGCTCCGAGAACCTGTCGATGACCGCCGCCCTGGAGCGGCTGCTGGAGATCGAGGTCGAGGCCACCGAGGCCCGGCGCCTGGCGGCCCGGGAAAGGTTCGCCTGTCTCCCGGAGCCCTGGACGTTGTCGGACTTCGACTTCTCCGCCCAGCCCGGCGTCGACGAGAAGCTGATCCGCGACCTGGCCACCCTCCGCTTCCTCGACGACGCATCGAACGTGCTGTTCGTCGGCCCGCCCGGGGTCGGCAAGACCATGCTGTCGGTCGCGCTCGGCCGCGCGGCGGTCGACGCGGGCCACCGCGTCTACTTCACCACCGCGGCCGAGCTGGCGGCCAAGTGCCACAAGGCCGCGCTGGAGGGCCGCTGGAAGACCTGCATGCGCTTCTTCGCAGGCCCCCGGCTTTTGATCATCGACGAGCTCGGCTACCTGCCGCTGCCCGAGGACGGCGCCTCGGCGCTCTTCCAGGTGATCAACCAGAGGTATCTGAAGTCGAGCACGATCCTGAGCACCAACGTCGGCATCGCCAAAGCGCACATGTTCCGCTCAACCTGTGCGAGGCAGCGCCGAATGTCGACGGGTTCGGGGGTCAGGCTGGCGGGTCGGACCGGTGCGTGCGCCAGAGCGACCTGAGGGCTTCGAGCTCGGTTCGGGGGAAGTGTTCGCCCCACTTGCCGCGGTACCCGCTCTCGCCGTACTTCGTGGCGACTTCGTCGAAGCAGCGGATCACCGCTCGTGCCACGGCGTCGACGCTCTGCTGGGTCGACCAGATCTCGGTGCCAGCGTTGTCGTGCTTGGACCCGTCCGGTAGTTGAAGGACGCGGATCCACACGTCGTCGCCTGCGCGGTAGAAGATCCACCGGAAAGCGGTGGGCTCTGCCTGGAACTGGGCACGCGTCTCGGCTTCACCGCTGACCAGCCGGGCGATCGCCGTCAGGAGATCCTCGGGGGCGCTGGTGATGTACGACGCTGTGACTTCGGCATCAGCATGCCCGTCAGCGATCCGGCAGTCCGCCCACCCGTGTCCGTTGAGAGTCCAGACAAGCCGCAGATCAGTCACGGCCGCCCGTCCTGCTGGGTGAGGAAGCGTCGGACATCGACCGCGAGGGCAGACATGTGCTCGCCGGCGTCGAGCCAGGTCGTAACGGATGCCTCCCAACCACCGGCCGCACTTCTCCACGGGCGAAGAGTCCAGGTCAGCCCGACGTGACCACCGGAGCGGAAGACCGCGCTGACGGTGAGATCCCGGTCGTTGGTCTGCCAGACCCGCTGCCCGTCCCAGCCGCGGAAGTCGACCGCCAGTCCCTCCAGGAAGGGCGCCAGGTCGGTGCCCCAGTTCCAGGCGACCACCTCGTCAACCCGAATGGTCAGCCCCGGCGCGGACGCTTCGACGGCGTACTTCACGCGGTCCTCGTCGGGCCGGGAGGAGTCGCAGAGGCGCACGCTGACGGAGCGGTTGTTCTGGCAGCGGACGGTCACGGCGGTCGGCGTGTCGTGGGAGTTCATCGGTTGAACGGTAGATCACGGAGGCCCCACCCGTCGCGGAGATTACGCGTCGGGGAGGCGTCCTGCGTCGACGTGATCGGCGAGGTAGATCATGACGCCCTCGGGGTCCATGCCGAGGGCTGCGGCGACGAGTTTGGGGTCCAGAGTGTTCACGAGGTCGGCAAGGCGGGTGCATCGCAGAGTCCGAGGCGGAACGCCGCAGGGGTCCAGGAGGTGGCTGACATAGGCGGTCGACGCCGGTGCCCGGCCGCTCCTGGTGATCTTGGTGACGATCACGTGGGGGTTGTCGGTGCGCTGGTCCGTGCGGTGGGCCAGGCAGCGCTGCAGCACCGACCAACTGACCGGGTCCATAGGCACCGGATGCGGCCGTTTATCCAGGCGGATGGTGCGGTTGACGGGGTCGAGGTCGTCCACGCGCAGGAGCCGGACCTCGCTGCTGGAGGCCGCGTGGAGGAGGGCCAGGATTCCGAGCAGTGCCTCATGCGGGTGCGCGTCGGTGCCGGTGGTCCAGCGGCGGAACAGCTGCCGCTGCTGCCCGACAGCGACGGTGGTGCCGCTGAACCCTGACGGGCCTTTGGCCTTCACTCCCCGGGTGGGGTCGATGAGCACGACCTTGCGGGAGCGGGCGAAGCGGAAGTACTGCCTCAGCACGGTCAGCCGGCGTTGCCGGGCCTTGGGCATGGTCGCCAGGAATGCCTCGACATCGTGTACGTCGGTCAGGGCCCAGTCCTGCTTGTTGCGCGTGCTGGTCAGGAAGCGGGCGAGGTCACGGACGATGGCCAGGGCCGCCTCGATGGTGCTGTCCGTGCGAGGCAGGGTGCCGGCCTTGAGGGCGCGCTCGCGTGCTCGCAGCATGGACTCGGCGAACGCCTGGACCTGCGGCCGCAGCGGGAGCGGGGTGGCGTCGATGCGGCGTCGGCGGCGTCCGGCGGCAAGCCGTTGCGCCTGGTCGGTGGGAAGGGCAAGGCCGCGCTGAGTGAAGAAGCCTTCGAGCGCCCGGGCGAGGGAGCCCATCGACCGACCGGGGCGGCGGGCGCGGTCCAGCAGGGCCTGGGGGTGGTTGGGATGTTCGTCCTCCAGCAGCCTGCCCACGGTGCAGGCGCGACTCGCGCAGTGCCGTTCGGCGAGATGGCCAGCGAAGTCAGCCAGCCAGGGCACGGGCTCGGCGAGCCGCGCGGCCAGATTCTCGGCGGCGGTGAAGGGTCGGTCGGGGTGCTTTTGCCAACAGGCTGAACACAGCCCGAGCCCGGCATGACGCCGCAACTGGCCGCAGGCGGCGCACTGCCGCGGTGGCTGCTTGGTCTGCCGCTGGCGCGAGCAGTGGCCACACCATCCGGTGCCGGTCTGCAGGAAGCCGGGCCGCTGGCAGCGAGGACAGATCTGCTTCGCGGCCTGCCTGTCCGCTTCGCGTCGGCAGATCCCGCAGTGGCTGGCGGTCGGTGACCGGACCGGGCGGCCGCAGCCCGCGCAGGTCCGCGAGCAGGTGATGCACCGTCCGGTCTCGGCCTGCAGGACGCGTGACCTCCCGCAGCCAGGGCAGGACGCGCGGGCGGCCTCGTCCTTCATCCGGGCCGTGCAGCGGCAGCAGTGCTGCCGGTCGATGAACCCGACCGGCGCACCGCACCCGACACAGTCCCGCTGCCTTTTGCCCATACCTCGCCCGCGCCTCCTTCGGTCAGATCGGCGGCATCGACCGGCCCCGGGCCGAGGCGACCCGGGGCAAATCTGCTGCCGGTCGAGGAGGAGCCGCAGGGCGTTCGACAGGGGTGGTGTCGACCTCGATCAGGTCGTTGGGGGTGCACTCCAACGCGGTGCACAACGCTGCGAGCGTGGACATCTTCACCTGGGAGGGTTCCTTGGTGAACAGGGCCGACACCGAGGCGGAGGACAGTTCCAGGCCGGCCTTCTCGGCCAGGAGCCGCCGTAGCTGGGCGCCGGTCCAGACCTCGCGCTGGGCGGCGGCCATCCGCAGCTTCCACTTGATGTTCACGGCGTGGGTTCCTCTCCGGTGAGCTCGCCGAGTGTGCTGGTCACGGCGCGTCGATAGGCGTCCTCGATGAACGTGGCCGATGGCCGGACGTATCTCATGGTCGAACTGACAGTCCAGTGACCGAGTAGCTGCTGGATGGCCACCAGGTCCACTCCGCGTTCGTAGTTGTGGGTCGCGCAGGCTCTCCGCAGGGCATGGGGGCTGAACCGGTCGGCGGCCGGACGGCCCTCCAGCTCCATCAGGTATCGCAGGCGGTTGCGGACAGTGCCCTGGTGAAGGTGGCCGCCCGACTCGTCGGCGAACAGCGCGGGCGAGTCGGGGAACTTGCCGCGGACGTCGTCGAGGAACCAGCGCAGGATCAGGTCCAGCTGGTCGAGCATGGGCACCCAGCGCGGACGGGGCCCGGAGGTGTGGGCACCTTTGCCGAACCGCACGTGCAGCTTGCCGAACGGTCCGCGGCTGAAGTGCACGTCCGGACGATCCAGGAGCGAGGCCTCCTCCGAGCGCAGTCCGGCGTGATACAGAGTCCGGAACAGTGCGTAGTCACGGGCGGCAGGCGCGTACTTGCGGGCGGTGGCGATCCGGGCCTTGAGGAACTCGAAGAACTCCTCGACCCGCTCAGGGGTCGGCGGCGGCAGCAGGGCCGGGGAGTCGTCGCCGACATGCCGCGAGGCGTTGAACTCGTCCACCGGGCAGACCAGCCGGACCCCGAACGCGGCCTCGATCTCAACGGCCTTACGGGCCTGCAGGAACCGGTGGAAGCCCTTGAAGATTTGGACGTACCCGCGGCGGGTGGATGGCGCCCGCCCTTCCACGGCCAGGCCGCCGACCACGCGATCAATGTCCTCGGGCGTGACATCCCACGCCGGCCGTCCCAGCGCCTTCAACGTTCGCTCCAGCAGGCCGATGTCGTTGTCGACCGTCACCGGACTGAACCCCCGGGCCCGCCACGAGGCCACGAACGCCTCCACACACAGCGCCTGGAACTCCCATGGATCCCAGGCAACGGGCACCTCGGGCACCGTCCGGCCCTCGATCACCCGCAGACGCGACTCCACCATCCGGCACACCTTCCTCGTACCTGACGAATGGAGGTAGCGCCTACAAAACCGCGCTGTCAGCAAGACAATCAAAGAGACATTCAGACCCATGAAACGGCCAGGTCGCAGGGCATCCTCTCCCCGAGGAACAAGTGCCAGCCCCAGTTGACTGGGCCTCGGCCTTCGGCGACGCGACCGTCGCTGCCGCGATGCTGGACCGCCTCCTGCACCGGGCAGCCGTCGTCGGCATCGACGGCCCCTCCTACCGGCTCCGCCACCACCAGGGCCACGCCGACAACCTTCGCCAGGGAGTGAACGCCCGTGTCTCCTGAACTCGGCACCATCAACGACGAGTTGGAGCGGACCTGCCCCGAGTGCGGGATCGGCTTCACCGTCGAGTCCGCGGCCAGCCGCCGCAAGTACTGCTCGCCGACCTGCCGCGAGCGCGGCACCGCGCACCTGCCCAAACTGCGGAACTGCCCGCAGTGCCGCAAGGAATTCACCACCGACCTGAGCCGGAAGAGGAAGTTCTGCTCGCCCGAGTGCCGGACCGCCTCGCGCCGCAGCGCGGCCCACATGGAAACCCGGACCTGCCCCGTCTGCGAGAACCCCTTCCAGGCTTGGGAAGACCGTCCGCACCGTCTACTGCTCGATGGTCTGCCGCCGCGAAGCCGAGCACCGCCGCGACCAGGCCCTGGACGAGGAACGGGCCCGCCGGCTCGGCCAGGCTCCACCACCCGCACCGCCGGCCCGGGTCGAACTCCCCCCGCCGCCTCCGGCCCGCCCTGCCCCGCGGCAGCCCGCAGCGGCGCGCGATCCGTTGGAGCCGACCGCGACCCGGGACTGCCCGCACTGCCAACGGCCAATCACCATCGTCGCGTTGCTGGCCACTCCCGAGGCCGCGCGGCCGACGATGCCCCACCTCCGCACCGACGTCATCCCGCTGCGGAGGACCCCTTGAACTGAATCACCGATCGTCAACGAGGGGCGACCGTTGGGTCGTCCCTCGTTGACGTGTCTCATCCCGCGCTCTCTGGCATGGCAGCCAGCTCGGACAGCACATCGAGCTCGTGGCCAATCGCCTCGCGCAAGGCGTCATGCTGCGGTCCGAGCGCGCTTGCGGGATCGCGCCAGTTCTCCGCGGGATACAGCCACACCGGGCGACGGACGAGATCCGGACTTTCCCACTCGAACCGGGGCCACACATGCGCGTGCAGGAAGCCGTCGGTATTGCCGAGGATCTCCAGGTTCACTCGCCGGAACTCCGGGTCCAGACGCCGACAGGCCCGCTCCACGGCCTCACCCAGCCGATCCATGTCCGCCAGGAAGGCCATTCGCTTGCTCTGCGGAAGATCGGACAGGCGCTCCACGCCGGGCTCGTCAACCAGCAGAACCGAATACCCCGGCAGGAACTGCACGTCGCCGATCACCGCGAAGCCGGCGTCAAGCCGCCGGAGCACAGTGGGGTTCGCGCCGTTCAGGGCGCTGCCGATCCTGTCGTCCCGCCAATTGTCAATCATGAGAGCGCACCCTACACACGCGTGATCAAGCAGGACTCAGCCGATCGCTCCCGATGGCGGGCGCTCGTCGCTCCCCATATTCCCCACTCCGTTCAAAGCCGGACGAAGTGAGGTGAACAGCAGCGTTGGCCAAAATCGACCAGCCTCATCACACGCAAGCCAACTCCACCTCGTGGCCCTGCTGGCCTCGGCGGTCACCTTCATCCTCTGGTTCTACCGGGTACGGGTGAACGCCGAGAGATTCAACCCCCACGGCCACAGACTCAAGCGCGGATGGGCGATCGGCGCCTGGTTCACCCCCGTCGCAGGCCTCTGGCTCCCCCGGCAGATCGCAGCCGACACCTGGCAGGCCAGCACCCGCCCCGACGAGTCCGGAATCCCCCCCGATCACTCACACGCTCCTCAGCCTCTGGTGGGGCACCCTCTGGGCCACCATCGTGATCGGCCGACTGGACGCCAACTTCTACGGCCAGGCCCGATACCCGGACTCCTACCAGGAAGCGATCGCCTGGCTGACCGCCTCCGACCTGCTGGAACTCGCAGCCGCCGTCTTCGCCATCCTCGTCGTGCGGAAGCTGACCGCCCTGCAGGAACAGCGCACCACCGAATCCACCACCCGCGCATACGGAACCCCCGCCCAGACAACACTCAACCGCTGACAAGCGACACCGCCGACAGGACCGAGGCCGTGTCTTCCCCCACCAGGCGAAGACACGGCCTCAACGCATCAGCCGACACCCCGGGACCCTCCGGCCGCCCAGCAGCACACCCGACCCGGACGCCGCCGCGCAGCCCTGCCGCCGACCATTGGACTCACCGCCATCCACGCCTGCCGCCGCACCACGTACCGTCACAAAGGCGGTCCTTCACCAGGTCGAGCGCCCTCATCCAGCTCGTAAACGCGTGGCACAGCGTCGTCCTCACGGCCGCAGCTGCGCGAGGACGACGACCAGGACGTCGGGAACGTCGGCAGGCACCGAACAGGCCCCGACGGACCCGGTGAAGTCCGGCGTCGGCCATACGGGCAGTCAGTTTTCTGTTCTGTACTACGTGCTTTCCCACACCCACCGTGCATCACCCCCGGAGCCACCTCTCGATAAGCATCACCTGCCCGACGTGCGCAGCCGCGGACGACACCGCCGCCGTACAGGACGCCCTGCTGGACGCCGATCGGCCCCTGGACCCGCCGACCCGGGAGCTGCTGGCGGTGCCGCCGGAGCGCGGGGCCACGACCGGGGTCGCAGTCACCTTCTTCGTTCTGGCCGGCTTCTTCGGCCTGCTGGGCCTGCGCACCCTGCTCCCCCGTGACGACGGTGGGAGCTCCGAGGCCGCGTACCGGGTCGGCTACCACTACGGCGCGTTGCTCGTTGCGGCGGTCCTTCTGGGCATCGGACTCACCGTCCACTCCGACCACCGGAGCCGTCGCAGGGACACGGCCGACCAGTGGCCGCACGACCATGGACAGTGGCAGAAGCTCCAACGGGTGTGGCGGGAGACCTGGTTGTGCCGCCACTGCCGCGTCGCGTTCCTCCCCGCCGCAGCAGTGCGCCCCGAGGCCGCCGCCGCGTCCTGCGTACCGATCACGCAGTTCCCGCAGTGGACCGCCGCCCTCGCCCGTCAGGGCGCGGGCCGCCCCGGTCCCCCAGCCGGCCGGTAGTAGCCGGGCCTCGAGGAGCCGCCTGGGCCGTGGTGGAGATCGCGGGCACGTCGGCGGGCCGTGCGGAGCGGTGGGCGGTATGGAAGGTGACGGCGGGTGCGGTGGGGCCCGCTTCGCCGGGCCGGGTCGAAGGCGGGTGCGGTACTGTCGTGGCAGGGCCGGGAAGAAGGGGATCCCGGGCGGGCGTGCACACCATCGGGCGCCACGTCCACGGGGGACGGTCGACCGCGGCACCGAACGCCTTCCCCCCGCCCCGGCACACCTGCGCCGGGCGCTCCACGGGGACGTGTGTACTATCATCCGACGCGCCCAATGCCCAACAGTGTCACGGTCGCTCGCCGGAGGGCGGGCCACCGCGAAAGCGCTGGAACTGTGGTGACATCGGGTCGAACAGGACAGGCCGTGCCGTCGAACGTGGAGTGGTCGAATGCCATCACCGGGGCGCCGCAAGGCCCTCCTCGTCGTTGGCGCCGTCGTCGCCCTGGCTGCTCTGTCCGCAGTGGTGCGCTATGCGGACCGCGAGCCCAGAGCTGACGCGGGGCTGTTCAGCCAGGTGCTCCTCAGCGCCGACGGCCGCACCCTCACAACACCGGTCATGTGGGCACCGTGCCAGGAGGCCGAACCGCGGCTGTTTGCGCGCGAGACGCCGCAGACGGTCGCCGCGGATCTGAAGACCGGGCGCACCGTGGACCAGACCCACGAGTGCCCCTCAGCCGGCCGTCTGGTCAGTCTCACACTCCACGCCCCTCTGGGGACCAGACAGCTGTCGGAGGCCAACACGGGAAAGCCCTTCGTCCCGTTCCCCGCCGCCCGGCTCGCCGACGTCGGCTACCTCCCCCCGGGCTTCACCGCGATATCGGACGTCCCACAGGTCTTCGGCTCCGTGGCCGGACCCTGGACTCCCAATCCGTACAACCGCAGCGACACCGTGCCCTCCTGGACCCGCTACTACGCGACCGTCGGCAAACCCGCGCTGAGCATCACCCAAAACCTCCCCGCAGCCGGCACCCACGACCCGGCACCGGGCACCCATGCCGGTCCACCGATGTCCGTCAACGGCCACAGCGCATCCCTCGTGTGCGACACGGATTCCGAACGCGCCCTCACCTGGTCCGACGGCGTCAGCACCTTCACCGTGGTGAGCATCGACCCGCACCACGCGGCGCTCTCGCCCTCCGAGCTCCTCCGGGTGGCCAACGGCCTGCGGAACCCCTGAAAGGCACGAACAGCACGCATCCGTCCTCTGCCTCGGCACCGCGAGCAACGGCGGCCCCGTGCCCCATCACGGATTCGAGGCCGTCCAGGCGCTGCACGACCCCGCCCAGGTGCGTTACTTCTCCCAGGGGACGGCGCGGGCGAAGACCTCGTTGACCTGGGCTGCGACGTCCTGGCGGATCGTGGCGAGGGAGACGGCGGCCATCACGGCGAAGGTCCAGCGCAGGCTCGTGGCCATCCCGGGGCTGTCCGCCATGAGCGGGACCATCGGCAGCAGGACGGCGGCTGCGGCGAATACCGCGGCCGGTGCCAGGCGGGGCATCCACCGTGCCAGGGGGCCCGGGATCACGATGTCGGACGGTGCTCCCGTCAGCAGGGCGGCGCGGTCCCCCGCGAGGAGCGCCCGCAGGCCATTCACGAGCGATCTCTGGTCACCTCGTCGACCGCGGCGGCGCTGTGGGCCTGGGCAAGGTCGCGTTTGTGGGCGCGGAAGACGGCGGCGATCCGCAGGTTCTCCCTCCGCATGGCCGCCGTGATCTCGGGTCCCGCCTGGTGGATGCGCCCCGGGTACATGCCGGCGCGCTCGACCCCGACGGCGATCTCCTCCAGCCGCCGAGGCTGGGCCGGCGGCCGCCCCGGGCACCCGCACTGCTGCACGGCAAGGCCGGACGGGCGGGCGGCAGCGACCGAAGCGACCAAGGCCACCGGGGCGCCGAGGCGGTGCTGTTGGACCGCGAGCGTTCGGTGACCGGCCTGGCGGGGCGGCCGGTGCGGCTGCTGTGGCGCGAGGAGGACGGCACGGTGCGTTCCTGGGTGCCGCAGTTGTTCGCCCGCTACGCGGACGGCGGGGCGCTGCTGGCCGACTGCCCTGCCGTTGCTGGCGGGGGCGGGCCGGCGGCGCAGCGGGCGGCGCGGGTGCTGGCGCAGGTGTGTGAGGGGGTGGGGTGGGTGTACCGGCGGCTGGAGCCGCCGTCGCCGGTGGTGGCGGCGAATGTGCGGTGGCTGGCCGGCTACCGGCATCCGCGGTTCGGGGCTGACGGGGTGCTGCGTGAGGCGGTGCTGTCGGCGTTCGCCGAGCCGCGGGCGCTGGCGGAGGGGGTCGCGGCGGTGGGGGTGCCGTTGCGGGCGGGGCCGATGGCTTTCCATCTGCTGTGGTCCGGCGCTCTGACCGCGGGGTTGGGGAAGCGGCCGCTGGACGCCGGGACCGTGGTGGGCCGGGGGGTGGCGGCGTGAGCGGCGGGTCGGGTCGGCGGGTGCTGGCGGTGGGGGCGCACATCGTCTTCGACGGGCGGGCCTGGCAGGTGGTCGGGGTGGAGGGGCAGCTGGTGCGGCTGGCCGGCGAGCGCGGGGAGGTCGCGACGGTGCTGGCCGGTCACCTGGTGGCGGCGCCGGACTTCGCGGTGACCGGCGCGCGGCCGCAGGTGGGGGTGCCGCAGTGGGGGCTGTTCCAGACGGTGCCGGTGCGCGAGCAGGAGAAGGCGCTGGCCTGGCAGCGGCACATCCAGGAAGTGGAGTACGGGCTCGTCGGCGGGGAGGGGGCGGCGGGGGTGCCGCGGCCGCAGTACGACCCGCTCTCGCGCACGCTGGCCGAGCGGGAGCAGGCCAAGGCCGCAGAGCTCACGGCCCTGGGGGGGGGAACACGTGGCTGTCAGCACCGTGCAGCGGATGCGGCTGAATTACCGGCGCCAGGGGCTGTGGGGGCTGGTCGACCACCGCACCACCAAGCCCGCCAGCCGCACCGGGCGCGCCGACGAGAAGGTCGTCGCCGCGGTGCTGGAGGCGCTGCGGCGCCAGCGCGGCCGCTCCACAGGCACGGTGAAGGGGCTGATGCAGCTCACCAGGCAGGTGCTGGACGAGCGGTACGGAGTGGGGGTGGTGAAGCTGCCGGCGCAGGCGACGTTCTACCGGCTGGTGAAGGCACTGGCCGACCCCGCCGAGCTGCCCGGCCGGCCTGCGCGCACCGCAACCGCCTCACCGGGGCGGCCGTTCACGCCGGCGGTGGCGCTGCGGCCGGGCGAGCAGGTCATGCTCGACTCCACCCGCCTGGACGTCATGGCTGTCTTCGGCGACGGCACCACCGGCCGCCCGGAGCTGACCATCGCGCTGGACGTCGCCACCCGCTCCATCCTCGCCGCCGTCCTGCGCCCGGCGAGCACCAAGGCCGTCGACGCGGCGCTGCTGCTCGCCGAGATGGCCGTCCCGCACCCGCTGCGGCCGGACTGGCCGGCCGCGCTGGCGATGTCCCGCGCGCCCGTGCCGTACGAGGACCTCCTGGACGCGGACCCGCGTCTGGAGACCGCCGTGGGCCGTCCCGTCGTGGTGCCGGAGAGCGTGGTCGTCGACCGCGGCCGGATCTTCCTCTCCGCGGCGTTCCTGGCCGCCTGCGAGAGCCTGGGCATCAGCGTGCAGCCCACCCCGCCCCGGCGCCCTACCGCCAAGGGCCACGTCGAGCGCGCCTTCGGGTCCGTCAACACCCTGTTCTGCCAGCACGTCGCCGGCCACACCGGCTCCAACGCCCTGCGCCGCGGATCCGACAGCCAGCCAGCGCCAAGACCCTGGCCGCCGAGTTCGCCCGCTTCATCGGCCTGCCCGTCACTCCGCGCATGACCCAGGCCCTGCTCACCGCCACCGTGTGCAGCATGTACGCCAGCGTCGGGGTGCGCCTGGTCCTCGTGGACGAGATCCACCGCCTCAACCCCCGCACCACCAACGGCTCGGAAGCCGCCGACTTCCTCAAAGACCTCACCGAACGCCTGCCCGCGACCTTCGTCTACGCCGGCATCGACGTCGCCGACACCCCGCTGTTCTCCGGGGTGCGCGGCGCTCAGCTGGCCGGGCGTACCTCGCTGATCGACTGCGACCCCCTGCCCGCCCGTATCGGCGACCAGACGCCGTTCCGTTCCACCGTGGCCGCGTTCGAGAACGCCCTCGACCTCACCGCGCACCGCCCCGGCTCCCTACGGCGGCTGGCCCCGTACCTCCACCAACGCACCGCGGGCAGGATCTGGAGCCTTTCGCGTCTCATCCGCCAGGCCGCGATCACCGCGATCCTCGACGGCACCGAGAAAGTCACCAAGACCTCCCTGGACGCGATCACCCTCGACCACCTCGCCGAACAACACCACCGACCGGTCCGGCCCACGGCCAGGCGGCGGTGAACCATCCGCCCCGCACCCGACACCGCCACCCAGCCGGTCGCCACGAACGCCGATGGCAGCCGAACACACCGGCACCGGCCACAGCACGCCCGGGGCAACTCACAACCCGCTCCCGGCCACGCCCCCGCCGCGCCATCGGCAGGCAGCGGCACCAGGGCGAGCGAGACGGCCGGCGAGACGCCCGACCGGGCCGGTGAGAGATGGCCGGTACCGGCACCCAGCCTCCTGGACATCCGGCCCCTGCCCACCGAGAGCACCGCATCCTGGCTGCAACGCGTCGCCGCCGCCCACCACCTGTCCCAGGCCCACCTGCTGGACGGCCTCGCCATCACCGTGACCGGCCGCCCCAGCCGCACCCCGGGAGGCAGCGAACTCCACCTCGACCACCCGGCGCAGCACCGCCTGGCGGCGTTCACCCGCCTCCCCCACCACCACCTCACCCACGCGCTGCCCTATCTCGGATCTCCCTGCCCGGACCCCGCCGACCCCGGCCACACCCCCGCGGGCCACGGGGGCGGCCACGCCTCCTGGCACAGGCTCGACCCCCGCCACGCACCGATGCGGGCCTGCCCCTCCTGCACGCTTCGCCGCACGGGCGGCACCACCAACCACGCTCTCGCCTACCTGCCCGACCACGCACGCCTGTGCCCGCGCCACCACCGTTGGGCCGCTGGCCCCCACCAGAGCCTCAATACCGCCGCGCTCCCCGAACTCACCCACGCCCACGCTGGCCACCGGCGCCTACGACACCGGCCCGGCGCCGCGGACGCGTGGACCTGGGCCGCCGCGATCACCACCCGCTGGCACGACCACTCCACCCACACCGCCCTCGCCGCCCGCTGGCAGCACCGCCGACGGCTCCTCCATGCCGCCAACCCCGGTGTACGGCCCGTGACCGGCTCCTGGGCACTCCTGGCCCGTGACGCCGTCACCTACCCCGAAACCGTCACCCTCGCCCGGGCCCTGGCCACCACCGCCATGTTCCCCGCACCGTTCCACGGACGCCCCCACCCGGCCGTCCACGCCTTCCTCGACCACACAGCCACCGCGCTCGACCTGCCCCACCTCACCCCGCTGCCCGGTGATCTCCTCACCACCTGGACCCGCCACCGCACCCACTAAACCCCAGGCCAACCGGGCGCCAGCCACCCCCAGCCCACCCGGCACATACAGGGCTCTCATCCAGACTGCGGGAATCCCCACTACTTCTCACGCGACCTGCAAGTTCTCAACCAACCACCAAAACCAGCAGGTCACACCACCCTGCAACCTAGCCGGCAACACCCCTGCAGAACCAGCCCCACCCGAACACGCCCCCACCACAGCCTGATCCTTCTCAACCAACCCATGAACCCCCAGCCCGGGAACAAGGCTCCTCAGCCAACCACCGACCCGCCACAGCCGGTGTCGGCGTAGGTGCGGCGCCAGTGCTGCTCGCGGTGCTCGGGGCGGTTGCCCCACTCGAGGTGGCCGATGCTGCCGCGCGGGTACGGGTTGGGCAGCAGGTGGGTGTGTTCGAAGAATCCGCGGTAGTCGTCGATCTTCTTGGCGACGATGGGGTTGGACTCGTTGTCGAGGTCGACTTCCACCAGGAGCACCGGGATGCGGTGGTCCGGGGCCTGGAGGACGGCGTCGGCGCGGACCTTGGGCTTGTGCGGGGTGAGGTGCTCGATCTCGGTGGCCCACTGGTCGATCCGGCCGAAGCCGGGTCCGACGCCCGGGGCGGTGCGGTCGCCGTTGACCTTGTCCTTCGGGATGCCTGGGCCGGTGCCGCCGGCGATGAAGGCGATGATGGTCTCGCTGACGGCCAGGGCGTGTCCGGCGGCGGAGCTGGCTCCGGCCTTGCGGGCGATACCGCCCATGTCCCGGCCGTTAAGGAACAGCGCCTTCGCCGCGTCGCGGCTGGCCGTGGTCATCCCCCAGATGTCCCGGCCGTCCTCGCCGGTGCCGTGCTTGACGGTGAGCCGCTTCTTCTCCAGATCGTTCAGCGCGCCGCGGGCGAACTTGTTCTCCAGGGCGTTCGGGCGCAGCAGTCGCCAGAGCTGGTGGCCTGTGACGATCTTCAGGACGGCGATGGCGCGCTGGACGTCGGCGCGGACCTTGTTGTTGGAGCCGCCCGGGTTGGTCTTGGACGCCTTGCGGACGCGTTTGCGCGGCGCGGCGGCCGGGTCCGGGCCGTCTGGGGCATCGGGTGCGGGCGGGTCGGTTGGGCGGCTGCTCACGGCGCTCCCCTTCGCTGTCTGCAGTGCGGCTGCTGACTGCTCTGCATACCGCACGGCGCCGACAAGTCGATCACGCCCGCCCCGGCCCGCCCGCAGCACCGGCCCGCCCGGCCACCGCCCGCCCCGCGGGCCCGCCCGCCCCGCGGGCCCGGCCGCCCCGCAGCAACCGAAACGCCTGGCTGCCCGGCCGCGGCGCGAGCCCCGGGCACCGCCCCTGGGGGCCGGGGGGACGGCCCGGGGGTTGGGCGAAGGGCCGGAGTGGCGGAGCGAGACCCTGATGGAGCCGCGCCAGGCGACAGAAGGGTTGTCGGCGTTTCTGGGGGGCCTGGACAAGGGGCCTGACCTGACCATATGAGGGCCGGGCCCCCCTTCCCTGCTCATCCGGGCGGTGCCTATCGTCCGGGTATGTACACGGGCTCGGAAAGGAGGCCCTCAATGTCTGTCTACGTCGGTATCGACGTGCACCGCAAGAGGTCCCAGATCGCCGTGATCGACGAGGACGGTGCGGTGCGGGTCAACCGCAACGTCCCCAACGGCGTGGAGACGGTGCTCGGGGTCATCGGGGACCTGCCGATCGGTACCCCGGTCGCGTTCGAGGCCTCCTACGGCTGGGGCTGGCTGGTCGAACTCCTGGAGGACTACGGATACCAGCCGCACCTGGTCCACCCGCTGCGGTGCAAGGCGATCGCCTCGGCCAGGCTGAAGAACGACAAGGTCGACGCCGCGATCCTGGGCCGGCTGCTGCGGGCCGACCTCCTGCCGGAGGCGTGGATCGCCCCGCTGGAGGTACGCCAGCAGCGGGCCCTGCTCCGCCACCGCTTCCAGCTGGTGCGGTTGCGGACGCTCATGCGCAACCGCGTCCACGCGGTCCTGGCCGACCTTGGCCACGACCGGCCCGGCAGCTGTTTCACCGGACCCGGCCGCAACTGGCTCGCGTCATTGGAGCTCCCGGACGCCTCCCGTCGCGTGGTGGACGACCCTGTTGCAGGTCATGGACGCCCTGCAGGTGCCGATCGACGCCCTCGACAAGCAGCTCGCCGCGCACGCCAGGGGCGACCCGCGGGTGAAGGCCCTCATGGAGCTGCCCGGTGTCGGCGCGCTCACCGCGCTGGTGATCCTCGCCGAGGTCGGCGACGTCACCCGCTTCCCCTCCGCCCGCAAGCTCGCCGCCTGGGCCGGCCTCACCCCCACCGTCCGCGCCTCGGACCTCACCGTCCACCAGGGGCACATCTCCAAACAGGGCTCCGCCTGGCTGCGCTGGATCCTGTGCGAGGCTGCCCAGACCGCCAAGCGCAGCCCCGTCTTCGCCGACACCTACCAGGCCATCGCCGCCAGGCGCGGCAAGAAGATCGCCACCACCGCCATCGCCCGCAAGCTCCTCACCCGCGCCTACCACCTCCTGCGCGACCCTCGTTTCGAGCGGGACCAGCGCAAGCGACCAGCCCGATGAAACCGCCACCGTGCGGATCGCCCGCAGACCCCGGGTGCGCTCGCAATTTCGCATGAGACGGCTCCGCCGCGCTCGATGACCTGACTGAGCAGCCCGGTCCCCGGACCACGGTCATGGCGCCGGCCACACCGGCCAGACGCCGGATGGGTGCATGTGACACCACACGCGGACCACCTGCCGGGGACGCCAACGATCCACATCCCAGAAGAACTTCACGCTTCATCGGCTGTCCATTGTCTGCCGCCGCGCATCGGTGTCCAGCTCGTTCGTCCTCGCCCGCTCGTCCCTCGTCGGGCTCCGGGCGCTCCAACTGGACTCCTCCCGCGCGGCGGCAGCACCAGCGACTACGAGGAAGCCCCGAAGACCACGCAGCCCCGGCAACAACAGGACGAAACCCGAGGCCAAGAACCTACGCGCGCTTGACAGGCCCGGCCCTCATGGGTGCGTTGATGCCCCATCAAGGGGTGGGGTGACCGGAAGCGGTATCGGACGCGTGCCGCTGGACCGATCCGGGCCCGGGACAACGGGTCGCGGGGCGATTCTCGCCGGTCCCCGGCGGGCGGCCGTCCGGGCGGCCGGGCGGTGCTGGTTGGACAGTACCTGGCGCGAGGTCTCAGGAGCGGGTCGGGTGGATCAGTACGCCGCCCACGGTGGGTACGCAGCGTGTGCCCAGGGGCAGGTGCTCGATCGCCCCGAGGTTCTCGGCCTGGCCGGTCCGGAGCACCCTGTGGGGGTGGTCTTCGCCGTACAGGATGCTGCCGGGGTCGGTCATGGTGCCGGTCATGCAGATCACGGGGTCCGCGACGAACTGGCCGCCGGCCTCGGCCGCGACGCGGAGTTCCGCGGCGTTGGCCTCGGCTTCCGCCGCGTCGAACGGCGTCTGGCAGCCCGGGCAGATCACCCCGGTGGGGCGGCCCTTCTGCCACCGCATGTTCCAGTCCGCGGCTTCCTCGCTCGTCAGGTCGTTCGGAACCCCGCTCCCGCAACGTCCGCACCTCAGGCTCTGTCCCATCCCGCCAATCTACGCACCGTCAGACACCGCGCGTGCGGGATCGGTCGACCGGCAGTCACCGCCGCCGCTGATCGGGTAGGGGCCGGCCTTCACGCGGCCGGTTGGCCGGTGCCGCTGGCCGTCGGCTCCGGCACCGGGCGCAGCAGGGCGGGCGGCGGTGCGGGGCGGGGGCGGGGTGCGGACGTGGCGCAGCGCAGCAGCTGGCGTCGACGGCTTGCTCGGCGGGCCGCTGGGCGGGCTGTGGGGCGTCCGGGCGGGCTGGTTGTTCCGGGGCGGCGGCCGGGCCTGCCCAGGGCGGTTGCTGGCGGCCTTGGGGTGCTGGGGGCCGAGGGCGCGGGCGGCGCCGGGGCTGAGGGCGCGCCGGGCTGGCGACGGGTTGCTCACGGCCCGTTCGAGTCCGGGGTCGGCCCGCTGCGGGTCGGCTGGGGTGCGGCCGCCGGGCGCACCACAACCAACAGCCCCCGGCAGGGTGAAAGCCCCGCCGTCCGGACCGTCACCCAAACCGCACCACCACACCACCAGCAACCAGGGCAGAGGGACAGACGTCGGCAATCCCTGGGGCCAAAACCTTCGGGCTGAGCTGGGGAAATGTCGAAACGTTGGTGAGGAGATCCCCCCGGGGCACCACCCGGGGACGACCCTGGGGAGACACTCGGGGATCTCCGGCGGGCTCTTTCGCCTCGCCCGGCCGTGCGCGCGCCTTGACGGGTACGTCATTATCGCCATCGAGACGGTTCGCCGACGGTGGGGGGCGAATGCTCGACGCGAGGGAGGCGCGACCGTGGGGGAACAACTCTTCGGGGACCGTTACCGGTTGGTGCGGCAGCTCGGCGAGGGCGGGATGGGGCAGGTGTGGGAGGCGCGGGACGAGAGGCTCGGCCGGGCGGTCGCGGTCAAGGTGATCACCTCGCTCGCCGGCGGCGTGAGCCACAGCGGCGACGCCCGGGAGCGGTTCCTACGTGAGGCGCGGATCACCGCGCAGCTGCAGCACCCCAGCATCGTGACCATCCACGACCTCGGCGAGAGCGGCCCCGAGAACGACGAGGTCCCATTCCTCGTGATGGAACTGGTCCGGGGCGAGGGCCTCGACGCCATAGTGCGCCGTGGGGCCGTGCCCCTGGCGGACGCGGCACGGTGGGGCGTACGGATCTGCGAGGCGCTCGCCGAAGCGCACAACGCCGGGATCATGCACCGGGACATCAAACCCTCCAACGTCCTCATCACGCCGTCCGGCGCCGTGAAGGTCCTCGACTTCGGCATCGCGAGGACCGCCGACGCCTCCGCGACCGCCGACCGCCTCACCCAGACCGGATTCATCGTCGGCACTCCCCCGTACATGGCTCCCGAACAGGCGCGCGGCTTCCCGGAACCGCGCAGCGACCTGTATGCGCTCGGCTGCCTGCTTTTCGAGCTGATCACCGGCCGGCTGCCGTTCCAGGCCACCGACGCCGTCGGCTACCTCACGGCGCACCTCACCCAGGAACCGCCCGCCCCCGGCTCGGTGGCCGCTGGCATCCCACCCGCCTGGGACGACCTCGTGCTCACCCTGCTGCACAAGGACCCGGCGCAGCGTTACCCGAACGCCGGCGACTTGGCCGAGGCGCTGCGACGGCTCGGCCCCTCCCTCGTACCCGCGCCACTGCCGCACAGAGGGACCGATCTCCCCACCACACCGGCCACGCCGCCGCTCCGGCCCGCGCCCACCGCCCCGCGCGCCCAAACCGCCGCCTCACCCCGCCGGCGGGGTGTCACACCCGGGAGGGCTAGTACCGTCGCCCTCGTTGCGGTCGTGCTCGCCATCGCGCTGGGCTTCGGATACATCGGCATGTACACGTTCGTCATCGGGGGCGATCTGAAGGATGCGCAAGCGGGCGACTGCCTCTGGTTCGATACCGAGGCGGACCGCGCGAAGTACGGATACGGCTACCAGGACGTGGCGAAGACGGAACCGTGCGCACTGCCCTTCCGGATGTTCGGCAACCGGCACTACGTCGTGGTGGAACGCATCGACCGCACCAGCGACTACGCCCAGTGCGGCCGTGTCCCCGGAGCGGTCGTCGACGCCGACACCTCGATCCTGAAGTCCACGTCGCCACCGTACTGGGTGCTCTGCGTCAGATCTGTATGACGGCGCGCTGGGGATCGACCGAGCGGGTTACGGCGAGGGGCCGGATGTTCCCCCTCGGTGGCCTCCAGGAGGAGCGGGTCGGCGTGGGGCTGCACCTGGGCGAGTGGAGCGCGCTCTCCAGGACGGCGGCCGGGGTACGGATGTGGGCGCAGCGCGGCGATGGCATCGACGGCCTGCTGGGCGGTCTGCGGGACGTCCGGGTGAGCCGCTGGGTCCGGGACGGCTGCTGGGCCCGCCCAGGGCGGTTGCTGGCGGCTCTGGGGGCACTGGGGGCCGAGGACGCGGGCAGCGCCGGGGCCGAGGGCGCGTCGGGCGGACAACGGGTTACTCACGGCCGTTCAACGAGTCCCGTCCGCCCCGGTGGCGGGCGGGACTCGGACGACGCGGCCGGCACCGCCGGACGCACCACAACCAACAGCCCCCGGCAGGGCGGAAGCCCCGCCGTCTGAACCGTCACCCAAACCGCACCCACCACATCACCAGCAAACAGGGGAGAGGGACAGACAGGAGGGGGTTGTCTGATTTTCCGGCAGGCTGAGAACTGCTTCTGAGCTGCGGAAACGCTCGGCGACGGGCGGAGGTCGCGGGGTACCTGCGGTGGTGCCCTCGGTGGCACCTGCGGTGGTGCCTACGGAGAACCGGCGCGGGACCGGCGGCCCGGTCCCGGGGCGGCCTCGACGACCGCGGACGTAGAACAGGCTCGAGGTCAGGAGCGGTGTCGGATGCGGTCCAGGTCGGCGTCCAGGACGGCGAGGTCGGGGTGCTCTCGTAGCTGTTGCTCACGCGCCCATTCGTCGAGGTCGGCTTTGTGCGCGGCCTTCACGTCGTCGGTGGTGGTGTCGGTGAGAGTGGCGAGAAGGTCCAGGTCCAGATCGTCCAGACCGTGGTACCGGTTGGCGGGGGCGTAGCTGGCGGCGATGTCGGCGGAACTGCCGGCTTCGGTGAGTTTCTCCAGCAGCCATCGCCGGAACGGGGTGTCCTGGGTCTTCCAGGCGGGGTCGTAGTTGTCGTACTCGGGGTCGTCGTGGCCGGGGCCGATGATGGGCACGGGATGGTTCCTCTCCGAAGCTGCGGTGGGGTATGCGCGGGGACAGGGCGCCTGTGGTCAGCTGTGCGTCGGCGCGGTGTCGGCGTCGACCAAACCCGCCGCCAGGGCGTCGCGGACGAGCAGGGCGGCCTGCTCGACGGTGTCGGCGGCCAGCGGGCGCTGCTGGTCGGCGGTGTAGGAGAGGAAGGACCCCTCGATCACCACTCCCCAGCCGTCCAGGCGGTTGACGCCGTGCTCGGTCCAGGCGAGCGCCCGCCCGTCCTTGCGGATGTAGAACAGGCCGGGCGCGCGGGTCCAGCCGGCGAGGTCCCAGCCCGGCTCGCCCATCAGCGTGCTGATGTTGCGGATCAGGTCGAAGCGGCCGAGGTTGCGCAGGTACGGCTCCAGCGGCGGGCGCAGCGGGTCGTGGTCCTGCCGGCGGGGCAGTACGGCGGGTGGTATGGCCCGGGCTGGTTGGACGTCGGCGGGCACCGGGTCGGGCTGCTCCTGGTCGCCGTGGTCGTCCGGGGTTTCGCCCCGCGAGGCGGAAGCGCCGTCCGGGTCGACGTCGTCTCCCCACACGTCGATCCGCTCAAGCATCCGCCGGCGGACGCGTTCGGACTCGGTGAGGTCGGGCCAGCGGGTCTTGTCCCGGATGTTCTGCGCGGTGGCGAAGACGCGCGAGCTGTAGCCGGGCAGTCGCAGGGTCAGCTCGCGGAACGCGGCGACCGGGTCGCCGTTCTCGGTCTCCTCCAGGAAGGCGGTCAGCTTGCGGCGCAGCGCGTCGACCAGGCTGAGCAGGTGGCGGCTGTCCTCGCCCCACCGGGCGCCGGTGCACGACCGGCGTGCCGGTCCCCGCGCGGACTGCCGAAGACAGGCGTCTTCATCCTGCGAAGTGGTCATGCCACCGGCCGGTGGCGACGGTGTTGGGGTGGTTCGGTCCGAGGACCCGGGTCTGGGCGTGCAGAACCCCTTGCAGAAGCCTTGCGGCTTCGGCGACCTTGCCGGACCTACCGAGGTTGAAGGCATGCTGATAGCGGTTGACGAGGGTGTCGGGGTGGTCGGGGCCCAAGACCCGCGCGCAGTCCGCAGCGAGCCTGGCGTAGATCTGGGCAGCGTCGGCCCAGTACCCCGCTCGTCCAAGGTTGTAGGCCTGTTGGGAGCGGGCCAGGAGAGCGTGAGGGTGGACGGAGCCCCCTAGTCGGGCTTCGTCCTGCGCAATTTCGGCGTAGAGCCGAACGGCGCCCACCCTGTCTCCCCCTTGTCCGACGTTGTACGCGTGCTGATGCCGGTTGATGAGGACATAGGGGTGATCGCTGCCCAGGACCCGCTCGCGGTCCACGACCAGGGCAGCGAGCAGACGCACCGCCCCGACCCGGTCACCCGACTCACCGACGTTATAGGCGTGCTGATGCCGGGTCGTGAGGGTGTCAGGATGATCGCCGCCCAGGACCCGCTCGCGGTCCACGACCAAGGCAGCGAGCAGACGCACCGCCCCGGCCCGGTCACCCGACTCACCGACGTTGCAGGCATGCTGATGCCGGGCCTCGAGGGTGTCAGGATGATCGCCGCCCAGGACCCGCTCGCACCTCTGGACCAGGTCCGAGCAGGCGGACGGCTTTCCGGTAGTCGCCGGTCCCGCGAGCACTGCGGGACTCCCCCCAGAGCGTGGCGAGGAACTCGACGGTCGCGGGGTTGTCCTGGCCGTCCCGGACAACCTCGGACGGTGCTGTCACGTTGATCGGTGAGTGAGATGATCTTCGGGTTGGTCGTGGCTGGGAAGGGCCTGTAGTGGAGAGCGCTTCGCCGTCGTACAGGGGCCACCGGTACCCGGTGGAGATCATCGCGCACTGCGTGTGGCTGTACTTCCGGTTCCCGCTCAGCTTCCGCGAGGTCGAGGAGCTGATGCTCCAACGCGGTGTCATCGTCTCCCACGAGACGATCCGCCGCTGGTGCCTGAAGTTCGGGCAGGCCTACGCCGACGGGCTGCGTCGCCGCCGGCCGCGCTCCGGTGACAAATGGCATCTCGACGAGGTCTTCGTCAAGATCAACGGCGAGCGGCGGTACCTGTGGCGGGCCGTCGACCAGCACGGCGACGTCCTGGACATCCTGGTCCAGTCGAAGCGGGACACGAGGGCCGCCAAGCGGTTCCTGGCCAGGCTCATGAAGAAGCAGAGCCGTGTGCCGCGGGTGCTGGTCACGGACAAGCTCAAAAGCTACGGCGTCGCCCACCGCGAGCTCATGACCTCGGTCGAGCACCGCTCGCACAAGGGCTTGAACAACCGCGCCGAGAACTCCCACCAGCCCACCCGCCAGCGCGAACGCGCCATGAAGGGCTTCCGCTCACCCGGCGCCGCCCAACGGTTCCTGTCCGCGTTCAGCGGCATCTCACCCCACTTCCGACCCCGACGCCACCTGATGGCCGCCACCGGCTACCGAGCCGAGACGACCCTCCGCTTCACCATCTGGGAGCAGGTCACCGGAGCCGCCAGCCCGCCCACCACGGCCTGAACACACAGTTGCAACCCGGCCCCACCACACCCCGACACACCCTCAGGCACTCTCGCACCCAACAACGTGACAACGCCGCACCACCTCCTGGCCCGCCGTCCGCCCACCGTCCGCGACACCCGCAACCCCCACCGACGGCACCCCAAGAACCCCACGGACAGACACCGGCGACCCATCCGATAACCCCAGCTCAGACACACCACGCCTGATCACAGTCAACGAACGCGGACAGCTGATCACGAAGCTCCCGCGTCTTGCCGAACACCGTTTCTCCCCAAGGCAATTCGACTACGCTTGCGAACCCGAGATCGAACGAGGGGGAGCGCCCATGCCGTACGAGGCCGGCACGAGGGTCAGGCTGACCAGGGATGCGCAGGTCACCACAGGTGACACCGTGACCAGGGGTGGCGTTCCCGGCCCGCTGTTCCTCGCCGAGGGGCTGGCGGGAACGGTCATGGGCTCAACCACGGAAGTCGGCCGTGCCGGCCAGGACCACCTCGCGAGCTTCGATCAGCAAGTTCGCGGCCACCGGTTCGACGCGTTCGCGGCGAGCCTGATCGATGACCTCCGCCAGAACGTCGCCCGGCTGGGAGCGTTCGACGCCGGAGCCAGCGCTCGGACGACCTACCGGGTGCGCTTCGACAACGGGTTCGTCCTCGACGGTCTTGAAGAAGGCTGGCTGACCCAAGCCTGAGTACCTGCCCCCTCACCACCACCGAGGAGATCCATGGCCGACAGCGTCACCTCACTGACCGCCCGCGTGCACGATCTTCTGGTAGCGGTCATGACCAATGGCCTTACCCCACGGGGCGTCGACGTCGTCGCCGGCCTCCACGACGTCGTCGCGCGCGCCACGGCGCTCGGCCCCGACGGCAGGTGGCTCGTCGCATCGGGGCACTCGGGCCTCGGGGGCCTGGCCATCGCACAGGGGCAGGTGGACCGGGGCCTCTTCCACTTCGACGCCGCCGTGGCGAACGGGTTCAACGACTGCGTGGCGTTCCACATGCCCCTTGTGCGCCCGCTGCACCGCGACCCCCGCTTCCGGGCCCTGTACGAGCGGATGCGCGTCACCCCGGCCGACCTCGACGAGTTCCTCTGGCTGCACCGGGAGATACAGATCATGGCGCGGGATGCCCAGCAGGCGACCGTCGACAACATCGGCCGCCTCGACACTGGGGTCTCGCTGTTCCCGCACGCCCCCATGCCGACCCGCGAGCCGAACACCCCCGGCGTGCTGATCACCCGCCTCGACCTCGCCGCCACGCAGACCGCACTGCGACAGGCCGCCGTGAAGGCGGATTTCCAGCGCAGCGCCGGCAACGTCAGTCTCAGCCTCATCGACGACTCGTGGGACTACACCCGTGCCAGGCACGACGCCTGGCACGCCGACGATCTGGACACCCGACGCGAACAGGCCGCCGCAGCCCGGGCCTTCGTCGAACGTCCGGGCATCGTCACCATGCTGATCCCCTGCCCGCCGCTGGGCTCGATCGTCTACCCGGCCTGACGAGGGCCGGACTTGTGCGCAGGAAGTCGGCCGGGCCGACTTCCTGCGCACAACCACGAAGGGGTCAGTCCCCCTGGGCCGGGTGGGTGGTCAGGCAGAGGGCCCAGACGTCCGTGTAGGTGTTCGGAGACGGGGAGCCGCCGACGTGGAGGGTGGCGCTCCAGTGGTCGGGGCTGTCGGTGCCGTCCTCGGCCGGGTGGCGTCGGCGTCGCTCGGGTAGCTGCCGTTGAGGTGGTCGCCGGCCGAGCCGGGGCCGGTGACGTCGGTGGTGGTGACGGAGCCGCCGCTGACGGCCGCGCCCGCCGGAGATCAGGTTGCCGTCGCCGCTGCCGCAGGTGGCGGTGGTGTTCTGGCCGGTGCCTCCGGTGCTGGGGCCGGGCGCCTCGGTGAAGCGGACCTTGACGTTGATCCCGCTGCCGCTGCAGATCGCGTACGCATAGGTCTCGTTGGTGGAGTTGGTGCTGTTGTCCCAGTCCACGGCGCTCCACGCGTTGGGGTGGGTGTCCCTGTCGGCGGCGGCCTTCTGGCCGTAGTCGTGGGCGGCGTCGTTGAAGGTCGGCAAGCTCGCCATCGCCTTCAGGTTGCTGGATGTTCTCCAGGGTCATCCCGGCCGCGCGGCGGCGGACCCGGTGGGGGACGTCGCCAAGCAGCGCGTGCTCCTGGTCGTCGTCGGGCTCGTCCTCGTCTTGGGTGTGGTCGGGGCGGGTGGGGTGCTGGGCGAGGGCGGCGTGCAGTGTCGCGCCGGCCTGCCATGCCTCGGCGTGCACGACGGGCTCCCGCACGGCGAGGCCCGGGCGGGTGCCGAGGACGACCCGCCGTCGACCAGGGCCACCCAGCTGTCGAGGCCGTCGACGTCGCGCTCCGTCCAGCCGCGGGCGAGGCCGGCGCCCTGGTGGAGGGTGCGGATGCCGTCGTAGCCGGTCCAGCCCAGCCACATCGCGCCGCGCACCAGCGGGGAGTCGAGGATCGGGCGGCCCAGGTCCCGGTCGGCGGGCGCGGGCCGGCTGCCGCACGAGGCCAGCTCCAGCCGCGCGGGTGCGGCGGCGGGGTCCGGGTCTGGGCGGGTGGTGTCGGTCATCGCACGGTACCTCCGGAAGTCGGGAACGAGGTGCGGGCGGCCGTCCCGACCCGAGGTGGGCCGGGACGGCGGCGGGTCGTGCGGAGCAGGTCGGCCGGCTCCTGGGCGGAGAGGGCCGGGTCGTTGTCGCGGACCTTGACGGGTGAGCCTGAGAGGCAGGGGTGCTCTTGGAACGTGAGATCCCTTGCCCTGTCCGAGCCCTGCAGTGGTCGTGGTGTCTTTTCGAAGTCGCCCCGAAGGGCGCCGTCACGGGGCTAGGGTCGAAGGGCTATCACATCGGTGCGAGCGAGAGGGCAAGGATGCTGGAGGAGGTGCTGGTGACGTTGGCCACGGCGGGTGGGACGGCTGTGGTCCAGGCAGCCGGGACGCAGGCGTGGGACGGGCTGCGGGCCCGGGTAGCCCGGTTGCTGAGCCGTGGAGACGGTGAGCGCGAGCGCGTGGAGTTGGAGCGGCTGGACAGTACGGCCAGCGCGTTGCAAGCGTCGGCATCGGCCGGGGCCGAGCAGGTACGGCTACGCCAGGAAGTAGCTTGGCAGACCAGGTTCGAGAGCCTGTTGGAGGGCGTGGCCGGCGCAGAGCGTGAGCACGCTGCGGCAGAATTGCGGGCCCTGGTCCAGGAGCACACTGCCAGCGGCGCGGTGTCGGCGGGAGACCATGGTGTGGCGGTGGGCGGGAGCGTGGACGTTCGGGCCGATCACGGGTCGGTGGCCGCCCTTCGGATGGGGGACGTGACACTGGGAAACCCCCCGCTGCCGGGTCCGCCCCAGGGCTGAGCGGACCCGACGCCACACTGCCCCCGCCCGCTGGGCGCCCCGCCGTCTCCGCCGAGCACGGCGGCTTCGCTGTCGGCTACGCCCAGCAGGTCGTCTACTACCAGACCGCGCGCCCTGCGTCGGGCGCCTGGCCGCGCCAGCAGCCTGAGAGGCCGGTGCCGCGTCAGCTACCCGGAGAGGCGCCCGGCTTTGTGGGCCGCGCGACCGAACTTGAGCGTCTGGAGGCGCTGGAGGCCACCGCGCCGGGCGGGGGTGTGCGGTTGGTGGTGGTTGCAGGGACCGCCGGGGCGGGCAAGACCTCGCTCGCGGTGCGCTTCGCCCACCGGGTGCGTGCCCGGTTCCCCGACGGGCAATTGTTCGTCAACCTGCGCGGGTACGATTCGGGCCCGCCGGTGGCCCCCGAGGCAGCACTGGAACGCTTCCTGCACGCCCTGGGCATCGCGGCGGACGCGATCCCTGCGAGTTTGGAGGAGCGGGCTGAGCTGTACCGCTCGCTGCTCGCGGAGCGCCGGGTGCTGGTGGTGCTCGACAACGCCGCCGCCGTGGGACAGGTCCGCCCCCTGCTACCAGGCGACGCCGGCTGCCTAGTGGTAGTCACCAGCCGCGAACGCCTGTCTGGCCTGTCCGCCCGCAACGGCGCTCACCGCCTCACGCTTGGCCTACTCACTGAGACCGAAGCCGTCGACCTTCTCACCACCGCCACCGCTGGCTACCGCCGCTGGGACGAGACCGAACACCTGGCCGAACTCGCCCGGCTGTGCGCCCGGCTGCCGCTGGCCCTGCGGATCGCCGCCGAACGCGCCGCCGCCCGCCCGCACATGCCCCTGACCGACCTGATCGCCGGCCTGCGAGAAGAATCCTCCCTCTGGGAGGCCCTGACCACCGACGACGACTCGGAAGCCGATGCGGTGCGCGCTGTCTTCACCTGGTCCTACCGCGCCCTGCCCGCACCGGCCGCGCGTGTCTTCCGCCTCCTGGGCCTACACCCCGGGCCTGAGTTCGGCACCGCTGCGGCCGCCGCCCTCACCGGCCACACACACCGTCGAGTCCAAAAATACCTCGACCTGCTGGCCGGCGCCCACCTCCTGGAGCAGACTGGTTCCGCCCGCTATCAATTCCATGACCTGCTGCGCGCCTACGCAGCAGACCAAGCCCGCCGGGAAGAGAGTCCCGGGCAGCAGCAAGCGGCCCTGGCCCGCGTCGCCCAGTGGTACTTGCACACCGCCGACGCCGCAGTCCGCAACGTGCAGCACCTCTACCCCTCACGGATCGCAGGGCCACCCGAGCCCGCAGTCGAACCTCTCACCTTTACCGGTTACGCACAGGCAACGGACTGGTACATCACAGAGCGGACCAATCTGCTGGCTCTCGCGCGGGCCACGGCTGCCGCCGGTCTCGACGAGATCACCTGGCAACTGCCCGCGACGCTGGATCCGCTACACGACGCGCACAGCGCCGTGGAGGACGCACTCGAAACGGCTCGACTCGGTCTCGCGGCAGCGCGACGCCTGAGCGACCATCGCGCCGAAGCAACGATGCACCAGATCCTGGGCTACGCCCACCGGAAGCGCAACCGACTGGGGCCGGCCACCGATTGCTTCCGCGCGGCCTTCGACATCCACCAGCAAATCGGCGAGCGACTCGGCATGCTGGAGGCGGCCAACAGCCTGGGTCGGATCCACCTGGAGCTGCGCGAGCTGAACACGGCCGTCGAGTACCTCGAGCGGACCCTCGTTCTGGCCCGCGAACAGGGGCAGCAGGAGTGGAGCGCCGTCGCGCTGGACAACCTGGCCAGTACCTACCGCGAAATGGGACAGCCCGAGAAAGCGGCCGACCTGGCACGGCAAGCTCTGGAAATCTGCCGCCAGGCCGACCTCGAGTTGCGGATGCACGGCGACGTGTCGCTCAACCTTGCCGGTGCCCTCCGGGAATTGGGTCGGCTCGCGGACGCTGAGGGGCACCTGTGTGCGGCAGCCGCAATCATCGCCGATGGACTGGTCTTCCATGCGCTGGAGTACGACGTCCTGCGTGAGCAGGGTGCTGTCACGTTGATCGGTGAGTGAGATGATCTTCGGGTTGGTCGTGGCTGGGAAGGGCCTGTAGTGGAGAGCGCTTCGCCGTCGTACAGGGGCCACCGGTACCCGGTGGAGATCATCGCGCACTGCGTGTGGCTGTACTTCCGGTTCCCGCTCAGCTTTCGCGAGGTCGAGGAGCTGATGCTCCAACGCGGTGTCATCGTCTCCCACGAGACGATCCGCCGCTGGTGCCTGAAGTTCGGGCAGGCCTACGCCGACGGGCTGCGTCGCCGCCGGCCGCGCTCCGGTGACAAATGGCATCTCGACGAGGTCTTCGTCAAGATCAACGGCGAGCGGCGGTACCTGTGGCGGGCTGTCGACCAGCACGGCGACGTCCTGGACATCCTGGTCCAGTCGAAGCGGGACACGAGGGCCGCCAAGCGGTTCCTGGCCAGGCTCATGAAGAAGCGGAGCCGTGTGCCGCGGGTGCTGGTCACGGACAAGCTCAAAAGCTACGGCGTCGCCCACCGCGAGCTCATGACCTCGGTCGAGCACCGCTCGCACAAGGGCTTGAACAACCGCGCCGAGAACTCCCACCAGCCCACCCGCCAGCGCGAACGCGCCATGAAGGGCTTCCGCTCACCCGGCGCCGCCCAACGGTTCCTGTCCGCGTTCAGCGGCATCTCACCCCACTTCCGACCCCGACGCCACCTGATGGCCGCCACCGGCTACCGAGCCGAGACGACCCTCCGCTTCACCATCTGGGAGCAGGTCACCGGAGCCGCCAGCCCGCCCACCACGGCCTGAACACACAGTTGCAACCCGGCCCCACCACACCCCGACACACCCTCAGGCACTCTCGCACCCAACAACGTGACAACGCCGCGCCGAGGAGTTGCTCGCGTGCCGCCGGTACGCGCTGACCGGCGACGCGCGAGCAACCGAACGGTTCTGATTGTCCTCTGACAGGCGATATCGGCCGTTTGCCAGGTGATCTTGACGGCCCGATCGCGGCTCGCGCGGCGGCCGATCCCCGGGCGGCGCCAGCCCGGGGCACGATTATTTGACCCATAGGTCAAATAATCACTACGGTAGCGGCATGGGCAGACCGAAGAGCTTCGAACCGGACGTGGTGATCGCGCAGGCGATGGAGACGTTCTGGACCAAGGGCTATGCCGGCACTTCCCCGGCCGACCTCGCCGAGGCGACCGGGGTGGCCAAGGGCAGCCTGTATCACTCCTTCGGATCCAAGCGTGAGTTGTTCGCCATGGCGTTGGACCTCTATGGCCGGACGGGCTCGGAGGTGACCGAGGAGTTCCTCTCGCGGCCGGGCACCGCCAAGGAGCGCATCCGCGCGTACTTCGTGCTGCTCGTGGACATGGACCTGGACGGGCCGGCCCGTCGCGGCTGCCTGGCCCAAAACACGGTCGAGGAGCTCGGCGGGCGGGACGAGGAGGCCACCCGCGCGGTGCGCCGCATCGAGGAGCGCATGATCGGGCTGTTCGCCGCCCGCATCGAACAGGGGCAGCGGGACGGTGACGTCGACCGGGACGTCGACGCCAGGGCCCAGGCGCTGTTTCTCCAGGCCATCCTTGCGGGGCTGCGGGTCATGGCCAAGACGTTCGACCGGCCGGTTCTGTATCAGATCATCGACACGGCTCTGGCAGGCCTCTGAGGCGCGACGTCTCGGGCGGCGGCTTTTTGCGCCCTGATTTTAGACCTTAAGTTCAAGAATTAGTCATTCAAGAGGGGGAGATCATGGATCTCGGCATCAGTGGGAAGACCGCTCTGGTCACCGGAGCGAGTCGCGGCATCGGCCTCGCGATCGCTCGGATCCTGGCCGCGGAGGGGGTCCGGGTGGTGGGTGCCGCCCGAACCGTCACGCCCGAGCTGGAGAAGGTCGCCGTCGCGGCCGTGTCCGTCGACCTGAGCACCCGCGACGGAGCGCGGTCGGTCATCGACCAGGCGCTCGCCGCGGTCGGCGGAATCGACTTCCTCGTCAACAACGTCGGCGGCGACACGGGGAATCTGTCCCTCGACGGGTTCCTGGACGTCGATGACGAGCAGTGGCAGACGATCTTCGACCTCAACCTGTTCAGCGCGGTGTGGACCACCAAGGCGGCGTTGCCGAGCATTCTGGAACGCAAGGGCGCGATCGTGAACATCTCCTCGATCAACGCGCGCATGCCCACCGGCGCGCCGGTCGGCTACGCGGAGGCCAAGGCCGCGCTGAACCAGTTCGGGAAGCGGCTCAGCGAGGAACTGGCGCCGCGCGGGGTCCGCGTGAACACCGTCTCCCCGGGCCCCACGGCCACTCCGGTGTGGACCGACCCGGACGGCTTCGGCGGCAAGGTGGCCGCCGCGTCCGGGGTGGGCCACAGCGACCTGCTCACGGCCCTGCCAGGGCAGTTCGGCATCGCCTCAGGACGTCTCACCGAACCCGAGGAGGTGGCGGACCTGGTCGCATTCCTGCTGTCCGGCCGTGCCGCCAACATCCACGGCGCCGACCACGTCATCGACGGCGGCACCCTCAAGGCCGTCTGACAGGGCTGCGGCGGGCCGCTCAGCGCAGTCGGCAGGGGTTCTGTCGACTACGCGGGTCAAGAACGCGGGGGTTCCGACTCAGAAGCCTGAGTCGGACCCCCGACGGGGTGCGGTGGTCGCGGATGGTGATGTGTCCGCCGATGTCGTGCGCCTTGGCGTCGGCCAGGTCGGGTGGGATGAAGGCGGTCAGGTCGGTGGTGATGGCAGCATTCGGGCCCAGGTAGGCGGGGTCGAGGTGGAAGGCGATGCGGGTGCCAGCCCCCGGCCGCGCGGGTACCGGCCGGGCTGGGGCGGTGGGTGTGGTGCCGTCGAGCTGCTGGCGCAGGGCGCGGCTGTGGTTCCAGGATTCGACGGCGGTGCGGGTGCTGATGGCTGCGATGGCGGCGTGCAGCCACCTGTCCCGGGCGAGCAGGCTGTCGAAGTAGCCTCCCATGGGCGTGCCGGGCTCGGGCAGGTCCGGGTGGTCGTCGGTGACCGTGAACGCGAGAGGGCCGTGGATGTCCGCGACCGTCCGCAGGACGCGGCCGGCGCGCACGGAGGGGGCCGGGGCCAGCTGCCACTCGATGAGTCGGCGCAGCACGCGGGTCGGGAAGTCGGGGTGGGTGGGGCCGATGCCGAAGTACATGCCCGGGTGTCGGCGGACACTCTCGCGGAACTCCAGGACCGTGATGTCCGCCGCGCTGTACTCGTTCTCCACCGTCGGAGCCTACTCGTCGGCGCCGACGGAGCATGGGGTCCTTGTGCAGGCCCCGGCCTGCAGGCGTGCGTGACGGCGGCCTTCGTAAGCTCCCCGCTGGCGGCCGTATACGGCGCATTTTATGGCCGCGGGATTCCCCGAGTACGGCCAGATATTTCCGGCTCTTGTGCTGGACCTGTGGGTCGGGTCATGTGAGCTGGCGGCGGGGTAGGACGGGACGGTTGCCGCCGAGGCAGAGCATGACGAGGGCGATGACGGAGTCGGCGGAGCGGAAGCCGAAGCCTCGGCGGATGATGAGCCTGGTCTTCGAGCAATTGTCAAAACCTGTGGTCAAAGGACTGCCACGAGGCTCTCAACCGGAGTTGCCGAGGATGAGGCAGACCAGGTTTCCAGCGGGGTCGCGGACAGCGGCAGCAGAGCCGCACCCGGCGGCGGTCTCGACGTGGAAGGCGATGCACTTCGCCCCGTCACCCGACTCGGCCGGCACCTCCACGACGTTGGGCACGCGTCCGGCCTCCGCCCCGGCCGCCAGCTGCGCATCGGCGCGAGCTGCGAAGGCCCGGTCCCAGCCGATCGGCATCGGTCCGTCGTCGCTCCAGATCGCACCCACGGGACCAAGGGGCTGGTAGTCCTCGATCGGGTTATCCAGACGTCCGGCGGCCAGGGCCTCGGCGATCACCTGGGGGGCTGCCAGCGGAACGACGGCCAGGGACACCCAGGACGCGGGCAGGCCGTACTCCCCACGCTTCTTGGGATCGGCATTGGCGACCAACTCCAGGTACACGGGATAGCGGCCGGGCGGAACGTAGATCGGGACGAGCTCTCCGGGCGCGGGCTGCGCCCAGCCTAGGCTTCCGTTGACGACGATGTCGCTGACCCGGTGAAACACGCCAAGGCCCCCAAGGTACGGCCACCAGCCATATCCGTTGCCGTGGTGGTCACGCGCGATCCGATCAAGGATCTCTGCTATCTCCATGGTGAGACATACTGGCACCGCCCGCTGGCAACGGATCGTCGGGCCCAACCGCCAGCCCTCGAAGGCGAGTAGGACCAAATGGCGCTGCCTGACCCCGGTCACGCAACAGGCCCGCGCCACTGGTCATGGCAGCGGGTTGGTTCCCCGGATGGACTGCCAGCGGGAGCGCGGTGTAGCTGAAGTCAGGAGTTGGACTCCTGTGCCTCGGAGAGTCACGAGCGCGGTGTGGACGGGGTCGAGTTCCTCGACGGAACGGTGGTAGGCGAGAATCTGCGTCAGTTCCAGGTCGATGGCTTCGGCCGAGTCGCGGATGCGGTCGAAGCGGGTGCCGAGGCGAACCGGCCCGAGCATGCAGCGCACCGTGGCGGTAGCCTCGGCCGGGCTCACGATGGTGACCTGATCGATCGCCAGTTCCACCTCGACCGCGTGGCTGCCGGTGTTGAGGGGCTCGGTCATGCCGCCGCCTCGGTGCGCTCGACCAGGATGCCGTTCTCGAAGCGGGCGCCGGAGCGGACCAGGGCGACGAGATGAGCTCCAGTGATCGCGCGCCAGCGTTCCTGGGCGGACTCGACGAGCTTGAACACCATCGCGAGGGCCGCGGCCGGGCTGCCGGCCCCACGGGTGACCTTGGTCCGCAGCTTGACCGTGGAGAACGTGGACTCGATTGGGTTCGTAGTCCGCAGGTGGATCCAGTGCTCGGCCGGGAAGTCGTAGAACGCCAGCAGTTCCTCCGCATCGTCGGTGATCTTCGCGACGGCCTTGGGCCACTTCGTCCCGTAGGTCTTCGCGTACGCCTCGATCGCCTTCTCCGCATGGGCGCGGTCCTCGACGTTGTAGATCTCCTGCATCGCTTTGGTCGCGCCGGGCTGGGCGGACTTCGGCAGGGCGTTCGTGACATTCCGGGATTTGTGAACCCAACACCTCTGATGCCTGGCTGCGGGGAACACCTCGGCCAGGGCCCGCCACAGTCCCATCGCGCCGTCGCCAACGACGAGTTCGGGGTCGCGCATGCCGCGGCGACGGCAGTCCCGCAGCAGGTCCGCCCACGACTCCGTGGACTCCCGCAGCCCCTCGGCCAGCGCGATCAGCTCCTTGGTGCCGTCCAGGCGGACGCCGAGGAGGACCAGGATGCAGGAGTGGGCCTGGCCGAGGCGGACCTTGGGGTGGACGCCGTCAGCCCACACGTAGACGAAGTCGCGGTCCGACAGGTCCCGAGCCTGGAACGCCGTGTGGTCGTCGCCCCACTGCTTCGTCAGCCGGGTCACCGTGGCAGGCGACAGCCCGGCGGCCGAGCCGAGGAACTGCTCCAGCGCCGGTACGAAGTCCCCCGACGACAAGCCGTGCAGGTAGAGCAGCGGCAGGACCTCGCTCACCTTGGGCGACTTGCGGCACCACGGCGCGAGGATCTCCGAGGAGAACCGCTTCCGTTCGCCGGTGGCCTCGTCGACCCGGCGGTCGTTCACCCGCGGCGCGGTGACCTCCACCGGGCCGGCCGCAGTGGCCACGGTCCGCGGCCGGTGACGGCCATTGCGGACCACCAGGCGATGCCCCCGCTCATCGGTCTCGGCGGCCAACTCGGCTATGTACTGGTTGACTTTCGCCTCCAGCGCGGCGGCCAGCATTCGCCGGGCACCCTCGCGGACGATCTCGTCGATCAGGGAGCCGGACTGGGTCGAACCGTCGGCATTCACTACGCTGAGCAGTCGGGTAGCCGGGACGCATTGCTGCGTCCCGGCCCCCTCAGAACCGGACGTGCGAGTCATCCCCGCATCCGGCTCAAGCTGGCCTGTAGCTGCTGTTGGGTGTCAAGCTTCCGGTCGCCAGCGTGAACCTGGCGATGACAGGTCGTGTGGATCAGCTCCAGGTTGCTCGGGTGGTCGCTGCCACCCTTGCTGCGGTAGGTCAGGTGGTGCACGTGGATCGCCCGAAGGCTCCCTGTGAACCACTTGACCCAGTCCTGAACGTCGTCCGGGTCGAACCCGGCTCCGTCGATCAGATCCAGTCCGCACCTGGGACACAGCCCCCGCTGACGGTAGGCGAGGGAGAGGATGTTCCTGGGCTCTCCCACCGCCTGCACCCGCCTGCGTCGACGGTTCCCCCAGTACTCATCCAGCTCCGGATCATCGGGCGACGCATCGTCCTTGACCAGGATGTGTCGCTGGATCGGCATCCAGGAGGCTTGCTGCAAGTAGTGCTCGGGAGTACCGAACACCCTGCGCGCCGAACACGAGAAGCAGATCGACGAGGAAGCCCGCGCAGCCTACCGCGCGAAGATCGAGCAAGTCGCCAGGTCGGCCGCACCAATCAAGGCTTAGCTGTCCGCAAGGTGGTGGGAGACCGCTCGGTGTGACGAAGCGCCACACCCCGATCAAACCCTTGCCAGCGGTCACCACTGCCGGACGGTACCTCGCAAAGTAACCCTCGGAATGGCTCGCAAACTACAAGTCGAAACCCAAGGTCGCAGACGGCGGACTCGCAATCTATCCGTTGAAGTCACATCCGCGGCCGGGGCGCTGCCGGATGGGGCCGCTGTTTCGCCCCGGGGCGAAACGAGGGACTCCGGGGCGGTGACCGTGCCGAGGTAGGCGTTGCCGCGTTTGTCGAATCCGGTGGCCACCGCTCTGCGGTATTTGAGCTTGTTGGTGACCCCTTCGACGGTGTTGCGCTTCTTGTATCGCTCCTCACCGAAGCCCGACGCCCGCCCTCGTCGCCGGGCTTGCCGGGTGGCCCGGGGCGCACCCACACTGGAGTGATTCGGAGGGGGCGTCATGTGGGTGGTATCGGGGCTGCTGGTGGGGACAGGGGCGGCAGTGGCCGCGACCTGGCTGAATGCAGGCGTCTGGATGGGCAAGCTGTACCGGGCAGAACGGCGCGCGAAAGGACGGGAGTTCGACCCCAGCCTGGAGGAAGTAGCCTGCCTGGCGCGCCACCTGGTGGAGCTGAGGCTCCTGGAGATGTATGACGCGGGCCGGATCGTCGTCTCCCGCAAGGGGGACGTCACCGCGACCACGACCTCGACCTCGACCGGCCCGGCAGGCAACTTCGAGGCGGCGGCTGTCCGCGAGCTCGGTCCCACCCGCACTGGTGACCTGCAGATGCTGACCAAGTGGTTGGACGACGACGCGCCGCCACACGCCGTGCGCCGCCGACTGGTGGCCGCGGGTCTGCTCAATGACAGAAAGCTTCTCGACCGGGCATCGTTGGCCGAGGAGTCGATGGTCCTGGTGTCCTTCGTGGTGGCCGTGGTGGGCGTGGCCGCCTTCGTGTACGCACTCGTGCGGCACGAGAACTGGCTCCTCCCGTTGCTGGCCTTCCCCGCGCTGTTCGCGGTGGCCCGGTTGGTCATCACGCTGGTGGACATGTACGGGAACTTCAGCCGGCACACCGGGCTCGGCTCCCGGGTGCTCTCCGAAGCCCGGTCGGCCGACCGTCGCGAGCACGCGCCGATGGCCGTGGCCCTGGCCGGGCTGTCGGCCCTGCCCGCCGAGCACGACCTGCGGATCTGCCTGTAAGCCTCCCGGGCCCGGACCCGGGCTCGGGCCAACAGGCCCGCCGGCCGCTCCCACAGCGGGGGCAGCTACAGCGGCAGGAGCTGCGGGGGCGGTGGCCCGATCGGCTGCGGGACCAGTTGTGGATCGAGCTGCGGCTCCTGACCACAGGAGCGTACGAGCCCTGGCCCACGCTTCCGGGAAGAGCGGGCCAGGAGATGTGGACACCCGTCAGGTCAACGTCAGGACGGGCCCGGAGCCCGTTCCGGCGCTCCGCACCTGATCGACCGGACAGGTCCGCGACGAAGCCCAGTGGCTCTCCCGCGAATGCACTGGGATGCGGGGTCGGCGTGTTGGCAGCGTTGCGGTTCCTTCGGTGGCTCGTTGATTCATCCGGTGGTGCCAGTGGCTTTCAGGTGCTGCCTGAATGAGCGTCTACGAGGGGCAGGGGCTGGAAACCGGTGGTGGGGCAGCGTCATCTGTGTCTGATCAACGGCGGCGTCGTGGATCCGGGTACCGGCCCGGTGGCCGACGCGGATCCGTGGGCGTTCCAGGACGCGTGCGCCCTGGCGTTCCGGGCGACGTGGGTGGTGCGCGGGTTCGCGCCGTCGACGATCCGTTCCTCCAGGCCCACGCGTCGGGGGCGAGGCGAGCGCCGGCCCCGGACAACCTCGCCCCCTGCGCCGTGGTCCGCTGGATCACCGTGCCGGTGCTGGAGCCGCTGTCACTACGGGAGGGGAATGAACAGCAGGATGCTGTGGGCAGTGGCGGCGGTGTAGCAGGCGGTGCCGGGGAAGGTGGCGGTGTAGAAGGGGGTGGCGACGGCGAAGACGGGGACGATGGCGTTGTGGATGGTGGCGGTGCCGCTGGCGTCGGTGACGGCGGTGCCGAGGTTGACCGGGCCGAAGAGCGTGGTGGCGGTGAAGGTCACCGGCTGACCAGCCACCGGCATCCCCGAGGCGGTCGTCAGGGTGGCACTGAGGGTGGGGATGTAGTACTCCGGCAGCGGGGTCAGCCGGAGCCGGATCGTGCCTGGCTGCGCGGTCAGCGTTGTGTGGTTGGGGTTCACGGTGACGGGGGTGCTGGAGCTGGAGCCGCTGAAGCAGCTGTCACCGCCGTAGGCGGCGGTGAGGGTGCCCGTGGTCAGGGCGGTGGTGGTGAAGCAGGCCTGCCCCGATACGTTGACGGGGAGCATCTGTGTCTGGCCGTTGGGGAGGGTGAAGGTGACCGTGCCGGTCGGCACTGAGGTGGTGGCCGCTGTCGGGGTGATGGTGGCACATACGGTCACGCTCTGCCCGCAGCTGGAAGGGTTCGGCGTCACCGACAGCGTCGGCGTCGTGGGGTTGGGGCTCACGGTGACGGAGGTGGGGTTGCCGTTCACGGTCGCGGTGAACGTACCGGCGGTGTAGGTGTGGGTGGTCTGCCCGCTCCCGGTGGCGTCCAGGGCGACGGTGACGGTGGGGCTGGCGTCCCCGAAGTTCACCACCGCCGTCCCGCTCGGAGTCCCCCCGGAAATGCTGAACGTCACCGTTTGCCCGCACCTCGGCGCCGCCGGCGAGGTCGTCACCGTCAACGGCGAAATCTCCGTCACGTTCGCCGAATTGGCGTTGGTGACGTAGACGTTGCTGTTCGGCGCCGCCGCCACCGAGAACGGGAACGCGCCGACGGGGACGGTGGCCACGACGGTGTTCGTGGCGCTGCTGATCACCGTCACGTTGTTGGAATTGGAGTTGCCGACGAAGACGTTGCCGGTCGGCGCCACCGCCACCCCGAACGGGCCCGCGCCGGTGCCGACGGTGGCGAGGACCGTGTTCGTGGCGCTGTCGATCACCGTCACGTTGTTCGAAACGGTGTTGGTGACGTAGACGTTGCCGTTCTGCGCCACCGCTATCACCCCCGGGACCGTGCCGGCGGGGACAGTGGCCAGGACGGTGTTCGTGGCGCTGTCGATCACCGTCACGGTGTTCGAGGTCTGGTTGGCGATGTAGACGTTGCCGTTCTGCGCCACCGCCACCGCGCCCGGGAAACCACCGGAGGGGAGGGTGGTCACGGCGGTGTTCGTGGCGCTGTCGATCACCGTCACGGTGTTCGCGTTCCGGTTGGCGACGTAGACGTTGCCGTTCTGCGCCACCGCCACCGCGTCCGGGACCGCGCCGACGGGGACGGTGGCCAGGACCGTGTTCGTGGCGCTGTTGATCACCGTCACGCTCGCCGAAGTGGAGTTGGTGACGTAGACGTTGCCGTTCGGCGCCACCGCCACCGCGAACGGGCCCCCGCCGACGGGGACGGTGGCCAGGACGGTGTTCGTGGCACTGTCGATCACCGTCACGTTGCTCGAGCTCTGGTTGGTGACGTAGACGTTGCCGTTCGGCGCCACCGCTATCATGGCCGGGTCCCCGCCGACGGGGACGGTGGCCAGGACCGTGTTCGTGGTGCTGCTGATCACCGTCACGCTCGCCGAGTTGGCGTTGCCGACGTAGACGTTGCCGTTCGGCGCCACCGTCACCGCCAGCGGGGTCGTGCCCGCCGGGATCGTCACCGTGGAGAACGCCGCACTCAACAGCGGCGCCACGAGCCCCCGTACAGCGGGCACCTCGGATCCACCCGCCGGTACAACCGGCCGAACCCCGCAGGCTATCGCCAGAGCTCCCAACCAACCCGTACTCGGTTCCATGGCAAACCTCTCTCAGCTGAGAGGGCCACCCAAGAATTCCCACCGGGGCCCACGTCGCACGGCGCCGGTATACGCGAACCGGATCACCGCTTGCACACCGGGACAGAGGGAGGACATACCGACACGCACCGCGCACCTGCGCGCCACAGGGGTTGCCTCTCTCGCCGGAGAGATGGGCAACCCACCGGAAAACGGTCACCATCATTAACCCGAAATAACCAGTACGACACCACCCCCTTGACTCGACTGTCACCCGAACAGACCAATCCGCAGCCTGACCCGAGCACGCCGTACGAGAGGACGAACTACCACGCAATGTGGCCGCGTTGACCTCCCGCCACCGTGAACGTCTCGATCGCCAGCTCTGCGTGGTCGCCGGTCCTCGGCGTTGTAGGGGAACCCGCCTCGGCGACCTGCGACCCACGGGAGTCCGTGCCGTAGGCGCGGGAGGAATCGCCGTCCAATGAGAATTTTTCATCCTGAAGTTGCAGGTCACGGGGCTGGCGTGGGTCGCGGCTGGGGTGCTCGTGCCGGTCGGGGGCGTGATCGTTGGCAGGTGATCGTCTGTCGTGTGGTGGGTTCGCGGGAATCGCGGTGACGGCCGCGGGCGGCTCGTAGGCTCGGTGGAGGTTCGGGGAGGGGTTGCTCGTGGATGTTTTGGTGTGGGTGATGCAGCGGCGGGTGGTGCTGGCCGACCGGGCGGAGCGGCTGCGCAAAGAGCTCGCCGAGATCGACGCCGAAGTCGCCCGACTGGAGGCGGCGGAGGTGGTGTTCGGGCGGTTCGCCGACGCCCAGCGGGCCGGGAAGGTCGACGGCCCGGCCATGGCCGAGGAGTTCGAGCGGGTCACGACCTCACCGGGGGCGGGCGGGATGCCGCTGGTCCGGCACCGCGAGGAGGGCATGGACACGAGCGCACTGCCCGTGGACTACCAGGCGATCATGAAGATCGTGGCCGGGGCGTCGCGGCCGGTTCCGGCCAAGGACGTCAGCGTCGAGCTCGGCAGGGGCACCGGCCCCGGGCAGGTCGAGCCGGTGCGCGACAAGCTCAGGCGTCTGGCGGACCGGGGCTGGCTACACCGAACTCCCGCCGGACGTTTCACCGCACTGCCCGCTTCTGCCGCATAACCGGTTGGGACTGGATTTCGGCGTAACGCATGGGCCCCCGGCGAGAGTTGGGGATTCCATGCGAAAGAAGACCAGCCCCGCCGAGGGCCCTGACGGCCTTGTCCACCAGTGCCGTCCGTCGTTGTCGAGCGCCACCCTGGAGATGGTCGCCGACTTGATCCGCGCCCATCTGAAGAAGATCGGCTCCCGGTGGCGCAAACTGCCGCCTGGGAAGATCGCCCTGATCGTCCTCGCGGCCCTGCGGCACGACCAGCGGCTTTCCGACATGGCCGACGGCAACGACGTCTCCGCCTCCACCGTGCGCCGCTGGCTGCTGGCTGCTGGCTGCTGGCTGCTGGCTGCTGGCTGCTGGCTGCTGGAGGTCATCGTCCTGCTCGCCGCCCGCGCCCCGCGCCTGGAGCGGGCGCTGAAGAAGGTCACCCGATCGGGTGGCGAGGTGGTGTTGATCGACGGCACCCTCGTTCGCACCCGCCGCCGCACCGGGGAGGAGAACCGGCCGAACTGCAGCGGGAAGCACAAGGTGCACGGCCTGCTCTTCCTCGCTCTGACGGACGAGCGGGGCAATCTGCTGTGGATCTCGGCGGCACGACCAGGGCGGTCCTCGGAGATCGCCACCGCCCGGCATGACAAGGTCACCACCAGGCTGCGGGAAGCCGGCCTCGGAGCTCTGGCCGACCTCGGGTTCGTCGGCCTGGACGACGACCCCGACGACCCCGTGATCGTCACCGGCCGCAAGGCGGCCCGAGGCCGGCCGCTGACCGACGCCGAGAAGCAGGCGAACCGGCTGGTCAGCCGCGAGCGGGCGGCGAACGAGCACGGCTTCGCCGATCTGAAGAGCTGGAGGATCCCCACCAAGCTCCGTATGAACGCCGAGCACGGCACCGCGTTGCTGCGGGCCCTGCTCGTTCTGACGAACGCGGAGATCAGCCGCTGACCCGACACGGCGGACGATCTCCGCAAGACGATCACGCCAGCCATCAGCGTGAGTACCTCACCACCAGCTCACGCCAGGCCCATGACCTGCGAATTCAGGATGGAAACAACCCAATGAGGCACGGGTCATCGGGGCTTCGCCGGCGAGTTCGTCGGTCGGCGCGGTCAGATGGCCGAGGTTCTCGGTCATCAGCCGGGCCGGGAAGTCGGGGGGCGAAGTCGCCGGCGGTCATGGCGCCAATTGCACGTGCTGCGGCCGGGCTGGTCGCCGGCAGACCGGTGAGGAGCTGGACCGACTCCGTCAGGTCGAAGCCCGTGGCAGGCGAGGCCGAGTGGTTCGGCCGTCGTGGTGACCTGGACGGCAAGGGAAGCGTTCACGATGAGCCTGAGTACGGTGGCGGAGACGTGGTTGCCGAGTATGCGTGGTCATCGACGGGGAACGGCGCCGATCCGGTCCGGAACCGCGCGCGGGCATCGTCGACATGCGGTGCCGGACGGGTGGTCCGGCACCGCATCGCACTGTGCTGGTGAGTGAGCGGGTGTCAGCAGGTCAGGACAGGTCCGGCCCAGTCGGCGTGGTCGCTGTTGCTGCCGTCGCCGCCGTCGGTGACGACGAGGTGGAGCTCGTTGGCTCCGGTGAGGTCGGCGGTGAGGTGCTTGGCGCCGGCGGTGGCGTTGAGCACGCCGCTGTCGGCGACCTTGGTGCCGTCCTTGTAGATCTGGAAGGCGACGGTGCCGCGGCCGTTGGCCTCGGCGTCGACGCCGACGTCGGTGGTGAGGGAGGTGCAGGTACCGCCGAGGTAGTAGACGATCTCGCTGAACGCGTTGACGCCGAGGCCCTTGGCGTAGGTGGCGCCCTTGATGGTAATCGTCCGGCCGTCGCCGGCCTGGTTGTCGCCGTTGCTCATGTCCTTCTCGACCGGGCCCCAGCCGTTGCTGGCGGAGGACCAGGTGAGGTCGGAGAGCTGGTGGGCTCCAGCGGCGGGTCCCTTGCCGCAGGCGATCTTGGCGTCGGCCCAGTCGGCGTGGTCCCAACTGATGCCGTCACCGGCGTCGGTGACCACCAGGCGCAGGGTGGTGGCGCCGGTGAGGTCGGCGGTCAGCTGCTTGGGCTGATCGGCGCCGGTGAGCTTTCCGCTGTCGGCGATCTTGGTGCCGTCCTTGAAGATCTGGAAGACGGCGGAGCCGTTGCCGTACGCCTCGTCGTCGATGCCGACGGTGGTCACCAGGTTCTTGCAGGTGCCGCCGAGGTTGAAGCCAATGTCGCTGGAGGCGTTCGCACCGATGCCCTTGGCGTAGGTGGTCCCGCGGATGGCGAGGGTGCGGCCGTCACCGGCCGCCCAGTCGCCGTTGCTGTGGTCTCGCTCGACCGGTCCCCAGCCGTTGGACTGCGTGAGGAACGGCAGGTCGCTGAGGTAGCTCATACCGGTGGGCGGCGGTACGGGCGCGCTCGGGGTGATCCGGAACATCGCGGTGCCGTGCCCGGGGACGGTGGCGCTGATCGCGCCGGTGCTGGTGGTGGTCTTCTTGGACCAGAGGTCCTTGACCGTGTACGAGGGCGCGCCGGCGATGCCGACGGTCCGGACGTCGGTGGTGACGGTGGCGTCGTACCAGCCCTCGTTGGTGAGGGTGACCGCGCGGCTGCCGTCGGCGAGCGGCTTGCTCATCACGACCAGACTGTTGTCACTGGAGACGACCGAGCCCTGCTTTCCCAGCGGGTCCTGGTCGACCGCGATGACGTCGGCGTTGGTGAGGATGTCGAAGGTCTCCTGCTGGGCGGTGCGCAGGTCGGCGCCGATCAGCAGCGGCGCGGCCATCTCCGCCCACAGGCTGAAGTGGGTGCGGTACTCGGTGCCGGTCATGCCGCCGTTGCCGACCTCCAGCATGTCCGGATCGTTGTAGGCGCCGACCTTGGCATAGGCGGACAGGCCCTGATTGGCGTGCGCGATGGAGATCATGCTCTGCCAGGTGTCACTGATGTCGCCGGTGGTGCGCCAGGAGTTGCCGACCGGCGGCGCCCAGTTCCACGGGCCGGTGGTGCCCCACTCGCAGATGCTGTAGAGGATCGGGCGGCCGGTCTTCTTCAGCGCGTCGCCCATCGCCTTGTAGCGCTGCTGGGCGTCCACGCCCTGATTGTTGCAGTTGTCGTACTTGAGGTAGTCGACGCCCCAGGAGGCCCACAGGTTGGCGTCCTGCTGCTCGTGGCCGAGACCTCCGGGGAAGCCCTGGACGTCGCAGGTCTTGGTGCCGGCACTGGAGTAGATGCCGAACTTCAGGCCCTTGGCGTGGACGTAGTCGGCGAGCGCCTTGATGCCGTGCGGGAAGCGCACCGGGTCGGGGACCAGGTTGCCGGAGGCGTCGCGGTCGGGCAGCGCCCAGCAGTCGTCGAGGTTGACGTACTGGTAGCCGGCCGCCTTGAGGCCCTTGCTGACGAACAGGTCGGCCATGCCCTTGACCAGGGTCTCGTTGAACTGGGAGCCGCACCAGGTGGTGTTCCAGTTGTTGAAGCCCATCTGGGGGGTCAGGTTGATGCCGTTGTCGAGCGCCGATGCGGCTGGCGCGGCGGCGAGTTCGAATCCGACGGCGAGGGCACCGCCGCCGATGAACAGGCTGAGCGCCGTTATCGCCGAGGCGAACCGGCGGCGCGGCTTGCTGCGTGCTGAGCGCAAGGCTCTTCCTCCTGTGGTCCAGGGAAGTGGAGCGGGACGGGTGGTGCGGGTACGGGCTGCGCCGGCCGTGGCCAGCGGCCCCGGTCGGCGCAGCCCGGGCTCATGAGGTGTGCCGCATCAGGACAGCAGCGTCCAACTCTGGCCGGTGGCTGCCCCGTTGGTCCGGTACCCGCCACTCCTGCCAGAAGCTGCCGGGAAAGCAGTTGAGCAGGTAGGCGCTGTCGCCGCCCGGCACTCCCGAGGCGAGCGCGGTGTGCACCTGGCTGCTGTTGTTGCAGGGCGAGCCCGTTGTCGAGGGCAACCGCCGGAGTGGACGTGGCGACGACGGTGAGGCCGGATACCGCGAGCGACAACGCCGCAAAGGCGTGCAGCACGGCACGGGGAAGAGTGGACGCACGGGATGCTCCAGGTGCGTGGGTGGGGGTGTGGGGCGTCACGTTTGATTCTGTTGAATTCATCTCCAGGAGTCGACGGCTGGAGGAAACTTCAAACAGAAAGCAACGCATGGTAGCCAGACGAGGAGGAGCTACTCAAGACCGCGCACGCGCCGTCTTCGCGAGGCCGCCCAGCGAAGCCCATGCCTTGACGGACCGTCATGGATGGCGGCGGGATGTGCGACGCCCCTGCGGGATTCGGCATCCCCCGCCGCTGCCCGGGGCGCCCGGCGCCTACGCGGCCGGCAGGTTCTCGCATCTCCCACCAGGCACGTCGGCCTCCACTTGGCCACTTGCGCCAGTACGAGTGGGGCTGAAACGACGAGAACGTCCAAAGCGGCGCCAGTGCGCTTGATTGCCTGACGGGCTGCTGGCGTACGCAGCTCGTCGTGGGAATGGAAGCCTCCGACTCGCCGGTGGCGTGTGCGAGCCGTCCGCCCTCGGAGTGAACATCGCAAGGGGGTGTCGACGTGCAGACCCCTTGACTTAGCGATGCAATGGCACTGTGATATGTCACATCGCGTTTGAGTGTGTTGGTTTCTGAGGGCTTGACGGGCCCTTGGGGTCTGCACGACGGAGTCAGGTGCCCCTTCCCAGCCGCGCCATCGAGATAGCAAGGAGCCCCCGCCAGGGCCGACAGTCCGGCGGTCGCCGGACCGATTTCATCCCTCACCTCGAATCCCCACCCGCGTCGGGTCGTGTTGCGGCCTCGGCGCAAAGGAGCGTCCCCCTCATGTTCCGTGCCATCAACCGCCGTGCCACCGCGGATCTGCCGATCATCCTGGGTCTGACCACCACGGCCTGTTCCACTGGCCAGGAGACCACCTCCGGCGCTCCCTCGGTCGCCCCGGTGAGCGGGAAGATCTCGATCACCTACCTGCAGAAGCAGGGCGACCAGGAGTACTTCGTCGGCGAGGTACAGGCCGCCATCGCGCAGAAGACCAACGGCGTGATCGTCGTCGTCCCGGACCCGGCCGTCGGCCCGCAGGTCGTGCAGACCGCCAAGGACGGCAAGGTCGCCCTGCTCACCTCCGACGACCAGGTCTGCGCCACCGGCCCGGACCCGGCCAAGTGCGCCAGGACCGACCTCGTCCCGCGGATCGGCTTCAGAAGGCATCCGCAATCCGCTTGCGGCGTATGACTTTTCGCTGTTCAGGCATGGTGTGCGGGGTTGGGCGGCAGGGTTTCGGCGTCGAGTTGTCGAGGTCGGAACGGAGTGTGTGATGCCGCCGTCGCCGCTGGGGTTGCTGGAGGAGCGTCGGGAGGCCGCCCGGGCGCGGGTGGAGGATCTGGAGGCCGAGTTGGAGCGCCTCGGGGGTGAGCCGAGGTCGGCGAGGGCGGTGTTGGAGCGGCGGGAGGGTCTGGATCCGTTGGACGCGCTGGCGCCGGACTACCGGCGGTTGGTGGAGGCGGTGGTCCGGCGGGCAGGGCGGTGTCGGCCTGACCATGCGGGAGGTGGCGGTCGCGGTCGGCCGGGAGCCCGTCTCGGCGGTGACGGAGAACCTGCGGCAGAAGGCGAGGCGGCTGGTGGAACGGGGCTGGCTGGAGGTCGACGGGTCCGGGAGCCGGTTCATGCCGCAGCGCCGGCCCCAGGCCGCGGGGTGACACTGCGGGCCCGGCGGTGGCGGGCGAGGCGTCGACTCATGACCATGGTCATGGACCAAAGGATCACGGCCTGGGCGCTGTCTGCGCGGGTCTCGTAGTCGCGGGCGAGGCGGCGTGAGCGCACGAGCCAGCCGAACGTCCTTTCCGCCACCCAGCGGCGCGGGACGAAGCGGAACCCGGACAGGTCGTCGGTGCGCTTGACGATCTCCACGACCAGGGCGAGCCGGGCCTTCGCCCAGGTGACGAGGTCGCCGGTGTAACCACTGTCGGCCCAGATCCTCCGCAGGAGACGGAACTTGGCCTTCAGCGCGGGGAACATGTCGGCGGCGGTGGCTCGGTCGCCGGCGTCGGCGGGCGTGACCAGGACCATCAGGAGCGGGCCGAGGGTGTCGACGACCAGGTGCCGCTTGCGACCGTTGATTTTCTTCGCGCCGTCCCAGCCGCGCGTCGCACTGTGCACGCTGGCGGCGGCCTTGACCGACTGGGAGTCGATGACCGCCGCGGTCGGCTCGGCGTCGCGGCCGTGCGCTGTGCGGACGGCGACGCGCATCCGGTCGTGGAACTCGGTCGGCAGGCCGGTGTCGCGCCAGCGGGTGAAGAAGGCGTGGACCCGCTTGTACGGCGGAAAGTCGGCGGGCATCGCGGCCCATTTGACGCCGTTGTCGACGAGGTAGCGGATCGCGTCGAGCATCTGACGGTGGCAGTAGCCCTCCGGCCGCCCGCCCTGGCCGCTCATCCACGCCGGCACTGGCAGCAGGTCCCGCACCGCCGCCCACTCGGCGTCGGTCATGTCGCCGTCGTAGCGTCGAACACGATCGCGGTGGTCGTCCGCGTTGCCGTACCGGTGAGCGAAGCAGTCACACCTTGGGGGAACGGAGTTGCGGCCGACTCCGGCGACGGCACACAAAAGCGGCAACAGGGCCTCCTTGTGGCTTTTTGGTCTCGACAACCTCCAAGCTGCACAGGGGCCCTGTCTTCATGCGGCGACAACGTCGAGATCACCCGAATCGGGAACACGCGAACACTCGCGCTAATCCCAAGCCCCGCGACGGGTTTGCGGATCGCTTCTGAGCCAGGCGCCCCACCCAGCACCCCACGCACCCCGGCACACCCTCGGCCCGACACGCGCGCATCAACGTGACAGCGTCCGTCAGGGGTGTCGCCGGCCCAGTCCCAGCGGGACGGGTCGACGAGGCGGGGCTCGTAGTGGGCACGGCCGCCGGCACCGTAGGAGCCGATCTCCGCGGAGAGCGCGGCGCCGTCGGCGAGCTGTCCGGCGTCCCAGCCGGTGACGTCCAGCAGGAGGCCGTCGAGCGCGCCGCCCGACGAGTTGGGCACGGGCGGCGCTCGCCGACATGGTGGCTCCGTACCTACGGGTCCGCCACTGGGCGACTCAGCCCAATGTCCAGCCGTCCCGGAGGTTTTCGGCTTCCTCAGTGCTCTGCATAACGTCGGTCGGCGTCCGTGCGGGTCCCAAAGGTCGTGCGACGTACGCACTCGGTCTTCAGCACGCTCCAGAAGTTCTCGGCCAGGGCATTGTCGTAGGAGTCGCCGACGGTGCCCATGCTCGGCTCAATTCCCGCCTTCAGCAGGCGGGTTGTGAGCTTGATGGACGTGTATTGACACCCGTGGTCGCTGTGGTGGATCAGCTTCCCCGGATCCACCGGGCGGCCGTGGAGGGCGTACTCCAGCGCCGTGAGGACCAGGTCGGCGTCCGCTCGTTCGGAGGTGTGCCAGCCCACGATCCGGCGGGAGAACGCGTCGCGGATCGAGGCCAGCCACCACGGGCCCTCCCCGGTGGGGATCAGCGAGATGTCGGCGACCCACAGCCGGTTGGGGGCGCGGGCGGTGAAGTCGCGCTGGACCAGGTCCGGTGCGAGGTCAGCGGCAGGGTCGCGTCGAGTGAGGGAGCGGGGCCGGCGCGGGCTCACGCCCCGCAGGCCGGCCTGGCGCATCAGGCGCTCGACCCGTTTGCGGCCGACACGGGTGCCCTCGCGCCGCAGGACGGCGTGGATGCGCGGGGAGCCGTAGGTCTCGTCGGAGTCCGCGTGGATGCGGCGGATGTGCTCGGTCAGTTCGGCGTCGTGGCGTCTGCGCTCGCACGGCGCGTGGACGTCGCGGCGCCAGCGGTAGTAGGTGGAGGCGGGGATGTGCAGTTCCCGGAGGACGGGCTCGGCCCCGAAGCGGTCCTGGTGCTCGTCGACGAGCTTCAGTACCGTCGCCGGGTCGGGTCGAGCTCCTGGGCGAAAAAAGCCGAGGCGGCCTTGAGAATCTCGCAGGACCGGCGCAACTCGGCGTTCTCCTTGCGCAGCGCGGCCAGCTCCTCCTTCTCCGCGGTGGTCAGCCGGTCGTCGCGCTCGCCCCGGTCGGCCTCGTCCTGGCGGATCCAGTTGCGCAGGGCCTCGTGGTGAACCCCGAGGTCCCGGGCCATCTGCCGGATCACCGGCTTCGGGTCGGCGGCCCGGTACGCGGCAACAGCTCGCTGCCGCAACTCGGGCGGATACTTCATCGGTGCAGCCATGGCAGAGGCTCCCTTCTCACGACCAATCAGGCCATGTCCGGCAACCTTCCGCACCTCGGGGGAACCTCGAGCTGTCTGGGAACGGTAGCCGGGTTCCGCGCGATGTCGGTGGTCGGCGCGGTGGTGTCGGTGTTCGGCACGGGTGTGGACGGCAGCGGGAACGCACGCGGTCCGCCGGAGTCGGTCGAACCGCGTGCGTGCGATGAGGAGCGGCCGGGTTACCAGTTGCCGGTGATCGGAATCCAGCCCGGGTTGCCGAAGGTCACGGTGACGGCGGTGTTGGTGTTGTCGTTGCTGAGGTAGAAGGTGCCGCTGCTCGGGTCGTAGGCGCCGATGGTCGAGGGTCCCTTGCCGGTCCACTTCCCTACCAGCGGGGTCCAGCCCGGGTTGCCGAACTTTGCTGAGCCCAGCGTCGTGCCTGCCTGGTTGCCCTCGTAGAAGGTGCCAGTGTTCGGGTCGTACGCGCCGACTCCGTAGGTGCCGGTGCCGTTCCAGTCGCCGACCAGCGGGATCCAGCCCGGGTTGCCGAACTTCACGGTGGTCGTGGTGTTGACGTTGTCGTTGCTGAGGTAGAAGGTGGCGGTGTTCGGGTCGTAGGCGCCGATCTTGCTGGTGCCGGTGCCGTTCCAGTCGCCGACCAGCGGGATCCAGCCCGGGTTGCCGAACTTGATGGTGGCGGCGGTGTTGACGTTGTCGTTGCTGAGGTAGAACGTGCCCGTGGCCGGGTCGTACGCGCCGAGCGACGAGGTGCCCTTGCCCGTCCAGTCACCGGCCAGCGGCTTCCACCCGGCGTTGCCGAACTTCGCCGAACCCAGCGTCGCGCCCGCCTGGTTGCCCTCGTAGAAGGTGCCAGTGCCCGGGTCGTAGGCGCCGATGCCGTCCGGGTAGGGGGCGGCGGTGTCGGTCGCGAGCCCGGTGCCCGGGGCGCACCCCCAGGCGCGAGCGCCCTGGGAAGCGAGGATCTTCTCGGCGATGAGGATCTGCTGCTTCTTGGTGGCGAGGTCGGGGCGCGCCGCGTACGCGGTGCCGCCATAGCTCCTCCAGTTGCTCAGGGATATCTGGAGGCCGCCGTAGTAGCCGTTGTTGGTGTTGATGCTCCAGTTGTTGGTGCTCTCGCACTGGGCGATCTTGTCCCAGGTGCTCACGGACGCGGCGCCTGCCGGAGCCTGGATGGCGACGGTCAGGCAGGCCGCGCCGGCCAGAACGGTGGCGGCGGCGCGCAGGCGGCGGGTGAACGAACGGTTGGTCATGGCTGCGGGGCTCCTCGGCAGGGACGACCGCCGGTGGCCGGGCTGGACCCGGCCACCGGCGATCCGGACGAATCTCGGACGGTGGCGCGGCGGGTTACCAGCGGCCGACGATCGGGGTCCAGCCGGGGTTGCCGAACTTGGTGGTCACGGCGGAGTTGGCGTTGTCGTTGCTGAGGTAGAAGGTGCCCGTGTTCGGGTCGTAGGCGCCGACCGTCGCGGTGCCCCTGCCCGTCCAGTCGCCGGCGAGCGGAGTCCAGCCGGGGTTGCCGAACTTGGCGGAACCGAGCGTGGCGCCGGACTGGTCGCCCTCGTAGAAGGTGCCGGTGCTCGGGTCGTAGGCGCCGATCTTGCTGGTGCCGGTGCCGTTCCAGTCCCCTACCAGCGGGATCCAGCCCGGGTTGCCGAACTTCACGGTGGTCGTGGTGTTGACGTTGTCGTTGCTCAGATAGAACGTGGCGGTGCTCGGGTCGTAGGCGCCGACCTTGCTGGTGCCGGTGCCGTTCCAGTCCCCTACCAGCGGGATCCAGCCCGGGTTGCCGAACTTCACGGTGGTCGTGGTGTTGGCGTTGTCGTTGCTCAGATAGAACGTGGCGGTGCTCGGGTCGTAGGCGCCGACCTTGCTGGTGCCGGTGCCGTTCCAGTCGCCGGCCAGCGGCTTCCACTCCGGGTTGCCGAACTTCGCCGAACCCAGCGTCGCGCCCGAATGGTTGCCCTCGTAGAAGGTGCCAGTGCCCGGGTCGTACGCGCCGATCGAGCTCGGCTTCTTGTCGTCGACAATGTTCTTGTAACGCAGGCCGGTGTAGAAGCTGGTGGGCCAGCCTTCCAGGCTGCTGCTGTTGATGTTGGCCGAGGTCGGGCCGTGGGTGGGGTTGTGGGCGTTGCTCTCGGCGTAGTAGGTGAAGTCTCCGTTGGCCTTGTTGGTCCAGTTGGCGAACAGGAAGGTGTGCTCGGCGGTGTAGTCGAGGGCGTCGCCCGGCTTGAGCTGCGAGAAGTCGCTGAACGAGGTGGAGACGCTGGGCAGGCTCTGAGTGGTCAGGCTGCTCGTCAGGTGCCAGGCCATGGAGACGTAGCCGGAGCAGTCCTCGCGGTAGGTGCCGTTGGCGTCGGTCTTGTAGCCCCCCTTGTTGTAGGGGACACCCTCGTCGACCCAGCTCTGGGCCCGGGCCAGCACCTCGCTGCGGGTGATGGTGCCGCCCGCGGTCGAGGCCGCCTGCGCCGGTGCGGTTGCGGTGAACATGGTGGCGCCGATACCGGCGGCGACGAGGGTTGCGAGCGAGCGAGCGGCAACGCGGGATATGCGAGACATGGGTGTGCTTCCTCTTGGCGTCGGACTGGGGTGAAGTCGAGTGGTGAGCGGCACTAGGGGCGCTGCTCGGCCGCCGCCGGCGTGGTGCTCAGGTGGGCGGTGAGGTTGGTCAGGGTGGTCCGGTCGTCGGCCGCCGTCAGGGCGCCGGATCCGGGGGTTCCTGCGGGGATCGCGAACTGCAGGGCTGTCACGGTGTTGTTGTGGTGGACGAGGTAGATGTGGCCGGTCTGGGGGCCGGGCGCGGACATCCCAGCGACGGCGGTCCACTGCCGCACGTAGGCGGTGCCCTCGGCGGTCGTATCCGTCGTGCTTACCTGGGCGTCCTGCGGCAGCTTCGCGGCGCTCTGCAGGGCACGGGACTTCTCCTGGCAGGTGTTCATCGCGCTGAGGAGGTCGGCATAGGCCTGCTGGGAGCTCGCGGCGTCGGCGAAGGTGAAGGTGTCCTGAATGGCCGGCGTCTTGAAGCTGCTGACGTAGCCCTGCTGCTGCCAGGTCGCGGCGCCCTTGACGGCCACGCACTCGTTGAGACGGACGTCGTGGGTGGCGGCCTGGGTGTGCGGCTGGGCGATCGGCTTCCAAGCGGCGGCCGCGTTGTCGGGCAGTTGCGCGGGAGGCAGGGGGGCGGATGCGGTCCGGGCGTCGCTGGATTCGGCCACCGGTGCACCGGGTGCCTGCTGGGGAGCGGCCGTGTTCGACGTGTCACCTGTCGGCCGGGGCGGCGGCGTCGGCGTGCCGGTGGCTGCCGGCTGGGCGGAGGTGCTCTCCGATGCCGGGGCGGCCTGTCCGGACGGCGCGGTCGTCGGCGCCGTAGCCAGGGCGGACGGGGTGAAGGACGGAGACGAGGCCGCCGGAGCCGGCGTGGCGACGGGCACCACGGCCGAGGCCTGGGCGCCGGTGTCGAGGCCGGCCCAGGCAAAACCGCCGGCGGTGATGGCGCACAGCGCGACGGCGGCACGGACAAGGGTCGACTTCTTGATGGCCACGGCCGGGCTCTCCTAAAGCAGAAAGATGATGATGGATCGTCGGATGGCCACTGCGAGGCGGTCCGGACGGCGCGCGAACGCGCAGGTGTGGGCCGGCAGGCCACGGGTAACGTGCGAACCTCGCCGGTCTGGCGGGTTACGCGGTGGGGCGTGCGACGGGTTCCGTGCTCTCCGCGAGCGGCTCCGGGGGCAGGTAGAGCCGGTGGAGCCGGGGTGAGGTCCGATGGCTTCGGGCGATCAGGGCGCGGGCGCGGGACAGGGCGCCGGTCGTATCAGGGGCGTCCTGGCTCAGGAGGTAGAACAGGACGTCGATCCGGCCGGGCTCGGGGCGCGCACTGACGTGCTGGAGTCCGTCGCTGGGCAGGGCGCTGGCCCACAGGGCGTCCACGGCCGCGGCGACATCGCTCTCGTTCGCGGCTTCGCCGGGCCGCCTGAATTCCAGGCTGGCGTAGATGATCTCCATCCGAGGCTCATCCGCCCCAGCCGAGGCTCTCGGCGGCCGCGGCTGGGGCGGGCGCCGCCGTGGTCGCGGCCATGGCAGCGGAGGGCGCGAGGATGATCGCGGTGAGGCAGACGGTGGCGACCGCGGCGGCCTTGGCGATACGGGTGTGGATCACGACGGGAGTCCTTGGCTGATAGTGGGATGGTTGGTCCTGCACCGTTCGAGCGCCCCGCGGTTGACGCTCAGTTCGGCTGCCGCCTCGGGGCGTTTCCCTGGCGGCGATGAACAGCTTCGCCGCTCGTCAACGCCATCGGAAGATCTTGAGGCTGTCGCCTACCGGCCAGTCCGAATCCCGACATCAAGTCATGCTCATGACATACCTAGCGCACCAAGAGTGCGCCCGAGCACTTCCGCGAAGTGATGCGGGACTCAATCCCTGCACAAAGGACTCAAGGCGATACAAGCGGTATGAATGGATCTTGAATCAGGCGGCCGTGTGTTGTTTGGATGCAAACGTGACGCGTTGACGCGTGACAGGGCCAATGACCTGGGGGTTCGATGTTGGAAGTACTGGGCCTGACTGCCGGTGCCGCGGCGGTCTATCAGGCGATGCTCGACCATCCCGGCTACAGCCTGGAGGAGATCGCCACCCACTGTGCCCTGCCCCCCGTCCAGGTGCACGACCACCTCGACGAGCTGAGCCGGCTCACACTCATACGAGCCTCCGCCGAGCGCCCCGGCCAGATGCGCGCCGTGAGCCCCGAAATCGGCCTCGCCGACATCCTCGCCGGTCAGGAAGCCGAACTCGCCGCCCGCCAGGCCCAGCTCGCCGCCTCACGAGCCGCCGTCACCCGCATGGTCGCCGAACGCGCCGAGCATCGCACAGCTCACGGCGAACGCCTCCTCGGCATGGATGCCATACACAGCCGCCTCGAACAGATGGGCCGCTCCGCCACCACCGAGGTCCTCAGCAGCCAGCCCGGCAACCAGCGCCCCGAAGACCTCACCGCCAGCCGCCCCGCCGACGCCGAGGCCCTCGGCCGCGGCATCACCATGCGCACCCTCTACCAGGACTCCGCCCGCAACCAGCCCCACGTCACCACCTACGCCCACTGGCTACTCAGCCAGGGCAGTGAAATCCGCACCGCCCCGGCGATCCCCCAGCGCATGGTGATCGTCGACCGCACCCAGGGCCTTGTGCCCATCGACCCCGCCGACAACCGCAAGGGCGCCCTACACGTCACCGAACCCGGCATCCTCGCCGCCCTTCTCGACTTCTTCGAGCAAGCGTGGAACACGGCCGTTCTCCTCGGAGCCACCCGCCCCGAGGACCCCCGGACCAACCTCACCGCTACCGAACGCGAACTCCTGCGCCTGCTCAGCTCCGGCATCACCGACGACGTGGCAGGCCAGCGCCTCGGCATCTCCTCACGCACCGTCGGCCGCCACATGGCCTCGATCATGGAACGTCTGGGTGCCGCCAGCCGCTTCGAAGCCGGGATCAAAGCCGCCCACAGAGGCTGGCTCTGATTCACCGGGGCGACAAGGCAGGCCGCCCCGGTGCCCCAGCGGGCGTGTCCCGGGGCCATACCCGATACAGCGGGCAGACCTACGTAGCCGTGAGAGGCCGACGGACAGGCCCGCCGGCCCTCATCCGATCCGGCGGTGCCGACCCCGCTTCGCTGCGTCTGGCCGGGCAGCCGGTTGAGTGTGGTCGGCGAGGCGTTCCTTCGCTACTTCAAGATTGCGCTGATGGTCCACGCGCTGACCGACCGCGCTGCCGACGAGGCCACGCGGTGGCAGCGGATCGAAGGGGACTGCTCGGCGGGGACGAGCAACGAACTGCGGGACTTCGTCCGGCGCTCCTGCGGCCGCCCGGACTGGGACTTCGCCTGAAGCCGGCTCGCCGAGAACGGCGCCACGCAGCAGGGCGGTCTCCGGCCACGGACGTGAGCGCGGGCCCGACGGCTTGCCGGACCCGCTGCGGCGTGTCGTCAGGCGGTGGGCCGGGCGGCGAGACCACCGGGGCCAAGGCGCCGCCGACCTCCCTGCGGAGGGACCGGACCGGGCCCCGCGTCGAGTGTGGCCTGCTGGCGGCCGGCCCCGCTCCGCGGTTGTACTCGCGGCACGGCACCGATCTCAGCCACGCGTTCTCCCCCGGAGCTACTCCCCGGGGAGTAGCGGAACCGCCTCCATCGGTACGACGCCGCCCCACGGCAGTTCCGGGTTTGCTGGGCAGAGCCGCGACGGCAGGTGGTGCGACCTCCGTCGACGCGGCCGCTCCTGTGTGGTCGGACTCGGAATGAGGGGGACATGGACAGCAGAAATCTACGTCGGGGGTGGCGACTCGGCGGACCGATCTTCGTGGTCGGCTTCATCGCCAGCCTGGTCTTCGGGGCGGTGCTGGCCAGGGGCTCCGTTTTCCTGCCCACCGCCACAGCGGGCCAGTTGAGGGGCTACTACGACCACAGCGGTACGGCGGTTGCGGTGTCCTCGCTTCTCCAGCTGGTCGCCGCCGCAGGACTGCTCCGGTTCGGCCTCGGGGTATCCGCTGCAGTGGGTGCCGATCGCCGGGCGAGGTTTGCGATGTGGCTCGCCGCCGGGGCCTTCGCGGTGTCGAGCGTGCTGGCGCTGGCTCTGGCGGCGGTCGCGGCCCGTGCGGGTGACGGCACCCTTCTCGTCCTGGCCCGGCTCACGCTCGCGGTGGGCGGCCCGATCCACCTGGCCGGGCTCGCCGGGCTGCTGTGGTATGTCTCGCGACGCGCGCTCGCCCAAGGGCGCGGGCCACGGTGGCTGGTCCTCTTCGGTGTCGCCGTCGGCCCCCTGCTGCTGCTCTCCCTGGTCTCGATACCGGTGCCGGCGGTGACCCGCGCGGAGCCGCTGTGGCGGTTGCTCGCCGCGGTGTGGATCACCGGTGTCAGTGCGGTCGGGCTCGATCGGACCGCTCCCGGTGCCGCCGGCGCTGTATCGCCTCGCACCGGGACGGATTCGTCGGCCACTGGTTGAGGTCTTGTCGGTGCGTCAGTGGCTGTTGTCGTTCCGGGCTTGAGGGCTGCGTTTCCGCTGGTCAGGAATAGGGTCGGTGGTCTCGGAGAGTGGTGACGTGTCGAGTCGTCGCTCTGGTGGAGGTCGGGGATGCCGTCGGTCGTGGGGCTGCTGGAACAGCGTGAGCTGACCGCTCGCCGTCGTGTGGACGCGCTGCGGGAGGAGGCGGACCGTATCCAGGCTGAGCTGGTCGTGGCCGAGCGGGAGTGGAACGAGTGGGTCATCGCCCGTTCACGCGTCGGCGAGGTACTGTCCCCGAGCGAAGGAGACACCGTCGGCCCGGACGCCGCCGAGGAGCCGTCGGATCGCGGTGAACGGCCCGCGCTGCCTGCATCTTCGGAGGCGGCGAAGCCGAAGTCGGTGGTGCCGGTGTGGCGTGCGGGGCTGGCCTGGTCGACACTGTCGGCGGACTACCAGCGGATCCTGCAGGCTCTCGCGGACCGGGGCCGTCTGGGTCAAGGCCCGCTGACGTGCCAGGAGATGGCCGCCTGCTTCGGCCTGGACCCGGTGCCCGCGAAGATCGAGGCGTTGCGGTCGAAGGCGAAACGGCTGACAGCGCGCGGGTGGCTGGCCGAGCCGGCGCCGGGCCGGTTCACGCTCTCGAAGAGCGTGACCGGGCCAGGCGGCGGGTCATGAGATGCGTCATCGACCAGTAGACCATCGCCTCCGCGCTGCCGGTGGACCGTTCGAAGTCCCGCACGAGCCGGCGGCTTCGCATCAAGTGGGCGAAGAACCGCTCCACGATCCACCGCTTGGGCAGCACGACGAAACCGCGCATGTCGTCACTGCGCTTGACGACGGCGAGGACCAGGGCGAGGACCGCGAGGCAGTAGTAGACGAGGCTGCCCGTGTAGCCGCCGTCAGCCCAGACCAGCGCCAGCCGGTGGTGCGCGGCGGCGACCCGGGCGAGCAGAACCTGCGCGGCGGCGCGGTCGCCGATGTCCGCGGCGGTGACCAGCACGGCGAGCAGCAGGCCGAGGGTGTCTACCACGGCGTGGCGCTTGCGGCCGTTGATCAGCTTGCCGCCGTCGAAGCCGCGGCTGTCGGCGCCGACGACGGTGTCCGCCTTGATGGACTGGGAGTCGATCACGCCCACGCTCGGCTCCGGGTCCCGCCCGGCCTGCTCGCGGACCTTGCGGCGGAGCCGGTCGTGGAACTCCTTGACCAGACCGTGGTCGCGCCAGCGGCGGAAGAAGGCGTAGACCCGGTCCCACGGCGGAAAGTCGGCCGGCATGGCCCGCCATTTCGTTCCGTTGTCGACGAGGTAGCGGATCGCGTCCAGTATCGCTCGGTGGCAGTACGCCTCCGGCTGCCCGCCCCGCCCGCGCAGCCAGCCCGGCACCGGAAGCAGCGGCCGCACCACAGCCCACTCCGCATCGGACATGTCCGACGGATACCGGCGCTCGCGAACCCTGCGGTCGCCGGCGTTCCCGAACCGGTGAGCCAGACAGTCACACGCAAGAGTGGCCGAAGTGGACCCCGCTCCCGCAATGCCGTAGAACTGCGACAACAGGGCCTCCTGGACCGCTCTTTGGCGTAGACACCCTTCGAGCTACCAAGAGGCCCTGCTTTCATGCGCGGCGGCCGCCGCACTCACCCAATCGAGACTCCCGTTCGACCAACACCGCTCAAGATCGGAACGGCAACAGCCACTCAGGCGCCGGGGACGGCCGGCGGTGCCCTGACGGGTCCAGCAACGGCCGCCGGGCCAGCGGGTCCGCTGTCGACTGCCGTGTGCCCAGGAGCTCTCCTCTTCGGGGACGTCGCCGCAGTCGACGCAGGCGAGGGTCCGCATCAGCTCGCGGTGGGCCTGGCGGGCCTTCTTGACCCGGGCGGCCTGGCGCCCGGGTCAGTGCGGCGGCTGGGAGCGATGCGAATACAAGGCGGCCGCCGTACTGACGGTCCGACAGGTCAGGTCAGTTCTCGTGCGCAGCTCGGAGGGAGAGCCGGTCAGGCGCACGGTGCGGTCGTAGAGGGTGGCGCCGGCCACTACAAGAGACGAGGCCACAGCCCAAAAGCTGAAGCCTCGTCACGGTAAGCACCGTTGCAGTACTAGTCGTCAGGTTCGGCAGGATCAGCAGCCCGAGGTCCTTCCGCTCGCGCTTGCCCTCGCAGGCCGGGCACTCCAGCCGGTCCCGGGTCGGCCCGCGCCGTCAGCTCCAGCTTCGAGCCCGCACGCTCGTTCCGTCCCAGGGCATGTCACAGGCCCTTGGTGATGGTGTCCAGGTAGGTGGCCAGGTCGCCGGGGCGGGAGTACATGGGGCCGTGGCCCGTGTCCCATTCGGTGGTCTGGGCGCCGATGCGGCCGGCCATCTCGTGCTGGGTGACCGTGGGCAGCGCGCGGTCCTGGGTGGCGATCAGGTAGTGGACGGGCACCTCGCGCCACGCCGGCGCGCCGGAGGGGGCCGCGTCGATGCCCAGGCGCGGGAACTTCTGTACGGCCGCGGCGAGCGCGGTGCGTTCGGCGGGGGCGTCGGCGGCCACGACCGTCCCGTAGGCGGGCCGGTCAAGGTACGAGTGCCCGTCTTCGGTGACCTTGAAGTGTTCGCCGATCAGGCTGCCCGGATGGCGGTGCGCGATGTCACTGACGGACTCGCCCTGGTCGGGGGCGAAGGCGGCGATGTAGGACAGGGCCTTGACCTGTTCCTGGCCGACGGCCGCATTGGTGATCACCGCGCCGCCGTAGGACCAGCCGACCAGCAGTACCGGTCCGTCGACGGTGGACAGGACCCGGCGTACGGCCGCGACGTCGCCCTCCAGTGACTCCAGGGGGAGCTGGACGGCGATCGGCTCGTGGCCCAGTGCGTGCAGTGCGGTGATGGTCTCGCTCCAGGCGGAGCCGTCGGCCCACAGACCGTGGACGAGAACGATGGCGGTCATGATGCAGACCTCCGGAGAGTGTGAGGGAAGTGGCACGGGAGGCGAATGGGCCTCCCGCGCAGGTCGGGTCGGCAGCAACCCCGCCGATCTAACCACTGTTATGGACGTTAGTGGTTACATGCTGCAAGGTCAACCGCTCACGTACTCTTGAACGGTTAGCCCGGAGGAGATCCGGACAGGAGCAGGAGCCAGAGATGCCCGTCACCGATCCGCGCCCTCTGACCGGAGAACCCGTCTCGTTGGACCTACTGAACACCCGCTGGATTCACGACGGCGTGCACCACGACCTGCTCGCCGGCCCTGAAGGGCTGCGCATCTGGCTGGCCGGCAACGGTCTCGACCGCCGCTTCTCCCCCGACGCCGAAACACGGGAGCATCTGCTGCTCACCCGCGAGGCCCTCGCTACGGCCGTGGAAAGCCCGGGCACCGCGACCGCCACCGAGCGAGTCAACGCCGTACTCGACCACGGCCGGATCCGCGCCACCCTGACCGCCGAGGGCCCCGGCGAAGAGACAGAATTCGAGGACCCGTCCTGGGGCGCCGCCTGGACTGCGGCACGCGACTACCTCGACCTCCTGCGCACCGCCCCCGACAGGATCCGCAAATGCGCGAACGAGGCGTGCATCCTGCACTTCTTCGACACCTCACGCAACGGCACCCGCCGCTGGCACTCGATGGCAACCTGCGGCAACCGCGCGAAAGCCTCACGCCACCACGCGAAGACACGCGAGACCTGAGCGCGCCGGACCAGGCGGCCAGGCTTGCCGCCCACGCTTCCTAATGTCGTTGTCAAGCCGTCTCGGTCACTGGGGGCGTGACGTGGTAGCACCGTCGGTCACGGATCAGTGCCCACAGGACGTTGACCCGTCGACGGGCCAGGGCCATCACGGCCTGGACGTGCCGCTTGCCCTCAGCACGCTTGCGGTCGTAGAACGCCCGCGAGTTCGGATCGCAGCGGATGCTGACCAACGCCGAGGTGTAGAAGACGCGTTGGAGCCTGCGATGGTAGACGGTCGGCCGATGCAGGTTGCCGCTGACCTTGCCCGAGTCCCGGGGCGCGGGAGCGACACCGGCGAAGGCCGCCAGGGCGTCCGGGGAGGCGAAGCCGTCCAGGCCGCCGCCCACGCCGGCCAGGAACTCGGCGCCGAGCACGGTGCCGATGCCCGGGACACTCTCGACTATTTCAGCGAGTTCGTGCTCGCGAAACCGGCCCTCGATGAGCTTGTCCATCTCGGCGATCTGCTCGTTGAGGGCCATCACCCCCTCGGCCAGGGTGTGAACCAGTCTGGCGATGGTCTTCTCCCCTGGGACGGAGGTGTGCTGACGCTGCGCGGCCTCAACTGCCGTCTCGGCAAGGGCCCTTGCGTTGCGGACCTTGCGGTTGGCCAGCCACTTCGTCAGCCGCGCGACGCCGACGCGGCGGATCGCGGCCGGCGCCTGGTACTCGGTCAGCAGCTTGAGCGGACCGGTGTTGGTCACGTCCAGGGCCCGCTCCAGGGCCGGGAACATGCTCAGCAGGGTGCCGCGCAGGCGGTTGACGGCGCGGGTGCGGTCCTCGACCAGGTCGGCTCAGCGGCCGGTCAGCAGCTTGAGTTCGATCGCGGCTTCGTCACCTGGGCGGATCGGCTGCAGGTCGCGGCGCATCCGGGCCTGGTCGGCGATCACGTAGGCGTCGCGGGCGTCGGTCTTGCCCTCGCCGCGGTAGCCGTCGGAGGCCCGGTTCACCAGGCGGCCGGGGATGTACAGGACCTCCTCGCCGTGGGCCGTCAGCAGGCTCAGCAGCAGGGCCGGCTCCCCGCCGGTCATGTCGATCGCCCAGGTCACCCGGTCGCCGTCCGCCAGGGCGAGGACGTCGCCGATCAGCTTCAGCAGCTCGGGCTCGTCGTTGGCGACCCGCCGCGACAGCAGGGTCTTGCCCTCGGTGTCCAGGGCCAGGCCGTGGTGGTGGCCCTTGCCGCTGTCGATCCCCGCCCATATTCGGCTCATCGTGCTCCTGACGTGCGTGTTCATGCTGTTCGGACTGCGGACGACCTCGCCGGCATTGCTCTACTCAGCGACTTGCTCGCACTTCCTAATCGGCGGCCGAGTCGTCGTGGGGTACCGAGCGGCGAAGCGTCGGAAGCCACGAAACGGCAGCCGCCTGATAGCCACACCCAGCACCCCTGGGCGACCCAACCTTACGAGTGGCTCGATCAACCCAGCTCAGAAGGTAGAGCCGCCTGATGCCCTAGTGGGTGGACACGGCACGAGGACACCACCGTTCAGCCCACCCGACGCACCGTCACAGCGGGTGTCCCCAGGGCTTCACCCATCTACGACGCCTCTCTTCGGTACGAAGACGACACCACTCTTCAGCGGGCAAAGCCCTGACCAGCACTAACCCGGAACCAACCACCGAAAACAAGTGACGCCCAGACACTGCAACCCAAATGTCATTCATCACGCCGCCAGCCGGCCTCGATGGGATCCCATTCGATGCGCAGGGCGTCGAGGGCGGCGACGCGTTCGGGGGCGAGAGTTCCCCGGCGGTAGCTGCTGCGCTGTTTGACCAGCCATTGTCCGATCTGCAGGCTCGTGCCGTCGCCGCTCGTCCGAGAACTTCACCGGGTAGTGAGTACAGATACGCCCGCGGCGGACCAGGGCCGTCCAAGTATTCGGCGGGATCGAAACGGCTGCCTCTGCTACGGCTTCGCGTGGACAAGGCACAGCGTGGCGAGGACGTGGTCGCACGGCAGCGTCGTCACGGCTTCAGTTTGTTGGCCTCCCGGACTTCGTGGAGGTGGATGAGGACGTCGAAGGACTGGGCGATCGCGGTGTCGCGGGGCTTCTCGGGGAACTGCGTGCCGATGTTGAGCGTGGGCCGGGCGACGTTCAACCAGGCGCGCGCGGCGGCCGGGGCCTTGCGGACGTCGAGGTAGAAGTCCTGGTAACCGACCTGGTCGAGGGTGTGCTCGTTCCTGCCGGGCTCGGCGGCGCCCACGGTGAACTTCTTCCAGTCGCCGCCGAGTGCGGCGTCCTTCGACAGGAAGGAACCCTGGTTGAAGGTGAAGCCGATGGGCAGGTAGTCCTTGCCCATGGTGTCGCGCAGGAACGACCCCTGCGTCTTGGAGTACAGCTCGGGGTTGTCGGAGACGTAGCCGACGTGGTTGTTCTGCGCCGACACCAGGATCTTGTCGCCGGTGTGCTGCCGCCACCAGGCCACGTTCTGGGCCATCACCTCGTCTCGGAACAGCTCGAAGTCGGGCAGCGACTTGGGGTCGTTCGGGTCGATGGTGAGGAACTTGGCGGTCTGGGCGATTGAACGGGCGTTCTGCTCGGCCCAGTCGAACGCGTCTCCGCCGGAGCCCTTCCGGCTGCTGACCAGTTCCAGGGCCTGCTGCGCCTTGGCTGCGAGCTGCTGCCGTTCGGCGAGCGGCTTGCCCAGGTAGGCGAAGACGTTGTCGATGGGCCGCAGGCCGGTGTAGAGCTCGTTGAGCCGCGGCAGTGCCTCGGGGTGGTTCTTCTGCACGTAACCGGTCACCCGTCCGAAGAACGCGTCATTCAACGAGGGGGCGCCGATGTCGTCGCCCATGAAGTGCACGGGGCGGTCGGGGTGGTGGCGGTTGTAGTCGCGCATCCACTCGATGAGGCTCACGAACTCCTCGCGGTCCCAGGGCGAGTCGGCGAAGGTCTGCTTGGCGACGCTGCGGGCGTCACCGCCCTTGCCGGTCTGGAGATAGTCGTCGATCTGGAGTCCCGCGGACCAGCTCAGCTCCAGGGCGAAGGTGGTGAAGCCCTTCTCTTCGACGAGGTGGCGGAAGACCCGCTCCTTCATGGTGAAGAACTCGTGGGAGCCGTGGGTGGCCTCGCCGAGGCCGACCACCTTGGCGTTGCCGATCATTGCGGACAGGGCTCGCAGGTCGGCCGTACTTCCGCCGGGCTCGGTCGCACGCAGCGGGTGGGCTGCCCGCTCCAGTGCACGTACCGGATCCTGCTTCCCGTCGGCCGTGTGGACCGTGTCGGCGGTGGCCGCCTGGACCGCCACCGGAGCGAGGACCGCCCCCGCCACGGTCACCGCCGTCACCAGCAGCCCCCGCCGACTGATGCGCTTCGGGTACCTAATAGCCATGCTTTCTTGCCCCTCAACTTGCGTATGACGACGTAAGAAGATCCTTTCGCGTGATCCGTTGCCCCGCGCTGAGGGCAGCCACCGAACTCTTCCGGGGGCTAACCCCCTCATCCGAAGGCACACAAGTCCCGCCACTCCGCGTGCTGGCGGCCACCTCCCGGGCCCCGTCCGGGCAGGGGGCTCGTGCCCGGTGGTATGGACGACCATGTCGCCATGGGTGAGGTGGAACTCCCCGGTGCAGGTCAGCAGCCTGCCCCTGGGGTGAGGCGTGATCAGGAGCGGCGCCACCAGGAACCGCGCCGCCGCCTCGGCGGCCGCGGCCGCCTTGGCGATGGCCGGGTAGGCACGGCGGTCGCCGAGCATCGGCAGGGGGCTGGTCACGGGGGTGCTTCCCTTCTGACCGGGTGACGGTTCGGCGGCCGCCACCGGGTGGTGGCGGCCGGGCTGGTGGTCAGCGCATCCACCGCTCCGGCGCGGGCGGCGCGGCGGGGGTGAGCGACTGGTCGGCGCAGCGGGTGATCTGGTGGTCGCGTACGCCGCACTCGGGGCTGCGGTCGAACGCGACGACGTACGGGAACGGGGTCGGGTAGCGGCGGACCCGGGTGATGACGCCGAGGGCGCCGGCCGGGACGGCCACGCGGACGCGGGCGTCCTGTTCCCAGTACTCCTCGGCGGCCAGGGCCTCGTCGATCCACGACGCCCGCACCGGCTCCAGCAGCTCCACCCGGTCTCCTTCCTCCAGGCGCACATGGCTGGTGCGGACCTGGGCCTGGTAACGGAGCAGCTGCACGAACGCCCGCTCCCGCTCCACCGGGTCGGCGAGCGCGCCGGGGTCCAGGACCAGCACCGGCGGGAAGCCGGACGCCGGCGTGCCCGTGGTGGCCGGGCGGTGCGGGGTCGGCTCAGAGCCGGTCCGGGGCTGGTTCGGCAGGGCGGTGGTGTCGGCGGTCATCGCGCGGTGCCTTCCGAGGCGTCGGTGGCGTGGTACAGGGCAGGCCGGGGCGACCCCGGAGAGGGATCGCCGGCCGCGAGGTAGGCGTCGGCTGTCTCGGCCAGGTCCCGTGCGAACTCGTCGGCCCGGGACCGGTCCACCGGGTCGCACTGCCCGTGCGCGCCGGCGATGGCGGTGTCGAGGTCGGCGGCGTACTGCATCAGGGCTTCGTAGATCCGGGCGGTGGTCATCAGGTCCAGCGGCACCCGGTCCCGGACCCGCCACAGCCGCACGGTCTCGGCGGTATGGCGCAGCAGTGCGGTGACGTGGGTGCTCGGCATCATGAGCTCGCCGTCGTGGCGGTAGAGCACCAGCGGGAAGCGTTCGTCGGAGCGGTCTTCGTCAGCGGTGGGCTCCGGGGTGGTGGTGTCGGTCATCGTGTGGTGCCTCCGGGGGTCGGGGGCGGGGCGGCCCGGGGTTGGGGCCGCCCCGTGGGGGTGGTGCTACTGGTCGGTGGCGCAGTCGTGGTTGGCCTCGACGTAGTCGCCGTCGGCGAAGTCGGTGTCGAGCGTCCAGCCGCACTGCCCGCACTCGGCGCGGCCGTCCCAGTCGATCTGGTCGCCGTCGCCGTCGTCGCAGTCGTGGTCGGCGTCCACGAGGGTGCCGTCCTCGAACCAGGCCTCGCCCGTGCTGCCGCAGTCGCCGCCGTACCAGTCGGCGCACCAGTTCACGGTCGGCGGCTTGTAGGTGTGCTGTTGGGTCGTCACGGTCTCTCCTCGGAACGGGGCGGGCCACTGGCGGGCCGGGACGGCGAGGTGGTCGGTGCGGGGCGGGTCAGCCGGCGACGGTCTCGGCGTGCAGGTGGAGCGCGTCCGGGAGCGCGGTCTGCTGGCCGGTCAGCTTGCCCTCGGTGCGGGGCGTCGAGACTGGGTTGGAGCAGTCGGGGCGGGCGGACCGGCCGGGTTTCGCCCCGCACCCCGGCGACGGGGCGAAACCCCAGGGCTGGCAGGCGGGACAAACCGTCTCAGCCGGCCCCTGGAGCAGTGGAATACCGGCTCCAGCCCGACAGCGTCAGCCCCTATTTGCTGTCTCCTCGAACGACCGCCGCGTACCGCTCGCCCAACTTCATTCGGACCGTCTCAAGCTGGGATGCAGCTCGAACCACGATGCTTGAAGACGGCGGTTGGGCGCGGGACGTTGCCCACCACGTGGCGTCCGGCGCACCAGTGGCAATCTCTGCCCTGAGCAAGGTGTCGATTTCGGTCACATGCTGCACGAAAGCCTGTGCCCATTCCTGCTCATCTGGTAGAAGGAACGGAAAACGCCGGAGCAGCAGAAGGTTGACTTGTGTCAGCTGCCCAGTCCCTGTCGGGGTAGTAGTAGGGCCTCCGTCACTCGCCATGGACGTGCGGAGGCCCTCCTCAAGGGCTGACAAGGCCTCCCAAACCTCTCTCAGGGCCTCCACCCGCTGGCTATGAAAGCTCGCTCGCGCGTCGCGGACCTGCACACGCTGCCACTGCCACAACCCTGTCGTTGTGGCCAGGCCTGTCCCTACGAAAGTGAGCACACCGACCAGGACCGTGTCCGAGACCATGGAGGTGAGCCTACTGAGAGTAAGAGCCAGCCCAGAGGAGGATGTCAAAGTTGGCTGGCGGGACTACCCAGCCCTCGCCGACGGCTAAGCGACTCGGTGGCCCGTCCAGCCGCTGCGCGACGGTCCGCAGACGGTGAGCTTGCGGCGCAGCGCGTCGGTGAGGCTGAGGAGGTAGCGGCCGTCTTCGCTCCAACGGTCGTCGTTGGCCCAGGCGGCGACCGCAGATGCAGCGGCAGGTGCAGCAGGTGCAACGCTGAATGCAGCAACCAGCGGGGGTTGTGACTTCGATCGATAGATTGCGAATCCGAGCTGTAGTTTGCGAGCGGTGGTCCGGGAGTCGTTGCGGACCACTGTGACTCAGCACGCTAACTGTCGTGTCAGCACGGAATCTGTCGTCCCGAGTCGTGCGTCGATCCCGCGACCGATGAGTCATGACACGCTGGTTGGAACCTGGTCACGAGAGTTGGAACCAGTTCGACCGTCGCCGACGCGGAAGCGATCCGGACGTGGCTCGCCCGGACGGTAAGCGACTGCGGCTCCGGACTCCAGCTACCGCCGCTGGCGGCCGGGTCAGCGGCGGGTCTCAATCCGCAGGTCGCCCGTGGTCACCCGGCGGATGGGCTCGCTCGCCAGCAGCTCGTGCGGCTGGCCGAGGGTGATCGCGCCCGCCGCGTCGAGCCGGGCCAGCTGGGAGTCCGTCAGCTCGACCGCCAGGGCGCCCAGGTTGTCCTCCAACTGGGCGGGGGTGCGGGCGCCGAGCAGCGTGCTCGTCACGCCCGGCTTCCGCAGCGTCCAGGCCAGCGCCACCTGGGCCGGGGTGTATCCCAGCTCGCCGGCCACCTCCCGGACCACCCCGGCCACGCCGAGGCTGCGTTCGGTGAGGGTGCCCAGGGCGAGGTTGTGGCTCCGGCGGGTGCTCCCGTCGGGGCCGGCGCCCGTCGCTCCCACGTCGTCCCGGCCGTACTTGCCGCTGAGTACCCCGCCGCCGAGCGGCGAGTACGGGACCACGCCCAGGCCCAGTTCCCGGGCCATCGGGATCAGGTCGCGCTCCGCGGTGCGTTCGATCAGGCTGTACTCGAGCTGCAGCGCGACCAGTGGCGACCAGCCGCGCAGGTCCGCGATCGCCTGCATCCGGGACACCTGCCAGGCCGGGGTGTTGGAGATCGCCACGTACAGCACCTTGCCCTGCCGGACCAGGTCGTCCAGGCCGCGCAGCACCTCCTCCACGGAGGTCCGGAAGTCCCAGACGTGCAGGTACAGCAGGTCGAGGTAGTCGGTGCCGAGCCGCCGCAGACTGCCCTCCACCGAGCCGAACAGCGCCTTGCGGTGCCCGCCCCCGGAGTTCGGGTCGCCGGGGCGGCGCAGGGTCGAGTACTTGGTCGCCAGCACCAGGCGTTCGCGCTCCTCGTGGGCGAACTCGCCCAGCAGGCGCTCGGAGCTGCCGTCGGTGTAGGTGTCGGCGGTGTCGAGGAGGTTGCCGCCGAGCCCGACGTAGCGGTCGAACAGCTTGCGGGCCTCGGCCCGCTCGGCGCCCCACCCCCATTCGGTGCCGAAGGTCGCGGTGCCCAGGGCCAGCGGTGAGACCCGCAGTCCCGAGCGGCCCAGCAGCCGGTAGTCGTCGAGGGCCAGTGCCATCAGGTTCTCCTGTGCTCGCGTGTGTTCGTGTTCCGTTGCCGGGACCGAGTCTGCGGCGGCGGCGGGCCCCGGATAAGGGAGGGACTTTCCTGGGAAGGCCGGTCCCACCCTGGCGGTTGGACCGGTCATGACGACACGAACCGTGGACACCACCGAGGAACTGGCCGCCTTCCTGCGTAGCAGGCGCGAACGGCTGGACCCGGACCGGCTTGGCCTGCCCGCGCACCGGCGGGCCCGGCGGACGCCCGGACTGCGCCGCGAGGAGGTCGCTGAGCTGGCCGGGGTGAGCACCGACTACGTGGTCCGGCTGGAGCAGGGCCGGGGGCTTCGGCCCTCCGCGGAGGTGCTGGCGGCGCTGGCCCGGGCCCTGCGGTTGGCACCCGGCGAACGCGACTACCTCTTCGACCTGGCCCGACGGCGCCGCCCCGGCGGCACCCGCGGCGGGGCAGCCACCGGTGCGGCACCGTCGCTGGCCCACCTGGTCGACGAACTCTCCCCACTGCCCGCCGCGCTGCTGGACCACCGCTACGACCTGCTGGCCTGGAACCCCGAAATGGCCCGGCTGCTACCGGAGTTCGACGCCGTTGCGCCGGAGCGGCGGAACGCGATGTGGCTCTGCCTGCTGCACCCGCCGATGCGCGGCTTCTACGCCGACCGCGAGGGGGTGCTGCGGGACGGCGTCGCCCATCTGCGCGCGGCCTGGGCCGCCCACCCGGAGGACCGGGCACTGGCCGGGCTGATCGCCGAATTCACCGCGCAGGACGAGGACTTCGCCCGGCTCTGGGCCGAGCGGGAGGTCCGCGTCAACGGCCGCGGCCGCAAGCTGCTGCGGCACCCGGCCGTCGGGACGATCGCCGTCGACTTCGAGGTCCTGCTCCCGCTGGAGGACCCGGAGCTGAGGCTTCTGGTCTACCGCGCCGCAGACGACGAGAGCCGCGCGGCCCTGCACCGGCTGTGCGGCGGTGATGGGTGCCAAGAAGGCTGACAATTCACGGTTGGTTGCAAGAAGCGTGACCACTTGGTGCCAACAAGCGTGTCCCACGGACCAGAAACCACAGCTCACCGACCCTGACTGGTTCCAACTGACGTGTCCAGGCTCATCAGCGGGCTGCGTGGCTCGAATGTCCGCTCCACGGGAAGCCGCTCTTGGGTATTGCTGCTGGTCAGCGGTTTTTGCTCAACCCGCCAACTGAAGCGCTCAGTGTGCGACACGAGGTCGCTCCATGTAAGAGGTGGCGCGGAAAGGGGTGCGGTCATGGTCGGCGGTTCGGGCGTTCGTCCCAGCGATGAGTCATCCATGCTCGCCGGATCAGGCTGCGCACGGTGATGATCGTGTCGGTGAGGTCGAAGAATGCGTTGACGACGGGGGCGCGCCGCTCGTAGCAGCGGGCGAGCCGGTGGAAGGCGTTCTGCCATGCATGGGTGCGTTCGACGTGCCAGCGCTGACTGGCCTGGACGGGCGCCTTCTCGCCTTTGTGCGCGATGCGGCCGTGCAGGCCGCGTTCGTCGAGCATCGTGCGAGTCTTGTTCGAGTCGTAGCCGGCGTCCAGGTGGACGGTGATCTTGTCGGGCAACGGACCCAGGTCGTCCAGGCGGTCCAGGGTCGGGGCGAGCAGCGGGGAGTCATGGCAGTTGGCGCCGGCCAGAACACGACCCAGTGGAATGCCGTATCCGTCCGTCATGTTCGAGCGTTTCAGGCCCTGTTTGCCGCGGTCGACCGGGGAACGCCCGGCCATCTCACCGCCTCCTGGAGCTTTGGTGATGGAGCCGTCTACGGCGATCTGGTCGAGGGCGAGACCGACGATCCGGTCGTAGGCGTCGAGCGCGATCTGCTTGAGTCGAGCGAAGACGCCCAGTCGTATCCATTCGTCGCGGCGGCTGCGGATCGTGGTGGCCGAGCAGGTTGTGTCGGCGATCGCCTCGTAAGAACAGCCGAAGCGCAGCAGTTGCAGCATCTTGTCGAGATCCGGTCGCTGATGCGTCGGCGGTGGCAGCCAAGTGGATGGTCCGGGTGGTATTCCGGCCGCTCGGGCAGCAGGACCGCGAATTGGTCCCAGAGCGGCTCGGTCAGCCATGATGGAAGCGCAGGCACGGGTCTCCTCGGTGATCACAGAGCGTCAGCAACTCCATGATTAACGGGACCTGTGCCCGCTCGGCTACCTACCTTCCCAACCGCGCCTATCCGCGCGGCCGAACAGCGTTGTCAAGCTTACGGCTACTTGTGCCATCCACTCACCTGCCCGCCGTTTCCGGCGCTTCAGCCGGTCGTGGTCCCGACAGGCCCGGCGAACCAGGGTGGTCCACCTGACCACTCGACAACGCGCGTGCCGGCAATGGCTGAGGAACTCTTCCCACGAAGCCTCTGCGCACGGATGGCGAGAGCTTGGGCACTCAGATGCTGTTGGCGATGCGCTCGTGGTCCCGTTCGCCCTCGCGGGTCTGGATACCAGCGGCGAGCAGCTTGTGGGCGAGCTCGGTGACCTCATCGCCGAACGCCGCGAACAGGCCCTCGTTCTCAACGGCATACGCCGCATGCGGAATCGGCTGCGCGACCGCGTCGACCGCAGCCTTCGTGATGGAGATCACCTCCGGCCGGAGGCCGGCGATCCGTCGGGCGAGGGTGTCGACGAAGGAATCGAGTTCTGCGGCGGGCAGGGCACGGTTGATCAGGCCGTACCGTTCCGCGAGCTCCGCACCCACGAGTTCGGCGCCGAGGATGAGCTCCAGCGCGCGGGCCCTTCCTGCCAGGCGCGTCATATTCACCGTGCCGCCGCCTCCGGGGAGGATCCCCATCAAGGACTCCGGCTGCCCCTGCCCCGACTTGCCGATTGCCGCGAATCGCATGTCCAGGTACATGAAGAACTCGTTGCCCGCGCCGCGCGCGAAGCCCGCCAGCTTGCCGATGGTGACCTGCGGCAGCGAGCGGACCTCCTCGCTCATCGCCTGGAGGATGTTCAGGCCTTCCGGGACGGTCGAGCCCGGCGCGGCCGCGATCGCAGCGCGAGTGGCTGCAGGCAGCGCGTCAGGGTCGGTGAGGTACGCCATGTCACCGTGCGCAACGAAGAACTCCGGGTCAGCGCTCTCGAAGACAATGACGCGGACGTCGGCATCGTCCCGCACACGTGCGACGAATGCCCGGAGTGACGGCAGGAGGACCGCGTCCATCAGATTGAGCGGCGGGTGATCGATTGTCACTGTCGCGACCCCGTCCGAGACGTCGATCGTCAGGGCGGGAAGGCCTTCGTAGCTCATGAGGTGGCTCCATATCGCGGTGAGGGACGGTCCGTGACCGGGCCGCCGGCTGGGGACAGTGTCGCGAATCTCAGCATCGTGACTGACACTGAGTATCAGATTAGAAACCTGCATCCGAAGAAGCAAACGAGTGTGTCGGAGTACACTCGTCCCCATGAGCGCAGCGCCAGTCGGTACCCGTGAGATCAGCCGCCACGCGGTGCGAGCAGAGCTGGCCCGCGTCGCGTTCAACCGGTTCTGCCTCACCGGCTTCAACCAGGTCACCTTCGCCGACCTCTCCGAAGCCGCCGGAGTGTCGCGGAGCACCTTCCTGCGCTACTTCGGCACCAAGGAAGACGTGGTCCTGTTCGTCTTCGACCCTGTCGGTGGCGTCATCACTGACGCGCTCGATGCCGAGCGGGCCAACCAGGACGACTGGAGCAGGCTGCGCAACGCCCTAGAGTCAGCCGTGAGGTTCCTCGTGGGCGACGTTCAGGAACTCGTGACGATCCTCGGCCTCATCGAGCAGACCCCAGCCCTGTGCGCACGCCTCCGCGAGAAGCAGGCTGAATGGCGACCAGAGATCGTCGCCCGACTGCAGAAGACAACCTCCTCGACCGACGGGTCATCGGTCATCGCCAACGTTCGCGTAGCGGCGGCGCTCGAAATCTTGTGGATCGTCCTCGGGCAATGGGGTGCGAGCGACGGCCAAGAGGACCTCGGCAAACTACTGGACGCTGCGTTCGCCGCCTTCTCGACCCCGGCATGCCAGCAGACGGACGCTCCGTTGTAAAGGGCCGAGGCGGCGGCTTCCTCGGCGGTGCCGAAGCGGCCGAAAGGAGTGATCGACCCGGCGGCGGTGATCGCGTCGTTGGAGTCCAGCCCCGGCCGCGAGTGCAGGAGTGGGGTGTCGATCCGGCCGAAGCGGACGGTGTCCACTCGCAGCCGTGCGGCGCCCCCGCAGCACCTATCTGCGCGACCTCTAAGCCGCTCTGGCATGCTCACCCGAATACAGCAGGCTCCTGGCGACCGGAGCCTCACACAGCGTCAAGCCGAGACCCGGGGTGGGCAGTGCAGTACACGATCAGCGCGTCGGTGTTCCTCGCGATCGTCATCATCGCCCGACTGCGACGCACTACCCACGCCCGCAGCCGCGTCGACGAGGCCTTCACCGTCTTCACCGCCGTCGTCTTCGGCGTCCTGATCGCCGCCACCGCCTGGGGTCACGCCATCCTCCAGTTCGTCGGCGTCGCCGTCGACGCCACCCGTTGACACCGCCCGCAACGCCGCCGCCCGGCGGACCTACCCTGATCCACGACAAGAGGAGGGCGGGGACGTGGAACTGACGGTGCGCAACATGCGCTGGATAGCTGCGGCGGGGCTGATCGCGGTCATGACGTCGGCGTGCGACACGAGGGAGCGTGACCCCGACTATCCGCTCCCGTTCAAGCGGCAGGACGCCTCCGTCCTGCGCCGAATCCAGCTCGCCGACCCGTCCACGAAAAACACCACCGTGGCAGCGGACGACCACACGATCACGATGGAAGTCTCCTGGAGCGGCTGCGACTACAAACCCGACCTGGTGGCACGGGAGACAACCAAGCAGGTCACACTGCTGCTCAGGCGCCGGGACGCCTCAGGCCCGGACATCGGATGCGAGGACGGCGGCATCGCCAAACTCACCGTCGTCCTGCATCAGCCACTGAGCACCCGGGCCCTGGCCGACACCCTCACCGGCGAACCAGTCCCCCACACCCACACCTGACCACAGCCCGCCACCGGGCCGCAGCCCGAACACGGCGGCCCAACAACGCACGCCCGAGAGCCGTCCACCGCCCCTTCCGCGCACGCCCGCAACCGACCCGACCATCCGCAGATGGCTCCCGGTTCCGAACACGACCCGCACCCCGAGGCAGGTACCCGCCACCACGGACCGCACGCTGCTCGGCCACTCACCAACACCAGGGGCGGGGCCAGGCCGGGCCGGTCACGGCCCGGCCGGTGAGGGGACGGGCCGACGGTGGGGCCGGCCACGGCCCCGACGGCGGAACCGGCAGCTCAGGCCCTCGACCGGTGATTTCATCGGGTCATAAGGGCACCACGTCTCCGGCGAGAGTCGGCCCCATCGTTGGGCCGTTCGTGAGGCAGATGTACTTGACCGTACTCAAGGTTTTTCGGCGAGATTGGGAGCCACTGATCGAGTGACCTTCCCGACCGGAGCGGAGTGTCTAGGTGCTGGAGTACCAGGGATGTCGTTAGCTTGTGGCTGTGGGCCCGCGGGTCGCCTCCCTGACAAGTCGCGGCCGGGGCCCGCTCCTTCGAATGTCAGCGCGATGCCTCACCGGCGTCTGCGACGCGGTTGAGCTCGGCACCGGGGAACGGAGTCTGCTTGCTCTCCGACAGCAGCCGGAGGTGGAAGCCGTCCAGGACGACGCTGGCCCGGGCATGCCGCTCGACGATCACAGCGATCTCCGGTGGAACGGCCTCGGGCCTTCGACGTGAGATCCAGTCCTGAAGGAACACGTCTGCTTCCATGCCGCCCCGGACGCGGTCGACGAGGTGGTGGACCAGTTGGCTTGCGGTGTAGTCGCGGTCGTACCCGAGATGGTCCGAGAAGAACTGCCGCTCGGCTGCTGAGAGCTCGAAGCCTGAGCTCAGGGCCAGTCCGAAGTCCGCGAAGTAGATCAGCTGGCCGTCGGTCAGCAGGTTGTTGAAGTGGGCGTCGAAGTGCACGAGTCCGTGAGAGCTCATGAACGCCGTGCCCCGCGCCAAGGCATTCTCCGCCCACGCAGGAGAGTCGCCGCCGGTGGCCACCGCAGTCTCCCCGTGCTCGTGCAACAACGCGCGGAGTGTCTGCGGCACGTGTTCCAAGAACAGCACCAGGCTGCGGGAGGATCGGCCGATGGCTTCCAGGCGCTCGCGTACGGCCTGCGAGCCTTCCCAATAGGCAACCGCTCCGTCGATGCCCCCGAACTCGTCCACGAAGCCCTCGGGAGGGGAGTCGGGCAGGACCCGCCAGTGGTACATCAGGGGAAAGCCCTCGTACTCCTTCCCGAGGACCCAATTGGTGGTCATGATGTGGACGGCCAGCTCTCGCCAGGCACCGAACCCGGCCGAGCCCACTCCGTACTGGTAGAACAGCGGCAGACCGAAGAGGTTCGCCGTGGACCGGATGTTCTCCGGCTGGGTCTCGACGTCCGTCAACGGCACCCTCTTGACGAAGACCCGCGTCCCGTCGATGTCCAGCTCCGCCGACCTGCCGCCGATACCGGATCCGACCGGAGGAGCGGACGCCACGATCTCGCCGAGACGCCGGTCGCTCAGCAGGGACAGGCGGGTAGCAACGGTCCCGTAGGCGGCAAGACGTGCGTCGTGCTGAGATTCGTAGCGCATCGACGGCTCCTCTGCGCCCCCGGACCAGGGCGTCGGTGATCGCTCAAACGTAATCGACTCCCGCCGCCAAGGTCACCCTCGAACCGCAAAAGTGCTCGGCATCTGATCTGCTGATCTGCCGTTGGCGGGCCGTTGCCCGCACGATGTCCGACGCCGATCGGTCGGCCTCTGGCGGAGGTCATTTCGGAGCTGCGAAGAGGCCTTCCTGGGTGGCCTGGTAGCGGTAGGACTCGGTGCCGGTCTGGATCAGGGTGCAACGGAAGGTGATCCGGTCGGCGATGGCCGCGCAGAGCCGGGCGTCTCCGAAGGTCTTGTCCCACTCGGTGAACGGTGAGTTCGTCGCGACGGCGGTGGCCTTGCACTCCTCGCGTTCGGTGAAGATCTGGAACAGCAGTTTGGCGCCCTTGCGGTCCAGGTTCAGGTATCCGAACTCGTCCAGACACAAAAGATCGATCTTGCTGTAGCGGGCGATCACGGAGGACAGGCGGCGCGCGGCGTCGGCCTCGGCGAGCTCGTTCACCAGGGCCGAGGTGGTGGTGTAGCGGACTGACAGGCCGGCCTCGGCGATCGCGGTGCCGATCCCGATCAGCAGGTGGCTCTTGCCGGTGCCGCTGTCACCGATCAGCACCAGTGGGCGGCCCTCGCGCACCCAGGCGGGCGACTTCAGGTCGGCGACGACCTCTGGGGTGACGTTCGGGTTCTTGGAGAAGTCGAAGTCCAGCCGCTTCGGGCGTGGGAAGCGGGCCATCCGGAGCAGTCGCTGCTGGCGGCGAACGTCGCGGTCGGCGAGCTCGACCTGCAGCAGGTCCAGGAGGAACTGCTTGTAGGTGGCTTGCTCGCGCCGCGCGGTGGCGGCGAGCTCGATGAACCGCTCGCGGAAGGCGGGTAGCTTCAGGTCCCGGCAGGCCTCGTCGATGAGCATGTCCTCCGGGTCGCCGGGAGCCTCCTGGGTGAACGTCCAAACCCCCACACTGGCAGTGCCGAAGTAGCCCGGGCTGCGTCGTCAGGCGAAGTGGGCGAGAGATCACCCGGTGCGAGGTGGGCGGCGGGCCCCTGGCAGGATCGGGCGGCCGGTGCACGCCGCATCCCATTGCCCGTGGCGCGCACCGCCCGAACGGCCCAGGCCGGGGCGGGGTGCCGGCCTTCTGCGGGGGCCGGGCTCATCAGGCAGGGTCGTCCTGCGGCGGGAAGTGCCGGTCGAGGATCTCGGTGCAGGACGACGAAGCGGCCGGTTCGGGCGGGGTTCCTAGAACGGGGCGCGGGCGCGGGTGGTACAGAGCTCGCCGGCGCCGCGAAGGCGCTCGTCGACGACGCGGGTCTCCAGGATCCGGGCGAGGGTCACGGTGTGGCGGGCGGCCAAGACCACCAGGCGCCCGTCGTCCGGAACCCGCACCATGTGCGTGCGGGCGGCTCGATGCTGGTCCCAGTGTCCTCGACCGATCCGCCGACAGCCGGTCGGCCAACGAGCGCATTCCAAGTAGTTACCGTACGATTCACCTTGCAAGGTATCACAACTCGCCATCAGTGCAAAGGAGTTGAGCTGCAATGGTTACCTTTGACAACCGGTTCCACCTCATCACGCCCGCTGCTGGTGGAGGCAGCATGGTCTTTTTCAGCGGCACGGTGATCGAGGCGGCCAACGCGACAGGGCCTGACTGGCAGCGCTTCAACATCACCTTCATCCTCGACGAGGTCGCGTGGTCCAGCGCCCCGGCGGTCGCCCCCGCGGTGTCCCTCGCCGCCATCAGCACGGAGGCAGACGGCAACAACGCCGGCTGGGCCGTGGACAGGTCGAACTTCCATTTCGTGGACGGTCGTATCCAGCTGAGCTGCGATCTTGCCGTCCGCGGGACAAGCAATCTGCTCAGGCTGACCTACCAGGTCACCGCCATCGGGAATATCGCGTGACAAACCGGTCGGTCCGGTCGCTTCCACGGTCTCGAAGATCCAGTTCACCATGAACAGCGGGTTCGCTCCCACCACGGTCAGTGGACCACAGCGAGACCACTGCTGCACCTGCCACCAGGGGCGACCCCACAGCCAGAAGACGGGACCCGACCGCCGGATCGAGGGTAGGGGGCTCGGAGCGGCTGGTGAAGCGGTCCTGGTCACCCGGCACCGGCGAGGGCGGCCGGCTGCGGCGGGCGGGTGGTGCGCAGCAGGTCGAGGTGGGTGCGCAGCGGCATGTCGAGAGCGTGCAGCGCCTCGGTGAGCCGACGTCCGGGCATTGCACCGCCGTTCAGGACGGCGTCGTGGGTGTCCTGTGACACCGATCTTTGACCGCGTGCCACCGAACCTTGACGGACGCGAGTTCGTGTCATCGAAGGTTGATCGCACTGGTCAGAGACTCTGCGCGGACCCAGAACACCGGACCCGCCCTGCTCCCCCGGCAGACTGGTCGGCGCGCGGCTCCCCCTTGCCATACTCAGATCTGGCGCCCCCACCAGTGCTCAAACCGTGGTTGGAGACCGATTTGCCGAAGCGCGCTGGGGAGGCCAGAGCAGCAATCCCATCACGCCGGGGCAGACCAGGGTCTCCTACCGGTCGGGGCCGAGCTGGTGAGTCCGGCGGTGGGCGCCCGGCGAGGTAAAGGTCCGTGCCGGGGTCCTGCGCTTCCTAGGCGGTGGCGGTATCGGGGGAACCGCTGGGCGGTGACGGGGTAGACCCGGGTGGGCGTCTCGTCGGCGTTAGGATCGTGCGGATCTTGGTCGAGTTGGGGGGATGCTTCGTGAGCGGTGGTCTGCGGCTGGTAAGACTCGTCGCGTCGGTACGGATTCAGGCGTCCCTGCTGCTCCCTGTGAGCTTGGTGAGCTGCGTGCCGGCCTACACGGGGGGATCCCACCAGTTGGACCCCGCGACGAGCGTGGGAACCGCTCTGATCCTCTTCGTGACGACGTTCTGGGGACTTCTGAAGGTCCGTCGGCCCTGGTACGAGACGAGGCTGGAAAGACTGTCTCCTCCTCCGCCGACCGCTGAGATGGTCGCGGGGGACAAGACCTTCGACCTGTTCTCCCGCAGCCTCACCAAGCCGCTGCTCCTGGTACTGCTGATCGGACTCACTGCCAGCTACGCGACGGGGATACCGGTCGGCATGTTTCTGGCGGGTATGGCGGCCGCGATGCTCTGGCAGTCGCGGTGGTTGGCGGCCGAGGAGAAGCAGTTGGGCGGTCGGGTCGTGTGTCTCCACACTCCGGTTCGCGTCGCGGCTGACGACCCCAACGGCACTGCGTACCGCCAATCCCGCTTTTGGATCGTTCGCGAGACCTCCTGACCGGCCTTCCTGCAGCCGAGCACACGCGCGCTCCAATGCCGTGGCAGCCAGCTGCCTACGCGGGACTGAACTACACGCAGAACCTCTGACCAGTGCGATCAATCTTCGATGACACGAACTCGCGTCCGTCAAGGTTCGGTGGCACGCGGTCAAAGATCGGTGTCACCGGACAGTGGGCGGCGTTGATCCGCTTCAGCTGCGCCCGCTTCATCCTCATTATTCGAGCATTTGTTCTAGTAATCAAACGTCAGCTGCTCCGCTCACTGGCCGCGCCCCCTCCACTGCGAGGCCCTCCTACCTGCACCGATGCTGTTCCGTGCAGAACACGGCCGGCCCGGTGCTCCTGTTCCAACCGCTGGGTGAACATGTCCAGACCGACGAAACCCAGCTCGATCAGGCCTGGCGTGGGAGGGCGCGCAGCTGTGGCCGAGCCTGCCGGCCCTCGGTTGTGGCGTGGACGCGGCTGCTGGGGCACAACCTGCCGGAGCAGGAGTCTGCGATCATGCCCGACATGTCGATCGCCGTCTCCGTTCCGTGCCCGACGAGTTCAGGATGCGCCCGACCCGCCTGGTCGGAGAGTCCCGCGCCGCACTGGGCCGCGCTGGCCGGCACAGCGCGTGTGGAGTGGGCGGACGGCTCTCCCCCCGGCCTGCCGCTGGGAACGAGTGAGCCGTTCCCCAGATCCGACTCGCTGCCGCTGCCCGGCGAGGAGCGGGTGGCCAGGATACGCGGGCCCTTCCTCACCGACGGCCGAGTCCCGTTCTGGGCGCTGTTCGCACCTGCTCTCGCGGCGCTCAACGGGCTGGACGAGCATCCAGAGCTGATGCGGAACTGCGCGATGGCCGCTTGCACGCCCCTCTCCGTGCTCGCTCAGGGAAACGGGTACGCCTGGCTGCGCGTCAGGGTGGAGGAGGTCACGGAGATAGTCGAGGCCGCCCACAGGTTCCTGCCCTCGACCGCCGGGTCATTGGAAGACCTGCTCCCTCCCCGTGGAATCGAGGTGACGTCCAGCCAGGCCGCTTCGGGTGGCCTGCGCTACTACGACTGGTCGATCCAGAGCAACATCGGGCGCTGGGCGGTGTGCACCGACGACGAGCACGGCAGGGCGATCCTGCTCTACGGGGAGTGGACCCATCATCAGGACGACGTCGCCCTCGGCCATCGCCCGCTCTCTGCGGCCGAGACCGCCCTGCTGCGGGCCGCCTGGCCCGGCCTCGGCCGCAGCGGATGATCCACGGACGCCACGGCCGTCGAATACTCAAGGAGCAGACCTCCTGCAGATCTCCGAGCAGCTCTTCGTGACCGGCGACAACAAGACCGACCATGCCCTTCTGGTGACAAGAAGCATGACCAAACGGCGTCAACCAGCCTGTCCCAGCAAGACCAGCCGTACAGGTCTCGCTCTGTCGCCGGTGACAACCAGCGTGTCTCGGCACACATGCGCTCGGGAGGTCCGCGCCACTGGTAGGACGCGGCGGTCATCGCCGGGAGCAGCACCGGGCCGCCTGCGGCGGTGTCGGGCCGGACGGCCTGGCCGAGAACGGCAGCGACGTCCGGGTACAGGTGGAGGCCGGCCGCGTCGGCCGCCGGAAGCCACACCACCGGTGCCCGGCCCGGGTCGTCCTGCTCGGTCTCGGCGACGGTCTGCGCCAGGGCGACGGGCAGATGGGCGGTGAAGACCAGGTGCCGGCGCCGGAACAGCTCCACCTCGCCCGGCCGCTCGGTCTCCTGGTCCTGGACGAAGCGCAGCACCGGCGGCGCGGGCAGCACCGCCAGGTCCAGGCCGAGCTCCTCGATCAGCTCCCGGCGCAGCGCGTCGATCGGGTCCTCGCCGTCCTCGTCCTCGACCAGGCCGCCGGGCAGCGAGTGCTGGAGGCCGGCCGAGCGCTGGCGGCGGATCAGGCAGAGGCGGCCGTCGTGGACCAGCACCGCGCACACCCGCACCCGGGCCGGGCCGGTCACCTCGCTGGTGGTCACGGCCGGGCCCAGGCCGGGCAGGCGGGTTCGTGCCAGGTCGTGCGGACGACCACCCCGCCCGGGGGTGAGGTGCAGTCAACTGACCAGGTCCGGCAGCACTGGCCGCCACCCGGGCGGGCCGGGGCGGGCGGCCATCCGGCGCGGACCGGGTAGGCGGGCGCGGACGCGGTGGGTGCGGCCGGACGGCGGCGACGAGGGTGCCTGGTCATGGGTGTCGTCATGTCGCAGGCTCTGCCCACCCCGCCCTCCCGCCGAGCCCCGCCGCCACCCGGACGGCGTACTGAAGTCCGTTCTAGCCGGCCGCTGACCTGCGGCGACACGCGAAACTCACCGGGTCCGAGGCGAAACTCACCAGGTCGGGCGGGCAAACTCACCAGCGGCCCCGGGGCGAAACTCCCCACCGCAGGTCAGCGGCCTGCCCGGTGGGTCAGGCCGGGATCCGTCCGGCCGCTCGGCTTCGGCGTGTGGCCTGGGTGGCTGGCTCCTGGAATCGTGGCGGTCATCCGCCGTGTGGGCCGGGTCTGCAGCCGATATCACCGTTGCATCGTCTGCCGGAGCGCGGTCTCCAGCGCCGCGCACGGCGCGTCGGCGCGGTGGACGGAGCGCCAGCTCACGACGCCGTCGGGCCGGACGATCACGGCTCCGTCCTCGCCGATGCCGCAGCGGTCCGCGAAGCTCGAACCGGGTGCCAGGATCTGCGGGGTGAGGACGACGGTGTCCAGGAGAGCGCGGTCGGGGTCGAGGGTCTGGGCTGCCTGCGCCCAGGTTCGTCCTTGCCGGCCGATCAGGAGCACATGGCGTCCACCGCGTACCAGGTCGAGGGTCGAGGAGCCCATGTTCGTGCCCTCGGCGAGTGGGATGTGCGGCAGTCGAGTACCGGGTTCGCCTCGCCAGCGTTCAGGTTCGTCGGCCAGTGGAAGCGGCGCCTCGGCACAGGGCGCGACGGCGTCGGTGACGGGCGCGGGATAGCGGTAGCCGACCGCCACGGCAGCTTCGCTGAGCGACTGCCCGCTCCCGGCGGCGTGTTCGCGAGGGCCTGCCATGCGCTGCACGGCCTGGCGCGCCGTCAGTTCGGCAACGGGGCGGCGTTCCGTCTCGTACCGGTCGAGCAGTCGCTCCCCGGCGTCCGCGCGTAGCACGGACACCAGTTTGGCGGTGAGGTTCCAGGCGTCCTGGACACCGGTGTTGGCGCCGAACCCGCCGACCGGCGGGCAGACGTGGGCGGCGTCGCCGACGAGGAACACCCGCCCTACGCGGTAGGTGTCGGCGACCCAGGCGCCCATCTGCCAGGGGCGGGCTCCGGTGATCTGGAAGCCGGAAGTGGGCAGCCCGAGGGCCGCGGAGACGATGGCCTGGCAGCGGTCGGGGGCGAACGCGGTGTCTGTATCCATGGTCGCAGGGTCGTAGCCGACGGAGACGGTGCCGGCGTCCTGGCTTGTGGTCCAGGAGATGAACGGGCGGCCCGGATGGTCGGCGAACGCCAGGGCCAGAGCGCGGCCGTCGAGCAGCGGCCGCAGGTCCGCCGTGAACGTCAGCTCCATGGAGGACGCGAGGGCCTGGTTACCGCTTCGGGCTATCCCCAGGCCTTCCCGGATCGCGCTGGCGCTCCCGTCCGCCGCCAGCAGGTAGTCGGCCTCAACCGTGTAAGGCACGCCGCGGTCGTCGAGTACACGGGCTGTGACCCGCTGCCCGGTCTGCTCACAGTCGACGAAGTGGTGCCCGAAGCGCAGGTCCGCGCCGTCGGCAGCCGCCCGCATCCGGAGCACGCGCTCGGCGTCCCCTTGCTTGACCATGGCGCCCTGGCAGGGGGAGATGGCACTGTAGTCGTCGGCGGCGGGCAGGCGCCAGCGGCGGATCTCGGCGCCGGCCAGTGACTCCACGACGGCGGCGTACTCGCTGCGGGGGCGCTCTCGTTCGATCGCGTAGATGTCGTCGGCGGCTCCGACGGCGCGGTATGCCTCCATGGTGCGGGGGTAGAACAGCTTGGCGCGCAACCGGGGCGAGACGCCGGTGTGCCGTTCGACGAGGATCGGCGTGACGCCGCGTGCCGCGAGGAAGAGCGCGGCGGAGACGCCCACGATGCTGCCGCCCACGATCAGGACCGACGCGCGGTCCGGGGCCGCGCTGCACGGCGCCGGGGTCGAAGTGTTCTCGTTCATGACCCGATCGTCGGCCTACGGATGCCGTACATCCATCCACCTCGCATATGGTGAACCAATCCGATGCCCTGAAGGATTTCCTGATGCATTCTGTTGGTTTCGACCGGTTCGATGCACAGATCATGCACGCCTTCCACGTCGACGGACGCGTTCCGTTCTCCCGGGTCGCCCAGGTCATCGGTGTGTCGGACCAGACCGTCGCCCGCCGCTACAGCCGCCTGCGGTCGTCGGATGCCCTGCGCGTGCGGGGCCTGGTCGACCGAACCAGGCTGGGACACGTGGAGTGGCTGGTACGCATCCGCTGTACCCCGGACTCGGCGCAGGCGATCGCGCAGTCCCTGGCCCGGCGGAGCGACACCTCGTGGATCAGCCGCACGTCAGGCGGCACCGAACTGGTCTGCGTGACCACCGCCGCCACCCCTGGTGACAGCCTGCTCCTGCGGGAACTGCCCAAAACCGCCCGCGTCTTGGACGTCACCGCCCACTGCCTGCTCCACATCTACTCCGGACGTGCTACGGGGGTCGTGTCCAAGCTGAGCGCCCTCACGCCCGAGCAAGTCGCACAACTGCGCCTTACCGACTTGCCAGCCACCGACCTGGCGCAACCCACCGACCTCGACGACCTCGACTGGCAACTGCTCGGCCTACTGCGCGATGACGGTCGCGCGCCCACCGCCCGGCTGGCCGCAGAGACGGGCGCCTCACGCTCCACGGTGCAGCGCCGGATCGCCGAACTGCGCGCCGCCGGAGTGCTCTACTTCCACGTGGACGCACGGTGGCCCATGCTCGGCCTCGGCGTGCGCACGCTGCTGTGGCTCTCAGTCAAACCCGCGTACCTGGAACGCGTCGGGCTCGCCCTCACCGAACACCCCGAGGTCGCCTTCGTCGCCGCCACGAGCGGGTCCCCCAACCTCCACGCCTCGCTGGCAACACGCGACATCCCCGCGCTGTACACGTACCTGAGTACGCGGATCTCCACCTTGCGCGGCGTACAAGGCGTCGACAGCGCCCCGGTGCTGCAGACCTTCAAGGGCGCTGCCGGCCTCCACGGCCCCGCCACCGATACCTGAGCGGCGCGGCGCGGCCGGTGGGAGCGGCGCTGGCGGTCCTTCCCGCGGCTGCTGGTCGTCCTGGTCGGCACAGCGGCCGCCGGGGTGCGCGGCGCGGTGGCGGATCTGCGGCTGGCCGCCGAGGAGAACCCGGCCGTCGCCGAGATGCTGGACGCCGTCCCGGCCGGGGCCGCCCGGATCGAGGACCTGGTGCAGCGTGGACCGTCGGCTCCGGTCTGGCACTCGCTCGGCAGCCGGGGCGGGCGGGGCTGCGGGTGGACGGAGCTGTAGGCCACGGTGGGCGGGAACGGCGAAGGGGCGGCCAGCGCGGGCCGCCCCTTTCCATCGCTGTTCTGCCTTCCCGGGCGGCCGAAACCGCCCCCGGCAAGGCCACGATCAGCCCATGTCCGTTCCGTACCGCACCGGTGGGCGTGGGTGGCTGACGTACCGTCCAGCCCGGCGCAGGGGCCAGTGGGCGCCCGTCCCGGTCCCCGCACCGCCGGTGGTCAGCGCCGGGCCCAGGCCGGGCAGGCGGGCTCGTGCCAGGTCGTACGGACGACCAGGCCGCCCTGGGTGAGGTGCTCGCTGGACCAGGTCCGGCAGCACCCGCCGCCGCCCGGCCGGACGGGGAGCGGCAGCCTCACGGCGTGGACCGAGGTGACGGGAGCGGACACGGTAGGCGCGGCCGGACGGCGGCCACGGCGGCGCCTGGTCGAGGGTGTCGTCATGCCGAAGGCTCTGCCCACCGCGCCGTCCCACCGAACCCGGCCGCCACCCGAACGGACCACGCCGGGGCGAAACTCACCGCCCCTGACCTACGGTGGGGAGTTTCCGGCCGGGGCGGCCGTGCCCGGGGCGGGCAAACTCACCGGCGACCCCAGGGCGAAACTCACCAGCCCGAGGCGAAACTCCCCAGTGCAGGTCAGCGGCCTGCGCCTGGGGGTGAGGTCGGGTCAGGAGCGGCGCCACCAGGAGCTGCGGCGCTTCGCCTCGGCAGCCGCGGCCTCGGCTTCGGCCCGCTCGCGTCCGGCGGCCTCCCGGGCGCGCTGGTCGGCGTCGCCTAACCAGTTGGGACGGTTAGGGCCTGTCCTGCGGATCATGCCTGGAATGCGGCACGCTCGCGTAGGTGGGCGACCATCACCCGAGTCGTGCCGAGGCGGACTTGCAAGCCCTCGGGAATGAATCTCAGGATCTCGTGGCTGTCGATCAAGCCGGGGTGATCACAGCTGCCCGGCTCCGCTTGTGCAGTTTTGAGGGAGTGTCAGCAATATGTCCGTCACACAGCCTGCCGCCGAGCGCGTGCGCGTCTCCGCGGAACCCGACTGGTACGAGTCGGCCGGTATCTCGCTCGGCGTCCGGGTCGGGAACTTGGTCTTCACATCAGGGCAGGCGCCGATCGATGCCCAGGGAGCCACGGTCGGCGCCGGGGACTTCGAGACGCAAGCCCGTCAGGCGCTCGCGAATCTGTCGACGGTCCTCACAAACGCGGGCTCCAGCCTCGCCGACGTAGTCAAGGCGACCGTGTTCGTCACGGACATAGCGCAGCAGGACATCTTTGCCAAGTTGCGCGCGGAACACTTCCCGGACAAGCCTCACCTCGCGGAGTCGTTCGTAGAGGTCTCCTCACTCGCCAACCCTGAGTGGATGATCGAGATTGAGGCCATCGGACTCGTCCGGTGATGCCGGGTACTCACAGGCTCTTCGGCGGGTTTACTGACCTCGGCGTTTCAAGGTGATGGCGGCGGGAGGTCGAGGGAGAGTCCGGCCCCGGTGAGGAAGCCGTTGAGGATGTCGGAGCGGTACTGCAGTCGTTTGAGTCGGTTGCGGACGAGGGCTTCGAGCCGGTCGAGGGCGACACTGGCGAGGTTCGCCAGACTTCGTTTGACGTGGGCCCACAGGTACTCGACCGCGTTCAGCTCGGGTGCGTATGCGGGCAGCTCGAACACCGTCAGCCAGTCCCGCGCGTCGATGAGGTCGCGCATGGCGTGGGAGACGTGGGTGTTCAGCCGGTCCCACACCAGCACGATCGGCGCCTTGACCAGCTGGTGTATCCCGTCTATCAGCCCGATGTAGTCGTGTTCGGACAGGCTGCGGCGTTCGCCCTTGCGCCCGGTGTAGCGCCGCAGCCGGTGGCCCAGGCGGGTCCGCGAGCCCGGTCGCATCGCGATCAGCCCGGCGACGGAGATCCTCCCCGAGCGGCTGCCGCTCACCTTCACGATCGGGGTGCTGCCGCGTCGTCCCCACGTGCGTCTCTTCGGCGGTCTGCGGGTAAAGCCGGCTTCGTCCTCGAAGCAGAGCCAGCCGTCGCAGGCCGCCCGGGCGCTTTTACCTCCGCCCAGGTCGCCTCCTTCCACGCGGCCACGGCCTGCTCGTCGCGTTCCGCGGCTCGCCGCGCGGGGACCTGCGGGGTGAAGCCGAGCCGGCGCATCAGACGGGTGGCCCCCGAGACGCTGTAGGAGACGTGGAACTTGCGGCCGATCAGCGTCGCCACCCGCGCGCCGGTCCACACCTGGTCCTGGTCCCAGCCGTGCACGGCCGGACCCTGTTCGAGGTATTCGGCGAGCTTCTCCCGGCACCGCGCCGACAGCTTGCATCGCTGCCCACCCGGTCCCCGTGAGGCCAGCGCCCCGATCCCGTCCTCCCGCCAAGCCTGGTGCCACTGGTAGGCCGATTTCGCGGTCACCCGCAGCCTGCGGGCAACCTCCCTCGGCGGGACACCTTCGTCGAACAACGTGGCGGCCTCCAGCCGCACCTCCTCGCGGCGCTGACGTGCCTTCGCCGTCGGCCCGCCCCCATCCGCATAGCGCATACCAACGGCATAGCTCGCAAATGGCCATCAGTCAGCTACACAAACAGGCCAATCACCTTGAAGCGCCGAGGTCAGTAATGTACAGGGCATGCCAGTTCGTATCAGCATGAGCCGCAGAATCGGCGGGCGCAGTGTTTCCAAGGGCTGGCGTCCGACCGTAGGCAACACGCCAGCCTTCTCAAACACGACCAGGTCCGCCGGGGCAGTACTCGATCGTGTGACTCGCCCAGTCTCAATCGCCACGCCGCGGACATGTCCGCTATGTTCATTCGCAGGTCACCGCCATCGCGAACAATTCGTCGGCCGGAAACCTGCAGGAAGTCGATTGGCTCGCCGCCCCCGAGCAGGCGAGGGCCGCCGGCGAGGCGCTCGGCATGGAGCTGTACGTCGCGCCGTCGCGCCGCCTGCCGGTCGCCGTCGCCTGGGATCCCGAGTACCCGCAGGCCAGGCTGGTGGCGCTCGCCGAGTGCGGCACGCACGCCGTGTTCGGCGCGGTTGTCGGTGCGCTGTCGGCCGGCGAGCAGGCGCTGTCGCACGTATGCCGCCAGGGCGGCCACGGAGTCTCGGAGGGCGACGACGTCCTCGTAACCGAGCGACGCCATTTGGGGGATGGCAGCACTCGCGGTAGGCGCAAGCGGTTCAGGAAGCTGGGCCGTTCGGGTGACTAGCCGTCAATGTTATTGCTTCATATCCATGATGTCGGCGTAATGGTGATGTCTGAACCGGCGGGCCGCCCATCCCGTGCCGGGGAGCTCAGCTGGCGGCCGGTCCGTTGTTCCAGCCCCCTCTCGGACGTCGGGGGGTGATTCGCTCCAGCCGTCCTGGCGCCAGCTCACCGGTACTCGCCGCAGCTCCTGGCCCAGATGTGTCGGTATGCACAGCCCTACGCCTCTCGGCCCGCCCTACGGCCGTCGACCGGCCGTGCCGCACGGCCGCTCAGAGGGGTGGCTGGACAGCTGACAGGACCGGGGCCGGGCGGCGCGGTTGAAGGCCCGCCCGGCCGCCTTAACCGTTCTCACGCAGGAGACGAATCGTGAACGCAACTGTGCAGGCGGCGTCGTTGGCGCCGAGCCTCACGCTGCCCTGGCCGCTGCCGCCCGTGCTGTTCGTGGACATCCCCAACGCGGGGCCCGCGGCCGGCGGCAACACCGTCGCCCTCACCGGCCTGGGCCTCAACGCCGCCACCCAGGTCCACTTCGGATCGGCTCCGGCCACCATCGTGGCCGGTGACGTCCTCGGCTTCAGTCTGGTCGTCATGGCCCCGCCCGGAAGCGGCACGGTAGCGGTGACCGTCACCACCCCGAACGGCACCAGCAACCCCGTGGCCTACACCTATCTGGTGGCTTCGCCGACGCCCGCGCCCAACCCCGCGGCCATCACGCCCGTCTCCGGTCCGGTCGCCGGCGGTATCCCGTTCGTCATCACCGGTACCGGGCTCGCCGGGGCCAGCGTGACCTTCGGCGGTGCCGCGGCCACCGTGCTGGCCAGCGCCCCGAACGTGATCGCGGGTCTGACCCCGGCGCACGCCGCGGGCAACGTCCCCGTGGTGGTGACCACCCCCGGTGGATCGGCGAGTGTTCCGGGCGGCTTCACCTACCTCTCGTCCGCGCCGCCGGTCGTCACCACTCCCATAACTCCGGTGGTCAGTATCCCGGCGGGTGGTGGCGTGTTCACCATCGTGGGCACCGGCCTGACGGGTGCGACCGTGACCTTCGGGACGACCACGGCGACGATCACCACCAACACCGGGACCGTCATCACCGGCATCATCCCCGCCGGCACCCCGGGCACCACCGTGCCCGTCACCGTGACCACCCCGGGTGGCACGGCGTCCGGCGGAACCATGACCTACCTGGGCGTGCCGGTCGTGACCGCCACCGTCAGTCCGTCGAGCAGCATTGCGGCGGGTGGTGGCGTGTTCACCATCGTGGGCACCGGCCTCGCAAGTGCGACCGTGACCTTCGGGACGACCACGGCGACGATCACCACCAACACCGGGACCGTCATCACCGGCATCATCCCCGCCG
>NZ_JBIUYE010000006.1:115907-124309 GCF_044744365.1 Kitasatospora sp. NPDC087314
CTCGCAAGTGCGACCGTGACCTTCGGGACGACCACGGCGACGATCACCACCAACACCGGGACCGTCATCACCGGCATCATCCCCGCCGGCACCCCGAGTACCACCGTCAACGTCACCGTGACCACCCCGGGTGGCACGGCGTCCGCCGGAACCGTGACCTACACCGCCTGATCGACCCGGCGGCGCTGCCGGCCTTCGGGTGACACTCCGAAGGTCGGCTACCCGTCTTAACGCGCTGATCCTTTCGGGGTGGGCACTGGCCGGGTGACGGCCCGGCGGTTGAGGTGAGGGCAGAACAGACGAGGCTCCGGGCGGTTGAGAGAGACGTCTCATGTCTCAAGCAACCAGCCCGGGAGCCTCGTTGGTCAACGCCGCCGCTCTCGGCGGAGGGGCGGCGAAGACGTGGCAGAAAGCATCTGTGTCTGACACTCGACGCAACTGAAGCCACAGACGTCTGCTGGCAAGCAGTACCTGTTCAACTGCCGCCAGATTCTGGTGGAGTCCGGCCGCTGGCGACCGCACACGGTCATCAGCGGCCGGACTCCCGTTTACCTTCCCACTTAGGGCGTCCGCCAGTAGGTCATCGGATGCGGGGGCTTCGAGGCCGGGTGTCCCAGCGGTAGAGGGTCCAAGCCCGTCGGATTAGGCAGCGGACAGTGATGATGACGCTGGCCAGGGCGATGAAGAACTCGACGATGGTTCTTCGTCGCTCGGTGCAGCGGCGGAGCTTGCCGAAGTTGTTCATCCAGGAGTTCGTACGTTCGACCACCCAACGCCCGCCAGCCTGGATCGGGGTCGGGCGCCGCCGTGTCTGGTACGGGGGCGATCCGCGCGCTCACTTCTCTCCCCCGCCGGCGTCCTCTGCGGTCCCGGACGAGCCGCCCGCGCCCGCCGAGGTGCCGACCTCGACGGCCGCCTCCGCCGCCGCGACGACCGGGCGCACGGTGACGGGGTCGGCGACCACCCAGGCCGACTCCTTGTCCTCGCCCCACCTCGCGTTTGCGATCCACGGCAGCCCGGGCCCGGGCCGGCGCCGGGCGGTCACCACGGCCGAGCGCCACCGCCCGCCTGTACGGACCCAGGCGCGACGCTGATCGGCCGCAAGTTCCACGTCTCCTACAGCGTCTCGGGGGCCACCCGTCTGATGCGCCGGCTCGGCTTCACCCCGCAGGTCCCCGCGCGGCGCAGCAGGCAGGGCAGGCGGCTGGCTGCGTCGGGTGAGCTGTCGGCGCTGGTCCTCATCCGCCTGCCGGGAGGTCAGATCCGGTCGCGGTCCCAGTCGCTGTCCACGCCGCCCCAGGACGAGTCGACAGCGCCCCACGTCGAGTCCGGCGTGCTGATGCCCCACACCGAATCCCTGCGCACACGAGTGTTCATGATGTCCTCCCGGCGTTCCGTGGTCAGGGGGTCCCCTTAGATCCACGCGGGCGCATGCGGAAGGCCCTCGTCCGCGCCTGTGCCATACCGGGTACGGCACCTCCGATCGCCGCGCCGGTGTAGGCCTGCCGGGCTTTCACGCCACGGAGCCGCCTCGGGGCTGGTGTCCTGGGGTTCGTCCCAGGGCATGACGAGAGTGGGCTCGCCGTCCGGGCTCCAGGCCACGCGTAGGTCGCGGTTGTCGGCGTGGGCCCGCCAGCCGTGTGTTTGCGACGGAGTCCGCGCAGACCAGCGCGGCGCGTACCCGGGCCGGGCGGCGCGGGGTGACGCTCTCGTCCCAGGCCAGGACGTCCAGGACCGCGCAGCCGTCCAGCGCCGCTCAGCCCGGCGCGGCGACCTGCCGGGCCCAGGTCGAGCGCACCTGCAGCTGGATCAGGGGAGGGCCACCGTACTCCGCCTTGTACGTGAAGAACATGCCCGGGGTGTCGTCGGCGTCGGTGGTCCACGACTCCACCAGGGCCTTCGGCCTCACCCGCGACGAGGACCGCCCGGCCGACCTGCTGACCTTCGGCGTCCCGGAGGGCTGGGCACAAGTCTGGGCGGTCCGCACACGCGACGGCGAGGTCGCGGTGATCGTCGCCCCCGGTCCGGTACCCGCCGGCCCGTGACCAGAAGACACTCCGGCCCTCAGGTCAACGCCCTGCACAAATCCTCATCACCCGGGACGTCCGCCCGTACGGCGAGCGCGTGGGCCTCGTACAGGGTGCCGGTCGCGGCGGCGTTGTCGCCGTTGACGAGTTGTGCCATGGCCAGGTCGGCGAGTGCCCTGGCCAGGCGCCGAGTGCCGTCGGCGGGGTCCGTCGTGTGGAGGCGGCGTTCGAGGTCGACGCTCCGCCGCAGCCGGGGGATCGTGGTGTGGGCGTAACAGGACGGGTGTTCTCCCAGGACCGCCCGGCGCAGGTCACGCCGCCGGGTGAGGGTGCCGAGGGTGGCAAGCAGGTAGCGGTCGTCCGGAAGGGGCGGCGGGCTGTCGGCGCCCTCGGACGCGCAAGCCTCCTCGAACGCACAGGCCTCGCCGGACGTGCGGGTGTTCTCGGGCGTGCCGGTGATGTCCTCGATAGCCCGCACGAGGGCGTCCAGCCCGTCCCGGAAGGACGTCCGCAGGCTGAAGGACCAGTGGTGGATGGACAGGCCCAGTACCGGCTGGAGGGGTTGGCTCGGGTCGACGCCGAGCGCGAGCGGGTCCGGTGCCTCGGCCGCGGCCTGTTCGTCTGGCACTCCGGAGCGGGCGAACAGTACGCTCCGCAGGCCTTCGTGGAAGCCGAAATTGTCGGTGCCGCCCCGGGCGGGCAGGCGTTCGCAGGACCGGGCGGCCTCTGCGAGCAGGTGGTGGGCCGGTCCGGGGCGGCCGAGGTCGGCGAACCACAGCGCGGCGCCGACGGTTCGCAGCGTCGTGACGGGGCTGTGGGCCGGTTGCGCGCGGTCGTCGCGCAGCCAGGCGAGGGCCTCGTGTTCGACGGCCACGGCCTCCTGGATGCAGCCCGCCAGGCGCAGCAGCAGCGTGAGGTCGAGCAGCCGCCACATCAGGTCGGTTCCGCCTTCCTCGGCCACCGCCCGGGAGCGCTCGGCCACCGCGCGGGCGGCGTTCACGGCCTCGTCGAACCGTCTCGCCTCGGCGAGGGCGTGGGAGAGCGCGGCGCGCATGACGGCGGCCCGGCCGAGGTCCGGTACCGGCCGGGCTGCTTCGGCACGCCGGGCCAGGTCGGCCGCCTCCTGCTGGGCGGCGAGGGCGAGGTCGTCGGCGTGGACGAGGGAGTAGTGGTGGGCGAGGGAGGACAGGGCGTGGGAAGCGGCGCCCAGGTGTTCGGCGGCGCCGTCGGCAAGCAGGGTGCGGTAGATGCCGGCGGACTCCTCCAGGAGGCGGACGGCGTCCTCGGGCCGGCTCTGGGAACGGCGGTACGCCAGGCTCCGCAGCGACTGCGCCAGCGCGGGCAGGCCCGAGGCGGGGTCGGCACGTGCCTCCACCCGGCACCGGTCGACCGTCTCGTCGGTAACCGGATCCCGCCTCATACGCGTACTCCTCGTACGGCGCGGTCGGACAGGGCTCCGCAGGTGGTCGTCACACGTTTCCTTCCCGGGGCAGGGACACAAGGGCTCTCCGACCCGAACGCCCTTCCACCCGGAATGAGTTCCGGACATCAGTGGCACCGTTCGCGGAGAGCCTCTCGGGGGGTTCCGACACGCCCAGAAGCGGCACCGGCCGACCCCGGTCGGAACTGTCTTGGACGGCCTCCGCCGGCCCCACTCCGACGGTTTCGTCTGGCCCTACCCCCGAACGGTCAGCGGAATGACTGCCTCGCCCGCCACGGGCCCGTTCCTGCTGGCCATGTCTGTAGACCAGCCCGGCAAGCGGCCCGCCTTCGAACGTTTGGCGGCGCCAACTCCCACCGTTCAGGTGGGGCCACTGGACTCCGTCGCAGACAGTGGGAGGGGACGGTCCACCATGAGCCCCGCCAGCACGGCCTGCTGCCGGTTGGCCAGGGCGGTGGGCCCGGCGTCGGTGACCACCAGCGCCACGGGCGGGTATCCGGCGCGGGTGTGGCCGGGGTAGGCCCGGCGCCACCAGAGGACCGTACGGTCGGCCGGCTCCTCGCCTGCGAGGGCCGGGTCGTTGTCACGCACCTTCACGCGGAATGCGGTGTTGCGGCCGGCGCCGGTGACGGGAGACGCCCGAAGGCTGAGTGACCGTCGGTGTCCAAGCCACAAGGCGTTCCGGGCCGCTTCGCCGGTCGGTGTGTCCTTAACGGGCGGGCATACTGGCGCCGTGCCAACCGCCGAGGAACCCCACCAGCCCCCTTCCCGTGAGCCGGAGCCAATAGCGCCGGACCGGGCGACACCCGACCCGTTCGAGGGACTCGTCCTGGACGGGCGTTTCATCGGGGACGCCGCCGTCAAGGAGCCGACCGCCCGAACCCGGATGCTCGCCGCGCGGTGGCGGCAGGTTCCGCCGGTGGACCCGGGAGGCCGCCGCTGGGCACCTGGGGCGGCCTCCGGCGCGGCCCGCTCAGGGTGGACCCGGCCCGGACGCCGGCGCACCGTGCTGATCGCGGTCACCGCTTTCGCGGCGCTCCTGGCCGTCACGGTCGGGGCGGACCCGGCCGGTCTGCTGAACAGGGACAGCCCGGCGGCGCGCAACCCGCGGGCCGTGCCCGCATCGCCCCGGCCGACTGTGGACGTCGCGCTGCCCGGCAGCGGGGTCTCCGACGGCACCAAATGCGGCACCAAGGGCTTCCACCACTTCGAACCGGCGCCCGCATCCTTCACCTTCGCCACCGGACCACAATCGGACGCCCCAGCGCCAGGACCGCAACTCGTCCTCGGCTCCTACGGGTTCTCACGGACCTCGCCCAAGGACCCCGGGCACTTCACCATCGGTCTCGGGCTCGGCCCGGGCTCCGGCGACCGCACGCTGGACCTGTCCGCGCCACTCGGCCCGCAGGGCGTGGCAGTGGAGATCGAGGGCCCGGACGGCCTGGTCGCCGGGGCCCACGGCCTCCCGCTCACACACGACGGCGACGCCCCGGACGACGCCCCATCCGACGCGGGCGGCACCGTCCACGTCGGACCCGAGAACGGCGCCTCCGTACAGGTAACCCTCCCAGCCGAAGCCCTGTGCCCGGGCTTCGACGGCTTCGCCCTCCAGCAGTTCCTGGTGGCGCCGACCGACTCGCACAACACCATCACCGGCCAGCCGTACTACCGGCTCACGGTCTCCATCTCCGATCCGGCGATCGGCGCACTGCGGCGCCAGGCGGGCTCGACGGTGCCGGGCGACGTGCTGGCAACCGACAACCGGGTGCCCTACTGACCAGCGCCACCCAGCCGTCCAGGCCGTCGACGTCACGCTCCGTCCAGCCGCGGGCGAGGCCGGCACCGTGGTGGAGGGTGCGGATGCCGTCGTGACCGGACCAGCGCAGCCACATCGACCCGCGCGCCAGTGGGGAGTCGAGGACCGGGCGGCCCAGGTCCCGGTCGGCGGGCGCGGGGCGGCTGCCGCACAGAGCCAGCTCCAGCCACCTGGGCGCGGCGACGCCTGCGGCATCGGAGGAACGGGCGGCGGCCAGGTCCGGCTGAGCCGGCCTGACGACCTCCTAGGGCCGTCGCGGGTCGCCTTGCCGCCGGCCTGGGTTGGCCTTAGAAGCCGTTGTCTTTCCGACAATGATTGGTGCGTTTCCGCTGTTCAGGCATAGTGCCGGTGCCTCGGTGGCAGCGACGGGGTGTCGTGTCGTCTCTTCGGTGGAGGTGCCGGATGCCGTCGGTGATGGGGCTGCTGGAGGAGCGCGAGCGTGCTGCCCGGCAGCGAGTGGAGGTTCTGCGAGCCGAACTGCAGGAGGCGGAAGCCGTGTGGGAGCGGTTCGTGATTACCCGTCAGACGGTGGCCGAAGTCCTGGCAGAACCTCCTGCGGGCAAGGAGGCATCGCTGGCCGGAGTGGCCGGTGAACGGCCTGCGCGGGTCGCCGGGGCGGTGCCCGGATCGGTGGTTCCCGCCTGGCGGGAAAATCTCGATCCGGGTGCGCTGGCGCCGGACTACCAGCGGCTCGTGGAGGCTCTGGCCCTCAGTGGGGAGGAGATGGACTGTCGTCAGCTCGCGGCGGCCTTGGGTCTGGAGGTGGTCGCGGCGAAGGTGGAAGGAGCGCGGTCGAAGGTGAAGCGCCTGGCCGCGCGGGGCTGGCTGGCCGAGGAACGCCCGGGGATGTTCAGCGTGCTCGCCGGGCGAGCCGGCGGCTCATGACCATGCTCATCGGCCACCGGATCATCGCCTCGGAGGTGTCGGTGCGGGTCTCGTAGTCGCGGGCCAGGCGGCGTGAGTGCATCAGCCATGCGAACGTCCGTTCCACCAGCCACCTTTTCGGCAGCACCACGAAGCCCGTGGCGTCGTCGGTGCGTCGGACCACTGTCAGGGCGATCCGCAGGACATCGCGGGCGAGGTCGACCAGGCGTCCGGTGTAGCCGCCGTCGGCCCACACCAGCGAGATGCGCCAGTGCCGCTCACGCAGCCGCTCCAGCAGCGTCCGGCCGGCCTCGCGGTCGGTGACGGATGCGGCGGTAACCGGTCATGTCCGAGGGGGTACCTCGGACGCCTGTGCGGGCGGTCCCCGGCGTTCCCGAACAGGTGAGCGAGGCAATCACACGACAGAGGTGCGGAGTTGGACGGCAACGTCACGGAGACGGAAGACTGCGGCACCAGGGGCCTCCTGTTGCTCGACTGGATTCGACACCCACGAGCTGCGCGGGAGGCCCCATTTTCATGCCCTGCCGACCAGAAGATCACCCGACCGAGTCGGCAGCCTCGAACTTACGATCACCAAGATCGATAGAGCAACGGCTAGTGATCTCAGGACATCGTCCGCACCGGCGACTGGGCTGATCCCGCCTGGCCCCAAGCTGCGCGCCGCCACCGACGGCTAGGAGCTGTTCGAAGTTCGGATCATGTGGTTGAGGTTGTGAGGCGGGCGCCAGAGATCGGCGGCCAAGCGGTCCGCGCACCGAACGGGGACACCGGCTGTGTCTGCTACGGGAGTTGGACGGTGACCTCCGGCTCCTCCGGCGACGGTCCGTCGAACAGCGGCTCCCACATCCCCTTCAACTGCTCGTCGAAGAAGGCACCGAGGTAGGTGCGGGTGATCGCCAGGCCGCGTGTCGGGTCGATCGCTCCGGGGGCGCTCGGCATGCCCACGGCCTGGGCGAGCAGCGGGAGGTCGCTGAAGGTGCTGTGGTCGGCTCCGGCGACGGTGAGGCGGCGCTTCCAGCCGTCCAGGTTGGTCCAGGCGTCGTCCCAGGTGGTGTCCGTCTCGTCGTGCTGGGCGCCGAACAGCAGGAAGGGGCGCCCGCCGAGGCCGGTGGTCGGGGCCGGCGCGAAGAAGGTGCCGTCCATGTTCACGCCCGCCCGGACCCGGGTGTCGGCGGCCATGGTGGTGGCGGCGGCGTCACCGCCGATGGAGTGGCCGGCCATGCCGATCCGGTGGCGGTCGATCAGGCGGGCACGCCGCCAAGGGGAACGGTCGGACGTCAGCTGGTCGATGACGAACGAGGCGTCCTTGGCGCGGCTCTCGGCGATGGCCGGCACCCCGCCCTCCGGCGGCTGGTCGCAGATGGCGCAGGCGAGCGTGTGGCCGTCCGGGAAGGTGACGCCCGCGGACTCGTAGGTGTGGTCGATCAGCGCGACCACGTAGCCGTGGCTGCTCAGGTCTTCGGCGATGCTGGTGAACAGGGCGCGCGGGAGGCCGAGTCCGGGCGAGAGCAGCACCAGCGGGAACCGGCCGTCCGCCGGGCGGGCGTCCGCCCGGGCCCAGGTGCCGACGGCAGCCAGCGCCTCGGGCGGCACTACGCGGTTGGGGGTCTTCCAGGCCAGCAGCAGGCGGGCCTCCTCGGTGGTCATGTAGGGCACGGGCGTCCCGCTCCCGGGCCGCGCCGGGTAGTACATCGACACCATCAACTGCCGTGCGCCGGCAGACGGAACCCACGGGTCCTGCCGGTGCTGGTCGACGAGGTGCAGCAGGTCGCGCCCGACGGCGTACGGTCCGGTGGGGTGGGGCAGCGTGGCCATCGGCGTGGCCGAGACGGCCGCAGCGGGTGCGGCGGGGGCGGCGAACGCGGGGGCCGCGGCGACGATCGGCAGCGGCAGGACGAGGGCGAGTGCGGCGGTCACGGCCGCGCGGCGGAAACTGTGCATGGACTCGAACCTAGGCTTCGGGTAAGGTAATTGACGTCCGCTCCGGGGATGATCGCAGCATCCACTTCCGGGTGGATCCGGGCTCCTCCCACGGACGGTCGGGCCCGGGGCCGGCCTGTCGGCGGGGCTGGCTAGGAGCTGTTCAGGGTTCGGATCTTGCAGTGACTCAGTTCCGGGTGGGTGTCTCTGATAGAATTCGGGCTCGTGGCGCGTTTTGATGTGACGGATGCCGAGTGGGCCTTGATCGAACCGCATGTGCCGGTGGCGGCCACCGGGCCCTTGCCGCGGCGGG
>NZ_JBIUYE010000006.1:124406-273147 GCF_044744365.1 Kitasatospora sp. NPDC087314
ATTCGGGCTCGTGGCGCGTTTTGATGTGACGGATGCCGAGTGGGCCTTGATCGAACCGCATGTGCCGGTGGCGGCCACCGGGCCCTTGCCGCGGCGGGTTCGGGACCGGTTCAACGGCGTGTTGTGGCGGTTTCGCACCGGCAGCGGCTGGCGGGACATCCCCGAGCGCTACGACTCCTGGACGACGGTCTACTCCCGGTTCCGTAGTTGGGTGGCCTCCGGCTTCTTCCAGGCCCTGATGGAGGCGTTGATCGCGGAGGCCGCCTCACGGGGGAAGGTCGGGCTGGAACTGGTCAGCGTCGACTCGACCATCGTGCGGGCCCACCACGAGTCGTCCGGACTGGCGGTCGCCGGGGAGACCCTGGACGCGCTCAAACAGGCCCTGACCGAGGAAAAGGGGGTTCCGCTGCCGCAGCAGCGGGCCGTACTGAGGGTGATGCGAAGGCGGGGCCGGACGACGAGCCGGAACCCGCGAAGGTTCGTGCCCCGGCACGGCGCCGTAGCGGCGCACACGGTCCGGACGGTCACCCGCATTCCCGAACCGGTGAGCGAGACAATCACACGACCGGGTAACCAAGTTGGACGACATGGGCATTGGAACGCAAGACTGCGACACAAGGGCCTCCCGGCCAGCTCATTCGGACTTCGACAATCCCGAGCTGGGCAGGAGGCCCTGCCTTCATGCATGCCCTGAGGAAAGATCACTCAGCCGCGTGGCCGCACTCGAACCAATGCCCAGCATGATCGGTACGACAACGGCTTCTAAACCCTCAGGAAGGCATCTGGTCACTGGTCAAACGTGGCATCGGCAACCTCGCGGTCGCCAGCATCGACCACCTGGCCAAAGCCGTCAAACGACGCCTCAAAAAGATCCAGTACCGCCCGCACCTGATCGACGGAGCACTCACTCAGGCCGGTCTGATCATGGACGGCTGATCACGACCAGACCCGACATCACGCATTCAAATTCAGTAGTGTCTCGTGATCCTGTCAGCGTTACTTAATCTTGCGTGTCTCGTTTGGACCGCGACCGCCGACGAAATTCTCGCCAAGGTCCGGCTCGTCCAGACCAACATGAAGAAACTCGTCAATAACAACGCGAAATGACGCAATCAGGATCACGAGACACTAGAGGGCCCGTCCGGCCCTGATCCACCGTCAGAAAGATCATTGCTCTGCTCCGCCCCCGTATTCCATACTGAGTGCCGCCGCCGGAAATCCTGGCGGTGTTCAGGGGGTAGTCATGCGTATTGCTCGTAAGGCAGGCGTCGCGCTGACCAGTCTCGTGATGGCCGGGGGCCTCGCCACCGCGACATCCGGCTCGGCTTCCGCCGCGACGGACGAGATCTGCGCGTACCCGTCCACCGAGGTCTACAACGACGCCGGCAAGTGGGCCGGCGGCGCCCAGTGGAGTGCGAACCCCGGCTGTGGCGTGACGGGAGACACCCTCGGCGCCTTCGACGCCACCGCCGACGGATATGGCGTCGTCGCCCATCTGAGCGCGCCCGACGGCAGCATCCCCGAACGTGTGGTCAGCACCTCCGGCCACAATTCGCCTTACACCGCGTGGAAGAGCGGCAACCTGCCCGAGGGCCATCAGTACATCATGTGGGCCTGCCTGACGAAGGGCGGCGTCACGTCCCACTGCTCGAAGACCAAGATCGTGACCTCCTGACGCCCGCGTCCGATGACGGCTTACGTCTGACGGCTTTCGTCTGACGGGTCGCGTCTCCCTCGCCGGGTGAGCCCCGGCCGCCGCGGTGGATTCCGCGGCGGCCGGGGCTTTCGGCTGGGACGCCGGTGAGGTTCCCCCGAGGTGCGGAAGGTTACCGGACATGACCTGATGGGTCGTGAGAAGGGAGCCTCTGCCATGGCTGCACCGATGAAGTATCCGCCCGAGTTGCGGCAGCGAGCCGTTGCCGCGGACGGGGGTGCGTTCCGCCGGGACCGGCCGGTGGGAGAGCAGCAGCGCCGACGGGAAGCGCGGCTGCTCTGCACGGCGGCCGTGGGGTGCTGCGGTGAGGCCGCCGTGCCGCGAATGCCAGACCCAGCAAAGCGGCGATGACCAGGGCTCTGATCTGGAATCTTCCGTCCGTGGGCATGCCGCGTAATGGCCTGTGGGCGTGATCCGCGCGTCGGTGCGCGAAACCGGTGGCGCTGCCCGGTGCCGTGCCGTCGGCCGCACGGGTGTGCGACCTACGATGGGCCGGTGTCCGACACCGATTTCCCCGCTGACCTGCTCGAACTCCAGCGCCGCTGGTACACCGCCGAGGCCGCCTGGGCCGCCGACCCGACCGAGGAGAAGTGCTCCGCGTTCGCTGCGGTCAGCGCCGAGCTGTACGCCCACGAGCACCGGGCGAAGGCGGGCAACCGGCACGAGGCGAGCATGCGGCTCAAGCAGGCCGCCCGGCCGGACGCCGAGGCCTCTGCGGCCTGAGCGGGCTGAGCGGCGACACCATGGCCGCAGGACGGTCCCGCCTCAGGCGCTCTACTGATGCTCGGGGGTGCCAAACCGGTGGCGCCGTGTTCAGGTGGGAAAGGAAACTGCGCGGATGAATGCGCTCCCTTCGAGCGCGGCCCCGGGACAGTCAGCCCACAAACGCCCGCCGCACATGATCGAGGCGCACGCGCTGGTCCTCGATCCAGCCGGCCGACGGCGAGAGCGGCAGGCTGACCGTCACCTGCGAGGACGGAACGTCCTGAAGCGGCGGGCCGCGCTGGAGGAGATCGACCCGTGGTGGTGCCCGGCCTGGCCGATCGTCTGGCAGCGCACGTACGCGGTGGCGCGGCAGTGGTGGCTGGAGTCGGACGGCCTGGTCGACTGGACCGTCCTGCCGCTGGACACGGTGTACGAGGGTGAGCAGCTCGGCCGCTGGGTGAAGGCGCAGCGGGCCGCCTTGCCGGATCTGGAGGAGGACCAGCAGGGCCTACTCGCGGTGATCGGGATCGAGGAAGACCCCGAGCTGGTGGCCGCCAAGCAGGCCGCCGAGGCAAAGCCGACGATGTCCCACACCGACCGGTTCCAGCAAGGACTGGCCGCGCTCGCCCAGTTCGTGGAACGGGAGCGGCATCCCCGGGTGCCCCGCCCGCACAAGGAGCCGGTGGAGACCGTGGAGGCCGGCCCCGGCGGTGAGGACCAGGTCGTGGTGCAGCAGGTGGCGCTGGGTTCATTCTTGAACAACGCCAAGGCGAGGAGGGCGAAGCTGACCCCGGGGCAGCTCGCGCAGCTCGCCGAGTACGGCGTGGAGTGGGCGTAGGGCCGGCGGTGGGCTGTCGGGAGGGTGCTGGGGGCCGTCACCTGCGGGTGGCGGCCTCCGGGCGTTTTGTGGGGCAGACCGACCGGGGCGTTGGTGGGGGGCCTGGGTTGCTGGGGCCGTTCTGGGGATCGGTCCGCCAGGTAGGCAGGCGCGGCCGGCCCCGCCAACCGCTACCGAACTTGAAAGCGTGATGTCGGTCGGCCTTCCGGGGTATGGCTGGTGTCGGCGAAGCAGCCGTTCGCCCGGCTCGTAGCAGCCATCCCTGCCATCGAAGCTCGCCCGGAGCCGCGGCCGCCCTTCCAGCGGAGGACTCGATGCCCCTCGCGAGGGTGACCGTCGGACACTACTTCAGGCCGATCCCCTGCGCCCGCCGAGCAAGGAAGATCGGCCCATGCGATTCAAGACGCTTCATCCGTCCCCGACGGTCGGTGACACCGCGCAGCCGGTCCCCAAGTGGGCTATCCGCTCCGCCCAGGTCATACCCCTGGCTGTTTTGCCATCGTGCCTCTGGCGCCTGCCGTTCGCGTTCGACTTCGAGATGGGCCAGGTCTACGCCGTCCACAAGACGTGGCACTGGTGGGTGATCCTCTACGTCTTCGGGCTCAGCCTTCTCTCCGAGGGGCTCGCCTACCTCTCCTTCGGCCTGGTGGCCGGATGGGGCGAAGTCGCTCCTTCCTGGATCCCGATCATCGGCGGCCGACGTATTCCACCGCTCGCAGCGATCGTTCCGGCCGCCTTGGGCGGTCTGGCGCTCATCGCGCTGTGGGACCCACTGCCGCTCGCCTTTCTCCACATCGGCGGGGTCCCCCTCGTCGAGTACTCCAGCGGCTGGTGGAAGGCCCTCGCGGCAGTGGCCACTCTCCCGCTGATTCTGTGGGGCCCTCTTCTCCTGGCTCTGACGTACGCGTACTACAAGCGCCGTCGTGGAGAGTGACATGCGGTCAACTTGATTGGGTGGAGTCGGTGCCGTTCGCCTGGCAACCGGCAGATGCTGTCGGTGGCCCTGGACTGTGAGGTATGCGCAGGGCGGCGGTTCGACCGACGCCGAGAGGGCCGCGCGGGAGCGGATCCGGCTTCAGGACCTGCAGACCGACATCACGAATTCAACTTCAGTAACAGGGGAAGGCGTCGCGGTGGGATGCCCCATTCGAGCGACTGTGCTCTCCTGGAAGGAGCAGAGCAACAGATCCCGAAGCGCTGAGCAGCGATGTGCGGGGGGAGCCGGCCTCGCCTGAGGAGGCCGCGCCGCCGCGGAAGTGCCGGCCCTGGCACCGCGCGATGATATCCCGCACGGAGCGGGCCAGCGCTGAAGAAGGTGGCCCCATGCGCAGGAAATATCTCAGCCTGCTGGGCGTGATCCCCATGCTCGCCAGTTCTGTCGTGGCCGCTTCGGCCGCGTCCCCGTCGGCACCGTCAGCCGCGGTCCCCGCAAACGTCGTTGAGTACTGCGCCACTCCCTACGGGCAGCTGACCAACGTAGGGAAAGTGGGCGTTCAGACCTGCATCTCGGCCTACACCAGCCCTGGGTCGGCAGCGCCTGACGCCACGTCAAGCAACCCGGTCGCCCTGATCCGGGTCCCTGTGCAGAACCTGGACAAGGACTACGCACACGGCGTCCTGATAGCCACGTCCATCAGCATCAACGGAGCACCGTGGACGTGGGTGCGCGACCAGGCCGGTGCGTGCAACCTGACGCTGCAGTCAGAAGGGAGCGGCACGCCGCCGCCAGGAGCCTTCGGCAGTTGCCCCGGCGACATAGAGGTCCACGTGTCTCCCGGAGACCAAATCACGGGCAGGGGCGTCGTCTCCGTCGACGGCGGAGCCTCCTGGGTGAACGTCCAAACCCCCACACTGGCAGTGCCGAAGTAACCCGGGCTGCGTCGTCAGGCGAAGTGGGCGAGAGATCACCCGGTGCGAGGTGGGCGGCGGGCCCCTGGCAGGATCGGGCGGGCGGTGCGCGCCGCATCCCATTGCCCGTGGCGCGTACCGCCCGAACGGCCCAGGCCGGGGGCGAGCAGAATCGGCCCCGGCGAGCGGGCCCGGGACGACGGCCAGGCTGCCGTGGTCGCCGGATGCTCGAGCGGTGCAGGAAGCGGCACCTCCTCCGCGCCAGGCACGCAGCCCTCCCCCGCACCGAGCACCGGGCCACTGACCTCGGGCGGGGTCTCGCCGACGGCGGAGTCCTCGGACTCCGGCACACCGTCGACCGTCATCGCCTCGCCCGCCGGAGAGGTCTGGGAGTGGGCTCTCGGAAGGAACGTCTTCACCGACCCGCTCTTCAGGCCCTATATCAACGACCTGGTGGGGTCCGGGATTCATGAGTTCTCGCGCGGCTGGGAGGCGACCGTCCACTCGGACGGCACAGTGACGGCCGTGAACGTTTACAACGACGAGGCGTCGATCGGACTTGCGCAGTCCAGCACCAGCTACAGCGCGTCCACCGGGCGCCTTCCGGGAGGGCTGCTCTGGTCCGATACGGCGGCCGAGGCGGGCCGGAAGCTCGGAGCCCCCACCACGACGGGTCTGGCGCCCGGCGGCAGCGAAGCGGACTGGACCGGCGTGGAGGGACAGTACGACATCCACGTCTACTTCTTCCACGACGCGCTGCACAACATCATCATCAGCAGGTCCTCGAATACGGCGCCCTGACGAACGGCCCACACCACACCCCGAGGTCGCCCGCCCGGCCACGGACCCGCCGATACAGTGCCTCATCCCCTTCGCCGGCCGGAGGCGAGCATCCGCCTCGGACACGCCCCACCCGGTGCCCCGACACCGGCGGCAGGCCGGGCGGGGCCGCCCGCCGCGGGGGCCGTCGGTACATCGCGCCCGCCGGCACGTAGGGCACCGAACGCACGATGCGTAGCAGCGCCTCGGCCGACGGGAAACGGCTGAAGGGGGCGCAAGGTTCACTCGGCAACCGGACAACTCCCTTACATCCAGGGAGAGATGACTCTCACGGGACCAGATTGATCAAGGTCGGTCACTGCGCGAGGATGGGGATCGAAGCCTGGCGCGAACGGCTGTCGGCCTTCCTCCACGTCCGGCCTCCCCTGCCCGTCCCGCCCCACAAGAGGTGCCCGTGAACAAGACCACAACCGCGCTCGCCACCCTCGCCCTGGCCGCCACCGCCGTACTGACCGCCACCCCCGCGCAGGCCGGCGACCTCCCCCAGGTCTGCACCAGCAAGCACGGCTTCGACAACGGCAGCTTCTACTGCGGTGGCGCCTACGGCGACGGCGAGAGCCTGTGGCCGCTGAACAGCGGCGACTGGGTGGACTTCGTGATCGGCCTCGACCACGCCGTCTGGTTCCGCACCACCAACAGCGGCTGGAACTCCCTGGGCGGCTACTTCACCGGCAAGGTGACGTTCACCAAGAAGCTCAACGACCTCAACTTCACCATCAACGCCCTCGGTTCCGACGGCGTGACGACCTGGTCCCGCGACCGCACCCACAAGGGGTTCGTCACCCCGTGGTACGTCAAGAACTGAGCCCCCCGGCCGACCGAGCCGCCTGCAGGGCACCGGGGGCATCGGGCCGCGCGCCGCGGCGGAGACGCGCCCGGCGCCCCGGCCCGGCGCCCCGGCGGTGCTTCGTCCGTCAGCGTGCGACATCCCGGTTCATGCTGATCACGGCGTAGGTCTCCCCGTTTCCCGGCGGTCGCGTCCATGAGCGGGTGGTGAACGTGTGCAGCCTCCCGTTCATGATCGCGTGGTGCGGCAGGCGGACACCGAACTCGCCGGTCACGGCCTCCAGCAGCGAGCGTTCCGCCCCGGCGCCTTCCTCCCGGGGGTGTTGTCACGTTGACGGGCGGGTGATCGTCTGACGGGTCGCCAGGGTGTGGTGGGGTCGGGTTCCGGGTCCTGGTTCAGGCTGCGGCGGGCAGGCCGATGCTGCCGGTGATGTGGTCCCAGATGGTGAAGCGGAGGGTCATTTCGAGGCGGTGTCCGGCGGCGGTCATCAGGTGTCGTCGGGGTCGGAAGTGGGGGGAGACGCCGCTGAACGCGGACAGGAACCGTTGGGCGGCGCCGGGTGAGCGGAAGTACTTCATGGCCCTCTCACGCTGGCGGGTGGGGTGGTGGGAGTTCTCGTCCCGGTTGTTCGATCCCTTGTGGGCGCGGTGCTCGACGGAGCCCATCAGTTCCCGGTGAGCGACGCCGTAGCTCTTCAGCTTGTCGGTGACCAGCACCCGCGGAACCCGGCGCTGCTTCTTCATCAGCTTGGCCGGGAAGCGCTTGGCGGCCTTCGCGTTCCGCCGGGACTGGACCAGGATGTCCAGGACGTTGCCGTGCTGGTCGACCGCGCGCCACAGGTACCGCCGCTCGCCGTTGATCTCGACGAAGACCTCGTCGAGATGCCATTTGTCCCCGGCCGCGGGTCGTCGGCGGCGCAGGCCGTCGGCGTACGCCTGCCCGAACTTCAGGCACCAGCGACGCACGGTCTCGTGAGAGACGACGACACCGCGCTGGAGCATCAGCTCCTCGACCTCGCGGAAGCTGAGCGGGAACCGGAAGTACAGCCACACGCAGTGCGAGATCACCTCCACCGGGAAGCGGTGGCCTCTGTACGACGGCGACACGCTCCCCACGACGACCTCCCAGCCGCGACCAACCCGAAGATCGTCTCACTCATCGGTCAACGTGACAGCACCCTCCGGAGGACCCTTCGGAGGTGGTCGTCGCCGTACAGGACGGCGCCCGGGTCGGTCATCGTGCCGGTCATGCAGACCACCGGGTCCGCGACGAACCAGCCACCGACCTCGGCCGCGACCCGAAGCTCCGCCGCGTTCGCCCCGGCCTCCGCCGCGTCCAACGGCGCCTGGCAGCCCGGACAGATCACCCCGGCGGGGCGGGTGGTGCTGCTGGTCCCGCACCGCAGCGGGACTCCCGACGAGGGCGCCCTACCCGGCGACTACCGCAAGATCCTGGCGATCGTCCGGGCCGCCGACGGACCGGTGCAGGTCAGGGGCGTCGGCGAGGAGCTGGGCCTGGAGGTGACGGCGCGCGGCAAGCTGGAACCGCTGCGCGCGAAGTTGACCAAACTCGCCGACCGCGGCTGGCTGCACAAGCGACCCGACGGCAGATTCACCGCACGCCCGTAGCCGCGCGCGACGGGTACGGAAGCGGCGTAACCAGCCGGCCACCGCCGGCAGTTGAGTTTGGTGTGAAGAAAAACAACCATGCCGTCGAGGGCCCTGACGGTCTTGTCTACACCGCCCACCTGCCGCTGTCGAGTGCCACCCTGAACTGGCTCGCCGACCTGATACGCGCACACATGAAGAGAATCGGCTCGCGGTGGCGGGCCCTGCCCGCGGGGAGGATCGCCGGCATCGTGCTGGCGGTGCTGCGCTGTGACCAGCGGCCGGGCGACCTGGACGGCGGCAACGGGATACACCGCACCACCGTGGCACGGTGGGTCAGAGAAGTCGTCGGCCTGCTGGCCGCCCGCGCCCCGCGCCTGGACCGGGCCCTGAAAAAGATCGCCGGAACGGGCGGCGGGGTGGTCCTGCTGGACGGCACGCTGATCCGCACCCGACGCCGCACCGGGACGGAGAACCGGAAGAACTACTCCGGCAAGCGCAAATGCCACGGCCTGCTCGTGATCGCACTCACCGACGAAAGAGGTCGCCTGCTGTGGGTCTCGGCGGCCCGCCCCGGGCGGACCTCGGAGATCACCGCCTGCCGTCACAACAAGCTCACGCAGAAGTTGCGGGCGGCCGGGCTCGGCGCGATCGCCGACCTGGGATTCGTCGGGCTCGACGACAGTGGTCCCGACACCGACCCGGCGGTGATCACCGGCTACAAGACCGCCCGGAACCGGCCTCTGACGCGAGGGCAGAAGCTGTCTAACAAGACATTGGCGGCTGTCCGGGCCCCGGTCGAGCACGGGTTCGCCCACCTGAAGAACTGGCGTGTCCTCGGCAAGGTACGCACCGACCCGAGGTGGGCGACCGCGCTGGTGAGAGCTCTGCTGGTCCTGACGAGCGTCAGGCAGGTCGGTGCCCTGGAGCCGGCGGCCGAGGTGAGAGCCTCCTCCCCGTCGTCCCTGCCCTGCTCCGCCCGTCCGCACTGTCCCCGCGCTGGCTCCCACCACCAGGGCGATCGTCAAGCACTACGGCGCCGACAGCCTCCGCCTCCGAGCTGTCCGCCGACAGCACCGAGGTGTACCGGCCCACCGCCGAACTCGCCTGCACCGCCGGCGCCGGCGCCGAACGCCTCCGGCCGCGGGCGTTCGTCGAACTCCACCGCCCCGGAGGCGGCGACGAGCAGACCGTAGCGCAGCTGACCGCCTGCACCAGGCTGCTCGCCGATCTGTTCGGCACCACTGCCTGACGCGAACTCAGCCTGGGCACCAACCAGGTTGACCACCGGTAGCGGAGACCAACGCGGCCACCAGCTCCCGCTTGGTCGGCAGCAATCGGCAAGGCGCCGAGGCCGAAGGCGCAGGTGAGGGCGCAGGTGAGGGCGATGCACTCGGGCATCTCAGTGAATCAGGCGACAGGTGGACAGGGCTGCCGATGTAAGGGCCTTCCACTGCGTCACCATGAGCGACCGTCAGCAACGACGTTCGCAGGACCGCACTGGAAACGGCAGGAGTGCAGAAAGCCCATGAGTATCTCCGAACCCAAGCCCGATCGGCCCGATCGGGTGGCCGACAACGACGGCGGCGACCCCACGGGTCCCACGGGCCGGCTGGCCACCTGGCTTGCCGGCACCTCGCTGGGAGAGATGCCGCGTTCCGTGCGCGAGCGCGCCAAGCACCTGCTGCTCGACGGTATTGCCTGTGCCCTGGTCGGAGCCAGGCTTCCTGTCTCCCGCAAGGGTGTCGAGGGGGTCACCGCGCTGGACAACGCCGGGAGCGCCGCGCTGATCGGCTGGGGAGCCCTCACGACCAGCGCGCCGTCGGCGGCGATGCTCAACTCCAGCTTCATCCAGGGCTTCGAACTCGACGACTACCACCCGCTCGCCCCATTGCACAGCAACGCGCTGGTCGTGCCAGCCATGCTCGCGGCGGTCCCACACGTCGGTGAGGTGTCAGGGGCCCGCTTCCTGCTCGGCGCGATCCTCGGCTATGAGACGGGGCCACGGGTGGGCATGGCCCTGGGGGGCCTGGAGATGATCTCCCGCGGCTGGCATTCGGGTGTGGTCTTCGGTACCCACAGCGCCGCGGTGTCTGCCGGGACGCTCTATGGGCTGGACGCCGCCGGATTCGAGGACGCCTTGGGGATGGCCGCCACCCAGTCATGCGGCCTGATGTCGGCGCAGTTCGAGTCGATGGTCAAGCGGATGCAGCACGGCTTCGCCGCGCGCAACGGCCTGACCGCGGCCGCGCTCGCCGCGTCGGGCTACGTCGGCATCAAGCGGGTCTTCGAGCGTGAGTACGGCGGCTTCCTGTCCACCTTCGGAGAGGGGCACAGCCCCGACGCCGGGCAGATCACCGCGGGCCTGGGCACGGTCTGGGAGACCGAGCGCATCGCGGTGAAGGCATACGCCGCCATGGGCCTGCTGCACGCCGCCATCGACGCTGCCCTCCACCTGCGGTCGGAGCACAAGCTGACGGCCGACCAGGTCGAACGAATCGAGATCGACCTACCGGAAGCCGCCTATGGACACGGAGGGTGGCGGGCGGTCCGACCGCTCGAGCCGATCGGCGCCCAGATGAACGTGGCCTACACGGTGGCGGTGGCGCTCATCGACGGGGACGTGCTCATCGGCCAGTTCACCGAGGAACGGATCAATCGCGACGACGTGTGGAACCTGATCGACCGCACGGAAACACGCCACGAAGAGGCGTACGACCGGCTCCCGGCCGATGAAAGGCTCACTACACGGTTGCGCCTGACCCTGAAAGACGGCGGCGTCCGCGAGGCGGTCGTCCGGCACCCCCGCGGCACCGGCGACCGCCTTCTGGCCAACGCGGAGATCGTCGACAAGTACCGCAGCCTGACGCACTCCGTGGTCTCCCCGGGCCGCCAGGCCGCCATCGAGAACGCCGTCCTCGGCCTCGAAGCCCTCGACGACATCTCCCAGCTGACCGCCCTGCTCACCCCGGCTGTGCGGCCCGCCCTGGACTGAGAGGGCATTTGATGTGAACAGATTGCCCTTCATGCCCAACCTCGACCCGGACGAGTTCGACCGGCTCGAACGCGAGGGCCAGATCAAGCCGGAAAGTCGCGGGCATGCTGCAGCCGGACCCCCCACCACGGATCGCTCGGCGCGGTCACCATCGCGGCCACCAACTCCCGCTTGGTCGGGGCGGGCAGCACCAGCGGGCCCAGCTCCTCCACCTCCCGGTCGCTCACGCACTGCGGGCACTCCAACCGGTCCGGGCCCGCCTTCTCGTCGAGTTCCAGTGGTGAGCCCGCCGTCCCACCAACCGAGCCCCGGCACGTCCAGCACCGGCGCAGCGCGGCGTTGGTCTCCCGGGCCTTCTCCAGGCGCTTGAGGGCCTTGGCGGCGGCCTTCTCCTGGCGTTCCTCGTGCTTGTGGTGGCAGGGGTAGCAGTGGCCGCCGGGGCGGCGGGTCCACTGTCCGTGGAGCCCGTACTCGTAGGTGCTTTCTGCTTGGGGACCTGGCCGCAGTCGGCGCGGGCCAGGGGCTGCATCAGCTCGTGGTGGGCCTGGCGGGCCTTCTTCTCGCGGGCCTTCTGGCACTGGTCGTAGGCGGTGCGGTTGTCCGGGTTGTCCAGCGCGTCGGTCAGACAGTGCCGTCCGGGGCGGCCGTAGCGCCACCAGACGGGGCCGAGCGGGCCGGGCTCGGCCAGCAGCTCCAGGGTGGTCACGACGACCGGGACGGCGTCGTCGTAGACCCGCCAGCCGTCCCCGTCGTTGTCGTCCCGGCGCACCGTGCACCACCGCCCGCCCCAGACCTCGGCCGACAGCTCGGCCGCGTTCTGCTGCCGGTTGGCCAGCGCGACCGGTCCGGCGTCGGTGACGACCAGGGCGACCGGCGGGTAGCCGGCGCGGGTGTGGCCGGGCCAGGTACGGCGCCACCAGTGCACCGTGCGGTCGCCGTTCAGCGGTAGCGACCTTGAGGACGCCGAGCGCGCCGAGGACATCGCCGCGCAGGGCGTTGGTCGAGCCGTTGGGATTTGGGGGCGAGCCCGGTGTCGACCACACGGGCACCCGCTTGGGAGCGAGCCCTTAGAACCGGCCGAGGGCGACGGCGAACTCGCGGCGCTCCGGACCGCGTCGGGAAGCGTCGAAGAACTCGAAATCGCCGTAGGCGTCGCTGGCGATCACCCGCATGCGCCCGCCAGCTGCCTTGAGCGGGTCGATCCCGGTCTCCTCGGGGCGCACCCCGGCCTGCATCTTGGCGCACACGCCCTGCGCCGGCTGCTCGGGGGCGATGGTGACGGGCCACTCGGCGTCCTCGCAGGCCCGAGCGGATGCCAGGGCCTTGGCGAGGACGCGGGCGTCGACGCGGTGAGCCGAAGTGCAGCACACGGCCTTCCGCGGCCCCCTGGCGGCCCTTACGGCTTTCGTCCAGCACGGCGACGGCCGCGGGGCCCCGGCCGAGTCTGCGAGTCGCCGCACCCGAACCTCTCGCGGGGCGCAGCCTGTCAGGGGAAGGCTGGCCCGAGCTCGCTGCCCGGGCCAGCAGCGATCGGATGACGGCGGAGTCGACGGCGACGACCCGGTCCGCGTCCGGAGGTGCCGGGTGGCTCAGGGCGAGTACCTGCACACCGTGACGCCGCTCTTCGCTCCGCAGCCCATCTTGCTGTAACTAGGGTTGATCATGTTGTAGTAGTGACCCCAGCGGTAGTACCCCGTCTGGTTGGCGTACGGGTCATGGTTGGGATCGGAGTCGTAGGCGCTCTTCTCGCTGGCCCACTGCCCCGTGGCCTGGCTCGGCCCGGCGCTCGACATGTTCTCGGCGGCGTTGCTTGTCGGCCCGTGGTGCAACGAGCCGCCCGCGGTGGATGCCGGGTTGTCAGCCCAGGACTGTGCCGCGGAGGCAAGCCCGCTGTCCCAGGTCAGACCTGACTGGCCGGCCTGGGCGCGAACGCTGTTGGTCTCGGAGAGGATGGCCTGTTGGTCGCCGGAGCTGATCTGGGCGGGAAACTCCGCCGCAGGGGAGACGGTCGCGGTGGCAACCGTCGCCAGCATCATGCCTCCGGTCATCAGCGCCGTTGCGAAGATGTTCGCGGCGCGATGGTGTACCCGAGTTGGATTTCTCATTGCGACCCCCCTGGTCGCACAGAAAGCAGCAGCAAGTGCCGGCGCGGACCACGGCCGTCACGGAAGCGGGCCGCACGCCTGGCTCATGCGATGGCCAGGATGCCATCGGCGACAGATCGCCCTGTCCGGCGGCCACATGACCGCCGTCAATAGCACCAGCGTATGTCCAGGACGTCTTCGCGGCGACTGAGTAAGCCGCTGAGATTTCTTTGCGCAGCCGGTGATCGAGGCGCTGCGCTTCGTAGCCTCGAATCCCGTCGCCCTGGCCAACTGACTTTCCCAGACGGCGATTTCTGCGAATTCTTCGCGGTTTCAAGTCAGGAGCTCCCGCGAATCGGACTCCGGCACCTCCGGCCGTTTCACGCCTTTCACCGAGCCCCGACGCCCCCGGCACACCGCGCACAGTGACTTCGTCCTCGACAACGGAAGGCGCTGAGTGATGAGTTCGGGGAGCGCTGCGTACCGCAGGTCGGGAACCTGGGAGCGCTGCAACGTGTGGTCATACGGTGGGGCGTGCCTGCCGCCGGCTGAAACAGGTGGAGGCTGCGCTCGCCGGTCGTCATGATCTGTACATGGAACAAATCGTCGATCTTGGTCACGCGGCTGTCGAAGTCGCCGAGCGCAGGACGGATTGGGAGCGCCGGGGGCTGGTAGTCGGGCACGTGACCTGGCGTGACGAGGCCGCGCCGTGGCCACAGCGCCTTGAAACGGACCGGTCCTCGGTGACCGAACCCGACTCGATCGGCATCCTCATCACAGGCCACGGCGACGCACAGCTCTCGGTCGTCCTGTTCCGTGGCGGTTGGGCCGACATCGACTTCATCGCAACCATCGACGACGCGGGAACGCTGCCGACCCCTGACATCGATTCAGCCCGGGCCTTCGGTGATCTTCTAGATCGCTGTGTGGCCCGGGCCTTCGGTTCGCAGGGCTCCGGGAGACAGAGCACTCCGTAGAAAGCTCTGGAGCATCCTCAGCTCCCGCTCCAGGACCACGGCCGCAAGCCACGCCCCGAGGCCGGTGATAACGATCGGCACCGGCTCTTCACCGCGATACCGCGGAACACTTCACCGCGCACCCGGCTCCCCCATTCACCATCCCCGGTTGACGGCGGCCGTGACCAGGGACAAGACCCCCGACCACCCCGGTGAACAGCCACGCCGAGCCGCTGAAAACCGAACGCCGATCATCAAGCGAGGCCATCCCACGCCCCCACAACACCAACAGGTCACACCCTGCGGTCCGACGACGGACAGATAGCCGGGGCCTGTTCGGCCCCGCGCGATTGGCGATCAGTTAGCCGGAGTTGTCCTCCGACCAGGCAGGTTCGTGTGCAGCTGAAGCAGGGTTGGCGAGGGTGGGTTGTGCAGGGTGGTACGGGGGCGGAGCAGGTGTTCCGTCTGCTTGCCGTAGCGGGAAGGCGGGTCTCGGGGGTGTGTGGCAGCCTGACTTCGACCGACTGGACAAGGGGCGGGGCCGCAGTCATCACAGGAGAGGAACTGGTATGCGGGCCATCACCGTCCGGGACCGCGCCGCCGGCGTCGAAGGAATGTCCCTGACCGAGCTTCCCCACCCCCATCTCGCCGAGAACGACGTCATCGTGCGGGTGCACGCATCCGGGTTCACCCCCGGGGAGCTGGCGTGGCCGGGCACGTGGACCGACCGTGCCGGGCGGGACCGGACACCGAGCGTGCCTGGGCACGAGCTGTCGGGGGTGGTCTCGGAGCTGGGATACGGCACTACCGGCCTCACGCTGGGCCAGCGGGTGTTCGGGCTGACCGACTGGACCCGCGACGGTTCACTGGCCGAGTACACCGCGGTGGAGGCCCGCAACCTGGCGCCGCTTCCGGCGGACATCGACCACACGGTGGCCGCCGCACTGCCCATCTCGGGGCTGACCGCATGGCAGGGCCTGTTCGACCACGGCCGGTTGGCCGCCGGGCAGACCGTCCTGATCCATGGGGCGGCGGGCGGGGTGGGGTCGATCGCGGTGCAGCTCGCGCGGGAGGCCGGGGCCCGGGTGGTCGGCACGGGCCGGGTCGCCGATCGGGAGACCGCGCTGGGCCTGGGCATAGATGCATTCGTGGACCTGCAGGCCGACCGGCTGGAGGACGTCGGCGAGGTCGACCTGGTCTTCGATGTGATCGGCGGCGAGATCCAGGAGCGGTCGGTTGCGCTGGTACGGGCCGGAGGCACGCTGGTGACCATCGCCTCGCCGCCCCCGGTACAGCCACGGGACGGCCGGGCGGTGTTCTTCGTCGTGGAATCCGACCGCGCCCGGCTGGCCGAATTAGCCCAGCGTGTCCGGGACGGCCGGCTCAGGCCGATCGTCGGCGAGGTCAGATCGCTGGAGGAAGCCCCCGTCACCTTCGGGCCCGGCCGACGTGCCCGGGGCAAGACCATCATCCGGGTCACCGACGGCCAGTAGCCGACCACCACCCCACCCGCCACCCCAACAGGTCCAACCAAAGGTCCGGACAACACGGCACGAGAGGCCAAAGCACGCCCACCCGGTGCAACAGGTCACGCCTTCCGGTCCTTCGCCGGGCAGAGCCTCGCGTGGAGCACCCGCGCCTCCCACCACGGATCGTCCGGGGCGGAGACCAGCGCGGCCACCAGCTCCCGCTTCGTCGGCACCGGCAGCACCAGCGGGCCCAGCTCCTCCACCTCCCGGTCGGCCGCGCACTGCGGACACTCCAGCCGGTCCGGGCCAGCCTTCTCGTCGAGTTCCAGCGGTGAGCCCGCCTTCCCACCGATCGAGCCCCGACAGGTCCAGCACGGGCGCAGCGCCGCGTTGGACGTGCGGGCGGCCTGGCGCTGGTCGTCCGGGGCGGGCCGGGCCATCGTGGAGCGGTCCGCCTCGACCATCAGCAACCGTGCCCCGAAGCCGCGTCGAGGAAATCCCCGACAGCTGCGGCAAGGGCACGGTGAAGGTGAAGCTCGGGGTGTGGCTGTCCAACACCACGAGCCGGCGGGCCAAGCTCGCCGAGGCGCGGCTCGATCAGCTCGCGGAACTCGGACTCGACTGGCGCTGATCCCGGCGGACAGCTCTGGAGTGCGAAGGGGCGAGGCCATCGGCCTCGCCCCTTCTGATCGCTGTTCTGCCTGCCCGGGCTGGGTACCGCCGAGGGGCCGCTCGGGTTCGGTCAGGCGAGGGCGAGGAAGAGTCTCTCCAGTTCGGCTTCGGACATCGGTGGCGCGTCGCCGTCCGCGGTGGCCCGGCACTGGCGCATTCCGCTGGCCACGATCTTGAAGCCGGCCCGGTCGAGGGCCCGGGAGACGGCGGCGAGCTGGGTGACCACGTCCTTGCAGTCGCGGCCGGCTTCGATCATGGCGATGACGCCGGCGAGCTGCCCCTGCGCACGGCGCAGCCGGTTGAGGACCGCGCTCACCGCTTCTTCTTCCACCTGCACCGGTTTCCTCCTGGCTCGTGCCGACTACGTCCTTCAGAATACCCCAGTGGGTATATGCGGGGTCAGTGGCGGGTGGCGGGTTCCGGGCTGGGCGCCATCGCCCCCTGTGCGGGTGGGTTTTCGGTGCGGTGGGCGCGTCTGCGCTGGAGCAGCGGCCAGGCTGCGATCGCGGGGACCGCGGCCAGGACGGCCGGGCCGGTCTGGCGGCTGAGGACGAACAGCCCATGGCGACGACGAACCAGCCGAAGCCGGTGCGCAGGGCGTGCTGGGGTATGCGTCCGGCGTAGCGGCCGCCGATGAGGCTGCCGAGGACCGCGGCGGCGGTGACGGCGAGGGCCAGGTTCCAGTCGAGGTGGGCGCCGGAGATGTGTCCGGCCAGTCCGGCGAAGGAGTTCATGGCGATGACCAGGAGGGACGTACCCACCGCGATGCCCATGGGCAGGCCGGCCAGCAGGGCCAGCGCGGGCACGATGAGGAAGCCGCCGCCGGCGCCGAGGATGCCGGTGCCCGCGCCCACGACGAGGCCCCGCAGGAGCAGCCGGTGGAGCGGGAGTTCGCGGTGCGCCTGCGCCGGGGTCTTGCGGGGGCGGCGGAGCATCGCGGCCGCGGTGGCGAGCATCATGAGGGCGAAGGCGATCAGCAGGACGGTGTCGGGAATGTACGTGGCGGCTCGTCCGCCGGCGTAGGCGCCGATCATGCCCGCCAGGCCGAACAGGGTTCCGGTGCGCCAGCGCACCCGGCCGGCGCGGGCGTGGGAGATCAGGCCGGCGATGCTGGTGACGCCGACGACGAACAGGGAGGTGGTGATGGCCTGCTTGGTGTCCTGGCCGGCCAGGTAGACCAGGATCGGGACGGTGAGCATGGATCCGCCGCCGCCCAGGATTCCGAGGAGGACTCCGATCAGCAGCGAGGCCGCGATGGCGAGGGTGATCACGGACGGCTCCTGAGTGCGGCGATCACCGAGTTGACGTCGGTGCGCGGGCCGCGGTTGTAGGGGAGCTTGGCGAGCAGCATGCCCATCGCGCAGGTGTTGGTGACGGCGGCGAAGGTGAGGCCGGCTCCGACGGCGGTGCCGATCAGGTGCAGGCCGGGTATCGCGAGGCCGACCAGTCCGGAGACGAGCACGATCGAACCAGCGATCAGCCTCACCTGGCGTTCCAGTTCCCAGCGAGCCGCCCCGCGGGTCACCGGGCCCTTGGCTGCCTCCCAGGCGGCCATGCCGCCCTGAAGGACGCGCAGGTTGGGCAGCCCGGCGTCGGAGAGGGCCTGCTCGGCCTGGGCGGCGCGGGCGCCGGAACGGCAGATCAGGACGGTGTCCTCGTCGAGGTGGTGGAGCAGTTCGGCGCGGTACTCGCGCAGCGTGTCCAGGGGCGCGTTGGAGGCGCCGGGGATGTGGACGGTGTGGAACTCGCCGGGGGTGCGCAGGTACGCCACCGAGGCAGTTGCCCCGGCTACCGGCGGCGTGGGCCTGGCAGGCGCTGCGGTCCTCTTCGTCGTCGTCATGGCGCCACCCTGGCCGGGGCCGGCTGTGGACAGCGGCGCTGTCGACAGAACAACGCGGCCCAGCCGGAGGTCACCGGCTGAGCCGCGCGCAGCGGAAGGGCAGCAGGACCTGGGGCCCGGGCGGTCCGTCAGAACTGAGTGCGGCGCACCCTGGGATGGACGGGCGGGGCCTGATCGGTGCCGCGCAGTGCGAGGGCCGCGGTACGGATGCGCTCCAGCCAGCTCATGACCTGGCGCAGCGTGGCAGGGTCGAGGTCGCGGGTGAGGTCGCGGACGGCCTGGTGGCCGAGCTACGGCCCGGTATCAGGGGCCGACCCGGTCGTAGCGGAGCGCGGTGAAGCCAACGCCGTCGGAGTAGACCTGTGCGACGGTGGCCGCCCCGACGGCGTTGGTCTCCTGTGCCTGCAGCCGGATCGTTGTCGGCCCACTGACCCTGATCAGCTCGCTGATCGGCGCGGTCTGGTTGCCGCCCGCCTGGGCGGTGCCCGGGTTCCCGTCGATGATCTGGTAGACGAGCCGCTCGCTCTCCGGTACCTCGGCGGCGGCCGTGACGTTCCACAGCCGCGCGCTCATGTAGACGTTGAGCGACGGATTGCCCGCGAGGCGTCCGCGGACATCCGCGTCGAGCTCATACGTGCCGGCCTGGGGAAGCGTGACCTCCAACGGCGTGTCGGTCCACCTGCCGGGCGGCAGGTCAACGATCGTGTGCAGCTTCGCGATCCCGCTGACCGCAGCCGGTGCGGCCGGGGCCGCCTTCGCGTTGCTCTGCGCAGCTGCCGCGGTCGTGGCGCCCACGAGCAGCAGTGCCGCGATGCCGATGAGGCCGGTACGCAGCGTTGACATGGTTCCTCCCGAACGAAGGCGATGGGATATGCCTCTGACAAGGTAGGAATCGCCCACTTCAGGGCCTATCGCCCGAACGGGTGAGGACCGCTCGCGTACCAAGCACCTGTGAGCGGGCGTACGCCTGCTCACAGCGGACAGCCGCTGGGTGGGCGTGTGGATCTCCAACGCCAAGACCAGCCGGGCCAAGCTCAGCGGGGAGCGGCTCGACCAGCTCGCCGCACTCGGGATCGACTGGCGCTGACCCCCGGGCGGGAGCAGTCGACCTCCACCATGAGCACCGGCACGCCGATCTCCGCCGCCTGCCACACGCCGTCCGGGCGCACCTTCCGCCGGGCCGCCCGGGAGCGGGAACTCCTGGAGACCGACCACGACGTCCTGGTGACGCTCCACCGCTTCACCCTGGCGACCGCCGAGCAGCTCCACCAGCTGCACGGCGGCGCCGCCGGAATCAAGCAGACCCAGAAGCGGCTGACCCGGCTCCAGGCCGAGGGCCTGGCGGAGCTCGTGACCCTGCCGCAGGCCGGGCGCGCGAAGGCCTGGCACCTCACCGCGGCCGGCTCCGCCGTCACCGCCACCTTCCCCGAAGCCCTGCGCCCGACCGCGCCGGTGCCCGGCTCGGAGAACCCGGCGGTGCAGCACGGGCGCGAGCACCTGCTCGACATCGGCCGGATCCACGCCGCCTTCGTCACTGACGCCCGCACCCGCGGCGAGGCCTGCGGCCCACTCGACCTCGTCCCCGCCGGGCAGCCGGAACCGTTGAGCGCCACGCTGTCGATGACGATCCGGTCCGGAGGCGGAGGCGGGGGCGGGGGCGGGGGCGGGGGCGGGCTGCCGCCGAAGACCGACGAGCCGAACAATGATGTGGCGACACCAGTCGCAGCCAGCGCGCGGAGCACCATGGGCTTCCCTTCAATCGTCCACGACTCCAGGGCGGGCGTCGCTTTCCGAGCCCGACCCCCGGATTTCACGTCGGCATCGCGCCACACGTTGCGTGTCCGCGCACAAAAGGTGACGATCCAGTCACTCAAACAGCCTTCAAGGTGGAGGCACTAGCCCGGTTGCAGGCCCCGAGGCCGTTGCCCGTCACAGCCGGTACGGGGTCGCCGACGTGGCCGCTTCATCGGCGCCGGGCGGCAGCGTCGGCAGCGGCCAGGACGGATCCGGCTCCCAGCCGGGCCAGCCGCCGGCGAACGGCCCGGCGCGATCGTCCGGCATGCCGATCGCCCGCCCGCGGGCCCGCTCAAGCTGGCGGCCCACCTAGTCGTCGACCACACCGAGGCGGCGCAGCGTTGCTGGATCGAGAACACCCCGGCGGGGGACGCATGGCTCCAGCATTTCCACGCACAGGACTGAACAGCCCGAACGCAGACTCGGGACCCTCGCAGGATCAGTGCGTTGCTGCACTAGCTAGCCGCCGCAGGTCAGGTCCTTCGCGGGCAGCCGGCCCGTGGTCAGGTAGCGCGTGACACTGCCGTCCGCGCAGGACGGGCCGGCCACCACCACGCCGTGGCCCTCGCCGCCGGCCACCGTGACCATCCGGGCGCCGTGCAGGACCCGCCGCATGCCCTGGGCCATGGCCAGCGTCGCCTGCGGGTCCCACTGGTTCTGCACGATCAGCGCGTTGACGTCGTTGTTCACCACGGTGGCCGACTCGCCGCCCGCCGACTTCCAGAACGCGCACGGCTGGATGTTGGCCCCCAGGTCGCCGGCCAGCGGGTACCTGGCCCGGTCACGGACCGCGTCCCGGCGGTACTGCTCGGGGTCGCGCGGCCAGTTGCGGGTGTCGCCGCAGAAGACGGCCCACACGGCGGCGGTCGTGTTGTCCGACGGAACGACCGCCGGCACGGCCGGTACGGGCGGGCCGCCCGCGGCCGCGGCCTTCAGCGCGACGATCCAGGGGGTGACGGCCTCGAGGTGGACGAACGCGGCGTACCCGGAGCGGATGGCGTCGCCGTCGAGCGCCCCGTCCTCGGTCGGGACGGGCGTGCGGTCGGCGTGGGCGACCAGGTCCCAGTACGTCTTGCGGACCTCCTCCGCGGTGGCACCCAGCCCGTACGTGGCGTCGCGTGCGGCGGCCCACTCGGTCCACCGGGTGAAGGCGAGTTCGGCCCCCGCCGCCCCCTCCCGGAGCGTCCCGCGCCACGCGAGCGCCGGGTCGAGCGCGCTGTCGAGCACGAACCGGTCCGAGCGCTGGGGGAACATCTGCGTGTAGACGGCGCCCAGGTAGGTACCGTAGGAGTGCCCGAAGTAGGAGATCCTCCGCTCCCCCAGCGCCGCCCTGACGACGTCCATGTCCCGCGCCGTGTTGCGGGTGGTGATGTGCGGCAGCACGTCCCCCGCCTTGGCGTGGCACTTGTCGGCCACCGTCCGGGCCCGTTCCACGTCCTTCGCGAACGTCCCTGCGGCGTAAGGGTGTTGGAGGCTCCTTTCGTCCTCCGTCAGGTCGCAGCCGATCGGCGAGCTCTGCCCGACCCCGCGCGGGTCGAACCCGACCAGGTCGAACCGATCCCGCACCTGCGCCGACAGCAGCGGCTCCATCTCCACGGGCATGGTCAGCCCCGGGCCGCCCGGGCCCCCGGGGTTCATCAGCAGCACGCCGTGCCGCTCCTTCGCGCTGCCCGCCTTGACCCGGGATATCGCGATGTCGATCTTCCGGCCCGCGGGGTCGCCGTAGTCCAGCGGCACCGTGACCTTCGCACACTCGAACGCCGCCGGGCGGCCCGCGTCGCAACGCTCCCAACGGAGTTGCTGCCGCGCGTACCGCTGGAGCGGGTCGCCCGCGGCGAACGCCGTCGCGGGGGTGAGCGCCGCCAGCACGGCCGTCGCCGCCCCGACCGTCAGCGCGGAAATCGTTCGCCCGTCTCGCAGAACCATGCCAGTCCTCTGTGCAGAATCGGTGTCTCGGATTGTCTCCAGTCTCCGTTCCGCCGTACCCGCACCACGTACGGCGCGGGGATGGGCTCAAGATCCGACTCGCGGCGTACGGCGAGGTGCTGACGTACGGCCGGGGTCCCGTTTTCCGCCATCCGCCGGGGCCAGGTGAACGGCCGACCGGCTGCCTGCCGTTGTCGTCGGGGACTACCGCGCAGTCGGAATGAGGCGAAGCGGCGTGCTCAGCGGGTGTCCGGGGTGTCCGGCCGCCGTACGACGGCGGGAAGGGAACTCCACCGCGCGCGGGCCGCCCTGGTCGCGGTCGGCACCATCAGGCGAGGTGGCGGCACCTTCTGCGAGCTCCCGCCCGCCGCCTCGGCCTGAGTCACCGGGACTCGGGATCCCCACATACCGGACAGTCGTACTCATCGACGGAGTCCAGGGCGACCGGGTGCCCGCAGAAGTCACACGGCCGCAAGCCCTCACCAGCGGACACCCGGACAGTCGGCTCGTCTTCCATGCCCGTCAGAGTGCCAGGCGATCTCGGAACTGTCGCCGACCTTCTTGACCAAACACACCGGGCCCCCGAACCAGTCAAACTTCGCTGACACAAACCGCAGAGCGATCAACCTTCACTGGCACGAAACCGCGTTGGTCAACCTTCAGTGGCAATCGGCCAGGGTTCGCTGTCACAGGACAGGCGGCAGGCAGCGAGCACGAGGCCGGCGGACCGAGTGGCGGCCGGTGCAACACGGCAGTGCAACACACCCACCCGGCCCCGCTCCGAGCCACATAACGCCTGTTCAGACCCGCAACACTGCCCCGTGTTGCACCCCAGCGCAACGCCCTGTTGCACCCCCGCGTTGCACCCCTCACCCCCACCGCCGAGCACCACCACCAGGCCCCCGAGCACCACCACCAGGAGGAAGACGGCCGGCCCCGGCAACCGCCGACGCCCGGCCGTCCGGCGGCAACCGGAGGCCGTGCGGCGGCGTCCACCCCGATACGAGCGGTCTCCCAACCGCCGTACTCATGGGGGGATTTACGCACATGCCGATCAACGACGCCGTACTCACGCCACCGCCGTCCGGCGCCCTGCCGCCCTGCCCGAACTGCGGGCTGACCGACCAGGTTCGCAGCGTGCCGGCGGTCCACCTGGGCGAGCGGCGGAACGTCACCGTGCGCGCCTCCGGCCGCGACGGTCGCACCGAGACCCGCGAAGAGGTCTCTGCCCTCGGCCGGGCGCTGGCGCCCGCGCCACCCACCACCAGCACGGCGGTCCAGGCGCTGGTGGGCCTGGGCTTCGTGACGCTGTTCGGGGCGGTCTTCACCCTCATCCAGGGCACCATGGCGCGCGACGCGCCCGTCCACCAGAAGCCCGACCTCTCGCCGCCGGACTGGGTGACCAAGCACCCGGGGTTCCCTGACGACTTCCCCACCGACTTCCCGGGTGTCGTTCCGAAGGCCGCTGCGGCTTCCCCGGTCACGCACGCGGCGGCCCCGCTCGCCGACGCGAACGACGCGCTGGTCCCGCTCTGGGGGGCGTGCCTGATCCTGGCCGTCGCGATCGCGCTCCTGGCAGGCGCGACCGCGCTGTTCCTCGCCAGACGACGGCGGTTGGAGGGCCGGCCCCAGGCCGAACGGCTCTGGAACCAGGCCTGGTACTGCGCCCGTTGCGCCACCACGCACTTCCCGCCCACCGCCGGGCAGGGCACCCAGGCACTCGGCCTCGCGGACTTCCGCAAGACGGTCTGGACCGCGGGCGGCTACGGCGACCTCGCCGACCGATACCGGCCATGAACGTCCGCCTGCCCACCGACGCCCGCCACAGTGCGACTGCGTCGGTTCTGAACTCCGGACTGTACTTCGACGGCCTTGCCACGCGGATCGTCGCCTGCCTGGATCTACAAGATCCAGGCAGGTGTGTCCACATCGTGGGGGTCATCTCAGCGGATGCCGCCCCCCGCCTGAGTGCCACCACGGCCTCGAACGGCGCCCCATCCCGGTGAGCGCATCGCGATGGGCGCGGCACTGTTTTTCACCGTACGCCGTCCAGGGGGTCCGTCCTTGTCGCCGGGGCCGCCGTTGGCGGTGCGCTGGCGTCTGTGATCCGGTTACGTTGATAGAGCACCTGGTCAGAGGGGGTAACAAGCCGTAACCCACTGGGGACGCTGTATGACTGGTCTGACCGTCATCCTGCTGCTCGTGGTCCTGGCCACGGCCGTGGCGACCGGTGCCCGGCGGTGGCGCCTGCCCGCTCCCTCGCTCCTCGTCATCGCCGGTCTGGTCGTCGGGCTCATACCCTGGGTTCCCGAGGTCCGCCTGCCGCCTCATGTGATCAGCGTGCTGGTGCTGCCGCCACTGCTCTACGCCTCGGCCGGGGAAATCTCCGTTCGCGACCTGCGCAGCGTGTGGCGGCCGGTGACCGGCCTGGTCTTCGGTCTGGTCCTGGCCTCGGCCGTCGCCGTCGGGTACGTCGCCCGAGCGATCACCCCGCTCACCATCGCGACCGCGTTCATCCTTGGCGCTGTCCTGGCCAGCACCGACCCCGTGGCCGTTACCGCACTCGGCCGGCGCCTGTCCCTCCCACCGCGGGTGCAGGCCATGGTGCAGGCGGAAAGCCTGTTCAACGACGCCACGTCGCTGGTTCTGTACAAGGTCGCCGTGGCGACCGCGGTGTCCGGCAGCGCCATCACCGTGTCCGGGACGGTCGAGCAGTTCCTGATCCTCGCGGGCGGAGGAGCCCTCATCGGCGCGGCGGTCGCCGCGGTGGTGACCCTCATCCGCAGACGGACCGAGGACCCCGTGCTGGAGACCGTCATCGCATTGGTCACTCCGTACGCCTCGTACGTGATCGCGGAGGACTCGCACGCCTCCGGCGTGACCGCCGTCATCGTGTCCGGGGTGGTCCTCGGCAGCACCGGCCACAAGCTCGGCAACGCCCCCGTCCGTCTCCAGGTCCACGCCGTCTACGACACCGTGACCTTCCTGCTGGAGAGCGTCGTCTTCGCCCTCATCGGTCTCGAGCTCCCTTCCGCGGTCCGTCACCTCGCGCACGACGAGCACGGCTGGCCGCTGTGGGTGCCGGTGATCGCCTTCACCGTGCTGGCGATCCGCCTGCTGTGGATCTTCCCGCTGTCCGCCCTGATCCACTACCGGCACGGGGAGGGCGACAGTCGCCTCTCCTGGCGCGTTCCGGCCGTCCTGTCCTGGGCGGGCACCCGAGGCGTCATGCCGCTGGCCGCCGCGCTCTCCATCCCCCTGGTCACCGACACGGGGGCGCCGCTGCCGCACCGGGCGCTCGTCCTCACGCTCACCACCGGGACCGTCGCGCTCACCGTTGTGTTCCAGGGCTTCACCCTCGCTTCCGTCGTCCGCCGCTCGGGCATCGCTCTGGAACCGGAGCACACCGCCCGGGAGGAGGCCCGGACCCGCCGACGCATCGCCCACACCGCTCTCGAAGAACTCAAACAGCTCGGCGATCTGGATGAGCTCGCCGAACTGGGCGCCGCCGCCGAGGCCGCCGTGAAACAGGCTCGTCGCGATCTGGAAGCGCGCATCCACCAAGCGGAAGACGCCCACTACAGCGACCCGGACGCCCGTCCCGCCGACGCCTACCGCGAGATACGCCGGACACTCATCGGCATCGAGGCGGCCGAGCTCCAGCGCCTCTACGAAGCGAACATGATCAGCAACGCCACCCGGCGCCGGATCCAGCGCGAACTCGACCTCGAGGAAACCAGCCTCCGTGCCCGCGACTGACGAGTCCGCGCTGCGAGCGATACCCGCATCCAGATCGGGCGGAGCGACAACATGCAGCTCTACTGCTGCCCGCCCTCCTTCGAGCACCCGCACACGGAGGTCGTGCAACAGGTGGCTGCCCTCTGCGACAGCCCTCCTCGACCTGTGGCGGGAGACACGCCTTCTCGCCGAGCGCGAGGCGAGGCCGCCCGTCGCGAGGACCAGGAACGCCTCCGGGGCGCCCACGCCGAGCGCCCGCCCGGGCCTGGACCTGCAAGGGTTTGTAGGTCGCTGGAGGCCGCTCCGCGTCTGCTGACGGGACCGTTCCAGGGGAACGCGAACGAGACGCTGTAGGGCTGGCAGGTGTGGCCGCGGTACGCGGGGAAGCGGCTGTCGCGGCGTGGACAGCACGTGCGGGATCGTTTCCGGGTAGAGCGCGCTCGGCCGTTCGGGTGAGAAGCAGGTCTTCTGATGGCTACCTTCCGTAACCCTATGAGTTACTCGTAGCGATTACACCCGGTGGGCCGCCCATCCCTTGCCGGGGGAATGCGTTGGACCTCAGGAGACAAACATGTGCTCCCGGTCCGGCAGCCGTCGGGCGCCCCCGGTAAGGAGCCAACGTCATGTCGGCTGTCGTGAACGCGACGGCCTTTGGACGTCGACGGTCCCCGTTTGACCGGAGGGGACGTCATGACCTCAGCGACTGACCGCCTGCCAGCAGGGCCGGCGGCGACGGCCGCGACCGTGCCGGTCGGGGCGGGCCCACCGGGATCGCGGTCACCCCGAACGCTCTCTCCTCCTACGTGAGCGACAACGGCGCGAACACGGTGAGCGTCATCACGACCCCCACAGGCCGTCAGCCCGAATCAAGGACCCACCGGAGGCGGTGCCGGGGGCTCTGCCATCGCTGACGCACGGACGTTCAACCCCCGCGCCCCCGACAGCCGCAGGCCGGGTGCCCGAACAGGTGCGACCAGACCACACCAGAGGGCTCAAGCCACCACGAGCCTAGTCCCAGCACACCCTCGACCCGTTCCCGGACACGCCGCACGCAGCCCCGTGAACGATCCACTCGACACCAGGGAGAAGCAATGAACCACAGCAAGCTGGCGATCCGAACGCTGGGCGCTCTCGGGGCGGCCGCCCTCATGGTCACCGGTGTGGCCGCCACCCCGGCAGCCGCGCAGACGTTCGTCCCGTGCACCACCGACGCGCTGGCGAGCGCCATCACCAACGCGAACACCTCCGGCGGCACGCTCGCCCTGGCCCCGGGCTGCATCTACACCCTGACCACCCCGCTGCCGTCCATCCAGAACACGATCACCATCAAGGGTGACGGCGCCACCATCACCCGTGACCCGGCCGCGCCGGCCTTCCGCATCCTCACGGTCGACCCGACGGGAAACCTGGACCTTCGCGAGGCCATCATCACCAACGGTGACGCGACGGGAGGCGTCGGGGGCGGCATCCGCAACGACGGAGTCCTCACTGTCAGGCGCAGCCTCATCCGTGACAACCACGCCGACTTCTCCGGCGGGATCGGCGGCAACACCGGGTCCACCACGCACGTCGACCACAGCCTCATCAGTGGCAACAGCGCGCTCCACAACGGAGGCGGTCTGGGCAACGACGGCGACATGACCATCGACAGGAGCACTGTCGTCAACAACAACGCGCTCGAGCTGGGCGGCGGAGTGGCCAACGACGGTACGCTGAACGTCTCGCGAAGCTCCGTCTACGACAACTCGGCATCCGGGCCCACGGGTGCGGGCGGCGGAATCGCCAACTTCGGCGGTGCCGGCGCCACGACCACGCTCACCCTGAGCAAGGTCGTCAGCAACTTCGCGACCAACGCCCCTGGAGGCGTCTACAACGACAGCGGCAGCGTCACGCTCGACTTCACCGCCGTGCTCGCCAACAACCCGACCAACTGCTTCGGCAGCCCCACCACGGTCCCCGGCTGCGTGGCCTGACCCACCGAGCCCGCTGTCCGCAGCCTCCACACCGCGACGGCGGCCAAGACCTTGGCCGCCGTCGTCGATCACCACTCGGTCTCTGACACCGCCGACAACCAAGTGCTGCCGTCCGCCGACCCCGATGACGCGATCACCCTGCTGCGTCTGCTTCTCGCACGGAACCTGGCTGCCCGGTCGCACCGCAGCCGCACCACTACGCGGCCTCGCCGCCCCATCGACGCCCTGCCCGACGAGGCAGGCGATCAGGGGGCACTGTGCCTGACCGCTGCTGCCGCGAAGCGGCCGTGGTTCTTCCGGCCGGGACGAAGGCTGCCGCGCTGCGCTCTTCCACGCCGATGCGGCGCCACTCGACGTTCTCATACGATCAAATCGCGGGCGCACGACGGCGGTTCCGTCGCCCGGCGCGATGCGCCTGATCCTCCCTTTCCCCGGACATTCCTCGATTCCCCTGTCGTCCCGGTTGTCCCTTCTCGGGAGGAAAGCGCCGGGGTGGTCCTTCGTGTTTCCGGCACCGCACGGGGGGAGCTGCCCTGAGGACATGCCCTGTCATCCTGGAGTTCGATGATGCCCGTTGACCATGGTCGATCCCGCAGGTCGCGGGTCAGGATCGCCGCAGCGCTGACGATCTCGACGGCAGCCGTTCTCGCGGTCTCTTCGTGCAGTTCCTGCGGCGGAACCGCGGAACCGGCGGTGACGATCTCGCCTTCCACGTCCGAGGGAACATCGGCATCGGCGACGGCCTCGCCCGCCGTGACGGTGCCTCCAGTGCACGCCGGGTTCGACTACCAGATCGGCGGGCCGTACCAGCCGCCGGCCGGTGTGTCCGTCGTCAGCCGCGACCACGGGGCGTCCCCGGCACCGGGGATCTACAACATCTGCTACGTCAACGGCTTCCAGGTCCAGCCGGACGCAGAGCAGGAATGGGACCAGGACCTGCTGCTCCGGGACCAGGCTGGCAACGTCGTCTACGACACCACCTGGAACGAGGCGCTGCTGGACATCAGCGCGGACACCAAGCGTCAGCGGATCGCTCTGAAGGTGGACGGCTGGATCGACGAGTGTGCCACCAAGGGCTTCAACGCCGTCGAGCCGGACAACTACGACAGCTACACACGGTCGGCCGGACTGCTGGGCGCGGCCGACGCCGAGGCGTACCAGTCTCTACTCGTCGCGCACGCCCACGGACAAGGCCTTGCCATCGCCCAGAAGAACGCGGCGGAGCTGGCCCCGGACCGGCAGCAACTGGGCCTCGACTTCGCGGTGGTGGAACAGTGCGGCACGTACGGCGAGTGCGACCGTTACACCCACGCGTTCGGCGACAGCGTATTCGACATCGAGTACGACGAGCAGGGCCTCCAGGCGGCGTGCACGACTTGGGGGACCCGCATCAGCATCGTGCGGCGCGACCTCAACGTCGTTCCACCGAGCAACCCCGGCTACCTGCGCCAGACCTGCTGAACCAGCCCCGTCACCCGCTCGTGCGCCTGCACGGAGTGGCAGGCACGAGGGGTCTGTCCAGCGGGTCTGTCCAGCGACTGGACAGACCCGTCAGCCACGGTGACAGCGCGCCGCCCCGGGGCGGCAGCACCAGCAGCGGCAGCTGCTTGTGGTCCATCTCCCACACCCGCCCCCGAGGCGCGTCCGGCCGGCGAAGGTACACCTGGGCCGCGCGCTGGCCGCTCTCCCCGACCCGCCAGGCCGCCCGCTCCGCCGGGGTAAGCGCAGTGGCGAACGCGCGCTGCAGCGTTCGCGGGGCCACAGGCCGGGCGTCGCGCCAGCCCTCGGCCAGGAAGTCCGGTACATCGGCACCAGCTGTCTGCCCGACGCCGGCGAGAACCGCCTGCCGAGCACGGGCGAGTGCCGCTATGTTGCCGCGGTAGAACGCGAACGCCTCCCGGTCGACGTCGGTCAGGCGATACGACGAACGGTGCCACTGCTGTGTAGGCGGCGGGGTGGAGAGCCACCGCCACACGGTGCGCTCGGCCACTCCCAGGGAAGCGGCGACCACGCGCACGTGGCTGGAACTCAGCGCGCCGTCGTCGCGCAGTTGCCGGAGCCGGGCGACGACCGTCGCCTGCTCCTGCGCCCCGGTCCTTGCCATGGCAACAGGGTCGCTGGCGTGCCACCGCCTTGGCTCTGGCGCCGGGGCGATGGCCACCCGAAGGAGCGCAGTCCGGGCGAAGTGTCGGTCGGTCGTCGCCGGCTTTGGTATCGGTCGAGCACGTGGGCCGTTTTGGTACTGACACTTCGGTGTCGCCAACGGCGTCAATCGCGTGTCGCCTCACCCACCGCTCGGCAGGCGCCACCCGGCCCGGCCGCGCTCGTTGCCCCGGACGTGAGCACCACTCCGGCCGCCCGGCGCGGCCCCGGCCCCGGCCCCGGCCTCGGCCCCGGCGTCAGCAACGCCCTCCAACATCCTGCCGGCCGCCCCGAACCGGCCTGGACCCGGCCCAGGCCGGCCCCGGACCCTCCGGCCAGCCCGCAGCCGCCGCAGCCCGCCCAGCAGGCCGCCGTGGACGCCATCGCCGCGCTGCGCCTGGTGAAGACCCCGGCCGCCGTCCTGGAGTCCGCGCTCCACCTCGCCCAAGCGCTCCTGGAGCGGCCCGGCGAGGACCCGCTCCTCCTGGAGGCCGCCGAGGGCCTGGCCGCGGTCATCCCGCAGTTCCTCGCCACCGCCCGCCAGCCGCCCACCTCACCCGCTCCACCGGTCCGGCTGCGCCCGGTGCCGGCGCCGATACCCGGAAGCCGGGCCCCAACGGGTGTGCAGGCCCGCGTTGCTTCATAGCCCCGAAAAAACGCCGACGAAGCGGCGCCTTTCACTATTGATGTGGCAGCAGGTCACCAACTGCTTCCAGACCACGAAGTGCGGCTGGAGTACCAGCTAGACGGCGTCTGGTCGGATGCTGGTCTGCCCTCAGATGTAGTCGTAGGCCTGGGAATTGGAGACGCGTCCGATCATGGTGAGGTGACTTCCGAACAAATTGATCGATCATCACACTTTTGGGCTATGTGTTGAAATCCTTGGCTATCAGGGTAATTCTCAATCGATGCATCGTCTCCGGCCCAAAGGCGAGTTGGTTTCTATCGATCATCCGGTTCCCGCGGCGATGCGGCTCTTGCTTGCGCGAGACATGGGCGGTATCCCGCTTCGCGAACAAGGGGTACGCCATGTCTGTCCTGACCGATGCCCGCTCCATTCAGCAGCGTGAGACGCGTTTCGCGCTGACCGCGTTTTCCGCCGTCGTGATTCCGGTTGGTGGCAATCCCCTGGGGGTAGCTCTCACGCCCGACGGGACACGCGCCTATGTGGCCAACAGGTCGTCGAACGCGGTCGACGTGATCGACACCGCCACCAACACCGTCATAGCGACCATCGCCACAGGCGCGGGGCCCACCCTCGTGGCGATCGCACCTGATGGGGCCCACGTCTACGTGAGCGTGGCCGACGATGCGCTGCTCAGCGTGATCGACACCACGTCGAACACCGTCACGGCGAGCGTCGCGGTGGGGGCGGGAGCCACGGGCGTGTCGGTCACCCCGGACGGGGCCCATGTCTATGTGGCGAACCAGAACGCGAGCACGGTCAGTGTGATCGACACTGCCACCAACACCGTCATCGCGACCATCGCGGTGGGCGATGGGCCGACCGGCGTGACGGTCACCCCGGACGGCGCCCACGTCTACGTGGGCAACCTCGCCAGCAACACCGTCAGTGTGATCGGCACTGCCACCAACACCGTGACCGCCACCATCGCCGGGCTTAACGGGCCCGCCGTTGTGGGGATCACCCCGGACGGCGCCCGCGGCTACGTCAGCAACGATGGCAGCGACACCGTCGCTGTGATCGACATCGCGACGAACACCATCACTGGCACCATCGTGGTGGGCGGCCAGCCGCGTTTCGTGGCCGTCAGCCAGAATGGCGCCCACGTCTACGTGGCCGACTACGCCTCCAACACGGTCAGTGTGATCGACACCGCCACCAACACGCTCGCCGGAAACCTGAGCACCGGGCAAGGCCCGACCGGCGTCGCCGCCACCCCGGACGACTCCCGCCTCTACGTGACCAACACCGACGCGGGCACGGTCAGCGTCATCCCCCTGACCCTGATCCCCAACGAGGGAAGCAGCGCGGGCGGCGCCACCGTGACCATCAACGGCCACAACCTCGCCAACGCCAGCGCCGTGCACTTCGGCACCGCCAGCGCCACCATCCTCACCAACACCGCGACCTCGATCACCGTCGTCAGCCCAGCCGGGACCGGGGCGGTCCCCGTGACGGTCACCACCCCCGGCGGCACCGGATTCCTGGGGGACTACATCTACTTCCCGGCCCCCCAGGTCAACGACGTCAGCCCCACCGACGGCCCCTCCGACGGCGGCAACACCGCCATCATCACCGGCTTCAACCTCGCCGGCGCGATCTCCGCCTCCTTCGGCCCCAACCGCGCCACCATCCAGTCCGCCACGGACACCCAGCTCACCGTCACCGTCGCCTCAGCCCAGAACCCGGGCAGCGTCCCGGTCACCGTGACGACCCCGGGCGGAACCGCCGCCGGCCCCTATTACACGTACTGGCCCCAACCGACCATCACCAATGTCACCCCCAACACCGCGTCGACCAGCGGCGGTACCCCCGTGACTCTCACGGGCACCGACCTTGCCACCACGCAACAAGTCACCTTCGAGAACGTCCCCGCCGACTTCTCCGTCATCTCCGACACGCAGATCACCGCCGTCGCGCCGCAGCAATCCCCGGGCCAGAACATCATCATCTCGGTCACCACCGCCGGTGGCAGCAACTCCTGGAACTCCTTCACCTACCAGGACAACGCGTCCATCTGATTGGCACGTCAAGGCAGGGGCGCCTTCCGAGTACCGCCGCAAAAGCGCCCAGCACCGGCACGAGCCGGTGCTGCGGGCCGCGCAGAAGATGGCCGAACTGGGCGTCCGCGCGCTGCCCGACCGGCTGAAGGGGATGCTGACCAACCGCGACAACGTCGTGAAGATCCTCGCGAAGAGCAGGGACCCGGCGGACACCCTCGCCGGCAAGGGTGTCCGCCGGCAGGGCGAGGTGGCGACGATCGGCGCCGACGACGGCGCGGACGCGATCCTGCGCGCCATGACGACCCACAAGGTGCGTCGGCTGCCCGTAATCGACGACCACGGCCCGATTGGCGTCGTCGCCCAGGCCGCCGTGGCCCGCGCACGGCCCGACCCCGAGGTCGGACGGCCGCTCGACGCGCTGTCCAGCGACTGAGCCCATCCTCACCGCCCGGCCCCGGCACGGAGCCGGGCGTGCCCGCAGACACGCCGTTGAAACCGCGCGTGAGCAGACCACTCCCCGCCCCGGCCCAGGGCGCCGCGCCCTTGGCTCCCAGCGCCCTCAGGGTCGCCAGCAGCCCGCCCTGCCGCCGTCCCGACGCCACCCGGCCCGCCCCCCAGCCCGGTCCACGGCCCGCCGAGCAGCGCCCGTAGCCGCTGGCGCTAGGGCGGGTATCGGGTCGCGATCAATCTGTGGGAATCGCCCTCACGGCGAGGCCTGATCGGGCGTGACGCGAGTGCAACTGACGGATGCGGAATGGGAGTTCATCGAGCCGTACCTGCCGATCGGCGAGTACGGCCCGTGTGGTGATACGTCGCCACGAGCTGTCTGATGCCGAGTGGGAGCTGGTGCAGCCACTGCTGCCCAGGCCGACAATGGAGCGGCCGCGGTTGGATGACCGGACAGTCCTGAACGGGATCATATGGAAGTTCCGGACCGGGGTGGCCTGGCGTGATGTGCCCGAGCGGTACGGATCGTGGGCCACCCTGCACACCCGTTTCCGGCGCTGGGCCAGTGACGGGACGTTCGAGCGGATGCTGCGGGCAGCACAGGCGAAAGCGGACGCGGCAGGCTCCATCGACTGGCTTGTCTCGGTTGACTCCACCGTCGTCCGCGCCCACCAGCATGCCGCCGGGGCACGAAAAAAAGGGGCACCCGACCAGGCCCTTGGACGGTCCCGTGGCGGGCTGACCAGCAAGATTCACCTGGTCGTGGACGGATTCGGCCGTCCACTCGCCTTCGTCGTCACCGCTGGAAACATCAATGACTGCACGCAGCTCACCACCGTGATGGACGCTATCCGAGTGCCTCGGATCGGACCGGGCCGACCGCGCATTCGGCCCGACCACCTCCTTGGGGACAAGGGCTACAGCTCGAAGGCCATCCGCACCTGGCTCCGGCAACGTCGCATCACCCACACCATCCCTGAGCGCGCTGACCAGGTCGCCAACCGGCAGCGCGAGGCCGTAAGGGCGGCCGCCCACCCGTCTTCGATAAGCAGCTCTACAAGCAACGCAACGTCGTCGAACGCTGCTTCAACCGCCTGAAGCAGTGGCGCGGCCTCGCCACCAGGTACGACAAGACGGCCATGTCCTACCGGGCAGCCGTAACCCTCGCATCACTGCTGATGTGGGCATGAGATCCGATGACTGCCGTCTATTCCAACGGTTCGCTCAGCTCGATGGAGCGCAGAGCCGCCGCCAGGGCCTGCTCGTCGCCGATGTCGAGGGCCGTGTCGGTCAGCTTGATGACATGTTCGTCTCCGTGTGCCTGGGCCCGCTCGAAGACTGGTTCCACGGCGACCTTGCCCAGGGAAACCTGCTCCTTGAGGACGGACAGCTCGCCGCCGTCATCGACTTCGGTACGTGTGGCGTGGGGGACCCCGCTTGCGACCTCGCGATCGCGTGGACCTTGCTCTCGGCCGACGGCCGCGACTTGTTCCGGAAGCGGCTGGGCGTCGACGATGCGACGTGGGCGCGCGGACGCGGCTGGGCGCTGTGGAAGACGCTCGTCTCGTGCGCCAACAGCCTGGGCGAGGACGGCGCTGACGCCCGTGACGCGCGACGCGTGCTCTCGGAGATCCTCACCGATCGAGGCTGAGGGGTCGTAGGGGCGCGTGGACCCACCGGGTCCACGCGATCACGCCCAAGGGCGTTGTCATGTTGTCGGGGGTGCAGGCGTCTGGCGGCTCTGTCCCGTAATCGGTGGTAGCGCTATGTAGTGATCACTGGAGGAGGATGCGGTGGCGGAGCAGGGGGAAACCCGGCTCGGCCGTGCATCTGGCGCATGATCCGCTTGGTTCGCGTGTTGGCGCCCTCGGTACGGCCGTTGTGGTGCGGGAGGGTGAGGCCGGCATCGACCGCGGCCCGGTCGAGTTCGAGGCCGTTCGTGAAGGCTCGCAGGTGTGGCAGGTCGACGGAGCGAACCGACGTGATCCAATCGGTGAGCTTGGCGCCGTTGCCCTCGGCCGCCACCCGAGCGCTCCTCAGCGACACGCCGGACAGAGCCGACGGGCAGACCCGTGGCGCCGGCGCCACGGTGACCGAGGCGCAGCCCGAGCCCAACGAAAGCAGGCGCGGGGCGCAGCCGCTGCGGGGCATCGGAAGCGATGTGTTCGCCGCCGCCGAGGCCGAGCTCGTCGCCACCGCCCAAGCCCTCGTCGGCGACCCGCTGTCGGGCCTGTCCCGCGCGGCCGACCGGGTGCTGTACCGGCACGTCGTAGCACTCGCCCGCCACGACGAGATCGGGCTACCCCACGCACGCCGTGCCACCGCCGAACTCGCGGCAGACCAGGGTCAGGTGCACCCCGGTGCATTCTCGCAGGGTGAGCAGGTCGGTGATGCGGCGGCGGTTGAGCAGGTGGGCGCGCAGCACGGTGAGGTGGGTGATGGGGGTGGCGAGGATCCAGGCGGCGGCCATTGCCCAGGGCGGCGGTCGGATACGGGCGGGTCGAGTTCGACCTCCTCCGCCGCCGCGTCCTCTACGCCGGCTGAAACCCGTGACCCTACGTCACCGCTCTACAGAAAGTGGATGAGAGCCATTTTCCACGGCCGCCGTCAGGGCCCGGCGGTCTCGCCGGGCCGCTTGTCGGGGGACACCGGGCCACCCCGCGTCGGCGGGAGAACGCCGAGCTCGGCGCGTCTCGACTCCCGCAGCGTAGCTCTATCACGGGCTGGGAGTGACTGGGCAGGTGAAGTTGATGTTGTCGGCCCAGTAACTGCCGCCGAAGATGTCGACCTTGGTACCGGCCCCGCCTGGCCCCGTGTGAGGGTCGGCGGCGTTCGCACAGTACGCGGCCTGCGCGTCCACGAGCGTCGGATACGGGCCCAGCCCGACGGTGTACTGGACGGGTACGTCCTGACCGCCCGCCGGGGCGCAGAGGCCACCGTCCACGAAGTCGCACGTCCGGGCTCCCTGGACGTCCTGAAGTGTGCCCACAAAGATGTTCCCGCCGGAGACGTTGGTGAGCACGAAGACGTAGTAGGCGGCGGATGGTGTCGGCGTGGCCGGGGTCTCGGACGAGGTCGACGGCGATTCGGTCGGCGTGGCCGGGGTCTCGGACGAAGTCGACGGCGATTCGGTCGGCGTGGCCGGGGTCTCGGACGGGGTTTGCGTGGTCGGGGTCTCGCTCGACGGCTGAGGCACCGGGCAAACCTCCGTCTGCTGCGGCAGCAGGCCGTCACCGTGGAGCGCCGCCGCACCGGACGCCCCGGGCAGCTGCGGACGTGCGGCACCCCGGGAGGCGGGGACCGAGTTGACGTAGTCCACCACCTCCCGCGTGCGGTCGCCGATCTGCTTGGCGGAAGCCGAGCCGCAGTACAGGTAGTTGGCCAGGTAGTGGATGTCGAAGCGCGACTTGACGCTGCCGTCGTAGACGACCTGCGGCGCCGCGGCCTCGACCGTGGGGTCGACATGGGAGATCTGCCCACCGGGCACACCGGTGTCCATCAGGAGCCAGTCCCAGTTGAACATGACATAGCGCGTCGGGTTGGCGTTCAGCTCCTGGCCGGTGCCGAACGGCGGGGCGATGAAGACCGCCCCGACCGGCGCCCCCGCACCGATCCTGGACAGCGCGTTACGCAGATAGAGACCACCCTCGCTGTGGGAGATCAGCACGACGCGCTTCCCGCTCTGGAGATCGTGCGTCACGGGGTCCAGCAGCATCGCGTTCACCGGGTCGGACGCGAAGTTCGGGTCCAGCGTCTTCTGCAAGAACAGCTTGCCGACGTCGGCAATCATCCTCTGCGGCAGCGCGACCGCACCAGCAGCACTGATCACGCAGACGGCCTTCACCAGCTGCTCGGTCTCCGGAATGGGGTGGTTGGCGGTGACGGCCTGCGCATGCTGGCAGACGTTGTAGGTGTACCACGCGATGTCGGCACCGGACGCATTGAAGATCAGATTGACGTTCACAGGAAAGCCCAGCATCTGAGTGAGTGAGCTCTCCAGCAGGCCTTTGCCTTCCCCCGCCGAGACAGCGTCGTTGAGGACACCGTTGACGAAATAGAAGGACAGGCCTGCGCCAGCGTTCGGCGTGTCGTGGTACGCCGCAGGCTGTTCCGCCCGGCCCCGGCCGGGCGTGGCCGCCGCGCCCAGCGTCGGCGCGGAGGGCGCTGAGGTGCCACCAGCAGGCAGGATGTGCCCGTTGAGGGCGGAGTTGTTGGCCAGGTAGGTCTTCCGGCCCTCCGGGGTGCTCAACTGCTGCAGCTGCCAGTTCACCAGCTCGATGCTGAGGGAGTCCTCGCTGATTCCCGTCATCGCCACCGAAAGGCCCTCGAAGGCACGCTGAGCCTCATCGGGTCCAAGCGGCTTCTCCAAGGCGGCGAGGCGCTGCCGCAGCATCGCGATAGCAGCGGACGGTGAGCTCGCCTTGGACGACGCACCGCCGCCAGGCGCGGAGGAGGAGCAGCCCGCTGCCAGAAGCGCCGCCGTGGTGACCACCGCCGCGGCACGGATACTACGACGGTGGCCGGCTTGGATGAACGCCATGGTTCCCCTTGGGTGTTCGTCGTCCGTTGCCTGCAGATGACCTGCCCCGAGCCGAGTCAATTCGGGCGCTGCGGGCGACGGATCGTGACGTCTCCACCGTCGGCCGTGCGGCCGGGAACCTCAAGCGGGGGTGGGCCGCCCAGGTCCCGCACGGCGCGTTGATCCGCCTGAAGGTCGAGCGTCTGCCCGGCGACCGCGACCCGGAGCCGGGACGCGCAGGTGCCTCCAGGGAGGCGCCACCAATCGGGGCCCGTGTTGTCTCGGTAGGTCTTCCGGAGCCCGAACAACAGCACCGCGGCTCCGAAGACCTGCAGCACCATCCGCACCACTGTGTGGCCCATGACGAGCCACCTCCTTGCCGATCACTACAGCCGCCGCTCGGGGTGATCGATATCGTCGGTGCCGGTGATGACCACGGCGTCCGGCACGGCGACGCGCAGCGCGAAGCGCAGGTTCCAGTCATCACGCAAGGGCGCGAGGTCGCGCTCGACCACGCGTTTCACCTCGGGGGCGCCGGTGCCGCGCACCACGGCGTACCCCCGGCATGGCCAGCCGCCGGTGCCGGGCCGGTGGTACGGTCGGCCAGTGCGGCCCGATGTCCTGGCCGTCCAGTGGCCGGCGTGTGGTGTTACTGGTCGGTGGTGCAGTCGTGGTAGGCCTCGACGTAGTCGCCGTCCGCGAAGTCGGTGTCGAGCGTCCAGCCGCACTCCCCGCACTCGGCGCGGCCTTCCCAGCCGATCTGGTATCCGTCGCCGTCGTCGCAGTCGTGGTCGGCGTCCACGATGGTGCCGTCCTCGAACCAGGCCTCGCCCGTGCTGCCGCAGTCGCCGCCGTACCAGTCGGCGCACCAGTTCACGGTCGGCGGCTTATAGGTGTGCTGCTGGGTCGTCACTGCCTCCCCTCGGAACGGGGCGGGCCACTGGCGGGCCGGGACGGCGAGGTGGTCGGTGCGGGCGGGTCAGCCGGCGACGGTCTCGGCGTGCCGGTGGAGCGCGTCCAGGAGCGCGGTCTGCTGGCCGGTCAGCTTCCCGTCGGTGCGGGCCCCCGCCTGCTTGCGCAGCCAGGTGCCGGGCCGGAACGCCGCGTCGTCGCCCAGGCCGGTGCGGTTCGCCGGGCCGGTGAGGGTGCCGCCGGCGGCGAGGTAGGCGAGCAGCCGGCGGTAGGAGCGGTTCCAGTCCGGCTCCAGGCACCACAGCTCGTCCAAGATGTCGAGCTTGGCCACCTGGTCGGTGGTGAGGTTCTCGGCCTTGCGCTGGCGGCGCATCCACGCGCCCACCGCGTAGTCGTCCAGCTTCGCGGTCGCCGGGATCGCCAGGTGGCCGTGCTGGAGGTGGAACGCGGCGGCGTAGGCGTAGCCGCGTTCCCAGGCATTGGCGTTCTTCGACCAGATCATGCCGAGCGCGTCCAGCTCGCTGACCCGGGCGGGGTCGAGCAGGCCCTGACCGTTGAGGTGGCGCTGGCGGGTGAGCCAGGAGATCAGCTCGGCGTGCGTCGTCTTGTCGGTGGGGTCGAGGTGGCCGTGCTCGACGTGGAACCTGGCGGCGACGGCGTGCATCCGCTGCCACTCCACCGCGCGCGGGTTGAACGCGCGCAACTTCACCGTCTGCAGAATCTGCGCCGCGTGGTGCCGGGCGTTGATCTTCAGCCACTCGATCGGCGACTCCACCGGCGCCGCTGGCTGCTCGCCCGCCCCGGCCCCGGTGGCCTCGCCCTCGGAGGCCTTGGCCGCGGTGGCGTGCGCGGTGCCCTGGGACCGGGTGCCGCGCAGCTCGGTGATCCGGCCGACCACCCGAGCATCGTGCGCCGCCAGCGCCCGCAGGACCCGCCAGATCGTACGGAAGGAGCTCGCCTCGATCTCGGCGTCGGCCTCCGCCTTCACCGCCTCGCCCGCATCGTGGACCTCGGCCGGGTCGGCGGCCGCCGTGTCGTCACCGACCTCCGGCGTCGGCAGATAGACCGGGATGATGACCCACGAGACCTTGCCCTGCCGATAGGACTGGCGCAACGCCCGGCCCACCGCCTGGACGATGTCGATGACGCTCGACTTCGGGTCTGCGAAGCAGATCGCGTCCACGGCGGCCACGTCGATGCCCTCGTTCAGCAGGCGCGAGTTGCAGATGATGCAGCACTCCTCGCCATCATCGCCGGTGGAGGCCTTCAACGTGGCGAACGCCGCCCGGCGGTCCTTGAGCCGGTCGGTGCCAGCCACGGCGAGCGCCGTCAGCCGCTCCGGACGGTCCTTGTCCTCCAGCAGCTCGGAGGTCTCCAGCAGGCTGCCGGCGAACTCCCGCGCCGCGGACACCCGGGAGTGGAACGTGATGACGCGGCGCAGGCCGAGGTCGGCGACCGCGCGCAGCACCGCGATCTGCGAGGCCAGGCGCAGCAGCTCCTCGTTCGAGCGCTGGGAGCGCAGGTCCGCGACGGCCGGGAGACGGAGCAGTTCGCGCAGATCCTCGTCCGTGACGACCGGGACCAGGACGCGGTAGTCGGCAAGGTAGCCGTGCTCGATCCCCTGTCCGAGCGTCCAGGTGAAACAGGTCTTGCCGTAGATCCGGGTGTCCGTCATGGAGCAGAGCGCGGGCAGCTTCGCCTCGCCCTCGCCCTCGCCCTCGCCCTCGCCCTCGCTGTCGGTGTCGGTGTCGGCGAGGTCAGCCAGGCCGTCCTTCGCGCGCCGGTCGTCGACGATCCGCGGGGTAGCGGTGAAGTACAGGCGGCGCTTCGCCGGGACCTGGGCGTCGTCGTGCACGGCCGCCCAGGCCTTCCCTTCGGCGCCGGCGGTTCGGTGGGCCTCGTCGATGACGACCAGGTCCCAGGCCGGGAGGCCGCACAGCTGGTGAGCCTGGACGATACGCTCCAGGCTCGCGTAGGTGGCGTACACGGTGACCGGCTCGCCGGCCTTCTCCTCGGCGACCAGGTCGGCGATCCGAGCGGCCTTGGTGGTCACCTGGGCGTGGACGCGGCCGCCGGCCTCCGCGCTCTCCAGCGTCTCCTCCCGCGAACAGGCCGCCACCGTCAGCCCGCGGCGGCCGCCCTTCGTAGACCAGGACTCGGCGGTCTGCTCCAGCAGCTCGATCGTCGGCACCAGCACCAGCACCCTGCCCCGAGCTGCCACGCGCCGGGCGCAGCCGGCGGCGATCAGGGTCTTGCCGGAGCCGGTGGCCGCGACGATCGTCGCGCGGCCGCCGTCCTTCACCTCGCGCACGGCGGCCGCGACGGCGTCCTTCTGGAACCAGTGCAGCGGCAGCGGGTTCACGGCGGTGCCGGACGGCTGCGCCGGGACGGGAGTCTCGGCCTGGGCGCGCAGCCCGGCCGGCACGTCCCGCTCGGCGGTGGCGGTGGTGGTCTCCACGGCGGTGCTTCTCCTTCGTCTGCCGGGTGGTGCGGGGTGACTGGGCGGCGAGCTGGGTGATGCGGGGCGGGTGGCCTCCCCGGGAGGTCCGGGGAGGCCTGTGGCTGAGCGCTTCACCTGGCGAGTTGAGCAAATCCGCTGACCTGCGACGATGCCCCGAAGTCACTCCCTCGTGGAACGGGCTTGGAGCTTCGCAACCCGCTGACCCGGAAGAACGCCAGGTGCTCAGCTGGCCAACTCGACCGCTAACTGGCCAAGTGAAGCGCTCAGTCACAGAGGCCGAACCAGCCCTACTGCTCCTCGGGGATCCAGCCGCGGACTTCGAGGTAGGCGATGTCGGCGTCCTCGACGGCGCGGCCGGTCTCCACCAGCCACTCCCTCATCGCCTCGGTGACGTCCCCGTGGTGGTCGGCGACCCGCTGGGACCACTCGGCAGCGTCGAACCCGCCGGTGCTGGCGGAGCCGTAGGTGCGCTCCTCGGTGCCGTCGGCGCGGGGGATGAAGCCGCGGCGCACCCCGCCGGAGTCCTTCTCCGAGCCCGCGCTGTAGACGTACTGGTTGGCCTTCATCCGGACCGTGAAGGCGAGGCGGCCGCCGGCCTGGCCGGTCTCGTGGACCACGGGCGCGAGGTGGGAGGCGCCGGACTTGATGGCCTGCTTCCCGGCCCGGCCGGCCATCGACCCGCCCGCCTCGCCGACGGTGTCCTTGCCCCGCACCCGGGCGTTCTGCCCGGTCTTGGTGCGGCGCCGCTCCACGTTCTCCTGCGCGACGGCGCCGAGCGCCTCGGTGTCGCGCTCGCCGCCGCGCACCGCGCGGACGACCTGGCGCAGCGCGCTGACGAACGCCTTGCCCTTGCCCTTGGTGAAGAACTGGGAGACGAGGGAGGCGTCGCGGCCGAGCATCTTGGCGACCTGGCGCTTGGTGTAGCCCTGGTCAAGCAGCTCCTGGGTCAGGCGGGCGGCCTCGTTCGGGTTATTCGGGTCGGCCGGGCTCACTGGTCAGTCCCCTTCGCGGCAAGTTCGGCGCGGCCCAAGCCGCGCAGCTTCAGGTACTGCTCCTGGCTCGTCGGGTGCTCCACCGGACCGGTCAGGTGGCCCTTCAGCAGGTAGTCGCCCGGCTCGCCGCGGTAGGGCCAGGGCTGGCGCTCGGTCAGGGCGATGCCGTCGGTACCGAAGTACACGACCGTGCCCGGCTTCGCGTGCAGCGCACCGGCGTAGCCGATGACCTCCTTGCCCTGGCGGTACTTCATGTCCAGCAGCGCGGCGCGGGCGCCTGACCACACGTAGGCGGCCCACTCGGGGTGCGCGTACGGGTCGCGGGAGAAGCCGGCCTGCCGCTGCCACGTGACGACCTGGTCGTCCTGGCCAAGGATCTCGACCCCGGCCGGGAGCGCCTCGCCGACCGGGGTGGTGCCGGAGACCAGGCGCGGGCGCTGCGCGAAGCCGCCCAGGCCGAAGAGCAGCACCGAGCGGACCGCGCGGCTGGCGAGGTAGGCGGCGGTGCGCTGGCGCTCGTCGGCGTGGATACGGGAGAGGTTGGTCAGGTCCGCCCAGGCGGCCTTGAGGCGCTTGCCCCACTCGTCGAGGGGCTTGCCGTCCTCGAACAGCAGGCCGCCGAGGATCTCGATCTTCCACGGCATCAGGTGGTTGGCGAGGGCGAGGTGGACCTCCGCGCCGCCCGCCCAGGTCGTGAACATCGCGCCCGGCTCGGAGGGGTAGACCCACGCCCGGTCGCCGGTCACCGGGGCGGGCAGCAGGCCGACGTGGTTCCAACCGGCCGGGACGGTCACGCGCACGTTCCAGTGCGAGGAGGACATCAGGGCCTTGGTCTGCTCCTGTTCGGTCATCGCCGCGAACGCGGCCGCGGTGATCCGCCGGGGCGTGCCGACCGGGGACTTCCACAGGTGCTTGGCGTAGGCGAAGGTGCGGTCGTACTCGACCAGGGCCGGGAGCTGCTCCGGCACGCGGGGCGGCAGAAGCAGCTCGGTGCGGCCCTGACCGCCCGTCGCGTGTAGCAGGCCCCGCAGCTCCTCGCTGAGGACCGGGTAGCCCCCGGCCCACTTGCCCGTGGTCGGGATGGTGCGCGACCACAGGTCCCGGCCCGTCTGCGACGGCGAGCCCATGAGGACCGCGTCGTCCCAGTGGCGGCGCAGCGCCTGCCACAGCAGCGTGAACGCCTGGCGGCAGGTGACGACGTCGGCGCCGTCCGGGTCGAACCACTCCCCCATGCTGCGGATCTCGGTGCTGTCGCTGTCCGGCGCGCTCGCGGGGGCGTAGCGGCCCACCGGCTGGCGCTGGTGGACGAAGTGGCCGGCGAGCTTGTCCCGGCCGGACCCAACGGCGGTGGTCCACCGCTCCGAGGGCGTGTTGAGCCAGGCCGCGACCGCGTCCTTGAGCGTGGAGTAGCGCTCGGCGCCGTCGTGCCAGGGAGCGCCGGCCGTGATGTAGACCCGCTCCGTGCCCGGCGCGGTCGCCAGCACGGCGTCCAGGATCTCGCCCGGAGTGCGGGCGCCGAGGTCGACCCGGACGACCTGGTCGCGGACCGCGAGCATCCCGGCCACCATGTCCAGGAACACCGTGCTGCGGGCCTGCTGAACGAAGTTCGGGCGCTTGGACACCAGACCCGTCGTCACCGCCTCGAACCGCGCACCGGCCGGACCCTCCGGGAGGGTGGGCAGCTCACGCGGACCGGTCTCGGCCACCGGACGCACCGGGGCAGCGACCGGAGCGACCGAGGCCGCCGGAACAACCGGCGCAGCAACAGCGGGAGCGGCCGGCGCGGACTGCTCGACGACGGCCTGGTCCTCGACCGGGGCCGGCTGCTCGAGTACGGCAGCGGGGCGGGCCAGCGCCGGGGCGACCGCGACGGCGGGCTCGGCGACCGGCGCGGCCACGGGCGCCGGGGCGGGCGCGGCGGTGACGGCCTCGTCGTCGGCCTTGGCGGCGCGGACGGCGGCCGGGGTCGGGTCCAGCAGCGGGGCGATCCGCACGACGTCACCGACCGACAGGCCCGAAGCCTTCGCGATGGCCGGCGCCTGGGCGCCCTCGTACCCCGCGAGCCCGGCCACCCGGCGCGAGCGCTGAGCAGTGAGCTTGTCCAACTCCTTCCGCGCGGCCGCGACCGTCTTCTCGGCGGCCGTGATCTCGGTGCGCAGCTCGCGCAGACCGGCGAGCTCGGCGGTGTACGTCTTGCGGTCCATCAGCGGGTCACTCCCCCTCGGTGTCGGTGGTCGGGTTGGTGGTGACGTAGGCGATCGGGCCACCGGAGACCGAGACCAGGCGGGTGCCCAGCAGCAGGCCCGCCAGGCGGGCGTCCTGCGGGTCTTCCGGATCGGCGGCGTTCACCGGGGCGGTGAGGTCGGTGACGTAGCCGGCCAGACGGGCCTTGGCGAACCGGAACCGGGCGTCGCGGCCTTCGCCCTGGGCGTCGTAGTCGTCGAGGTTCGTGAGCACGGCGACCACGAAGTGGGCGACCGTGACGGGCAGCACCCCGGCCGCCGCCACCCGGGCGGGGTCGCACCGCCACCAGCCGTTCAGCCCGGCCAGCAGCTGCGCCGCACTCAGCATGGTGCCGAACCCGATCCACTCCCGGCCGGGTTCGTCCACCCGTGCCGGGGTGTCCGCTCGCAGCACCGCGACCTCACCAGCGCCCACCGCGGTGAGATCGGCGGCGGGCCGCTGCTGCAGCGCCTGGAGAGCGGAGAACGGGAACACCTGTCGGCCCGCGTCGCGTACGCCGGGGACCACCCCCGTCCCGATGAGCTTCTTCACCGTCGGGATCGAGCACCCCAGTGCCGAACCCGCCTGGCCCGTCGTCACGAACACCCGAACTCCAGTGCCTATAGAGCTAGATTGAAATGCGTTACCACTCTACGCCCGACCATCACCCCGTCAATGCCTTTTTAGCAAGTGAGATAAGCACCAGCGGGGCGGATGCGGCGACACCCAGCACGGCCACCCAATGACCTGTCAGGCGCGCCGCCCGCTCCGCGCCCGTCCGAGAGACGCGAAAGAGGAGCCGACCGCAGCCGCTCCCGGGCGGCGCCGACTGCCGGCGGACGCGACGACAGCACCCGGGCCGACGGGACCGCTGCCGCTCCCAGAACCCGTCGGCTATGCGCCAAGCCGGCCCCCCTGAGCCCCGGCCTCAACCACGTACGGCTGGCGCGCGGCTGTTCAGGTGAACAGCCTCCCGAACAGCCGTCACCCGGCGTCCGTGCGCGGTACAGCTGGACCATGATCACCGCTACCGCGTGGCGCCGCGCCACCACCGTCCTCGCCGCGCTCGCCCTGACCGCACTGCCGGCCGCGAGCCCCGCCTTCGCCGACACCGCCGCTACGGCAACGGCCGCGCATCGCGCACTGCCCGAACCTTCGCCCGTGGGCGTGGCGCGCGGGGAGTGCGACACCCGCGAGGTCACCCTTGCCCGGGACGGCCAGGACGTCGTCCAGAACGAGAAGTGCCAGGCCGTTTCGGGCACTTGGGTGAGCCCGTACGACGACAAGACCTTCACCAACGCAAAGGATCTTGACGTCGACCACATGGTATCTGTACCTGCGACAGTCTGAATGGGTATCTGAGCAGCTCATGGCGTCGGCGGCATGCTGGTGACGGTTGTGGACGAGGCTGATTGGAGCGGCCTCCTGGCCCACGTGGGGAGCTCCGCGATAAGGTGCCGATCCTGCTGCTTTTTTGCCGCCTCTGGAAATGAAGTACAGGATGCACATCCTGGATGATCCCTCCGAACTATCGGAGCGGGCACAGGATTTCCTCCGCTGTACAGGCCGACGCGAGAGCCCGGCCAGGTTCGAAGTCCCGATCGAGATGTGGCGAGTGCGCGACCGCGCAGGCTGTCTCGTCCCTGCCCCCATGGAACTCATCATCCGACGCGAGGGCTTCGAGCAGAGATTCGGCGGCCTGCGCTACCAGGTGCGGCACAGCTGGACCCTGGACGGGGAGCGATACGAGACAGCCTACGGCTGGGAATACGACCATTTCGGCGTGAAGACACGGGCCTGGCAGGATCCCGCGCGAGGCGGCTGGTACTCGAGTGGTTCGGGGAACGGGGACCGACGGCTGTTCTTGGCGAGCTTCCCGCCCTTGTTCACGCCCGCGAGCGTTGAGTGGTTGTTGAGATGGTCCACGAAGCCGCGGATCCAGGTTCTCAGCTGGCCGTCCAGGCGGCTCTTCACCGATGACCATACGTACTGCTCGGTCAAGAGCTGCACCGACAACCACCACTTCACCGCCTCCCTGAGCCAGTCCGTGCTCAGGTGCGCGAAGTTGGCGACGTGCCGACCGCTGGGCTCGTGGTCCCGCTGCGGGATTCTCCGGTCCAACGCAGGGTTCCAGAGGTTCAGCCGCCACCACTCGCCATCGTGGTAGGCGTAGGCCAGCCTGTCCTGGATGTGCTTCACGCTGTGCAGGACGACGGTCGCAATGTTCTCGCCGGAGGAAAGGCTCGTGCGCACTGCGGCCGCGCGGACCTCCTCGGCCCACTGCTCGTTGGAGAGAGCGGTGATCGAGCGTGCCGACCGCGCCTGCGGACCGCCCTGCTCAAGGCCGAGGACAAGTCCCCGGCGTAGTCGGCTGAATCGCCCAGGCCCCCTGCTCAAGGGATGGAGACCACCATCGTGTTCCCGGCCAACCCCACAGGTCAGCGGGGGTTGACCGGCCGACAGGGTCGTGTGGGCTCCACCGCTTTCACCACCCCGATCCCCCCGACCAGCGAGCGACAGGCACCAGGACTGCGATGCCGGTCTGGTTCAGGACGACAGCGTTTTGCTCGCCAGTACCCTCCCCTGGGCGTCGTACGCGGCGAGCTTGATGCCCTCGAGCGGGTATGCCTTCGGATCATTGGGGGTATTACGGCTGGGCCCCCAAACATAACCGGTGGCGTAGCCCGGGTTGCCGGGAAGCGAGGCGACGGTGGCCCAGTACGCGTGCCCGTCTACCTCGATGGCCATCCGGGCCACCTGCCCGGGCCCGTGGTAGATGAGGTTGTACAGACCCTCCTGGTACTGCGGGGGACTCCCGTAGTACTGCATGGTGATCTCGGTCGTGCCGCCCGCCCAGGAGTGCCCGCCGCACCCCGGACCGCTGCGGTAGGCGGGGGCGTCGTGGATGCAGATCTCCTGGTCCTTCAGCTGCATCCACCAGTCCTGGCGGCCCAACGGCAGCTGCTGGCCGGGTTCCACCACCACGGCCTCGGGAGCCGGCCCCTCCGGTACGAGCGGAGCCTGCGAGCCCGGTCCGACGGCCTGGACCGCGCGCTGCGCGGACAGTACCGCACCCGTGCCGGCCACCACCGCGAGCGCGGCCACCACAGCCGACGCGCCCATCGCCACCCGGCGCCCCCGCCGCTGCCTACGCACCTGGACCCGCACGGGCGCGGCGGACCAGTCCGCCACCGCGACCCGGGCCGCCTCGTCCCGCAGGGCGCCGCGCACCATGTCCTCGGTGTCCATCACCTGTTGTCTCCGTTCGTGCCGTCGATCGTTGAACCGGCGTTCGCCGAGTACGAGGCCAGCGCCGGGTGGCCGCGCAGTTTCGCCAGGCCGCGGCTGGCCTGGCTCTTGACATTGCCCAGCGAGCAGCCGAGCACTTCGGCGACCTGGCACTCGCTCATGTCCTCCCAGTAGCGCAGGACGACCACGGCCCGCTGGCGCTGCGGCAGTTCCGCCAGCGCCTGGAGCAGCACCGAGCGTTCCTCGACGCCGCGGTGGCCACCGCCCGCGGTGTACGCCCGATCGGGAAGGACCGGCATCAGCAGCTGCCTGACCCGGCGCCGCCGGTGACGGCTCAGGTTGTTGTTCACCAGGGCCCGGTGGATATAGGCGTCCGGCTCCTCCAGACGGCTGATCCGGGACCAGTTCCTGAAGACCTTCGCGAACGTCGCCTGCACCACGTCCTCGGCCTCGTGGTAGTCGCCTGTGAGCAGGTAGGCGGTGCGCACCAGCCGCCGCCAGCGCGTGGCGGCGAACCCCTCGAAGTCCAGCTCCCGCAGGCCGGGGCCGCCTGCGGAAGCCGGTGCTGTGATGGACGGGGGCGGGTCCTCCACCGGGATGTGCAATACGCTCGCGGTCATCCAATTCCTCTTCGCGTCCGCGCGACAACCCGATCGGACCATCGCTCTGCCCTACTCACCGCCGCGCCGCCGCAAGGGTTGCATGGCTCTGTCCGCGAGAACGGGCTCCGGCTCAACTTCCGGCTCTGTCGCTGATTGAGGGGTCCTCTGCTGGTTGATCACGGTGACAGGAGGATGGCGCGCCTACCGCACCGCGGCCGGCTCCGCCGTGACGGCCGCTTTCCCCGAGGCCCTGCGCCCGGGCGTCCCGGTGCCGGGCGCGGAGAAGCCGGCCGTCCGGCACGGGCGCGAGTACCTGCTCGACGTCGGCCGGATCCACGTGGCCTTCGCGACCGACGCCTGCCAACACGGCGAAGGATCGGACAAGGACATCGCGGAATGGCTGCCGATGGACGGTGAGGTCTGCGACTACCTCACGCGCTGGACCGTCGCGAAGACCCGCTGGGGCCTCTCCATCGACACCACCGAGCAGACCGCGATGCACCGGATCTCCGCCGACTGCGTGGACGAGGACCTCACCATCGAACTCGCCCGCTGAACCCCTGCCGGGCGGCGAGCCGGCCGGCTAGCCGCCCGACGTCATCCACGTGCGCGCCGTACAGCGGCGCCCGGGCCCAGACGAAATACGCATCCATCAAGCTCACAACCCGCCTGCTCAAGGCCGGAATTGAGGCAAGCATGGGCACGGTCGGCGACTCGTTCGACAACGCCCTGGCGGAGAACTTCTGGAGCGTGCTGAAGACCGAGTGCGTACGCCGCACGACCTCCGCGACCCGCCCGGAGTCAGGTGCTCGCTGGACCAGGTCCGGCAGCACCCGCCGCCGGACCGGACCAGGACCGACGTCCTGGCGGCGCGGACCGGAGCAGCGGGTGCGGGAACGGCGGGCGCCGCCGGACGGCGCCGCCGACGGGGACGCCTGGTGGAGGGTGTCGTCATGCCGGAGGCTCTGCCCGCCCCGCCGTCCCACCGAACCTGGCCGCCACCCGGGCAGAACGGCGGCGGCCACTGACCTGCACGGACACCCGAAACTCACCGGCGGCGGCCGACCTGGGGCGGGCAAACCCACCACCGCCCCGGGGGCGAAACTCACCAGCCCGCAGGTCAGCAGGGGTGCCCAAACTCCCCGGCGCAGGTCAGCGGCCTGCGGCGGGGTGAGGCGGGGTCAGGAGCGGCGCCACCAGGAGCCGCGCCGCTTCTCCTCGGCGGCCGGGGTGCAGGGGGCGTCCGGGTGGGCGCCGCAGTCCTCGCAGGTACGGCTGATGGTGCGGCGGGCGGCGGCCGCGTCGAGCTGTGCGGCGGTGGCCGGGCTGGGGATCGACTCGCGCACGTCGTACAGGTCGTACGTCGCCTTCCTCCCGGCCGGGTCGCGGATGTCGATGGTGGCGCGGACCGGGCCGGCGGGCTGGCGGGACAGGTCGAGGTCACCCAGCGCCTGCCGGATCGCCTTGTTCGACGCCGCCCCGGGGCGCAGCAGCCGCTGGAGCTGATCGGCGGTGGCGATGGCAGGATGACGGGATGGTGACGAATCAGCCGTGGGCGGGGCTTCACGGCGACTTGCTGGCGGCGAAGGCATTGGTGTACGACCCGAGCGGTTTCGTCTGTTCGCTGCCGGTGGCCGAACCGGAGAGCGCCGAATACGCGGCTTGCGGATTCACGATCGATGGCAACTCGGTCCGGTTCCGCGTGGCCAAAACCACCCCGACGAAGGTGGGCCAGTTCGTGACCGTGTGGCAGCGGTCCAAGGAGGGACCGATCCGGCCCTTCAACGCCGCCGACGAGGTGGATCTCTTCGTCATCAGCAGCCGCGACGACAACGGCTTCGGGCAGTTCGTTTTCCCGCGAGAGGTGCTGTGCGAGCGCGACATCGTCTCCCGCAGCGGCTCCGGCGGGAAACGAGGGTTCCGCGTCTACCCGCCGTGGGTGACCACGACCAACCGGCAAGCCCGCAGCACGCAGGCATGGCAGATGAACTACTTCTTCCACATCGGCAAGGACGGGCCTATCGACGTGACACGCGCCCACGCCCTCTACCACCCATAGCTGCCTGCTTCGGTCCTAACGTCGGTCTGTTGGTCGAACGGGTTGTACAGGAGTCTCCGGGCAAACTCGCCGTACTCCGTCGTGGTAGCCGGGGATAGGTCGAACAGCACGGTCCGGTGCGGGGGTCCGCCCGTGACGAGGGCCTCGCCCATGGCACAGCGCGCCGTCCGATACGGGCGGCTGCAACTCGGGGAACCGCTCCAGCAGATGTGCACGGTCGTCGGCGTCAGAGAGCGGACAGTCGATCCTCCAGAGGTCGCCTACGGACGTCACGTGGAAGTCCACGTCGGCTTCCCGACCCCTCTCGCCCGCCCGCAGGCCGATGAACAGCGGAGCCATCCGCTCCGCGCAGGCTGCAACGTACAGGCGAATCGCCTCGTCTCCCCCGGTCAGAAGTTCCTCCACGACGGTCTCTTCCACGAGCGTCTTCATACGCCGCCTGTGACTCAGCACGCTACTTGTCGCTAACAGCGCTACTCGACGTGCGGCTCTCCGGGCGGGTCGGCACGACAACTGTCGCTAAATCGGCGAGGTATCTGACGGCCGGCGATCGTTCGGCAAGCAAGTTGTCGCCAACTCCGAAGAAGTCCACCGCCGGCGCGAGCCAGCCGTTTCGCTGATGGGGTGGACAGGTCACGCAGGGTATTGCCGTCACCGCCGACGGCTTGCGGCCCGACTCACCAGGGGCCGCTGTAGTCCCATCTGTGGGAGGACATGCTGGTCCCCGTCAGCGTGGCCACAGGGCGCCAGGGTCTGGCCTGCGGCGAGGGCTGGACACGGCGGCACCCAGCCGCAGCGACCGGAGCCGCGGGCCGCCCCGCCGACGCCCCGAGTGGCTCGGACAGGCGCTGCAGCCGGCCGGGACGGCCGTGCAGGGCGCGCCGCACACCGAGGCCGAACCGTCGACGCCCGCGCCGGCCAGGCGCGCGCTGAGCGCGCAGGCCGCCGCCTGCACCCCCGCCGACTTCGGCTCGCGCAGCGGCGCGGACCTTGTCGCCTTCGTGCAGGGCTCGACGACGGACTGCGTCAACACGCTGTTCAACGTCACCGGCACCGACGCCGGGAACGTGTTCGGCTTGACTCTGTCGGGGATCTTGGAGCTTTGCCGGTGTGCCAGCCTGATCAGCGGGCATGCTCGGGGCTGATCGAAGACCGTGTAGTTGCCGAGGTGTCAGTTGTCGCTCCGTCCCCGCTCCGGCGGGCAAGTCCCGTCTCCGGCCGCGCAGATCGCGCGGGCGAGCAACCCGGGCGGAACGACGGCTGGTCGCGGGCTGTGTGGAGCGGATGCCCGGCCGGACCGAGGCGCATGCCCCGGGTCTGCGCGCCCTGGTGACCCGGTGGAGTGCGGTCGGTCCGGCGGGGGTCGCCGCGGCCGACCGCAACGCCGTCCGCGGCGACCCCTACGGCGGCTGCGCCGACCGACCAGCGCCTGATCCGGCGGCCGGGGCTGTCGTCGAGCCGCGCCGCACCGCAGTACCCGGACTCTGGCACATCGGTGCCTCGACTCATCCCGGTCCCGGTCTCTCCGGGGGTTCCGGGCACCTGGTGGCCCGGCAGCTGCTCGGCCGTGCCGCACAGCTCCGTGGCCTGCTCGCCGGCAGGGGCCAGGGGCTGCTCGAAGGGCGATCCCGGGAACGGGGCGTGCGGACGCTACCGTCCGGTGTAGGTGAACTCGTCGGCCGGGCTGGTGGGAGAGGTGGCCTTGCCGACCGTCACGGTGATGTTCACCGTCTGGTGGTCGTCGAGCAGACCGGGCGCGGTTGCGATGATCTGGCCGGTGGAGACGAACCTGACCGAATCGGATGCCTTGTCCTTGAAGTGCACGGTGGCGCCATCGGCGAAGCCCGAGCCGCTGATGGTGACCGGGGTGCCGACCTTTCCGTTGTTCGGGCTGACCCCACTGACCACCACAGGCGCGGGTCCGCCATAGGCGAACTGCCCCATCGCGACGGCCGGGGAGGTGCCGAGGGTGTTGGTGACGCGGACGTGGACGACGCCGGTTCCGTTGGGGACCTGAGCGGTGATCCTGATGCCGGAGGGGTCGACGTCGCGTTTGGTGCAGGCGAAGTGGCCGAAGTCGACCATGCTGTCCTGACTGAAGCCGGTGCCGTTGATGGTCACCGTGTCGCCTGGTGAGCCGAAGGTGGGGCTCACGTCGGTCACCACCGGCGGGGAAGGGACGTCAGGCGCCCCCACCAGGTCCAGGTAGGTGGAGTTGGCGTGCTGGAACGCGACCTGGCCGAGGAAGTCCTGGGTGGTCTTGTTGACCAGGCTCTTGTCAAGGCTCGTGTATCCGGTGTTCATCAGGCAGAGCGTGCCGGGCTGGACGTAGACGTTGCCCTTGGTGCGCTCGGAGATCGCCCCGATGAGCAGCTTCACTTCTTCGGTCGCCTGCGGTCCCGGGCTCGGGTACCAGCCGGCGGTGATGTCGAGATCGGCCCACGCGTGCGGTACCAGGTCGTAGGCGTTGTTCTGGCGCTCGTCGATGACCCACGGCACGGAGTTGAAGTAGTCGACGAAGCTCTGCACGCCGGCGGTGGGAGCGGCATAGGTGATCACCGCTAACTTCGGCTGTTTCGGCCAGGTCTGTGCCTGCAGGTACGGCGCGAGCATGGTGGCGATGCAACCGCCCAGGCTGTGACCGGTCAGATAGACGGTCGGCTGCGGCGAGGAGGGCGCCGCCTTGAGCGCGACGGCGAGCGCCTGAGCGAGCGTGACGTTCGGGGAGGGTGAGGCGATCGAGCGGGCGTTGACAACCCGTTTGAACGCATCCATCGCCCCCTTGGAAACGGCGATGGGCTTCGGCGATCCGCTCTCGGGGAACGGGACGACCGTGCCGACGTCGAGGTCCTGGAGGATGTCGATCAGATCAGCGTCCGTTCCGCGAGCGACCACGGCGAACTCGTTCGAGCCGTTGGTGCTCTGTGCGACGTAGGCCATATTGGCGTTGCCCTCGCTCAGGGCGAGCCACACCAGCTTCCACGCGTTCTGCGTCGCAAGGCTGGGATCGCGCAGTTGCGCGTTGATGCCGGTGATGATTCGTTCGGTCTGCTGCTCCAGGGTTTCCCCGGACGGACGCGGGGTGGCCCCGGTGGCTGCAAGGGCAGCCAGGGTCATGGTCACCTGGGCGATTGTCGGATCGGGCGCCATCGTCGTTCCTGCTCCTCGGATGTTTTGCCGGTGCGGAGGCGGGACGGCCTTTCGGCAGCATCAGGGCAGATCTGTGCCGAACCGACCGTCAGAGTGGATCGCACACAATCAGACCTCCCCTCTGGTTTGTCCGGTGCCTTTCCTGCCTTCAGGTTGACCAGGTTCACCTCGTTGGCCGTTCGTCATCCGTGTGTGCGGTTTGCCGAGCCAGGTGCGCGGCGCGGTCGCCAGAGCCGCGGTGTCCGCAGGGGGCAGGCCCGGGGCGGCGACCCAGGCGACGATGCCGTCGGGGCGGATGAGCGCGGCCGACAGATCGCCGCGGTCGGCACGGGCGACCCCGCCACGGTCGACAGGCGGTCCCGCCGTCCGGACGCATCCTCGAAGCGCGGGCACAGCTCTCCCCAGTGATCACAGAGCGTCGCAACTCCATGATCACCGGGATCTGTGCCCGTACTGTTGCCGACGTCCCCAACCGCACCTATCCGCGCGAGCTTCAAGGAGTCCCACGTGTACGTCGACGTGACCGTCCTTGATCAGGAGTGTGTCCGCCTGGCCTGCCTGCTGGCCAACCGTGGCATGGACCGGCTCACGCTTCCTCCGACGAGGTCTCCGGAGGACGAGGGCGAGGCCCTCGAAGAGAAGTTCGGTGCCGAGCTGGGGAAGTCCTACCTCCGACTCGCTGCGGCCAAGCCTGCTGATGGCGATGGCCAGCAAGCTGTCGGCCCTCGCGACCGAGGTGTCCTTGCGGAGCGATCCCCGACCGCCCCACCCAGCAGCAGGAACACGGTTCGGGGCAAGGTGATCGCGGTCAGCACCAGGGCCGCTGTCTGCCCGCCATAGCCACTGGCCGCCCAACCCAGGGCGAAGCGTTCCACGGCCTGCAGCCGGATCCGCTCCCGCGCGGCCCTCTCAGCGTCGGTCAACCCGCCGCCCTGCGCGTATCTCACAGGCTCGGGGCTACCGGACCCGCCCAGCAGCTGTCAGGCAAACGGCTCCGACATCACGCTCTCAGGTTCAGTAGCACTTCGTTTGGCGAGTTGAGCAGCGAACCGGCGCGACACCGGATCGACATGCTGGAGCAGCTCGGCATGATCTGGTCCGTCTCGGACGTGTGGTTCGAGGCCGGCCTCGACTGGGCGCGGGTCCGGCCGGTGGGCGCACCTTGGGTCGACGAGGACCTGGCCGTTGAGGGCCTGGGAAGGAGTCTGTCCGCATCCGTGCTGAGGTCATGGTCAGGGCGCTGGGGGTCATCATGGTGGAGGTTCGTTGCCACGGCGGGTTCGTGTGCTGGCGGGTGAGGGGCGCTCCCGCGGCCGGGGGCTGCGGGAGCGCCGACGCGCTGCCGGGTGTCAGGTGAGGGCGGCCCAGTTCTGGGTGTTGGCGTTACCGGCCGGGTTGGCGGTGACGGCGGCGCCGATGGTGACGGAGGCGCTGTCGAGGGAGTATCCGGTCGCCGGGTTGGTGATCGTGTAGGTGCCGCTGCCGTTCTGGGTGACCTGCCAGTCCTGCCACGGGTTGGAGGAGTTGACGGCCCGCAGGGTCGCCTGGGCGCCGGCGGTGGTGGGCGCGGTCAGCACGAGGGCGTCCGGGCAGCCGTCGATGAGCTTCACGGTGCCGTTCGGGTATGCCCTCAGCGTCCACCGCTGCTTGGCGCGCGTGGAGTCGTAGGTGGTGAGGATGGCGGGGGAGCTGCCGGAGGCGCCGCACTGGTCGGCACGTTCCAGGGCCAGGCCGCCGCCGTTGGTGAGGACGTGGGTTCGGCCGTCACTCACGATCGTGGGGCCGTAGTTGATGGCGTGGGTGGCCAGGTAGGTGAGCGCGCTTCCGGTGGTGGAGAGCGGGGGGTTGGCAGCGGGCCGACCGGCCTTGAAGTAGTCCGCGAAGGTGGACTGGGTGTGCGCGGTCATCAGCGCGATGGTGCCGTTCCAGCCGCCGTCGACGTTCTTCCACAGGTCGAGCAGCGAACCGTCCACGTTGCCCTGGACCTGGTCCCCGGTGTGCCAGCCGGTGGTGTAGGTGAAGGCGTAGCTGCCGCCGTCGGGCCAGACGTAGCGGTAGTCGCCGAGGAGGTAGGCGGCGGTGGAGTCGGCGAAGCCTTCCACCCAGGCGCAGCTGCCGGAGCTGGCCTTGTCGATGTAGTGCGGGTTGCAGTTGGCGACGTTCGGCCACCATCCGTTGTACAGACGCTGCATGAGGAAGTGGCCGGCCTCGTGGAGCACGGTGTGCTCGGAGTCGGGGTCGGCGGCGGACAGGTGCACGGTGTTGGCCAGGTCGTAGTACGGGCCGTCGACCGAGTTGGCGGTCCACTGGATGTTGAGTTCGGTGCAGGCGTTGCTGTTCGCCTCGTGGGAGGACCAGCAGTCGCTGGTGAGGTTGTTGCGGTTCCACCACAGGAGGTTGACGGTGTCGAAGGCGTGCCAGGCCCGGGCGGTGCCGGCGGACGGCTTGAGCGTGCCGAGGGAGGTACTGGCGGCGACGTTGGTCAAGGTCGGCGAGTCCACGGTGTACAGGGTGCCGTTGCCGTCGCTGACCTTCCACAGCCTGGTGCTCTCGGTGCTGAACCGCACCCACATGCTGCTCATCGAGGTGGTGGAGGTGGGCGTGTAGCAGAGGTTGAAGCCGCCGTCGTCGACGCCGGTGTACTGGTAGTCGGCGGTGAGCTGGCGCGGGGTGTCGGTGGACTTCTCCATGCCCCACAGCTGGACGTTCGCGTTGCGGACCGGCTTGGTCAGCGTGGGCTTGCCCGTGCCGGCTTCGGCCGACTGGTAGTCGTACTGGAGCTTGCCGCTCAGGCAGATGGGGGACACCGCCGCGGCGCTGGACGCCGTCAGCGGAACGGCGGCGGCGGCGAGCAGGGCTGCGCCCAGGACGGCGAAGCCGCGGGGCAGCCGGATTCCGATGGCCACAGGTTTCCTCTCGTAGGAACACGCTCGCATGGGAGGCCGAGGGCCACCGTTCACCGGCGACCTGGCCGGCAACCAGAATCAGTGCGGAGCGCCCGACGGGGTAAGAGCGCTCGGAAGCATGTACACAAGCCGGTAGTCCGACAGAATCACTGCGGTTGCGAACTGTTCGCCGCACGCCCTTGCCACCGTCTCCGCGCCCTGTACGGAACGCGACGACTCGTCCCGCGCAGGCGGCTGCTCATGGTGTGCGTTGGCCAGGGAAGAGGAGTGACCCGGCGAGGCGAGCGATGTGGGCCTCGACGATCGCGGAGCAGCGGTCATCGGCGAGCCCCACGCCGTACGACAGAGGCCGGCGCCCGCCCCCACAGCGCCAACCGGAAAGCACCCGGCGGGTGCACATCGCCGGCGCCACCCGCAACGTCACCGCCGAGTGGGCCTCCCGGCAGGCCCGCAATCTCCTGATGACCCTGGCCGATGTGCGCACCACCGGAATCCGGTACGTGATCCGCGACAACGCCGGCTACTTCACCGAGGCCTTCGACGCGGTCTTCACCTCCATCGGCGCCCGCGTGGCGCCCATCCTGCCCGGCGTACCCCGGATGAACGCGATCGCCGAGCGCTGGGTCGGATCCTGCAGGCGCGAGGCCACCGACCGCGTCCTGATCACCGGCGAACGGCACCTGCGCCTCGTCGTCGACGAGTACGCGGCCCACCACAACGAACATCGGCCGCACCGATCACTCGGACAACGCTGCCCCGACGGTGTCGGCGCGCCTGAACCGCCCGCCGCCGATGACCAATCGCGTGTCATCCGGCGCGACCGCCTCGGCGGTCTCATCCACGAATACGCGCAGGTCGCATAGGGCGACAAGGTTTTCGGCACGCACAGGCTTCGGCGAGGCAGCCGGGAGGGACTGCGGTCGGCCGGCCCCGGTCGGCGCGAGCGGCTTCGCCGAACGCGCAGAAGAACCACCAGCCCGCCACCGGCGCGAACCCCGACCCGACCTTTCGTCGGATCCGGAAAGCCGCTGCAGAGCATTCGAGCGCTGACGTACCATCCGGCAATCTGTTGAACGTTTGTTTGTATGAATGAGAAGACATGGCGGGTATGGAAACCGAGCAGCCGTCCGAGAAGCCCAGCGGCCTCCAAGCGATCTGGGCCAACACTTTGGAGCCGGCAGCCCCACTGCCCTGGTACCGCACGGTGCCCCGCAAGGCCTGGATCGCGGGTGCGACGGTCGTCGCCCTGTTCACCGCCCTGACCGTGGCCGCCGTGACCGGCGCAGGGGCCCCGCCCGCGCACCGGATCGTCCTGGCGGACCGGATCGGCGACCAGGAGCGGATGCCGGACGACGGGGTGGTCGCGGCCGAACGCGGCCGCCTGCAGAAGAACCTGACCGCGTTGAGCCGCTACCGGGACGTGTCGGTGGCCGGCTACGGCCCCGCCGGGTCGGGCCGGAGCACACTGCTGGTGGCCGGGATGACCGGGAGCTTCCCGGACGCCCGCGGGGAGTTGGACCGGCAGTTCGGTGCGGTCTGGGGGTCCGACGTGTCCAGCGAGACCAGTGAGACCCTGAAAGACCGCCAGGACTACCCGGCCGGCCCGCTCGGCGGCGCGCTCGACTGTGCGGTCCTGGCCGGTCCGACCGCGTCCCGGACCATCTGCATCTGGGCGGACGGAACAACGGTCGGCGGCGTCATCGACGGGAAGGGCGAGACCCGCCCGGAGGACCTCGCCAAGCGCACCCTGGAGATCCGCACGGCCGTCGAGGTCGAGGTCCAGGACTGACCGGCTTACCATCGCGCGGCCCAGTAGGGCCGGGAACTGGCGCGGTGGCTGATGCACCGTTTCCGGCCCCCGCCGGGGCAGACACCAGCGCGGCCACCAGCTCCCGCTTGGTCGGAGCGGGCAGCACCAGCGGACCCAAACAGCGCGGAGGCCATGGGGCAGGTCGGGGCTTGGCGACTTCCTTGGACCGAAACCGCGGGGCAGCCCGTCCAGCAGGGTGAACGGCGGGATCCTGGGCGCCAAGTTGCCGCCGATGACCTCGAACGCGTCGGTGGGGAGCTGAGACCCGCGGTCACGCGGGTCCGAGGTCCGGCAGCTGCCGGACCTCGCCCGTGCCCAGCTCGACCGTGAACCGGGCCCGCATCGGGCCGTCGCCCCGGCGGGAGAGGAGGGTGAGTTCGGTGACCCGTGCCGAGGTGGTGCCCAGGCGGGCGGCCAGTTCGGGCGCGAGCTGGCGCGGGTCCCGGGTCCGCCCCAACGACAGGTGGGGTGTGAAGTCGTCCGCCCGACCCCGGCAGCGGGGGAAGCGCTCCACCAGCGAGCCGTGGAGTGCCTGCCACGGGCCGGGGCCGCCGCCCGCCGGGTCGAGCCAGACCGTGGCGTCGTGGCGGTGGGGGAAGTGGCGCACCCCGTGCAGACGCGTGGTGAACGGGGCGTGCTCGGCCGCGGCGGCGCCCAGCAGCGGGAGCGCGGGCCCGAAGTCTGACTCCGAGACGAAGCCGAACAGCACGTTGACGTGCGGCGGCCAGCGGCGGATCTGCGGATCGTGCTCCTCCCGGATCCGCTGGACGGCCTGCCACAGTTCCGCCGGCGGCAGCCAGGCAACCGCCGTCCGGGGCGTCGGTCCGACGTCCAGGACGCCCGGAACGTCGATCGGGTGTCTGTCCACCCCTCCATGGTGAGGGACCGGGAAGGCCGCCCGGTGCGGGGTCTCTCACTCCGACGGGGTGTGTGTGCGGTGCGGCAGGTTCACCACCACCAGGGCCAGTCCCGACAGGATGACGTTGCGAATCGCCGCGTCCAGGCCGTTCCACGTCTTCGACTGCCACATGGCGAACCACTCGCCGCCGATGCCGATGAACCCGGCCCCGAAGAGCAGCAGCATCAGCAGCAGGCCGAGGCTGCTGAGCCGACGCGCCAGTTCCGGCCGCAGCCACCAGGCGCTCGTTCCCGCCGTCAGCACCAGGGCACTCAGCGCCTCCCAGGCGATGATCGCGACGTAGGCCGCGTTCTGCAGGCCCGGGGACGTGACGGAGCGCCACATCAGGTTCCGGTCCTGGAAAGTGGTGTCCATCGCCAGCACGTGCTGGACGAACTGCTGGTTGGTGGCGAAGTCGGTGACGTTCCCGAAGACCACGAGCAGCAGGTAGAGCGCGTTCGTGCCGGTGAGCACGGCTGCCGCCGCGGGCAGTGAGCCGAGCGCGAGCAGGCGGTCGCGGGTGGTGGGGCCCGGGCTTGCGGGGCGGGTGGTCGGCATGCGGAACAGGCTAACCCCCGCGGGGAGTTGGCCGGATCCGCCTCCCAGACCGTGCCTGCGCGCAGGCACGGCGGGGGGCCGTTGGGGGACGGACCGACGTTTCGTCATGATCCCTCCGGTGACGGAACTTCCGGATGCTCCGGTACGGGCCCGGCCCGGATGCGGTGCCGGCATGACGGGCGGCGCGGACACCGTGCTGGTGGTGGTGCGTGGTCCGAGCGGCGCCGGGAAGTCGAGCACCGCCGCGCGGCTGCGCGCCGCCTACGGCCGGGGCATCGCCGTCGTCGGCCAGGACGTGCTGCGGCGCACCGTGCTGCGCGAGCGGGACGTCGCCGGCGGGGAGAACATCGGCCTGATCGACCTGGTAGCGCGGCACGCCCTCGACCACGGCTTCCACGTCGTGGTCGAGGACATCCTCGCCGCTGACCGCTACGGCCGGATGCTGGCCCGGCTCGCGGCGGAACACCGCGGTCGCAGCTTCCTCTACTACCTGGACGTCGACTTCGACGAGACCGTCCGGCGACACGCCACCCGCCCGCTGGCCGCCGAGGTCTCCCCCGAGCAAATGGCCGGCTGGTACCGGGCCCGCGACTACTTGCCGGGCGGACTCGAACGCGTCATCGACCAGCGCAGCACCCTCGACGACACGGTCGGACGGATCCTCGCCGACACCGCCCTCACCCCGCCCGGCCGGACACCGAGGCCCTGAACCCGCGCTCTTGCTCCGTCAGCGGGCACAACGCAAGGCGCCGCCGGCCGCCTGGTGGTGACCTCGGCCGGTCAGGGGCGGTCGTCCGGGTGGTGGACGCTGAGGTTGCCGTAGGCCGACAGGGCGCCGGGCAGGTCGCCGGGGGCGTGCCGCAGGGTGGCGTCCAGGAAGGCGAGAGTGGTCGCGGCGACGACGTGCGGGCTTCCGGTGCGGCCCAGGGAGCCGACGATCGGGGGCACCGGCGGAAGGTACAGGGGGCCGTCCATGAAGGTGAGGTGGGCGGCGCCGGGGACGGTGAGCCGGTAGCTCGTCGCGGTGTCGAGTGCGAGGGCCTCGGTGAGACGGGGCAGGTAGCGCGGGTCGGTGCTCGGGGTGATCGCCTGGGTGAGCGCGAGCACCGGCTGGTGGAGGGCGGGAGTGGCGGGGCCGTGGGGGTAGCCGTCCAGGTCGATGACGGCGTCGAACCGGGGGTCCTGCCGCGCTGCCTGCAGGGCGGCGGCACCACCCATGGAGTGGCCGGTCACCGCGACCCGGCCGGTGTCCAGTCGTCCGGCCAGTGGGTCGGTGTTCCCGCCCCGGTCCAGGCCCTCCAGCTGGGTGAGGACGAAGCCGAGGTCGGCGGCCCGGATGGCCGTCCAGCCGGCCGCGAGCTCCTCGTCCGCGTCCCGGTCGCCGGTGGAGGTGGTCGCGGCGCGGATCGTCCGGCCGTCGTCGAGGACGACGACGGCGGAGTCGTACGGGTGGTCGAGGGCGGCCACCAGGTAGCCGTGGCTGGCCAGTTCCTCCGCCCAGGCGGTGTTCTGGGTGCGCACCCCGCCCGCCCCGGGAGAGAACAGCACGACCGGGAACCGTTCGTCCCCACCGGACACCGGGGCGTTGAAGACCGCGTGGGTGCGGGCCCGCGGGACGCCGTCGACCAGGAAGCCGGGCAGGCCGACTCCGCGGGCGAGGGCGTCGGAGACGGTGCGCGCCTCCTGCTCCGTGCGTCCGAGGTACTGGGCCCGCCGCGCGCCCGCGGGGCCCTTCTGCGCGGGGTACCAGAGCTGGACCACGACCGTGCGCCGGTCGTCCGGATCGGCGGTGAAGGTCTCGGGGCGGTGCGGGTCGGTCCACTGCACCACCCGGGTGCCGACCGCGAAGGAACCCGACGGCTCGGGGAACACGGGCACCGGAAAGGCCCAGGCGGCCACCGGCCCCGTGGCGATCAGGCCGACGCAGGCCGCCGACCCCGGCAACGCCAGCCACCACCGGGCCCGCCACGCGGGCCGGCCGGGACGGCGCCGAAGCGGTCGGAGCAGAGGGGAGAGGGCGAACGGCAGTGCGACGGCGGCGCCCGCCAGCACCGGTAGCAGCTGCCAGCGGATCCCCACCGCACCCAGCACGGTCGCGGACAGCGCGAGAACCACCCCCGCCGCGATCGTGACGCGCGGGCGGGCGGCGGGGGGCAGCCAGCGCGCCACCACCAGCGCCACGGCACCCAGTACGGCAAGGAACTCAGGAGGGGACATGGAAAGCCCCGCGATGGTCTCGGTCACCCCGTCATCGTCGGGGCGGGGCGCGCGGCGGCGCATCGATCCCCGGTCGCCTCCGCATGCCACCGCAGTCGCAGGCGAACACGCCGGACGGACGGGTGCTCTGCGACCGCAGGAGGTACCTGTGCTCCTCCTGTGGTCGTACACCGGTGCGGTGCCGTCCGACGGCGGACTCATGTGCGCCACCGCCCCCGCGGCCTACCGTGGCAGGACCGCGGTGCACGCCGGGGAGGCACGGGGCGCGGGCCCCCTGTCCCCGGGCCGGCTCCGGCCGTCCGCGGTGGCGGTCCCGGCCCGGGGCTGCCACGGTGGCGCATCGACAGGGACGTGGTGATGGCCGAGGCGGCCGCGGGGCCCGGCAAGGCCCACCCGGTACGCCACCGGGACCGCGTGCGGCGGGCGAAGACAGCCGCGCGACGGGCGACGACAGCCGGGTGGCGGACGAAGACGGCCGGGTGGCCGGCGGGAGCCGCCCGGTTCCGCGGCCTCCGGCCGCCGCCCGCCGTGCGGGACTCGCTGCCGCTCGCACTGCTCCTGCTCCATGTCGCGGCCACGCGCGCGCCGCGGGAACTCCCGGTGGCCACGGCCCTCACGGCCGCCCTCGCGCTGCCCCTGGTGTGGCGGCACCGGGCCCCGCGCGCGGTGTTCGGCGCCGTGGCCGCCGCAGCCTTCGTCCAGTGGCTGGCGGACGTCCAACTGCCGGCGGATATCTGCCTGTTGGTGGCCCTCCACACGGTGGCCGCGCACTCGGGCCGACGCGATACGCTCGTTGCCGGCGCCGTCGTGGAGGGCGGGGCCCTGCTGGCCTGCCTGCGCTGGGCGACGGAAGGCGCGTTCCTGGCCCCCTTCGTCGCACTGACCGCGACGGTCGTCGCCGCCGCCGCCCTGGGCGCGAACGCGCGGACCACGCGCGCCTACCTCGCGGCACTGGAGGAACGGGCCGCGCACCTGGAACAGCAGCAGGACCAGCAGGCGCGACTGGCCGTCGCCGAGGAGCGGACCCGCATCGCCCGGGAGATGCACGACATCGTCACCCACAACCTGTCCGTCATGGTCGCGCTCACCGACGCCGCCGTCCACGCGCAGCACCGGTCGCCGGACAAGGCCACCACCGCGATGCTCCGGATCTCCGAGACCGGCCGGCAGGCCCTGACCGACATGCGCCGCTCGCTCGGGATCCTGCGGACCGACGAACCGGACGCGGAGCGCCACCCGCTGCCCGGCATCGCCCAACTGGAGGCCTTGGCCGACCGGATGCGCGCCGCCGGGCTGCCGACCCGCGTCGACGTCCGGGGCGACCACACCCACGTGCCCGCCACCGCCCAACTGACCGTCTACCGCCTGGTGCAGGAAGCCTTGACCAACACCTTCAAACACACTCCCGCCGGCACCCGCGCCGAGGTCCGGATACGGTGCTCGACCGGAACCGTCACCGTGGACGTCACCGACAGCGGCCCTTGCCCGCCCCCTCCCGGCTCCGCCCCGCCCGGCCAGGGCATCCCCGGCATGCGCGAGCGCTCGGCCGCCTACGGGGGAACGCTGCGGGCCGGACCGCTCCCGGGCGGCGGCTGGGGAGTCCACACCCGCCTCCTCCTCGACAGCGGTGGAGCGGCGCCCGCATGACGATCCGCATCCTGATCGCCGACGACGAAGCGCTGCTCCGGATGGCCTTCGGAACGATCCTGGAGGCCCAGCCCGACATGGCACCGGTCGGCGAAGCCGCGGACGGAGCCCAAGCCGTACGCCTCGCCCGGGAGCTGCGCCCCGACGTCGTCCTCATGGACGTCCGGATGCCCGGGACCGACGGGATCGAGGCGACCCGGCAGGTCACCCGGGTCTCCCCGCGGAGCAGGGTGCTGATCCTCACCACCTTCGACCTGGACGAATACGCCTTCGCCGGACTCGGCGCCGGAGCCTCGGGCTTCCTGCTGAAGAACACCAGGCCCGAGGAACTCCTCACCGCGATACGCAGCGTCGCCGCGGGCGACGCGGTGCTCTCCCCGCGGATCACCCGCCGCCTGCTGGAGAACCTCCGCCCGTACCTCCCCCACGGCAACGGCACCGACCACGACGAGCGGCTGAGCCGGCTCAGCGCCCGTGAGCGCGACGTGCTCGTCAAAGTGGGCTGCGGCCTGTCCAACGCCGAGATCGCGGCCGCCCTGTACCTCGCGGAGGCGACCGTGAAGTCCCATCTGGGGCGGATCCTGCAGAAGCTCGGACTCCGCGACCGGATCCAGGCCGTGGTCTTCGCCTACGAAAGCCGCCTCGTCCACCCGGCATGACGCCGCCGCCCGCAGCGGGGCGGCCACCGGCCGCCGAGATCACCGCCGCGGACGCCTCGTCCGGGTTGCCCTGGCCCCCGCCTCTGCACCGCCTGGGTCGGGGCACCGCCGAGGCGGAGCCCCAGCGGTGCCCAGGGTCCAGCCGAGTGCAGCGACCCGGGTGCGGTACGAGGCTCCGCCCAGGTATCGGCGGCAAGCCGGTAGGAGCTCGGGGCCCGGGGTGCGGGAAGGTCAGCAGACCTGCCGGTAGGGCACCTCGGGGAGGTAGATCTCCCAATCGGCTTGTGGCAGTCCACCTCCGGCTCGTTTGCAGAGGTCGGTGGCTTCTTGATCCGGGGCGATCGTGAACTCGTGCATGGGCACGTGCTCGGTCGCTGTGCGTAGCGTGCGGTCGTCGAGGCTGAATGCCAGGGAAAGGATGGCGCCTCCAGGGGCGTCAACCTACGGACCGGTGAAAGCCGCCGCAACGGCTTCTCATCAGCCTGTCTTGTTCCAGCGGTCCGTCTGGCCTGCGGAGCGGCACTTTGTTTCGATCGGCGAGGAGGGCTGCGCAACAACCGGTCGGCCGTGAAAACTCGAACCATGCCAGAGCCGGAGAGCAACAACGGCCGGCCCTGGCGCCGGTACGACCACGCGTCGGCGACGCCACCGCCCACATGGGCAGACCCCGCCCCGATCCGGAGTACCTGTACATAACTGACCGACTCCCCCTGTAAGCGCAGCACAGTTGGCACGGCTCGGGGGCCTGGTTCGGAGAAGCGCCAGACGCAGGGAGCCGCGGAGCTGCTTCCCAAGGGACCGCGTTCCATGTGCACGCAGCGTGATCCGAGAAATTCTCTGTCACCACAACCTGCGGCTGGAGTCGGGCGCCGTGACCCACTTGTACCGTTCACCCGTTACGCGTGCGGTGGCGTTGCCGGCCCGTGCGGGGCCCATGACCGCTCCCAACGTCGGTCGGGTCAGGGCGCGATGGCGACGTCGGCCCAGTGGATGGCGTGTCCGGGCTCCGCGCGGTCGCCGTGCGCGACGGTGAGCTGGTCGATGATCTGCAGGCCACGGCCGTGCTCGCCGCGGGTGCAGCCGGCTGCCCAGTCGCCCTCCACGGCGGCGGGGCCTCCGTCGCGGACTTCGATGCGCACCCGCCGGGCGCCCTGGGCGCGGCTCAGTCGGAGGTCCAGTGGGGGCTCGGCGTGCTCAACGGCGTTGGTGACGAGTTCCGAGACGGTCAGCAGCACCGAGTCGGCCGCCTCGTCGGCGACCCGCCACTGCGCGAGGACCGCTTGGGTGATCTTGCGGGCGTCCCCGGCGGCTTCCGGGCGGTGCGGCAGGGGCCAGGCGTGGCCCGATGACCGCGTACGCCGGGCGACGGCCGGCCGTGGGGAGATGTCCGGGGCGTAGGTGCAGATCACGGTCATCACCTTCTTCCGGCACCGTGGTGGCGCCTTGGCTGTGACCAGAACCGTTAACGATCCACTTCCCACCTATATCACTCATATATATAGACAGTCAATATAGATGAGTGATATAGGTGGAGGTATGGATGAGACACCCGAAGAGGGTCTCCAGGAGGTGGCGGCGGAGCTGAACGAGCTGGCCACCGGGCTGGTCAGGCATCTTCTGTCGGACCGGCAGGGCATGAGTCTGACCACCGTCGCGGCACTCGGCCGGCTGGAGCAGGAAGGTCCGATCCGGCTGACCGCGCTGGCCGCGGTGGAGGGCATCGCCCAACCGTCGATGACCGCGCTGGTCCAACGGCTGGAACGCCAGGGCCTGGCATCGCGGATGGCGGATCCCGAGGACGGGCGTGTCTGCCTCGTCGCCATCACGGATGCCGGGCACGAGCTGCTGGCCGAGCGCCACCGCGCGCAGCGGGCCCGGGTGGCCGGCCTGCTGGCCGCGCTGCCCGAGCAGGACGTGCAAGCGCTGAGCGAGGCCATGCACACGGCCCTGCCCATCGTCCGGCGCATGCTCCGCGGCGAATCGGCTTCCTGACCCCGGGGACACGCTCCTCGGCGCCTCCTCCCGCAGACGGCAGGACCTGCTCCGCCGCCCCGTCGCGCCCCGCGCGCGCCGGGCCCCGATCCTGGCACCTGCCCTCCTATCGGACTTCCGAAAGGGCGGAGAACCATGAGCACCATCTCGGCACCCGGCACCGACGTCCCGCCGGCGGCGGTACCGGACTACCCCATGCCCCGGGCAGCCGGCTGCCCGTTCGACCCACCGCCGGCCCTGCACACCCTGCAGGAGCAGGCCCCGATCAGCCGGGTGCGACTGTGGGACGGCACCACCCCGTGGCTGGTCACCCGCTACGAGGACGTGCGGGCCCTGCTGGCCGATCCGCGGATCAGCTCGGACAGCACCCACCCGCACTACCCCCACCAGAGCCCGGCCACGAAGGAGCGCCGCAGGCAGTCGCGGACCTTCATCACCATGGACGATCCGGAACACGCCCGGCTGCGCCGGATGGTCACCGCAACCTTCGCCATCAAGCAGGTGGAGGCGCTGCGGCCGACCATCCAGAAGATCGTCGACGGCCTGATCGACGCCATGCTCGCCGGGCCCAAGCCGGTGGACCTCGTCCAGGCGTTCGCGCTGCCGGTGCCCTCGCTGGTGATCTGCGCGCTGCTCGGCGTCCCGTACGCCGACCACGACTTCTTCCAGGCCAACAGCAGGATCCTCGTCAAGCGCACCGCGACCCCGGAGCAGGCACGGGCGGCCACCCAGCGGCTGCTCGACTACCTGGACCGGCTGATCGGTGACAAGCTGACCCACCCGACCGACGACCTGCTCTCCACGCTGGCCGAGCGGGTCCGCGCCGGTGAGCTCTCCCGGCGCGAGGCGGCCGACATGGGGATGCTGCTGCTGATCGCCGGGCACGAGACGACGGCGAACATGATCGCGCTGGGCACCCTGGCCCTGCTGCAGCACCCCGATCAGCTGGCCCGGCTACGTGAGAGCGACGATCCGAAGCCGATCGCCTCGGCGGTCGAGGAACTCCTGCGCTACCTGACCATCGTGCACAGCGGACGGCGCCGCGTGGCCCGGGAGGACATCGACATCGGCGGGGTCACCATCCGCGCCGGCGAAGGCGTCGTCCTCGCCAACGACATCGGCAACCGCGACCCCGCCGCCTTCCCCGACCCCGACCGGCTCGACATCGACCGCAACCCCCGCCACCACGTGGCCTTCGGCTTCGGCGTCCACCAGTGCCTGGGCCAGCCGCTGGCCCGGGTCGAACTGCAGGTCGTCTACAGCACCCTCTACCGCCGCATCCCCACCCTGCGGCTCGCGGTGGCCCTCGACCGGATCCCGTTCAAGCACGACGGGACCGTCTACGGCGTCTACGCGCTGCCCGCCACCTGGTGAGCGCGGCCAAGTGCCGTGCGAATAAGGAGGATTCCGATGAAAGTCATCGTCGACCAGCACAAGTGTGTCGCCTCCGGCCAGTGCGTGCTGACCGCACCCGAGGTGTTCGACCAGCGCGAGGAGGACGGCATCGTCGTCCTGCTCACCGAGACCCCGCCCGACCACCTGATGGACGACATCCGGCAGGCCGCCATCCTCTGCCCGGCCCAGGCGATCTGGCTGGCAGAACAGGAGGAGCAGGAGGGCGAACAGTGAAGCGGATCGTCATCGTCGGGGCCTCGGCCGCGGGCCTGACCGCGGCCGAGACCCTCCGCCGCCGAGGCTGGGACGGCCACCTCACCCTGATCGGCGACGAGCCTCACCCGCCCTACGACCGGCCACCGCTGTCCAAGCAGATCCTGACAGGTGATTGGCCCGCCGAACGAGCCGTCCTGCGCTCCCCGCAGGACCTGGCTCACCTGCAGGCCGACCTGCGCCTCGGACAACCCGCCACCGCCCTCGACGCCGCAGGCCACCGGGTACGGCTGGGCGGCGGCGAGAGCATCCGCTTCGACGGCCTGGTCATCGCCACCGGCGTGACCCCCCGGCGTCTGCCCGACAGTGACCTGGCCGGGGTGCACGTCCTGCGTACCCTCGACGACGCCCTCGCCCTGCGCGCCGCACTGCTCACCGCGCCCCGGGTGGTCGTGGTCGGTGCCGGCTTCCTCGGCACCGAAGTCGCCGCGGCGGCCCGGACCATGGGCCTGCAGGTGACCCTGGTCGAGCCGGAGCCGGTCCCGGTGCGCCACCCCTTCGGCGACCGCATCGGCGCGCTCGTCGCCGACCTGCACCGCGCCCATGGCACCCGCCTGCGCTGCGGGACCCCGGTACGCCGGCTGCGCAGCACAGGCGGCCAGGTGACCGGGGTGGAACTCGGCGACGCCACCACGCTACCGGCCGACCTCGTCGTCCTGGCCCTCGGCGCCACCCCCGCGACCGGCTGGCTGACCGACTCGGGCCTGCACCTGGGGAACGGGGTGGTGTGCGACGCGTGGTGCCGGGCCGCACCCGGCATCTACGCCGCCGGCGACGTCGCCTCCTGGCACAACCCCCACTTCGGCACCCGCATGCGGCTCGAGCACCGGACGAACGCCACCGAACAGGCCATCGCCGCAGCCGGCAACCTGCTCGGCGACGCCATCCCGTTCGCCCCCGTGCCCTACTTCTGGACCGACCAGTACGACACCAGGATCCAGGCGTACGGCATCCTCCCACCCGACGCGGACCTGCGCGTCATCTCCGGCGACCCGTCCACCGGCCGCTTCACCGCCGCCTACGGCCACCAGGGAGTGGTGGTCGGCGTGCTCGGCTGGAACAACCCCCGCGAACTGCGCACGCTGCGCCGACTGGTCGTCGAACACGCACCCTGGACCGCCGTCACGGCCGCCGGGCCGTATCCCCCACTGACGGCTGACCGCTGGTGGGAGAGCACCCGACCTCGAACACGCGGGGTGTACTCATGACATCTGCTTCCCCGCCACCCCGCCATCCAGGCGGCCTGCTTGTCCTGGCCCCACCGGGCGTGGGTGGTCCACGGCCGGTCGAGGCCGGGAGGGCGGCGGGCGGTGAGCAGGGCCGAACGCCGGGCTCCGTCCATCCGCAGCCGGGCGCGGTCGCCGACCACCTCTTCGCGACGCTTTCGGCCGACCACGGCTCTTCCTTGCCGGGCCTGACGGCCCGCCGCCACGCACCCCGGCCGTCCGGCGCCGTCCCACCAGCCCTTGGATAGGCTGCCGGGATGGCCCTCGACTCCCCCCGGCTGCTGCGCGCCGACGCCGCCCGCAACGCGGAAAAGATCATCCGGGCTGCCCGGGAGGTCTTCACCGAACAGGGCCCCGACGCCCACCTCGACGACGTGGCGCGCCGGGCCGGTGTCGGGGCCGCCACGCTCTTCCGCCGCTTCCCCGACAAGGCCGCGCTCCTGCGGGCCGTGCTGGACGAACGCTTCGGCGAGCACGTCCGGCCCGTCATCCAGGCGTCCGCCCACGACCCCGATCCTGCGTCCGGACTGGCCCGCGTGCTGGCAGCGGCCCTGGAATCGGTGGCCGGCGACTACAACGTCCTGGCCGCCGCCCGTGCCGCCGGCGTCCTGACCCCGGCGACCGGCGAGGAGTTCTTCGCCGCCCTCGACGCCCTCCTGGCGCGCGGTCAGCACGCGGGCGTGATCCGCGCCGACCTCGTGCCCGACGACCTGCACCGCATCGTCGTCATGCTGGTCTCGGTGCTGTGGACGATGGAACCCCGCGAGGACGGCTGGCGCCGGTACCTGGCCCTGGTCCTCGACGGCCTCTCCCCCACCGGGGCCCGCCCCCTGCCCTGCCCCGCCCCCGCGCTGCACACCCGCACGCCCTGACGTCCTGACGCCGAGGCGGGCCCTAGCGCGCCGGATGCAGTCGGAGCGCCGAGACCGGGCATCTGGCGGCCGCCTCGCGGGCCTGTTCCGCCGCCCGTCCGACGGGCTCGGCGGCGAGCACGACGACCTGCCCGTCCTCGTCCTGGTCGAACACCAGCGGCGCGGTCACCGCGCACTGCCCCGACGACACGCACCGCGAGGTGTCCGCCTCCACCCGCTCGGCAGGCTGCTCGCGCTGCTGCTCCCCGTTCACCACAGGACCGGGACCTCGCCGATGCCGCCCGCCAGCCGTTCGGAGTGGTCGCGCAGGCTCCGCGCGTCCACCGCCAGCCGCAGGCCGGGGAAGCGCCGGAACAGCGCGGTCAGCGCGATCTGCATCTCGGTGCGGGCCAGCGCGTTGCCGATGCAGTAGTGACCGCCGTGCCCGAAGGCCAGGTGCGCGTTGGGGGAACGCGACGGGTCGAAGGTGTCCGGCTCCTCGAACGCCCGCCCGTCCCGGTTCGCGGCGTTGATGGCCACCAGCACCGCCTCGCCCCGCGCGATCGCCGTCCCGGCGACGGTGACGTCCTCGCGGGCGTAGCGGGTCAGGCCCAGGGCACCGGGCGCGGCCATCCGCAGGACCTCCTCCACGGTGGCACGGGCCGACCCCTCGGGGTCGGCGGCGAAGCGGTCCCGCCGGCCGGTGTCGCTCAGCAGGAACAGGACCCCCAGGTCGATCCGGGTCGACGTCGTCTCGTGGCCCGCGAACAGCAGCCCCACCGCCAGGCGGGTCATCTCCGCCTCGGTGAACGAGGGGTCCTGCGCCTGCACGGCCAGGATGTCGCTGATCACGTCCTGCCCCGGCCGCTTGCGTTTCTCCTCGGCGATGGCGGCCACGTACGCCTCGAACTCGGCCATGGCCGCGGCCCCGTCGGCACCGCCGTACAGCGCAGCGATCCGTTCCGACCAGCCGCGCAGCAGGTCCCGGTCCGCGACCGGCACGCCCAGCAGCTCGCAGATCACCATCACCGGCAGCGGGAACGACAGGTGGTCGTGCAGGTTGACGGCACGTTGCGGATCCCGCGAACGCTCCTCGTCCATCGCGTCCAGGCAGGATGCGGCGAGTTCCCCGATCCTCTCGCCCATCCGGCGCATCCGCGGCGCGCTGAACGCGGGCGCCAGCATCCGGCGCATCCGCGTGTGCTCGCGGTCCTCCTCCTCAGGCGTGACGGCAGGACGTGTGTGCAGCGCCGAGGCCGAGATCCTCGGGGCGTCCTCGGTATCGGGGCGCAGTCGGGAGAACCGGGTGTCGCTCAGGATCACCCGGGTTTCCTCGTAGCGGGTCACCAGCCAGGCCGGGTCGCCGGCGGGTGTCGTCACCCGCGTGATCGGGCCTTCCTCGCGCAGGCGCGCGAGCAGCGGCGCCAGGTCCAGGGCGTTGGGGCGTTCGAAGGGTAACTGCGGTGCGGGCGCGGTCATGGGTCTCTCCTCACCGGCCGAAGGGCCACAAGAGCAGGGAACGCTTGGCGGAGCCGCTCTCTCCTGCACGTCCGGGCCAGGACGGACGAGTGGCCTTCCAGGCCAACAAGTGAGAGTCGACTCTCTCTTCTCTCGGGAGAGTAACACCGTCGGCACGCGCAGTCATCCACCGGGCGCCGTCATCCTGTGCGGTGACGAGGCCCGGCTCCGACGTGGCCGTGGCCGTGGCCTCCGGTCGCCTTTCCGCTTGGCGGAATGCCGATCGCGCCACCTCGGGGATCCGAGCGGTGTCCGGAGTTCGATTGCCGGGACCCGGCAGTCCGCATGTGAACTGCTGGACCGCATCCAGCGAAAGGGCGGCAGGCCCCCGGAAGCCCGGGCGGTCCGCCAGAACCGTTCTGCGGCGTGCCCTGGGGCGGGCAGGCGAGGCCTGCTCCGTACTGTCCCCCTCCTGCATCGCCGGCCCGGGTGGTGAGATCACATGCCGGGGGTGCGGGCGCGGAGCCGGTGGTGGAGGTCGTCGAGGCGGCCCGCGCCGCGGCTGCTGCGGTTCTTGATGCCGTGGCGGATCTCGTCGAGGACCGGCGTACCGCGTTCGTCGCCGCGCAGGGCCAGGGCGGCGGCGGCTTCGAGGCGGGCGTGACCCTGCCGCAGGCCGGCAGCCCGACCGCCGTTCAACGCCCGCGCGGTCCGACTCGTCGGACAGGTGATGCGCCACGGGTGAACACCCGCCCCCACGTTCGCGCGTGCGATCGACGACGTTTGGGTAAACCCTCCCAAGAACGGATACTTTGAGTCACCAGTCATGTCGGATGTGTGACACGCCAAGGCGGCCGGGCACGCTGGGGCTGAGCCAACTCGCAAGCACACAGCCAGGAGTGAGACATGTTCAGCAAAGCCCGTACCGCCAGGATCACCGCCGCCGTTGCCGCCACCACCCTCGCGGTGAGCCTCGGTGTCGTGGCCGCGCCCTCGGCCTCGGCGGCCGACAACTGTTGGCCCGGGGAAAACAACCGGTGGTACTGCTACAACGTGCCCGGCTCCCCGGTCTACGGCACGGTCGGCAACAACCACCTCTACCCGGACCCCTCCACGATCGTCGGCTACATGAACTCCAACCCCAGCTGGTTCTCCTGCAAGGAGGACGGCCAGGCGTGGGTCGGCGGCCCGCACCCGAACCGCTGGCTGATGACCGTCGCCGACAACGGTCAACTCGGCTTCATGAAGGACACCGCCATCACCAGCGAAACCGATCCCGTCCCAAACTGCTGACCACGAGACGGCGTCGCACCAGCAGCCCGGGCAGGCACGCGACGTCCGAGTGCCCGGCGCAGCAGGGCGGGCGGCGGTGTGCCGGGCGGGCCGTGCCGGACGGCGGGTGTGGAAACCGGGTACCGGCGCGGCGATGAGTTTTCCGGCCCCGGGAGGTCTACATCTCGACGGGGACGACCAACTCATCGGGAGTACAGACATGGGCCTCATCCACATCGAACTGTTCACGACCCTCGACCTCGTCGGGCAGGCGCCCGGCGGACCCGACGAGGACCCGGTCGGGTTCCCGTTCGGCGGCTGGCAGGCGCCCCTGATCGACGAGACCACCGGGGCGCAGATCCTCGCCGCGTACGAGGGCACGGACGCCCTCCTGCTCGGCCGGCGGACGTACGACATCTTCGCCGCCTACTGGCCGCACCAGAAGGACGGCGAGATCGCCGAGCTCTTCAACCGCGTCCCCAAGTACGTGGCCTCCCGCGGCACGCCCGGCCTCCCGTGGGCCGGATCCACGCAGCTCGGCCCGGACCTGGCCGGCGCGGTGCGCGAGGTCCGTGACCGGCACGAACACGTGAAGGTCGTCGGGAGCCTGGACCTCGTGCAGACCCTCCTGCAGGAGAAGCTCTTCGACCGTCTCGACCTGTGGGTGCACCCGATCGTGCTCGGCGTCGGGAAGAAGGTGTTCGACGGTGGCGCGGTGCCCACCAACCTCACGCTCCTCCAACCGCCGGTGGCCGGTCCGCAGGGCACCGTGTTCCTGCGCTACGGGCTCGCCGACGGCACGCCCGGGACGGGAGACATGAGCGCACCCGACCGCGGTCTCGGTCGCGACGACGTCCGGTGATCCGATGACCACTGTCAATGCCGATGGGATCGTCTTGGGCGTCGAGTCGTTCGGTGACGTCGACGCGCCGCTCGTCCTGCTCGCGGGTGGGACGACGATGCTCTCCTGGCCCGACGCGCTGTGCGAGCGCCTCGCCGCCGGCGGGCGCCGTGTGGTGCGCTACGACCTGCGCGACAGCGGGGAGTCGACGACCACGGATCCGCGGGAGCCCGCCTACACCCTGCGCGGCCTCGCCGCCGACGCCGCGGCCCTGGCCGGTGCGCTCGGCGGGGGGCCCGCGCACCTCGCGGGGATCGGCGTCGGCGGGATGGTCGCCCAGGTGGCCGTGCTCGACCATCCGGGCGCGTTCTCCGCGCTCACCCTGGTCGGCACCCGCGCGGTTGCCCCCGGCCCGCCCGACGACGACCTCCCCAACCACGACCGGGCGACGATGAGCCGGCTGTTCGCGCGTCCGGTGCCCGATTGGACCGATCGCGAGGCGGTTGCGGAGTTCGCCGCCGCCGGCGCGGAGATCCTCGGGGACGACCCCGTCGCCGCGCACGCCGTCGCCGCGCGCGTCTGGGACCGTACGCCCGGTACCGCACCCCCGGTCCAGATGGCCAACCAGCTGGGCCTGGTGTTCTCCCGGCTCGACTGCGAACCCCGCTGGCGCGAGCGCCTGTCCGAGATCGCGGTCCCCACACTCGTCGTCCACGGCCGCCGCAACCGGTTCTTCCCCGTCGGCAACGGCGAGGCGATCGCGCGCGAGATCCCCGGGGCACGGCTGCTCGTCCTCGACGCGGCCGCCACGGCGATCCCCGACGCGGCGGTCGGCGAGGTCACCGAGGCGATGCTCACGCTCGGATAGCGGACGGCGGGTGCCGCGTTTCCCGGGTCCGCTCGCCCGGCCGTGGCGGCGGGGGGCAAGTCGCCCGCCGCGGCCGGGAACGCAGGACCGGGCGGCACCGACGCTCCTTGGTCCTCGTCACGGCATCGGCGTAGTCCCGCCGGAAGTCGTCCCCGAGCCCGGCGCGGCCGCCCCCGGCATCGGCTTCGCCAGTGGTCCACGGACAGGTCTCCGATCGCGCTGGCCCGGCCCGCCCGACCGGGGAGCGGCGACTCATTAGACTGACCGACCGTCAGAGGCTCCTGGGATCCGCGCCTGCCCGGCCACACCCGCGACGGGGCAAAGGGCCGGCCTCTCCGAACGGAAGGGTGCTCCGGCTATGCCCGTGCCGAGCCTGCTGGTGGTCGCCGCCCACCCCGATGACGAGTCCCTGGCTGTGGGCGGCGTGCTCGCCCGCCAAGCGACACCCGGCGGCACCCGGCGATGCACTGCCGGGAGACGGCGCGGGTGAACTGCTGCCGATCGGGGTGTTTCGGACGGCCTGGAGACGGCACGAGGGCCTGTGCCCGCGCAGATGCGCGGGCACAGGCCCTCGTGGGTCACTCCGGTTGCCCCTGTCCGGCCCCCGGGGTGAGGGGAAGCCGAGTGGTCGGCTTAGTACCAGTGGTTGGCCTGCCAGAAGTTCCAGGCGGCGTTCGGGCTGCCGTAGCGGGTGTTCATGTAGTCCAGCGCCCACTTGATCTGGGTGGACGGGTTGGTCTTCCAGTCCGCACCGGCCGAGGCCATCTTGGAGGCCGGCAGCGCCTGGCCCAGACCGTACGAGCCCGAGCTCGGGTTGGTCGCCGTGACGTTCCAGCCCGACTCGTGGGAGATGATCTGGCTGAACGAGGCCAGCTGGTCCGCCGGCACGATCTGAGCGGCGATGGCCTGCGGGGAGGCGTCCGCGGCCGAGGCGACGGCGGGAACCACGGCGGCACCCAGGGCGGTCACACCGGCGGCACCGGCAAGAATCGCGGCAGAGGTACGCATACGGAGCTTGAAAGCGGGCATGAAGAGCAAGACCTCAATCGGGTTGGGCCGGTGTCACGCCCCGCCTCGACCGTGGCCGGACAGGGGCCGAACGGTCGCGGGGTGTGACTCGGCGGTAAGCCGTTCACCGGCGGGACAGGAGCCGGTGTGGCTGGCGACGAATGCAAAGTTGCCAGACCGGATCGGCGCTCGCCAAGCCCCCCTCGCTACGATCCGCGGTCGTAGCCGAAGAGACCGGCACCGGTTCGAGAGGCGGGCCGCCCGGAGCGCGCCGACACCGCCGACCCCTACCGGCCTGCGCAAACACCCTCCGACAAACCCCCAAATAGTCGCAAAATAGTGCAAAACGGACATCACTATCCGTCGTCGTACACCGCATTCGCGTGTGAGCGCACTCACGGTCCCGGCCCCGGCACCATCACCGACCGCCCCACCGCCACCACGCCGAGTCAACACCGACCGGCCGCCATTGAGACCGCCGCCACACCCGGCCGACGCGGGAACGGCACCACAGGGCGTCACCACAGCTGTCGGCCCCCTGGTCGGCACGGCGGCAGTCAGGCAGGGCGGCAGTCGGGCAGGGCGCGGAACCGTCGCAGACCCCGGCCGGCCGGCGGTCTCGCCGTCCACCACGTACTCGAGGGCGCAGGCCAGGCCATGGAACCTGCGCCGGCCGCGCGACTACCACCGCGACCACGTCCACGTCGGCTCGCCCTGGAACGTCACCGTCGGCATCCCCCGCTCCGAAGACGTCCCGGCGTCGTTCGTGGCCGTGTGCGAGTCGCCGGGCATCTCGATGCGGCCCACGCGGCCGGCGAAGCCCCGAGGGTCTCAGGCGTACAGCGCGACCCTGGGCTGGACCGTGCCCGGTCCGGCCTTGACGACGGTGAGCCGGTACCGCTGGGTGAGGGTGTGACGGCTGTGGAGGACGAGTTTCGCCCCGGTGAGGTCGGTGTACAGCGTGCCGGTCTGGCTGGCCAGCCGCACGGTCTTCCAGTGGCCGCCGGTCAGGATCTCGAGCTTGATGTCCGCCGGGGCGAGGAAGGGCCCGTTGTCCGGTGACTCGACGAGGATCTGCGGGGCGACGGTCCGGTCCGCCGACGAGTCGTTGCGGTAGGTGACAGTGATCCGGTGCGCCGCGTGGTCGGACGGCAGCGGCTGGTCGGGCAGGTCGACGAACGAGGTCGGCGCGGCAACGGCCGCCACCTGTGGGGCGGAGTCCCCCGTGGCGACCGCCTGCGAAGGCAGCGTGAACGCCGCGGCCAACAGGGCGGCGAGGGCGGTCGGGGCCAGAGCCCGGCGGAGGATCTTCCAGGTGGGCATGGCGTCTCCTTCGGTCGTCGACGGCGCTCCCGGGGAGTTCACCGGCGGCCGGGCGATCACCCGCCCACCGAGCACGTCCACGGCTGGACGGACTGCCGCCGCCGGGCAGCCCGGACCGTACCCATCCACCCTGCACACCAATGGCCCACCGCGCATCCGCGCCGCACCGACGGCCCCGCCCAGGGCCCTCCGAGAAGCGTGGCCCAGGAGGTGAAGACGACGTCCCGGCCGCCGTCCCTGGGCCGTACGGGTCGTCGAGTGCCGCCGTTCGACGGATGCGGCGGTCGGGCCCGATGCGGCTGTCGTCCGGCTGAGCCACCTTCCCTGTGGGCGTACCGGGGGATACGCCCCAGCCCGAAGCGGAACCCGGTGTCGTGGGGTTCCGAACCGCTTGCCCATCGTTCACCTGGGTGGTTACAGGAAGGACCCTCGACGTGTCTGATCCCGTCGTCCTCATCACGGGCGCGCTCACCGGCATCGGCCGCGCCACCGCCTTCGCTTACGCCCGTCAGGGCGCGAACCTCGTGGTCTCCGGCCGCCACGAGGACGTGGGTGAGCAGCTCGCCGGGGAACTCTCCGACCTCGGCGCCCCGGCCGAGTTCGTGCGGGCCGACGTCCGCTTCGAGGCCGATGTGAGAGACCTCGTCGACCGCGCGGTCGCGCGCTTCGGGCGGATCGACGTCGCCTTCAACAACGCCGGCACCGAGGGAACACCTGCCCCTGTCACCGAGGTGACCGACGAGACCTACCAGGCCATCTTCGACACCAACGTCAAGGGAACGCTGCTCTGCCTGAAGCACGAGTTCCGGGTCATGCGGGAACAGGGCGCAGGCAGCATCGTCAACGTCAGCTCCGTCTTCGGCCTGACGGGCTACCCCGGGGCGGCCTTGTACGTCGGGAGCAAGCACGCCGTCGTCGGCATCACCAAGGCGGCCGCGCTCGAAGGCGCCGCTCACGGTATCCGGGTCAACGCGGTCGCGCCCGGCTTCACGCGGACCGCCATGTACGACCGGTTCACCGGCGACGACACGGTACGTGCCGCGGTCGATTCGGCGCTGCCCATGCACCGGGCGGGTACCCCGGAGGAGATCGCCGAGGCCGTCCGGTACCTGGGTTCCGACAAGGCGAGCTACGTCACCGGGCACATCCTCGTTGTCGACGGCGGCCTCCTGGCGGGCGGCCCCCTGTTCCCGAGCGCGTGAATCGCGAGGTCGGCGCAGGCGGTGACAGCTGCCCGGCCGCCCCGTCAGCGAGTCTCTTCCGGCCATCCGAGGGCTCGGAAGACGGCGACGGGGTCGAGGTAGTCGCGCCAGTGCGTCACCTGGCGGTCCTTGGTTCCGGGCCCGGCACACCCTCGACGGGGAGCCGGACAAGCCCGGGGCGACGGTGTTCCTCTGCGGCGCCTACCGATTCTCCGGCGACATCGGCACCGGGCTGCTGGAAGCGCTGCCCCGGGTCCTGACCCTGCAAGCGGCCGTCGGCGATCCGCTGAGGGACGTGATCGCACTGCTCTCCCACGAACTCGCCAACCCCGAGCCCGGCCAGCCCACGGTGCTCGACCGACTCCTCGACGTCCTCCTGGTCCTCGCCATCCGCAGCGACTTCCGCCGCAGCCCGAACGCGCCCCGCTGGTACCGGGCCTGCGCCGACCCCCGTCTGAGCGCCGCCCTCCAGGCCATGCACGAGGACGCCGGCGCCACCGGTACCGACCGTGGCACCGGAGAACCCGCTCCCCGACCCGCCGTTCATGACCGCACAGAATGGAACGGTGCCGGCGGCCCCACCGGCACCCCCGGTGCTCGTGCTGGTGCTGCCACCGCCACCGCCCTGCCCCGGCGAAGCCCCAGAGCCGGTGGCACTTCCCGAGGTGCCGGCGGTGGCATCCGGCGTCGTCCCGCCGTTGCCTCCGTTGCCTCCCGTGGAGCCCGCTCCGGTGCCGCCGGCGGCACCGCCGCCCCCGGCGACCACCAGCAGGGAGCCGCCGGTGCTGACGCTGGAGGCCCCGCCCCCACCCGGACCTTCGAAACGAAAGCCACTGGCCGGGAAACTCCCCCCTGGGGCGCCGCCGTTGAACCCGCCGGCACCCGGCGCCCCGGTGCCGTTGCAGCCTTTGCCACCGGTGCCGCCGACGTTGATGGTGAAGGTCGTCGATGCGGTGGTTTGCGGCAGGGTGGTCACCACCCGCGCCCCCGCCCCACCGGTCCCAGTGACGGAACAGGCGGTGCCGGTGTTGTCGGCGCCGCCGGCGCCGTCCGCGGTGATCGTCACCACCGCCGCCGCCGGAACCGTCAAGGTCTGCGAAGCGCCGGTGAAGGTGAAGGTCTGCGACGGATCAGCCCGCTGCGTCCGCACCGGCACGGCCCCACCGGCGCGGCGGTCGCCGGTGGGGCCGTGGCTGCCAGCAGTGCCATACCGGACAGCAGCGCGCTCCCCACCGATACCACCCCCGCACCGCGCTCCCCACGCCGTCCGCCCGAGCCGACCGGATCGGACGCGACGACGGCACCGACCGGGGTCGTCCCACCGACCAGGGCCCTGTTGAACACGGCCACGGGCCACTGACGGCTGACCCGATACCAGGGCAGGTCGCCCTGTCCACGAGTACGAGCACTCATCCGCAGGTTCACCTCTCCTCACAACAAAGCGCCCCGCGGCCACTGGGCGACAAGGCGCAAGCACCGTCGCAACGCCCCGCGCGAGCCGGCGAGGAACCGGCACCCGAGCAGGTCACCGTCCGGTCCTGGCATCCTTCCCGGCCTCGCCCCACACCTCCACCGGCGCACCGCACGGCGCAGCACCTGCGCCAGGCCGGCGTACCGACCGCGATCCGGTGCGGCACGAGGAGACCGGTGGGCTGGGTGTGCCGCATTCCGCGATGGTCGGCGAGGAGGAAGCTCCCGCTCGGGAAATGGAAGGGCGGCCGTCTGCGTGCTCGGGGTCGAGGGCGAATACGTTCGTTCGGGTGGATCGGCGCCGATAGCGGCAACGGGGCGCGGTCCGGCCGTCATGATGCCGTCACGGAACGACCGCCCGTTGGGAGCGCCCCGCTATGACGACGCAAGGCCAGGCCACCACCGAGACCGGCGACGGGCCACTGGACCTGGCCGATCAGGAGCTGGTCAGCGATCCGTTCGCCTCCTACGCGCACATCCGTGAACGCGAGCAGATGACGCGGGGGTGCGTACGGGGCGTCGACCCCATGTGGGTGGCCACCCGCCACGACGACATCCGCACGGTCATGAGCGATCCCGACTTCACCATCGACGCCGCGGCCGTCCCCGGCGCGCCGGTGGCCCATCGCACCGAACAGACCTGGCAGGCCCGCGGCATGTACTCAGGGCACGAGAAGTACCTGCGCGCCGGGATCTTCGACTCGGACGGCTCCGACCACCGCCGGTTGCGCGGCCTGATCGCCGCCGCCTTCTCCCCGCGCCGCGTGGCCGCGCTGCGTCCCAGGATCGAGGCCATCGCCGCCGAACTGCTCGATCGGCTGCCGGACCACGCCGAGAACGGCGTCGTCGACCTGATCGAACACTTCGCCCGGCCGCTGCCGATCACCGTCATCTGCGAACTCATCGCCGTCCCCGAAGCCGACCGCGACCGCTGGCGGGATCGCAGCGCCACACTGGCCGCCGGCACCTGCGGTGAGGAGCTGGGCGACGCGCTCGCCGGCATGGTCGCCGACGCCCACGTCCTCATCGAACTCCACACCGCCGCCCCTGGCGGCGACCTCATCTCCGAACTGCTCGCGCCCCACCACCGCGACCGGTTGAGCACCGACGAGCTCGTCTCGCTCATCACCAACCTGGTCGTCGCCGGGCACATCACGACCGTCAACCTCATCGCCAACGGCACCGAAGCACTCCTCGCCCACCCCGACCAACTCGCCCTGCTGCGCGAGGACCCCACCCTCATGCCGCACGCCGTCGACGAACTCATGCGCTACTGCGGTCCCGTCGTGCGCGCGCTGCCCCGCTACGCCACCCGCGACACCACCGTCGGTGCCACCCCGGTGCGCGCCGGAGAAGCCGTCCTTCCGATCGTGTCCGCCGCCAACCGCGACCCGGCCGCCTTCACCGATCCCGACCGCCTCGACCTCGGCCGCACCCGCCGCAGCAGGGAGCCCCACCTCGGATTCGGGTACGGCGCCCACCGCTGTCTGGGCGCGCACCTCGCCCAGGAGGAGGCCGCCGTCGCCCTGGCCGCGCTGTTCGACCGGGTACCCGACCTGCAACTCGCCGTCGATCCGGAATCCCTGCAGCGCGGCACCAACCCGCTCAACTGGCACATGAAGGCCCTCCCCGTACGCCTGGGCCCCCGGAACCGCACGGGGCCGGCCAAGAACGGGACACACCCGGCCCGACTGACCGTTTCGGAATGAGGTCCGGCGCCGTCTCCGGCAGATGATGCCGACCGGAGCCGTGAGGGGCGGGCTGTCGGCGGTGGGGGTTAGCGTGTGCGGCCATGGCAGACATCTTCGAACTCACCCTCACGCTGGACCTGCGCGACGAGTTGTCCGAGGACGACCTCGTCGAGCTCCGATGGCACCTCGGGCTCGGCCCCGAACCGGAGGTGCTCCGCATCGTGACCACGTTTCCGTACTGGGGCGAGGACGACGACGGTGAACTCGTCATCGACAACTACCCCCAGCCCCTTCTGGGCCGTCACGGCGAGGCGCACAAGGTGAGCGGCGCACTCGTCTCCGCCTTCCATCGCCGGGAGGACACCTGGTGCGGTGTATGGGCCCTGACCAGTCGGCAGGAGATCCACCCCGACGAATTCGGTGACACCGGGAAGCTGCTCAGCTGGCTTGCGGCCAAGGCCGACGACAGGCACCGGCAGCTCGACGGCAGCGTGCGCCTCGGGTGGATCCGGTTCTACGAATCGGACCAGGTCGAGCCGTTGGTGGTGCGTGACGGCGTTGTCGTCTGGAGACAGTAGTCGGCGCACTGGGGCTGGGGACGTCAGGTGAGCAGGCCTGTCCTGCCCCCTAAGCGTCCAGCGGGAGGCGTTCGCGGAAGCGTCACGCATCCGAGGTGACTTCCACGGATGCCTGACCGGCCGGCGCGACGGGCGGCTCGTGCTGACCGTGGACGTGAGCAAAGGGGCGGCTTCCGCGTGGTCAGGCGGCGGGTGTGGGGGCCGGGGTCAGGGTGGTGTCGAGCCAGTCGAAGGTGATCTGCTGGAAGCGCGACATCGCTCCCATGTGGCAGTGCTCGCCCGCACCTTCGGCCTCGGGGAGGGTGATCAGGGTGTGGGGACAGGTCAGTGCGGCCTGGACGCGCTGGGGCTGGCCGCGGAAGAACTGGTCGTCCTCGGCGTCCAGGATGAGGGTGGGGCAGTCGATGAGGTGGGCGACGCCGTCGAGGGTGTAGTCGGCGGTGCGGCGGATGTAGTCCGCGACGGAGTCGGCGCCGAACGCCCACACGCCGTTGCGCAGGGCCCAGCGGAGCTGGGTGCTGCCCTGCATGAGCAGGCTCGCGACGGGGTTGGCGAGGTCGTCGCGCCCGGCCTCGATCCATTCCGACAGGAACGGGGGCATGAACCGGGTGTGGGCGTCGTGGTAGTCGTAGAGGCCGTCGTCCAGGACCAGGGCGGCCAGGCGGTGTTCGTGGGCGGCGGCGCGGGCGGTGAGGTAGCCGCCGAGGCTGTAGCCCAGCAGCGCGAGCCGGTCGGGGGCGATCTCGGGCCGGGTGAGCGCGTACTCGACCACCGGGGTGACCACGGCCTCCCAGTCCGGACGGAAGACGAGTCCTTGCTCGCGCAACGCCGCGCCCTGGCCGGGCCCGTCGTAGGCCAGCACGTTGTAGCCCCGGCGCAGCGCGGCCGCGCCGATGACGAAGTAGGCCTCCTCCAGGGTGGAGTCGAAGCCGCTGGTGAAGATGACGGTCGGGCGGGGGACGCCGGAGTCGTCGACGAGGAAGAGGTAGCCGGGCAGGGTGGTGTCCTCGTAGGGGATGCGTACGGCCTCGACGGGGGTGTCCATCAGCGCCGCGGCGGTCGCGAAGGTCTCGCGGGACAGGGCGGAGAGGGTCTTGGCCTCGGGGTCGGTGGCGGGGTCGTCGCGGCGGTAGAACTCGGCGGTGCGGTAGTAGTTCGACGCGCGCAGCAGGGCCTCGCGGGCGCTGACCCTGTGGCCGGCCGTCAGGGCGCGGGTGCCGGTGGCGTGGACGCGCTGCGCGGTGTTCCTCCGCTCGCGCAGCCAGGCCTCCTCGTCGCCCTCGCCGACGTTGCGGAGGGTGGCCAGGACCTCGCCCAGGTCGGCGCCGCCGTCGCCGGCGAAGCCGGCCGCGCGCAGTGCCTCGAAGGAGAACGACTCGTCCTCGTACAGGAATCGCATGGTGCACACCCCAGACCACTTGTCGAGACGGAACTGTTCCGTCTCGTCTTCGAATGACGATAGGCCCCACCAAGTCGAGACGCAACCGTTCCGTCTCATGTAGGTTCGGGACATGTCCAGCTCTCCCCCGCCCCAGCCGCCGGCCCCGGCCCCGGCGTCCGTGCCCGCCTCCGGCCACTCCCCCGGGCGCCGGCTCCCCGGAGGACCCGTGCTCCAGGACTCGGTGACCGAGGCGATCGCCACCGCCTTCTTCGAGGAACTGGCGTCGGCCGGATACGCGCGGCTGTCCCTGGAAGCCGTCGCCAAGCGCGCCGGTGCGGGCAAGGCGGCCATCTACCGCCGCTGGGCGTCCAAGCTGGACATGACCGTCGACCTGGTCACCGCCGTCGCCGTCGACGCTTCCGGGCCCACCGACACCGGGACCCTGCGCGGCGACGTCCTCGCCTTCCTCACGGAGGTCGCCGACGCGCTGAACCAGCGGCTTCCCGCGAGGATCATCCCCGACCTGATCGCCGAGGGCGGCCGCAGCCCCGAACTGGCCGAGGCACTCTTCGCCACCGTCCGCGACACCCGCCGCGCCAAGGCCACGCAGCTCCTGGAGCGGGCGGTCGGCCGCGGCGAACTCCCCGCCGACGTGGACCGCGAACTCGCGCTCGACCTCCTCGTCGGCCCGCTCTACTGGCGCCTGGCGGTCATCCACACCCCGACCGCCCCCGACTACCTCGACCGCCTCACCGACAAGCTCCTCGCCGCCTTCGGCGCCTGACGCCCAGGGCTCGCACCACGCGGCGCGGCCCGGTCGGCCGACCGGGCCGGACGGGCCCTGTGATCTACCGTGGGTTCGATAGTGGGCCGCTGACCTGCTAGTATTCTTCTCGTCGCGAGGGAGATGATTCCTCGTCAGGCGTCAGCGGTGCTACCAGAGCACGCCCTACTTTCAGTAGGGAGAGTCCGTGCAACCCGGGCCTGGCGCTCCACTGTCGGGCGAGGCCCGGCACCCGTTCGGGTGCCGGGCCTCGCCCGCGTTTGCGGGCCGTGCGCGGTTGGCGGGGCGTCACGGCCGGACGCGGTAGCGGCCAGACGGTTGCAGCCGGACCCGGCCATGGCGATCGCCACGGCGTAGATCGCGTCGTCGTTGCGGCCCTCGCCGGACTTGTCCTTCGCGAAGCCCGCCAGCCGGGCTTCGTGGGCGCAGGCGTCGATGCCGCTCCGGTCCCCGGCGGCGTCGGCGGTGAGGGTGGACCTGCGCCGCTTCAAGCGGTTCGTCGAGAACCTCCGGTCAGCAGTAGCGGTATCAGTGTCAGTGGCCCGCGCTACGCTCCCCGGACCCTGAGGAAACCCGGAAGGCCGCCCCCTGGAATTCGCCTACAGGAGGCGGTCTCCGGCCTTGGCGGGCCGCAGCCGGCGAAGCCCGGGAACGAGCGCCACGGTGGCGGGGCCGGCGAACGAGCACTGCGACGGAACGTGGTCCCTCGGCGCACGGGCCCGGCCCACCGAACCGGTGTCGAGGGGACGCCCGACCGGCGCTCGCGCCCGGGCCGGTTCACCACGAGACGTGTGTGCCTCCGGCCCTTCCGGACGCCAACCCGCGGCCGTGTCACGAGACTTACCGGGACGGCTGATCGATCGAGAAATCGGGTGTCGCCGTTCCGTTCGAGACTGGTAGCGTCCACGGCGTGGCAAAGCTGAACCAGATCATCGCCGTTGAAAAGGGCGTCAAGTCCAAGTCCTTCCAGGAGCTGACGCAGGCCCACCAGGACCTGCAGAAGCCCGCGCTGCTGGCCGGGATTTCCCGCACCTACCAGCCCAAGGACGAGGAGGGCGAGCAGCTGCCGCCGGAGTCGACCCGTGTGCAGCTGAAGGCCGAGGACATCCTGCGGTCCACCGCGAGCACCCTCACCCGGCTCTTCGACGTCACGGCCACCAAGGACTGGGCCAACATCGGCGCCCTCGCCGACGTGGTGGTGGACGGCCAGGTGCTCCTCGCCCAGGTGCCGGTGCCGTACCTGCTGTTCCTGGAGAAGCAGCTCACCGACCTGTTCACCTTCGTGAAGAAGCTCCCGGTGCTGGACGCCTCCGAGTCGTGGAACCTCGACCCGTCCACCGACTCCTGGAAGACCGAGCCGGTGCGCACCATCCGGACCAAGAAGGTGCCGCGCAACCACGTCAAGGCCGAGGCCACCGAGAAGCACCCGGCCCAGGTCGAGGTCTACTACGAGGACATCGCGGTCGGCTACTGGACCACGGTCAAGTTCTCCGGCGCGCTGCCGGCCCGCCGGGTGAACGAGCTCGCCGAGCGGGTGGAGAAGCTCCAGCAGGCGGTCAAGTTCGCCCGTGAGGAGGCCAACGCCGTCGAGGTCGCCGACCAGCGGGTGGGCGACGCCGTCTTCGGCTACCTGTTCCGGTAGCCTCTTCGATCGCCCGCCCGGGGAGCCGGGCGGGTGCACCGAGCGCGCAAGGACCCCGTCCCGGGAGACCGGGCGGGGGCGCTGCGCGGTGCGAAAAGCTGACACTGATGTTGAAGCTGACCAGGGGTCACAGTGGAGGTTCGAGTCCTCCCCCCGGCGCCACCGGCCGGGGTAGCCCAAGCCAGGCAGAGGCGGGCCCCGTGAATCTCAGACTCTCGCTCCAGTCTCAGCATTCGCCGCCGAACACCGGATCGACCGGGTGTGGACGAATGTCGACGAATGCAGGTTCAAGTCCTGTCTGTGCCGCTCCGTGGCACGGTAGTTCAAAGGCAGAACGCGTCGATTTCAATCTGATCCGCCACCCTTAAACGTGCCGGTGTGCGCAATTGGGCGGCAAACAGGGGCCCGGGAGCAGGCTACGCTCCCGGGTCCTCTCGCGTTTTCCGGGGCCGTCGGCGGGTGGCGGTCAGTCGCGGCCAGCCGGGCCGGGGCGGTCAGTCGCGGCCGGCGGCGAAGGGGCCGTCGTCGAGGAAGCGGCGCAGGAGGCGGGCGAAGGCCTGGGCGTCGTCCTGCGGCCAGGTGGCGAGCGAGTCCTCGATGCCGGCGGCGAGCCGCTGCCGGGTGGCCGCGATGACGGCGCGGCCCTCGTCGGTGAGGGCGAGCAGGGTGGCGCGGCCGTCGGCCGGGTCGGGTCGGCGCCGGAGCAGGCCGGCCTGCTCCAGGCGGTCGGCGCGGCGGGTGACGGTGGTGCGGTCCAGTCCGATCTCGCGGCCGAGGTCGGCGGCGCTGGACGGGCCGGTGCGGGCCAGGCCGCTGAGGACCGGGTAGGTGAGGTCGTCGACGGCCTCCCCCAGTCCCTCGGTCAGGTGGGTGTAGAGCCGGGCGCGGGTGCTGCGCCGTAGGAGCAGCCCGAGGGCCTCGGCGATGTCTTGTCCTGTCGAGTTCTTCACCCCTCCAGATTAGCGTGCGCCGCACACGCTTTTCCGGTACAGTCACAAGCGTGCTTAAGGCACGCATATCCGATCGATCCACGGCGGGCCGCTCCCGCACGCACCCGAAGGAATCCCCATGAACCGCACCGACGTCCGCGCCGCCCTCACCGACCTCCTCCTCACCCCGGGCCTCGACCTGGACGAGGCCGCCGACCGGCACTTCGCCCCCGACTACCGCCAGCGCACCGACGGCGAGTGGGCCGACCGCACCGGATTCCTCACCCACATCGCCCACCTGCGCACGGTCGTCGCCGACGGCTCCGTCGAGGTCCACGACGAGCTCGCGGCCGGCGACCGCTACGCCGACCGCCACACCATGACCGTCGTCAAGACCGACGGGTCCACCGTCCGCATGGAGGTCTACCTCTTCGCCGAGTTCGCCCCCGACGGCCGCTTCCGCCGCATCGAGGAGACCACCCTCATGCTCGAAGGCGCCGACGGCGACCGGAACCTCGGCAGCGCCCGCTGAACCCCGCCTCCCGCCCCTCACCCCACCCCCGACCCCTCCGGAGGCCGCCGTGAAACAGTCGCCGTTCCGCGACCGGCTCGACGACACCCTGGCATCGGCGCCCTGAGAAGCCGGCCGCGCAAGACCAATAGGAGCGTTTTCTCTGCTCACCACGGATTCGCCACGGGCAGAGAAAACGCTCGGCGGCGGGAGGGAAGCTGCCGGTGGACCTGCCGCTCGACGGCACACCGCGACCCTAGCGTGAGGTGCGGCGCCGCGAGAGATCGTGATGCACCGTCAACTTCCCACTGATCGGAAGGACTTCACGCCAACCCATGTCCAGACTCCGCTCCCGGTTCGCCGCCCTGGCCGCCCTCACCACGATCGGGCTCGGTGCCGTCGCCACCGGCACCGCCGACGCCGCACCGGCTGTTCCGGCCGCCGCTCCCGCCGTGGCCCCGGCCGTGGCCGCCGCGCTGACCGAGCCCACCCACATCCCGATGAACAGCCTGCTGAACCGCAACCAGGCCTGGTACTCGCCGAACGGCCACATCATGCTGGCCATGCAGGGCGACGGCAACGTCGTCCTGTACCGCGACACCACCCCGATCTGGGTCGCCAAGGGCGCCATCCCCAACGGCAACATCCTGGTCATGCAGGGCGACGGCAACCTCGTCGTGTACGCCGCCGACAACACCCCGCTGTGGGCCAGCAACACCGGCGGCCACCCCGGCGCCGAGCTGGCCGTCTACAACGAGGGCGCCATCGCGGTCCAGCTGAACGGCACAGTCCTGTGGACCACCGCCCAGTCGACGCCGTCCCTGCCCCCGTGCCCGCCGTGGGGCCCGCCCTACCCGGGCCAGATCACATGGCCGTGGTGCCCGACCTGGCCCTTCCCGAGCTGACCCCGCCCGGACAGCCGCACGCCTGCCCGCACACCCGCTGCCCGAGGGGCCGCAGGAGTACGGGCCGGGCCCCGGCCCGCCCTGGACCGGGCGCGGCACCGCTTGCCGCGTCCGGCCCACGTCCGGCAATCGCGCCAGCCAACCGCCACCGGCCACACCCAGCGGTCTCGCACCGGGTGGAGCTTCGCGTGCAGCACCCGCGCCTCTCCCACGGACCGGCAGATGGCTCTGTTCGCGTTCAGTGGCAGCGTTTGTTCACCGGTTGCGGCGACACCTGGTGATCGACAAGTTCCTGGATGTTCAGGAGAGATAGCGTCAGTGTCCGGCATGGTCTGGCCGACAAGGTCAGAGGTTCTGTCGTTCGGCGTCCGTCTGATGCGCGGAGCACATAGGCTCCCTGAGCTATGAAGGTCTTGATCTCTGTTGACATGGAGGGTGTCTCGGGGATCGTGCATCCCACCGAGACGGACCCGGATCGCTACGACTACGAGCGCGGCCGAGCGTTGATGACAGCCGAGGCGAACGCCGCGATCGCCGGTGTTCTGGATGCCGAACCCACGGCCGAAGTCAGGGTCGCCGACGCGCACGGCCCTTTCCGCAACCTACTGCCAGAGGAACTCAACCGCCGGGCGTACCTGGTCCGTGGCAAGCCGCGGCCCCTGGGCATGCTCGGCGGACTGGACGAACAGACCGACGCGGTCCTACTCGTCGGCTACCACGCCCGCGCCGGCGGCGGACCAGCCGTGCTGGCACACACCATGAACGACGGCATCCTCGACGTGCGCGTGGCCGGACATTCCATGGGCGAGATCGGCCTCAACACCTCCATGGCCGGACATCTGGACGTACCGGTCGTACTGCTCAGCGGCGACGACAGCGCCTGCGCCGAACTCCATGATTTGGTCCCCTCCGCGGTCACCGTCGCTGTCAAGCAAGCCCTCGGCCAGGGCGCTGCCGTTGCCCTGCACCCCGAAGAAGCTCGGGAGCGGCTGCGCCATGCGGCAACCGAAGCCATCACGCGGCGTGCACAGGTCTCAGCGCTGGCTCTTGCCGGACCACTTGAAGTCGAGGTCGACCTTTCCGCGCCGTTCATGGTTGACCTGGCGACACTCGTGCCAGGTGTCTCACGCGGTGAAGGTGGCCGGACAGTCACCTTCACCGCCGCCGACTTCGCCGACACCTACCGCCTGGTCGTCCTACTCGCGCAGCTCGCCACCATCAAACCCGGCTAGTGCCGCATCAGGCAACGTTTGCCCTGGTGACGACCTCGCGTAGGAGCTGATCGGCGGCGTGCTTGTTCCGCCAGATGATGTAGCGGCGAATCATGCCGCCCTGGACCTTGCGACTGGGATGGTCGGTACCGTCGAAGGCGAAGTAGCGCAGGGCGGTGAACTGGGCCTCGATCCGGTTGAGCCAGGAGCTGTTGGTCGGGGTGTAGGCGATCTCGACGTTGTTCGCCGCCGCCCACGTCCCCACCCGCCGGCCATCCACCGGTACGTCCGCAACCACGCGGTGGTGGAAGCCGTGCACGCGGAGGGTCGGCTCCCCGCACACCGGGCGCGGCACCGGCTCGCACCGGGTCCGGGCCGACACCCGGATGACCTCGCCCTCATCCACCACATCCTGAACGACCAGTGCCGACAGACCCGAAAACACCACACCCACAAGCTCGTTGACGTCTCGCGTGCAACGCAAACGACGACCCTCACCCTTCGTTACCACCGATTACGGGACAGAGCCGGGAGGAGCGAAGGAGGGCCTGGCTGGTAGCTCGCCGGCATGCCGACGACCGGGCTCCTCAGATGAGGGGCCCGGCCATCACGGTTCCGCACGGGCCTACCGGCGCCGCCTCGCCGGGTCGATGTCGAGAGGAAACGGGGCGGTAAGCACGGTAGTCTCGCCGGACTGGACGAGGCAGTCGACGTAGATGCCGCATTCCAGGTGCCCGAGGTCGGGGCACGGGGCGGGGGTGATGGCAATCTCTGAAATTGGTTTTGGCTGCGATTCCGTGAATGATCTTCATCTCCCTGTGGGGTGACGGCGGCTACGTCCACCGTTGCCCGAAGGAGCTCGAGTTCTTCGGCGACGGCTTAGAGGGTCCGCCAGTAGGTCATCGGATGCGGGGGCTTCGAGGCCGGGTGTCCCATCGGTAGAGGGTCCAGGCGCGTCGGATCAGGCACCGGACGGTGATGATGACGCTGGCCAGGGCGATGAAGAACTCGACAGGGGTTCTTCGTCGCTCGGTGCAGCGGCGGAGCTTGCCGAAGTTGTTCATCCAGGAGTTCGTGCGCTCGACCACCCAGCGGCCGCCGGCCTGGATCGGGGTCTTCGCGCCGCGCTCGGCGATCCGGCCGATAATCCCTCTGGTCTGTAGATCCTGGGGTGGACCATGCTGTAGTCGTAGCCGGCGTCCAGGGCCAGGCGGGGGTGCTCGGGCAGCGGCCCCAGAGTCGCTTCCAGGGCGGCGAAACGGTCGAGGGTGGCGGGCAGCAGGGTGTGGTCTCGGGTGTTGGCCGGTGCCGGGTCGGTGACCAGCGGTATGCCGTAGCCGTCCGTCAACTGCGAGCGTTTCACGCCGAGTTTGGCCCGGTCGACGGGGCTCTTGCCGGCGCATTCTCCGCCGGACGGTGCCTTGGCGATGCAGCCGTCCGCGGACAGCTGGTCGAGTTCGAGGCCGATCATCCGGTCGTAGTGGGCGAGTACGATCAGACGCAGGCTCTCCATCACGCCGGTGGCGATCCACTCGTCGCGGCGGCGGCGCATGATGGTGGCGGAGCACAGGTGGTCGGCCACCCGCTCGTATCCGCATCCGAAGACCAGGACCTGCACGAGGCGGTCGAAGACCACCGCGTCGCTGATGCGCGGGTTGTGGCAGCCCAACGGATGACGAACCTCACGAACGGGCAGCAGCGCGAGGAACTGGTCGCGGATCGGGTCGAGAATGCATGATGGAACGGCAGGCACGGATCCCCCGGTGATCATGAAGCGTAGAGAACTCCATGATCGGGCGAACCGTGCCTGCCCTGCTACTGCCGATCAGCTCGGCACCTGCTAACGAACGGCCTTGGCTGGAGGGCGGCGACGTGGAGCCGTTCGCGTTGCCGCGCGCGGAGATCGGGGACCTGGCAGTCTTCCACGACACCGGCGCATATGGGGCGAGCATGTCGTCGAACGACAACTCCAGACCGCTGATCCCGGAGGTCACGGTCGAGGGCGATCGGGCCGGGCTGATCCGTGGGCGGCAGACCGTCGGCGAGCTGCTGGCGCTGGAGGTGGGGCTGCCGGAAGACTTTTTCTCCCGGGACCGATGAGTTCAGGCGGTGGCGGCGGTCAAACCTGAGAAAGCAACGACAGCCGACCAGGGAGACCTGAAATGTCCAGCACCGCCACTGCCGCCACCACGACCACCGCCACCGCCGCGAAGTCCAGCAAGGCCGTGGTCCGGGTGGTCTGGACGCTGCGGATCCTGCTCGCGCTCTTCTTCGCCCTGGCCAGCGCGCTGCCCAAGCTGCTCGCGCTCCCCGCCGCCACGACCGTCTTCGACGCCATCGGTGTGGGCCACTGGTTCATGTACCTGACCGGACTGGTGGAGCTGGCCGGAGCGGTCGGGCTGCTGGTCCGCCGGCTGGCCGGGCCGGCCGCGACGGCGCTGATCGTCTTCCTGGCGTTCGCGCTCGTTACCCAGCTCACCGCGATGCACGGCGAGAACGCCGGGACCCCGTTCATCTTCATGGTGCCGCTGGCCGTCATCGCCTGGAACCGGCGCGCCGAGACGGCCGAGCTGCTCGGCCGCTCGCGCTGACCTGGTGCTTGGAGTGGTCCGTCAGCAGAGGGCCGGCGTCGCCCTGGCTCTCGCCCCCAGCCTTCGGCCGGGGGACCCCCATCGCGGCGGGCGCTCCTTCACCCGCCCCCTACTGGCGGACGCCCTTATTCGTGCGAGCCCGCGGGCCCGGGGCCGCCGGCACCATCACCGGTTGCCGCGTCAGGGCCAGCGCAGCGCCCCGGCCTTGACCAGGGGCGCGTCGTTCGTCTCGGTCCACTCTTTGACGGCCTTGAGATCCTGGATGCAGACGTCGTGGGCAGCGCGGATGGCGAGGTGCGGAACGAACCGCGATTCGTACGGATGGACCTGCGCGATGTTGCCCCGTACGGTCGCGGCGACGTCGGCGATGGATACCGCCGGGGTGGGTGCGTCCGGGAACATGCCGCGGAGGAGGAAGACGCCCCCGCCCTTGGCGAAGAGAGGTTTGGCCACCGGTGTCGGACCGGGTCGGAATCCGCTGCCGTTCCCGGTGATCCGGCAGGCCGCGTCCACCGTGACCCGGATGTCGCGCACCTCGAACACCTCGTGCTGGATGGTGGTCCACAAGTCGGGGAAACCGGCCATGTCGCCCTCGGTGTCCGCGTACACCAACAACCCTCCGCCGGGGTGATCACTGGTGATGTTCCCTGTCGGCCCGCCGGGCGAGCTTCCGATGGTGGTGGTCGTCAGTGTCACGTCCGCGTTGCGCACCGAGATGCCGCCGCCGCCCGCCGTCGAGACGGGGCGCGAGGGCTCTGCGGGCAAGGTGATCGTGAGGCCGGCCACCGTGATGGACGAGGCGGGCCGAGGAGTGGACATCTGCACGCCGGGCCGTGTGCCGCACACGTTGTGGGTAATCGTGCAGCCGGTGATGGAGCCGGACGAACCCATGGTCAGGCGAACACCGCCGCCCGCGCCGGGCGAGCTGTTGCCCTCGATCCGGCAGTCGGCGATCGCGATGCGTGACAGCACGGAGCAGTAGACGCCCCCTCCGTCGTCACCACACCCGTTGTTCGTGATCACGGAGTTCTTCACGGTGATCGACCGGCTGCGTGCGGCCTTGATCTCGGCCTCGTTCCACGCGTCCCACCGACCCAGCGCCAGCGCAGTCGCGGCGAACACGTAGAAGAGCTCCCGGAAGAGCTGCTCCGGCTTGCGGTAGCCGTTGCTCAGGAACAGCGTCAGCCGACGGACGTTGTCGGTGATCACGGGAGGTTGTGTGGGATCGAGGAGCCACTGGGCGAACTGCATCAGTTCGATCGGGCCGGGCATCGAGACGGACGCCAGGGCCGAGCGCGCCGCGGACGCCTTGCTCCGAAGGAACCTGACCAGATCGACCTCGTTCAGGTCGCGGGTCAACTTGCCCGGCAGGGAGATCTCCGCGCCGATGCCTCCGCCGTCGAGGCGTCCCCGGTCACCGCTGCGGTTCTTGTCGATCCAGCAGTTCTCGATCGTGGGCCACCCGTACCCGACGACCGCGAGGCCCGATCCCCGGCCCTGCGCGCTGTTGCCCTGGATCCGGCAGTTGCGGATGACCGCACTCGACCAGACGGCGGCGACGCCCCCGCCGAAGGCCTGGCCGGCCAGCCAGTTGACCGGCTTACCCGGAGGGATGTGTGCGTCGAACTCCCTGCCGAGGATCGTCTTGACGGCGTTCCGGTCGAACAGCGGGATCGGCATGAGCCCGCCCGGGAGGTTGCGGAGGTTGCGGATCAGGATGTTCGCCGCACCGATCGCGGCGTTGAGCAGCACCTCGGCGATCGGCGGTACGAGCGTGTCGACCAGGTCCACAATGTCCTGGCGCAGTGCGGCCCGGTCGGCTTCCGGCCACGCGGGCAACGGTGCGCTCTGCGTCCGGCAGCCCGAGATGACGCACCGTTCGATTCGAACGTCGTCCGTGTCGATCACGGCGATGCCCCCGCCCGAGCCGAGGGCCGGGTCGGCACTTCCCGGGACGTGGATGGAGCGGCCCTGGGCCACGCGCAGACCGCTTACCACGACAGGGCCGAGGGGGCTGCCGGGGGCTCCGGACACGCGCAGCACGCGGTGCTGCGCGTCCGGTTTGGGCGCCAGGGTCGGGAACGGCCGGACGTCGAACTTCGGATCGCTCGGATCGGCCTGCGGATGCGCCTGCAGGTACGCGCTGGTCAGCGTCAGGGGCTTGTCGATGACGAGCTCGTCCTCGAAGTACGTGGCGGCGTCCAGGATGACGACGGTGTCTCCCGCGGCGGCGGCCTTCAACGCGGCGCCGACCGAGCGCGCCGGCCTGGCAGGTGTGTCGAAGGCCCCGCTGGTCGTCCCCTTCGTCGCGTGCACGTAGCGGGTGCCTGCCATCGCTCAGCACCCGCCGTCCGACGGTGCGGTCGGAGCCGTTTTCACAACTGCTGGCCGGACTTCGGGTCGTAGCTGACGGGCACCGCGACGATCTGGTCCGTCGGCAGGACCTCCACCCACTGGTCGAAGATCTGGTACGGCTTGCCGGTCTGGAAGCCGCCGGCGAGCGGATCGAAACCGGTCTCGAAGACCTTCTCCGAGGCGATGGTCCGGGCCACATCGGAGTTGGTGGCCGCCAGCGTCTTGGCGACCAGGGTCAGCACCTGGCCGACGGTCTTGTCCTTGTACTCCAGCGGGTCCTGCTGCGGGTCGTAGGGGTACGGAAGTCCGAGGGCGGCATGGCCCTCGACGGTGGCGTCCAGCCACTTGATGGCCTGCAGCTCGTGTCCGGGCCGCACGGGGAACACGGCCTTGACCCAGGCCGAGTTGAGGAACTCGTTGCGTCGCTCGTCGCCGTCGATCTGGATGCGCCAGCCCAGCGAGCTTCCCATGGGGGCGGGGAGCGTCTCCTCGGTGATCAGGTAGTTCAGCCGCCATTCGGGGTGCAGCTCGCACGGCCCGGGCGTCGCCGATTGCGTTGCGGCGGTGGGCTGGGGCTGTGGTTCCGGATCCGGAGTCTTCCCCGTGCGGGTGTACCAGCCGCTCACCGTCTCCCCGACGATCTGGTCGACCCAACAGTCGCCGGCCGCCGGCGGGTGCGGCGCCCAAGGGGGCGTCGGCACCGGGTACCGGCTGAGCGAGTTGTCGTCGAGCATGCCAGAGGCCGCCTGCGGCTTCCAGTAGTCGGGCGCGACGAAGTAGAGCATCTCGTCCACATCGAAGGTCTGGCCGAGCATCTCGGCGTTGAAGTGCGGATCGTCGAACAGCGGAGTGATCTTGGCGAGCAGCTGCCGGTAGACCGTGTGGCGCTCCTCGCTGCGCAGGTCGTCCGACGACCGGGGTCGGAGGTTGCTGACGAGCTTCAGTCGCTCCCGCACCGCGTTGGCGTACGCCTCGCGCTGGACGCGGCCGACCTGCTCCTCGTACGCGGCCAGATCCGCGAGGTACTGGGCCTGCGCGGGATCCTGGTCGGGTTTGGGCGGGTCCCAGGTCAGGGTGAACGTCAAGTCGATCGCGTTCATGTCACCGACGTTGAGGTACTTCGCGATCACCCGGAACTGGCCCGTGGCGGGGTTCTCGATCCTGACCTCCTGCGCCGCGAACTTGCAGGGCTTCCCACCGGACTGCGCGGACTTCACCGCCGCGCCCACCAGGGTGTAGCCGGGAGCCGCCGCGCCGGCGGTGAAGTCCGCCTCGGCGATGATGTGGTGGGCCCGGTCGTAGCTCATCAGGCCCTGGGGCTCGTCCGGTTTGAAGGGCGGGTCGTGCGGCGGCCCCTCCAGGAACACGAAGTCCGCGTTGTCCGCGTCGGGCGCGTCCCTGGTGCCCGGGTATTTCAGGATCGGGAACGGCCCCGTGAACTCGACGACCTTGGTCTGCGGCACGGCGGGCGGCTCCGGCTTCTTGACGTCCGTCACGTCGGGCGCGGACACGACGTGGACGAGCTCGCCGAGTCCCAAGGGGGCCCCAGGATCGTCCAGGTAGACCTGCCAGCACAGCCGCGAGCCGATGTGCTGGATCTGTACCCCCACCTTGCGCATCTTGCGTCGCAGTTCGTAGTTGACCAGGTTCAACGTGGTGTTTTGGACGACGTAGCGGCGGCTCGAGGTGTCCGTGGTCTCGGTGACCGTCTTGAACGTGGTCTTGAAGTTCCGCTTGATCTGGCTGCTGACCTTCGCGCTCTGCGACCGGGAGCGCTTGTGGGTCTCCTCGGACGACTTGCTGACGGTGTTGTCCGTGCTGAAATTGGCGCTGGCCTCGGCATGGTAGATCGGCGCGTTCACCCCGCCGGTCGCGCTGACGCCGAGCTTGGTGTCGTTGGCGTTCGACTCCTTCACCGCGTCGGCGACGTCGTCCTGGCTGCTCAGGCTCTCCTCGACCTGCCGACTGGTCTCCTGCGACTGTTCGGCCGTCTTCTCCACCAGGGTGCGGCGCGTGCTGGTCTCGACGAGTTCGACCGTGCCCCCGGGGCTGAGCCACAGGTGCCCGGAGGGGGTGCCGAGGAAGGTGTCGAACTCGAAGAAGTACTGGCGGAACAGGTTCACGACCCCGACCGGCGACACCGTGCCAGGGACGGCGTCGAAGCGTCCGGCCAGTTCGGCGAGCGGGTAGTCGTCGAGCTTCGATGCGCCGTCGCCGGAGAAGTCCTCCGGGCCGAGCGGTGGGTGTCCTCCCGAGCGCTCGATCGCCCGCATCGTGCTGAGCGCCCCCAGCCACCCGATCAGCGGCTGGTAGACGCCGACCACTTCGCTGGCGTACGGCAGCGTGCCCCGGAAGTCGGACAGCGGACGGCCGGTGAACACGGCCGAGCCCCGACGCGGGGCCGGCAGCGTCTGAACCAGGCTGGGCGAGGTGCCGCCGACCGTGGTGAACGGAACGGTGACCCACGGCTGGCCCGAAGGTGCCTTCACCAGGAGCGCCTCGCAGGTCGAATCCGTGGCGGGTGCGACGAACGAGACGACCGCGGACCCCGGATTCGTCACGGTCCGTCCCACGTACTGACGGGTGCCGCCCGGGTCGTCCTGCACGAACGTGCCCGCCAGTAGGGTGATGGTCGGAAACTCGCCCGGGTCTCGCACATCGATGTCGATCGGCAGTCCGAGCGCGACCAACTGGTCCTTCGGCAGTTCCGCGCCGGTGCCCGACACCTGGTAGGACCACACCTGATACGCGGTCGTCCCAGGGATCTGGTCCCTGCTCTTGAAGGTGACGGAAAGCGTCATCACAGCTCCTTCGGGCACTAACGTACGCCCGACGACTGTTCCCCCACCGCGGTTCCCGAGGCGTCCCGGCTGGCCATTCCACCCGAGTGGCTCCGTACCCGAGGCGTGCCCGATCTCCGGGCCGGATCCGCCCTCGGCGCGAGCGCCGAGGGCCACGACAGGTGCCGGACCAACAAGGGCTGCTGCCCGACGGCACCTACCGAGTCGAGGGGCACGAGCGCCACCGGGACCGCGTGATCAAGGGCTCGCCATCGCCCTCGCGGACAAGAAGTGTTCCGACGGCACCGCCCGCGTCGGAGCAGAACCCCCTGCGACCTGCGTCACCGGACCCCTTGTGACCGAGCTCCGCCCGATTGTGCCCTCAAGACTGGATGCAATACCCGTGACTTCGGTGGGCTTTGGTCGCCGGGTTGGCCGTGCCATGGTCCGCAAGGCGGGCCGGGGCCCGGCTCCGGCCAGCCAGGCCCCGGCCGGGGCCGCACGCGGCGCGATCGTGCCTGACGTGAGAGCGGCCGGGATCGGTGTGAAACTGGGCACGGAAGGGGTGATCCCGTGTCGGAGCCACCGCACGCGTCCACCGGTCCCGACGCCTCCGTCGACGAGAATCGGCTGGAAGCGCTGATCATCGAGGCACAGACGGCCCTGCCGGTCGAACTGTCCGATCTGGCGAACCGGTGCGCCTCGGCCCTCGACCTGGACACCGCGCTGATCTACCTCGTCGACCTGCAACAACGGCTCCTCATCCCCCTCAACGAGGCCTTGGAGCCGCTGTCGGTGGACCGCTCGTCGGCCGGCTTGGCGTACCGCACGGTCTCCCCGCGAGTGAACGACGCCGGCGACGGCGTGATCGTCTGGATGCCTCTGGTCGACGGTGCGGAGCGGCTGGGCGTGCTGGCGGTGCGGACCGCCTCGCTCGACGGGGTGCGGATGCGCCGCAGCCGGATGCTGGCCCACCTCTTCGCCATGCTGATCACCTCCAAGCGCACCTACAGTGACTGGCTCGCGGCCCGCACCCGCACCGCGACCATGCGGTTACCCACCGAGATGCTCCGGGCCTTCCTGCCACCCCACACCATCGGCAGCCGCCGGTGCGTCTCGACCGCGGTCCTGGAACCGGCGTACGACGCCGCCGGCGACGCCTTCGACCACTCGGTGGTCAAGAACGTGCTGCACACCATGATCCTCGACTCCATGGGCCACGATCTGTCCTCCGGCCTGACCACGTCGGTCGCCATGGCGGCGGCGCGCAACGCCCGCCGCGGCGGTGGCGAGCTGGCCGACGTCGTCGGCTCCGTCGACCAGGCGCTCGCCCGGTGGCTGCCCGACCATTTCTGCACCGGCGTGCTGTGCCGGCTCGACGCGAACACCGGGGTGCTGCACTGGGTCAACTGCGGCCACCCTCCACCGCTGCTGATCCGTGCCAAGCGGGTGCTCGACGGGGCGCTGAACAGCCCCCCGCAGCCGCCGATCGGCCTGGCCGGCCACCTCACCCCGGCAGCCCGGCAGGTCCACGAGACGACACTGGAACCGGGCGACTGCGTCCTGCTCTACACCGACGGCGTCGTGGAAGCGCGCGACGCGGACGGTGCGGAGTTCGGCCTCGACCGGTTCACCGACTTCATCATCCGCTCCTCCGCCGCCGGCCAACGCCCGGCCGAGGTGCTGCGGCTGCTCATCCACGCCATCCTCGACCACCAGCGCAACCAACTGCGGGACGACGCGACCATCCTGCTCTTCGAATGGCGCCCGCAGCACCAGTGACGCGGGATCGCGCGGGGTGCGGGCGCCGGGTCCGTTGACGCGCACCGCCCCTGGTGCCGGGCGGGGCACCAGGGGCGGCCGGGCGGGTGCGGGTGCTCGATGTGGTCACCCGCGGCGGGGCGTCACTGCCAGACGCGGTAGACGGCGTCGCGCGCCTGGCCGAGGTACTGCTGGTAGGTGCCCAGGTGCCAGGCCGCCCAGGAGGCCCAGCCGCGGCCGGTGCCGTCGTTGTCGATCCTGAAGGCCTTGCGCGCCGACCAGCCCATGTCCTGCCAGTTCTCGGCGGTGACGACCTCGGCGTCGTGGTAGTGGACCTCGGGGTACCAGCGCTCGTTGATCTGCCAGGCACCGAGGTCCTTGGTACCCGGGTCGGGGTCGGTGGGGAGGTTGGTGTGGACGGCCAGGCGGTTGCAGCCGGACTCGGCCATGGCGATCGCCACGGCGTAGATCGCGTCGTCGTTGCGGCCCTCGCCGGACTTGTCCTTCGCGAAGCCCGCCAGCTGGGCTTCGTGGGCGCAGGCGTCGATGCCGCTCTGGTCCCCGGCGGCGTTGGCGGTGAAGGCGGTCGAGGTGAGGCTGAGGGCCAGAACGGCGACTGAACCGGTCAGCAAGGCGCGGGTCTTGCGCAGCACGAGAGTTCTCCCTTCGACGACGGCCCGGGTCGGGCCGGGTACGGGGAAGGACGCTAGGCAGTGCGGGTAGACAGGCGATCAACGACCTTCTCGGCCGGCGCCGGGTGCGACAGGGCGGCGCGAGGGCGGCTGGCGGGGGCGGCGGACCCGTGTCTTCCCCGGCACGGGGACGGACTGCGGCCACCCGCGGCCTGTCCTGCGGTCAGCACGAACACCGGCGGGCGGCCATCGCCCCGGCGGGCACTGCCTCACGAGTGCCGCTTCCAACGGCCTTCTGTGGAACGGTTGTTGATCGGTTGTCTACTGACAGCCGGCCTACTGAGAGTCCGTGTTCCGTTCGCAGTCCAGGAGGACCATCGTGCCCAGGCAGGTAGTTCGAGCAGCGGTCGGTGTGGTGGCGGTTCTGGTGCTCGGCGTCGCCGGTCCGCTGACCCACGCGGGTCCGGCCCCGCGCGGTGCGGTGGAAGCCGCGAGCCCGGTGCTCCCCGAGGGCTGCAGCGGCAGCCCTTTGGGCTGCACGCGGTGAAGGTGGCCGGACCATCACCTTCACCGCCGCCGACTTCGCCGACACCTACCGGCCGGGCCGTCGAACCGGAGGTTCGGCTTGTTGAAGGCCAGGTCAACGAGCGAGTCGTCTCCGCACGGGGTGGCCCGCGGTGTTCGCGGGTCCACGCCTGGAGCGCGCCGGGCCCGGGTCGGCCGGGTGGATCCCGTAGGGTCGGCCAATGGCGAAGTACTTCGATGTGCACCCGCAGACCCCCCAGGCCCGCACCATCGGCACCGTGGCCGACAGCCTCCGCTCCGGCGCCCTCATCGCGTACCCGACCGACTCCTGTTTCGCCCTGGGCTGCCGCATGGGCAACCACGAGGGCCTCGAACGGATCCGGTCGATCCGGCGTCTCGACGACCGCCACCACTTCACCCTGATGTGCGCGGACTTCGCCCAGCTGGGGCAGTTCGTCCACATCGACAACGCCGTCTTCCGCGCCGTCAAGGCGGCTACTCCGGGCAGCTACACCTTCATCCTCCCCGCCACCAAGGAGGTCCCGCGCCGTCTGATGCACCCGAAGAAGAGGACGGTGGGCGTCAGGATCCCCGACCACGTCGTCACACAGGCCCTGCTCGCCGAACTCGGCGAGCCCCTCGTCTCCAGCACCCTGCTGCTGCCCGGCGAGGACGAGCCGATGACCCAGGGGTGGGAGATCAAGGAACGCCTCGACCACGTGCTGGACGCCGTGGTGGATTCCGGCGACTGCGGCACGGACCCGACGACGGTCGTCGACTTCTCCGGCGGCGCGGCGGAGATCGTCCGACGCGGGGCCGGCGACCCCACCCGCTTCGAGTGACGACACGGTCCGGCTGACAAGGCTGTGACGAGGGCGGGTGGGGGCGGCCTCCGGCCATGGCCGACTCGGGCGGGCACGCGGGCACGGCCGACCGGGAGGGCGGGCCGGGGCAGTGGCGCGGATCACAGCCGGGTCGGCGCGGCCGGGCGAAATGCGGAGGCCGTCAAGGTGGTTGGCACGGGCGACCACATCCGTTCCGGCGCACACCACCGGTACCCGCGAGGAATCCCCATGACCGTCACCGAGCCCGCCGCGTCCGCCGACCCCGCCGCCTCCCGCGCGGCCGAGATCCTGTCCCGGCCCGTCACGATCAACGGGCTGACCGTGCCCAACCGCATCGTGATGGCGCCGATGACACGCAGGTTCTCCCCGGGCGGCGTGCCCGGCGAGGACGTGCGCTCGTACTACGCCCGCCGCGCCGCCGCAGGCGTCGGCCTGATAGTCACCGAGGGGACGTACGTCGGCCACGAGTCCGCCGGCCAGAGCGACGACATCCCGCGCTTCCACGGCGAGGACCAGCTGGCCGGGTGGGCTCGCGTCGCCGAGGACGTCCACGCGGCGGGCGGCACCATCGTTCCGCAGCTCTGGCACATCGGCATGGCGCGCAAGCAGGGCGACCCGCCGTTCGCCGACGCCCCTGCCGTCGGCCCGTCGGGCATCCGGCTGGACGGCACCGAGGGAACGGGGCGGGCGATGACCCGAACCGACCTGGACGCCGTCATCGGCGCGTTCGCCGAGGCCGCCGCGGCCGCCGAGCGGATCGGCTTCGACGGCGTCGAGCTGCACGGTGCCCACGGCTACCTGCTCGACCAGTTCCTGTGGGCGGGCACCAACCGCCGCACCGACGCCTACGGCGGCGACCCGGTCGCCCGGACGAAGTTCACGACCGAACTCGTCGCCGCGGTGCGCGAGGCCGTCTCTCCCGGGTTCCCGGTGATCTTCCGCTACTCGCAGTGGAAGTTGGAGAACTACGACGCCCGCCTCGCCGAGACCCCTCAGGACCTGGAGGCGATCCTCGCCCCGCTCGCCGAGGCCGGCGTCGACGCCTTCCACGCCTCGACCCGCCGCTACTGGGTCCCCGAGTTCGACGGCTCGGACCTCAACCTGGCCGGCTGGACCAGGAAGCTCACCGGCCGACCCGCCATCACCGTCGGCTCGGTCGGCCTCGACGGCGACTTCGTCCGCGCCTTCATGGGCGAGGGCGCCCCGGTCCAGGGCATCGACGACCTGCTCGACCGGCTGGAGCGCGACGAGTTCGACCTGGTCGCCGTCGGCCGCGCCCTCCTCCAGGACCCGCAGTGGGCCGCCAAGGTCCTCTCCGGCCGCTTCGCCGACCTGCGCCCCTACGACGCCGCCGCGACCCGCACCCTCAGCTGACCACCGCGCCCCGGGGCCCGGCCCTCCCGCGGGTCCGGCCGGACCCGCGGGAGGGCCGGGCCGTGGCGATTTCGGGGGGCTCCGCGAGCCGGACCGGGTGGGGCTGGCAGGCTGTACCGGTCGGGGCGCTGCCGGGCGCCCCTCGGCGCGGGGGTTCTGATGGTGGGTGGATCGGCGGCGCGGCGCGTGCCTCCCCTGGATCCGCAGGTGCGGGCCGCGGTGGTGGCCGCTGGTGAGCGGGCGCGGGAGGTGCTCACGCCGCAGGGCCTGACGGCGTGGCAGGAGCGGGACGCCGCCGCCCGGCCCCGTCCGACGCTCGACCGGTTGCGCGACGGCGGCCGGTTCGAGGTGGAGGAGGTGCGTGTGGCGCGGGCCGACGGCGAGGGCGATGTCACGCTCGTCAGCGCGCGGCCCGCCGGGGTTCGCGAGGCGCTGCCGTTGCTGTACTACCTGCACGGCGGCGGGATGGTGACGGGCAACGCGTGGTCCGTCCTGCCCCGGCTGCTGCGCGCGTGGGCGCTGCCCCTGAGGTTGGCGGTCGTGTCCGTCGAGTACCGGCTGGCGCCGCGCACCCGCTTCCCCGGGGCCGTCGAGGACTGCCACGCCGGACTCGTCTGGGCGGCCGAGCACGCGGACGAGCTGGGCGTGGACGCGCGGCGCGTGGTCATCGGCGGCAAGAGCGCCGGCGGCGGGCTCGCCGCGGCCCTGGCCCTGCTGGCCCGCGACCGCGGCACCGCGGCGCCGGTCGGCCAGCTGCTGCTGAGCCCGATGCTCGACGACCGCGGCGACACCTTCTCCGGCCACCAGATGGCCGGCCACGACACCTGGCACCGCACCTCCAACGCCACCGCCTGGCAGGCCCTGCTCGGCGACCGGTACGGCGCCGACGACCTTTCGCCGTACGCCGCCCCGGCCCGCGCCACCGACCTGTCCCGGCTGCCTGCGGCGTACGTCGACGTGGGGTCCGCCGAGACGCTCCGGGACGAGGCCGTCGCCTACGCCAACGCGATCTGGCAGGCGGGCGGCGAGGCCGAACTGCACGTGTGGCCCGGCGCCTGCCACGGTTTCGACACCATCGCCCCGCACGCGGCCATCACCCACGACGCCCACGACGCCCGCACCCACTGGCTGCGGCGCGTCCTCCAACGGTGAACCCGGCCCGCCCCTTGCGGCCCGCCCCGCGACGGCGACGCCGACCGCGACCGACCGCCCCGGCGGCGACGGCGTCAGGCCGGGTCCGCAGGGGTCCGCGCGAGGCGGGACCCGATCTCGTCGAGGATCGGCCGGTAGGCCTCCTCGGCCGCCCGCATCCGGGTCTCGCACTCGGCGAACAGCCGCCGGGAGCGGGCCTTGCGACCGGGCATCAGGCCGTAGCGGCGCAGGCGCACCGTGCGGTGGTCCACCATGAGGCCGGGCTTGCAGCGCACGCCGTGGGCGTGGCGCACGACGTCCTCGGCGTGGCGCAGCAGGTCCTGGTAGGCGTCGTGGGCCGCCTTCCAGCGGGCGGCGTCCTGCGGGGAACCGGGCACCTCGACGCCGCGCACCACCGGCTGGACGACGTCGTCCAGGACGTCGTACAGGGTGAACTCGAGCCCCTCGGGCGCCTGGGCCCAGGACATGACGCGCCATGGCCACGCGATCAGGGTGTAGGTGCGTCGCTGAACGCGTATCACGCGGTCCCCCCGGGGTCTGTGGGCGCCCGGGCCGGGCGCCCGGCACCAGCGTAGGGGGGCACGTGCCCGTGTGAGGGGTGAGGGGACGAAGTCCGGCGCGGGCTCGACCGGCACCCGCCCGTTCGTGGGATGAGTCGCTCGGGTGCGGCTTGCGCTCGCCGTGGTGGCCGCGCTGCGGAGTGCGCCGCACGGCTTCACCCAGGGCAGAACGCCGCTCCCTTCCCCCGGCGCCCCGGATCCCTAGGCTGAAGGGGTGAGCACTCATGCGCCGAACGAAGCCCGCGTCATCTCCCTGCGCCCGCACGCCTCGTCGCCCGGTTCCGGTGGGGCGACCCGCGCCCCGCAGCGACCGGCGGGAGCGTCGCCGGTGCCCGCGCCGAGGGAGCCCCTGTGGCGCGACCTCGTCGGCGATGCGCTGCGACGCGAACGGCTCGCCCAGGAGCGCACGCTGAAGGACGTCGCGGAGGCGGCCCGGATCTCGATGCCGTACCTGTCGGAGCTGGAGCGCGGGCTCAAGGAGGCCTCCTCCGAGGTGCTCGCGGCCGCCGCCCGGGCGCTCGGGCTCGGCCTCGCCGACCTGCTCTCGCTCGCCCAGGACGAGTTGGCCCGGCACGCCCGGAGCCGGGTGGGCGGGAACCGGCCCTCGGCGCGGCACGGCGGGCTCTGCCTCGCCGCCTGAGCAGACCGGCGGCCGAGCCGGCGGCCGGTGCGGCGGCGGTGCGCACCGCCGCCGTACCGGCCGGGGTCAGGCGAACGCGCGCCGCCGGCTCAGCACCTCGTCGGCGAGCCCGTAGGCGACGGCCTCCTCGGCGGTGAGTACCTTGTCCCGGTCCATGTCCGCGCGCAGCGTCGCCACGTCGTGATGCGTGTGCCGGCACAGGACCTCCTCCACCTGCGAGCGGATGCGGACCACTTCCTTGGCCGCGAGGCTGAGGTCGGAGACCGTCCCCTGCCTGCCGCCGCTGGCCGGCTGGCCGAGCAGCACCCGGGCGTGCTGGAGCACGAACCGTCGCCCGGGATCCCCGCCCGCCAGCAGCACCGCCGCCGTCGACGCCGCCTGGCCGACGCAGAACGTGGAGATCGGCGCCTGCACGAACGTCATCGTGTCGTAGATCGCCATCAGCGAAGTGAACGATCCGCCGGGCGAGTTGAGATAGATCGAGATCTCGCGTTCCGGGTTCTCCGACTCCAGGTGCAGGAGTTGCGCGATGACCACGTTGGCGACCCCGTCGTCGATCTCGGTGCCGAGGAAGACGATCCGCTCGTTCAGCAGCCGGCTGAAGACGTCGTAGGACCGCTCGCCCTGCGCGGTCCGCTCGATGACGTAGGGAACCGGGTACGACCCCATGTCACAACCCCATCCGTCGGCGCGACGCGGCCGGGCGGATGTCGGAGACCGACTCCACCACCCGGTCCACGATCCCGTACTCCCTGGCCTGCTCGGCCGTGAACCAGCGGTCCCGGTCGCCGTCCCGTGCGATCGTCTCCTCGCTCTGCCCGGTGTGCTCGGCGGTGATCCGCTCGATGGCCTTCTTGGTGAACTGGAGCTTCTCCGCCTGGATCTCGATGTCCGCGGCGGTGCCGCCGATGCCCGCCGAGGGCTGGTGCATCATGATCCGCGCGTTCGGCAGCGCGAGCCGCTTGCCGGGCGCCCCCACGGTGACCAGGAACTGGCCCATGCTGGCGGCGAACCCCATCGCCAGCGTCGAGACGTCGTTCGGGATCAGCCGCATGGTGTCGTAGATGGCGAGACCCGCGGTGACCGACCCGCCGGGGCTGTTGACGTACAGGCTGATGTCGGTGCGCGGGTCCTCCGCCGACAGCAGCAGCAGTTGCGCGCACACCCGGTTGGCCGACACGTCGTCGACCTGCGTGCCGAGCAGGACGATCCGCTGGGCGAGCAACTGTGCCGCGAGATGATCGTCGAAGCGGCTGGGCGGTGTGCCGCCCTCCTCCGCGCGGGGAGCGAACGTGGTGAGGGGAGTCATCCGGTCTCCTTTGTCGAGGCGGGGATGCCGTCGACATCCACTCTTGGCCCCGGAAGACCCCCGGACGCGTTTTCTCTGCCCGCCGCAGATTCGCCACGGGCAGAGGCGACGGCTCGGCCCCTGGGCGGCTGCCGGGTGGTTCGGGTGGCACTCGCCTCCTCCCGGCCCGCGCCGTCCCGGCCTGGACGGGCCGGGACGGCGCGGGCCTCCCGACGCCGGGTGGGGTGCAGACCCCGGCGGGAGCGGTCGCGGTGGAGCGGCCCCGGTGGGTGTCAGCGGGTGCCGAAGTCCGCGTTCCAGGAGGCCGCGCCCGTGCGGGCCAGACCGACCTCGGTGTAGTTGTCGAGCATGATCCCCAGGTGGAGCGGCGACTTGATCCAGCCGTCGACGGCGGCGTCGATGTCGGTGGGGCCGTAGAAGGCGATCTCGCCGAATCCCCTCCAGGCGTAGCCGAGGCCCCGTGCGATGGTCGCCGAGTCGCAGAAGTGGCCGGAGACGCGACGCTGGTCCATCTGGTCGGCGTTGCACTTGGCGGCCTGGGCGAGCGTCTGGTTGAGGCGCACCGCCGGCTTGCCGTTCTGGGCGCGCACGGCGTTGAGCCGGTCGAGGAAGCGCTGCTCGACGGAGGTGACCGGGCCCGTGCCGGTGCCCGACCCGACCAGGTCGAACCGCTGGGACATGCTGCCGTCGCAGTTCTCGACGGTGGCCTCCCGGTCGAGGCCGTGGTAGGTCAGGCAACGGTTGTCGAGGGCGTTGTGGAGGTAGGTGCCACCGTCGGCGGCGGGCTCCAGGGTCCACTGCTGGTTGGCGCCCGCCCACCAGTGGGTGAACTGGGTGGACCGGCCGTCCCTGGTGTCCATCTCCAGCACGCGCTCGGTGCCGTTGACGTTGCGGGCGAAGTCCACCCGGCCGCCGGGCTTGTTGGATATCCAGAACGAGGTGGAGGCGTCCTGGTAGCCGCGGGCGACGATCCGGGAACCCTCGCCGTCGGCGCTGGCCAGCGAGTTGTGGTTCTGGTGGTCCTGGATCGTGACCATCTGCTCGACCACGCCCGCGGGCGCGGCGTTCGCCGGCGCCGCGAGCAGCGTGACGCTGCCCGCGGACATCGCGGAGACGGCGAGCGCCAGGCCTGCCAGCCGGGTGCGGCGGCGGGTGCCGGTGCTCGGACGGGGGCGGAGGGTCCGGGTGGACGGGTGGGACACGGGGATCTCCTGCTGTCGGTGGACCGCCTGCGGATGCGAGTGCGGACTGGGGCAGGACACCAGGCCCGTGTTGACGATCGATCAACGGGGTGTCGGGGAGTAAGCCCTGGTCACCCGCCGGTCGTCGTCGCCGGGGACGGCGCGGACGTCGGGTGGCGGCGCGGTGGGCGGGGGTCCGCGGAGGATCGACGGCCGTCAACGCCGTGCGGCCCGGCACCTCGTGGGTGCCGGGCCGTCGGGCGGGGTGTGCCGGTCGGTCCTACTTGGGCATCTCGTTCCAGAGCTGCTGGGCGCTCTTGCCGGTGAGCCGGCCCCAGATCTGGTCGGTGTAGTTCGTGGTGTTCAGCAGGTGCGCCAGGTCGGGCTTGTTGTAGGTCTTCGAGACGTAGTCGATGAACCGGGCGGTGGCCTGGTAGCCGCTGTCGTAGTTGGAGTCCGGGCCGAAGTGCTGGGCGCCGGTGCCCGGCTGGAAGTTGTAGTCGCGCACCCAGTCCGCCAGGCCCTCGCCCATCCACCACGGGCGGGAGGTCGGGTTGTCCCAGACTGCGACGTGCACGGCCTCGTGCACCAGGAAGCCGGTGTCGCCCTTGTTGCCCCGGGTGTAGCCGATGTTGACGTGGACCTCCTTGACGCCGTTGGGGGACACCGTGGTGTACGCGGGGTTGGTGGTCAGCGTCGGGTCGAGGATGATCTTGAAGTAGGTGGGGGCGGCGAAGGCCCCCTTGGTGATCAGGTCGGAGATCGTCGGGTAGTAGTCCGCGACGGTCTTCTTCTGCTGCTCCAGCCACGGACCGAGGTCCGGGGCCTGCGAGTAGTCGAGGTCGATGGTCGGGCGGCCGGTGGTCGGCGGGGTGGTGGCGCCGTTGCGGTCGAGGTTCCAGGACTGCGCCGGGTCCCCGGCGTTGCAGGCGGCCACCTTGGCGTTCAGGTCCGCGCCGCGGGTGAGGCAGAGGTTGTTGTCCGAGACGCTGTGCAGCAGCCAGGCCCGGCCGTTGCCCGCCGAGGTGTTCTCCAGCCACCACTTCTGGTTGTTCGCGCCGACGTAGTTCCAGGAACCGACGGTGTTCTTGACCTGGTCGCGGTCGACGGCGTTGTTGGTGCCGGGCACCTTGACCGACCAGGTGCCGTTGCCCTCGTCCCTGACCGTCCAGACCTGCTGGACGGAGGACTCGTTCCAGTCGCGGACCACCACGTTGGAGCCGTTGTTGCGGCTGTCCCACTGGAGGGCGCCGCCCGCGTAGCTGGAGATACGGTAGTCGGCGCCGTTGGACGGCAGCGGCTCGGCCGCGCTGGCGGTCCCGGCGCCGAAGGCCATCCCGGACACGACGGTCGCGGCGGACAGGACGACGGCGGCGGCCGTACGACGGGTGATCATCTCGGGGCTCTCCTCTCGGGCGGCTCCCCCTGGAACCGGCCTGCGGTCATGCCACCGGGCCGCGGTGTACACGGCGTCGACGGTCCGTCAACGGGTTCGTTGACGGACCGTCGACGCGGTGGCGCTGGACGTTCGGCAGGTCGGTGCTCATGCGCAGGTGAGAGAGTCGTGAGCCGGTCATGACCCCGCGACGGAGTGGGCGAACGGTGTCCGGAGTGCCGAGTCGGCCGGGCCGGTGTCAGTCGATCGCCTGGTAGAGCGTGGTCCAGAAGTCGTGGATGAGCCGCGCGGAGTCCGGAGTGGACATGCCGACCTGGGTGAGCAGGATTCCGGTGAGCCGGTTGTCCGGGTCGGCGTAGGTCGAGGTGCCGCTTCCGCCGTCCCAGCCGAACTGGCCGATGGGCGCGTAGTCGCCGCGGTAGGTGCGCACCGCCATCCCGAAGCCCCAGCCGCCGTGCTGCCCCTGCCCGAAGGACACGTGGACGTTGTCGCGGGCCATGGCGGTGCGGGCGGCGTTCTGCTCGGGCGTGAGGCGGTTGGTGGTCATCAGCTCGACCGCGGACCTGGACAGGATCCGCTCGCTGCCGTGCATCCCCTGGTTGAGCAGCATCCGGAAGTAGGCGTGGTAGTCATCGACGGTGGAGACCAGTCCGCCACCGCCGTCCTGGAACGCCGGCGGCCGGCTGTGGCGTCCCCCCTCGGCCTCGTCCCACACTTCGAACTCTCCCGTCCGCGGGTCGGGGGTGTAGAGGGGCGGCAGTCGGTCGATGTCGTCGACGGGCACGTGGAAGCCGGTGTCCTTCATCCCCAGCGGATCGAGGACGCGCTCGCGCAGGAACGTCTCGAACGACTGGCCCGTGACCCTGGCGACGAGCACGCCGAGCAGATCGCTGCTGATCTGGTACTGCCAGCGCTCTCCGGGCTGGTGCATCAGCGGAAGCGTGCTCAGGCGGCGCATCCACTCATCCGGCTCGGGCATCGGCTCCGGCAGGTTGGGGGTGAGCCCCTGCTCGAAGACCGCGTTCATGATCGGGGTGCCCAGCACCGTCATATCCATGCCGAGCCCGAACGTGGAGGTCAGCACGTCCCGGACGGTGATCGGCCGCCGTGCCGGCACCGTGTCGTCCAGCGGGCCGTCGATCCGCTTCAGCACCCGCCGATCGGCGAGTTCCGGCAACCACGGCTCCACCAGGTCGTCCAGCCGCAGCCTGCACTCGTCCAGCAGGACCATCGCCGCCGCCATCGTGACCGGCTTGGACGTCGAGGCCATCCGGAAGATCGTGTCCCGGCGCATCGGCGCGCCACCGTCATGGCGCATCGTCCCGAGCGCCTCGACGTGCGTTTCGTCGCCCCGGCCGACCAGGGCGACGAGCCCGGGGATCCTCCCGGACTCGACGTGCCGCGCCAGCACGTCGCGCATCCTGCGCAGCCCTGCTTCGGAGAAGCCGCTGTGGTTCCGTCCCATCGTGGAGCTCCTTCGTACGTGTTCGGTCCGGGTGCAGCTCCCGGGGTGGGCCCGTGGCCTCGGGGAGCCGGCGGCTGGTCGTCGAATCCCTGGCGCGGCGAGGCGGTGCCTGTCGCGGCGGAGTCCGCCTCGGTCGGCCCCGGGCCCTGCGGGTGGATCGCAGGGCCCCGGGGAGCGACGGCCGGGTGGTCGGTGGTGGTTGGTGGTGGGCCGGCGGTGGGCGGCGGTGGCCGGTGGGATCCCGGTCGCGGTGTGCTTGGCCGGATGGCCCTGGTTCCGCTCTTTCAGAGGCTGCGGGCGGTGATGTCGCCGTGGGAGGTGGTGGCGTGGATGTCGAGTTCGGCGGTGCCGTCGTTCTTGAGGGCGTTGCTGATGCGGCCGTGGCCGGTGCCGGCGTCCAGGGCGGCCGAGACGCCGGCGGCGGCGCCGACCGTGATGTTGCCGGACTGGGTGCGGAGCCGGACCGTGCCGCGCACGGCCTCGGTGATCCGGATGTCGCCCCGGGCGGTGCTGATCTGCGCGGGGCCGCCCAGCCGGCCGACCTCGACGTCGCCGTCGACCGCGGTGAGGTGGACGCTCGCGGCCTCGTCGATCTTGATCTGGCGGTACGCGCCTTCGAAGGCGACATCGCCGAGGCGGCCGACACCGCGGAGCTCGCAGCTGGCGGCCTCGGCCTCGATGCGGGAGCCGGCGGGCAGCTGGACGGTGACCTCCACGGCTCCGTGACCGAGGGACAGGCTCTTGGGCTCGGGGGTGTGGATCCGCAGGACGCCGTCGGCGTAGGCGACGGTGGTCTGCTCGGCGGTCTGGACGTCGCGGCTCTTGGAGGGGTTGGCGGGCAGGACCTCGACGGTGGTGTCGGCGCGGTCGGCGGCGATGAGCTGGATGCGTCCGGCGGGGACGGCCAGGCGGACGGAGACCGGGGCGGGGGTGTCGAACTTCTGCATCGTGCTCTCCTGTGCTCGTTCGTTGTTTCTGACGACGGAAACGCTACGTTGCTTTCCACTATGAGGCAACGAGTAAGTTGCACAGGATCTGCATTTATGCAGGTAAAAGCCTAATAACTGTTGCAATAACCCTGAATGGAATGCAACGAGAACTCTTTCGATCATTGCAATGGATGAGAGTGAACGCTATGCTGGGGGCACCAGAAGCCCCCATGAAGGACCGCCAAGGAGATCACGATGCCCGGAGGCAGGCTCACCCAGCAGGAACGCCGGCAGATCGCGCTGGGGCTGGCCGACGACCTCCCCTACGCCGAGATCGCCCGACGGCTCGAACGTCCGACCTCGACGATCACGCGCGAGGTGCTGCGCAACGGCGGCCCCACCGCCTACCGCCCCGACGTGGCCCAGCACGCCACCGAGCGCCGCGCCCGCCGGCGCAGTCCCACCTCCGCCCGGGGGTCGGAGTCGGCCCCCCAGCCGCACGGGCGCGACGCCGAGGCCGTGGCCGAGTACGAGGAGACGCTCGCCACCGTCTTCATGGTCTCGGGCCTGCCCAAGATGACGGCCCGGGTACTGGCCTGCCTCTACACCACCGACGCGGGCAGCCTCACCGCGTCCGAACTCGCCCGGCGGCTCCAGGTCAGCCCGGCGTCCGTCTCCAAGGCGATCACGTTCCTCGACAGCATGGACCTCGTCCGCCGGGAACGCGACGAACGCCGCCGCGAGCGCTACATCGTCGACGACGACCTCTGGTACCAGTCGATGCTCCGCAGCGCCCGATCCAACGACCAGATCGTCGAAACCGCACGCCAAGGCGTCGCCGTCCTCGGCCCCCACACCCCCGCCGCCACCCGCCTGGAGGGCGTCGCCCGCTTCCTCGACTTCGTCTCCGAGAGCATCATCCGCGCCGCCGAACAGGCCCGCGAAATCCTCTCCACCGCAACCGACACGACCCCGGACGGCACCGCCGAGCCGAGTCCGGACCACCGATAGACAGGCGCAGCCGGCCCGGGCGTGCCCACACCCGGGCCTCGGCGAACACCGGCGGGCGGCTCAGCTGGGAGAACCGGACCAGATGACGTTCTTGCGCAGCTGCCCGGAGCCGTAGTTGAACTCGACGGAGAACGGGTCGGCCGCGCCGGCCGGCAGGGCGTACGCGGACAGACCGGTGGCCTCCTCGCCCGGAGCCAGCGAGCCGGCGAGGACCTTCAACCGTCCGCTTCCGTCGATCAGCGAGAAGACGAGGTTGCCCTTGGCGTCCTTGACGAACGGCAGCCCCGATCCGTAGAGCGAGAGTTCCCCGGATCCGGTGTTCACGACGGTGATCTTCACCTGGATGATCTTGGCGTTCCTGGGGGCCTCGACCACGGTTCCGCGCGGGACGTACGGCTCCGGCTCGGCCATGGTGACCTTCAACCCGTCCCCGTACGTGTAGGACTGGCCGAACGACAGGCGCCGGGCCTTCTCGTCCGCGGCCGCCTTCTCCCGCTCGGCCTCGATCCTCTTCCGCTCGGCCTCGATCCGCTCCTTCTCCTTCGCCGCCCGCTCCTCGGCGGCCTTGATCGCGGCGTCGGCGCGAGCGCGCGCGGCGTCGTCCCGCGCCCGCCGCTCCTCGTTGACCGCCTGCACCCTCGTCACGACGAACACTCCGGCGCCGACCGAGACCAGCAGTCCGGTGACGCCCAGGATCACGCCCGCGAGCGCCATCGCCCGGTTGGTCGCCAGGCCCTTGCGCACGTAGCCCAGGCCGACGGCACCGAAGACCACGGCAAGCAGGGCCGGCAGCCAGGACAGCCAGAACAGGATGACGGCCAGGCTGAGGACCGCACCGACGATCCCGAGCACCATGGCCGCGATGCCCAGGCCGTTGCGGGGCTGTGGTGCCGGCATCGGGTACGGCGGCCAGTAGAACGGCACACCCGGGCCCTCGCCGGGGGCCACGGCGAGGGCAGGGGGTGCGGCGGGGGCAGGCGGCGCGACGGGGGCAGGCGGCGCGACGGGGGCCGTGGCCTCGTCCCGAGCCGGGCTCGGCGGTGCCCACGAGTCGGTGTCGGTTGCCCCCTCGGCGGACTGCGGGCTGTCAGGCGGGGCGGGGACGGTCATACGAAATCCTTCAAGCACGTTGAGATGATGAGCGGCTGGCCGTTCAGCCTCGACACCGAAGGCTCTCCCGATCCCCCGGCGACGGCGACCCGGTTTCCGCGAAGCGGTCACCCGCCCAGGCCGGACCCGCACGTCAACACCCTGGGACGGGGCCCCGACGGGGTCGGCGAGTGATCAACATACAGGTGCCCGGCAACAGCCCCGACGCCTGGGCGGTCCGCCGGAGCAGGCGGTGCGGAAGGCATGCCGATTCGATGTCGCCGGGCCTGCCGCGCCGGGGCCGGGGACGGCGGGACAGGGACGGGGGCGGCGGGACGGGGGGTGGCGGGACGGCCGTGGTCAGGGGGCCGCGAACAGCCCGGGGAAGCCCGGGGCCAGCCACGGCCTGCGGCCCCAGGCGAGCACCTTGCCCCGGGCGAGGGCGCCGGTGGCGGTGTAGCGGCCCAGCGCGATGAGGAGGAACGCCACCGGCTCGGTGAGGATCGTGCAGTCCGGGCGGCGCGGCGGCTCCTGGCTCACCACGGCGGCGCCGTCCGTGAAGGTCACCGCGAAGGCGCCCAGGCCGCGGATCCGCAGCCGGTAGCAGGCGTTGTGGCCGGCCGCGGCGCGCGCGTCCAGCACCCGCGGCATCGCCGTCCGCACGAAGGGCATCGCCAGCTCGACGCGGTGCCGGTCGATCGGGTGCGGGCGCCCGAGAGCGAGGGCGATGTCGTAGAGGTGGCCCAGCATGTGGGTCAGCAGGTAGGCGCCGAGGGTGTCCAGGTCCATCGGGCCGAGCGGGGTCAGCACCGGCTCGGTGCCGGCGCGCGCGGCGGCTGCCGTCGTGAACTCCCGTGTCCGCCGGGCGATCTCCTCGGCGAGCACGGCCGGGTCCCGCTCCGGGCGCTCGGCCAGCGAGGCCGCGTTCGCCGCGGCCAGCGAGCCCGGAGTGCCGTCCCCGTACGGCCGTTCCTCGCCGGCGGCCAGTGCGGCCATCAGCTCGTTGGCCATCGCCAAGTGGGCGGCGGCCTCGGCGACCGTCCACTCGGCGCCGGGTATCGGGGTGCCACCGCGGCAGCCGGCGAGCAGGGTGACGGCCTCGTCCCCGACCGCGGTGACCGCCTCGAAGAGCGCGGTGCGCGCGACACCGGGGAACTGCTCGGGGAGCGGGAGGGTCATGGTGGTGAAGACTGGCCGACCCCCGCGCCGCTGTCCAGACCCTTGACACGGTTCAGCCCCTCCCCCGGCGACAGAGCCGTTCGCACTGGACGGACCCTGAGCACCTGCGCGTCAGGCGGCCTCCTCGGTCCAGACGCCCTTCGGGTGTTCGTTGACCGGAAGCCACAGGCTGGGCTGTGAGCGGCACCCCGGGCTGGCCTGCTCGTCCGAGGGCCAGCGCCGTTCCCGGTCGGGCCAGACCAACTGGGCGACGGGAACCGGGATCCGCCGGTAGAAGCCGACGGCCGTACCGAACAGGGGACGGTGCCAACTGGCATCCACCGGCCGGAGCTGGATCTCGTAACCCTCGATGACATCGGGGAGCAGTGTGCCGGGCTCCGTTGCTGCCCCGTCCCGCAGCTGGGCGGCAGCGGCGCCGACCCAGTGCATCAGACCGTGCACCTCCAGGCCGAACATGGCGACCTCCGGAATCCGGTACGAGTGCCACAGGCCGACCGTGAAGGCCCAGTCGGGGACTTCCTCTCCACCACCCACGCCCACCACGTGCCAGCCGTGCTCGCGGACCTGCGCCATCTCCGAAGACCAGTGCTTCGTCCGCTGCCGCCGTGCGCGGAAGGTCGCGGTGGCAACGGGATCACAGAGCACGCAGGGGCACGGAGACGTCGTGGTCAGGCTGGTCACCCGGGCATCCAAGCAGATCAGGGCAGCGGAAATTGATATCGAAGTCTTGTCATCCGTTTTCGGCGGGTGGTGCGTCCAAGGAGTATGAAGCGCGAACCGATGCGCCCGGGGGGCTGCCGATCCGACCCGTTCGACGAGTTCGTCGCGGCGCGGTACCAGACCCTGCTGCGGGGGGCGTACTTGATCACCGGGAACGTTCACGACGCCCGGGACCTCCTGCACGACGCGTTGGTGCAGGTGTACCCGAAGCGGTCGGTGATCCGGGACGCGGGGGCGGCCGAGGGATACGTCCGCACGACGATGGTCCGCACCCACGTCTCGCGGTGGCGCCGGACCAGACGGGAGGAGCTCACCTCCGCGCTGCCGGACAGGCCGGTGGTCCAGGAGAGCGGGTGGGACGACCAGTTGGCGGCGGCGCTGGCCGGGCTGCCGCGGCGGCAGCGGGCGGCGGTGGTGCTGCGCTACTACCTGGATCTGCCGGTCGCGCAGGTGGCGGAGGAACTGGGGTGTTCGCTGCCCACGGCGAAGACGCACCTGGCGCGCGGGATCAAGGCGCTTCGGCAGGAAATGGAACTGGTGAGGGAGTTGGTGGGGCCGTGAGCGCTGAGGCCGCATTCGAGGAAGAGCTGGCGGGCCGGCTCGCAGAACGTGCGGTATGGATCGGTGGCAGCGCGCCGCTGGCCGAGCTGCACGCGGCCGGTCGGCGGCGGGCTCGGCGGCAGAGGGCCGTGCGGGGCGCGGCGGCGGTGGCGGTGCTGGCCGTCGGGGCGGGGGCGCTGACGCAACTGGGCGGCGGTTCCGGGGACTCCCGGACGGGCCCGGCCAGTGGGGGCGTGAGTCTGGTGAGCCCGACGCCGGGGGCGCCGCGCTCGGTCGCCGTGATCCTGGAGTGCGCGAACGGGCCCACGGGCTGGCGGACGCTGGGCCTGCACCAGCACGGGAAGCAGGTGCTGTCGGACTTCCCGTCGACGGGTGGGCTCACGCCGTCGGACTTCCCCTCGTCGGGCGTCCCGTCGTCGGACTTCCCCTCGTCGGGGGTGCCGTCCTCCGGTGCCCCGTCGACCGGTGCCCCGTCGTCCCGGCCCACGTCCTCGGGCTCGCCGTCGCCGCTGTCGTACGCCACGACGGCGCAGTCCGATCTGGAACGGGCGGGTCAGGCCATCGAGTACATGGCGATGGCGGGCTACCGCGACCACTACTTCGGCACCTGCCGCGACACGAGCACGAACACGCTCTACGTGATGCGGGTCCCCGGCAGCGGCCTGGACGCGGCAGCGGCCTCGACGTTGACCGGCTGGCCGGCGGTGAAGCTGCAGTTCGCCGTCGCGGCCGGTTCGCGCGACGAGCTGTCGGCGTTCGGCGCCCGGATCCGAGCGGACAGGGAGGACTGGCAGGCCAAGGGCGTGGAGATCGAGGCGGTGACGGTCGCCATCGACGGCGCCGGAGTGGTGGTCGACACGCCGCAGTGGCAGACCGCGGCGGCGCAGATCGAAGCGAAGTACGGCCCCCAGGTGGCCGAGGTCCGCTGAGGCCCGACGTCAAGGGCTGACGCGAGGGGCCGGCGCCACGCCCACCCGTGAGGGGCACGGCGGCCGGCGGCCCCGAGGAACAACGAAAACACGACAGGCGGGCCGTGCGACGGGTACCCCGCCCTGCCTTGCCATGCCCCGCCGCGCCCCGGAGCGCGACGGGCGCCCCGCCGCGCTTCGCCATGCCCTGGCGGCACACGGGAGCTTCGGCACGAAGGACCACGGCGCCCCCGCCCCGTCGCACGGCCCGCCTGTCCGCGGCCCTCCATCCGCCGCGCCCCGCCGCGCCTCGCCGCGCGAGCTTTTCCGCCCAACCGAACGGGAGACCGATGTCCGAGACAGCCGCTGAGGGACCACGCCGGAACGAAGGACCGCCTCCGGACCGGGCCGACTCGACGGTCCTGGTCCTGGCCGCGGTGACGGCGGTGGCGTCCGCGCTCCTGGTCCGGTTCCTGCTGCTGGAGTACGAGTCGCCGGACTGGTACCGCTTCCTCGGTCCCTGGTACCGGTACATCACGGAGCAAGGCGGCTTCCACGCCCTCGGCAACGCCGACTTCTCGGACTACAACGTCCCCTACCTGTACCTCATGGCCGCGCTCACCTACCTGCCGGTGCCGGCGATGGAGGGCGTCAAGTGCCTATCGATCCTCTTCGACCTGGCGCTCGCCCACTACACCTACCGCATCGTCGCGCTGCGGTGGCCGCACCGGCCCCGGCGGGCGCTCGCCGCAGCGGTGGTCGTGCTGTTCCTGCCCACGGTCGTGACCAACAGCGGCTGGTGGGCCCAGTCCGACGCGGTCTTCACCACCTTCCTGGTGGCAGGCGTCTACCATCTCCTGCGCGACCGTCCCTGGTGGACCTGCTCGTTCTTCGGGATCGCCCTGGCCTTCAAGCTCCAGGCGGTCTTCTTGTTCCCGCTGCTGCTCGTTGCCGTCCTGGCCCGGCGGATACCGTGGCGGAGCCTGCTGGCCGTCCCGGCCGCGTACGTGGCACTCGACGTCCCCGCCATCCTGCTCGGTTCCGACCCCTGGCAGCTGCTGACGGTGTACGTGCGGCAGACGGGGACCTACAAGGACCTCACGCTCAACGCGCCGACGGTATACCAGTTCGTCTCGGTGCCGTACGGAGAGGAGGACCCGGTGCGCCGGGCGGGCGTCCTGGTCGCGGGCCTGCTCGTCCTGGCACTGATCTGGCCGGTGGTCCGGGCCGTACGGCGCACGGGCCTGGCCCAACCGGAGGACCGCACCGCGGGCAACGCGTGCACGGGGCTCACCGGAACGGTGATCCTGCTGCTGGCCACCGCCTTCGCGATCACGGTGCCGTTCCTGCTGCCGTCCATGCACGAGCGCTACTTCTACATCGCGGACATCCTCAGTGTGCTCGCCGCCTTCCAGCTGCCGCGGCAGCTCTGGTACCTGCCGGTCCTGGTCCAGCTCTCGTCCTTCGGCAGCTACCTCAAGTTCATCGCGCCCGGCGTGGCGCCGTACCTGTCGATGCCGGCCCACGGCGTGCTGATGCTGTTGGCGCTGATCGCCGTACTCCGGGCCACCGCCCGCGAGTTCCGGGTTGCAGCCCCTGCACCGTCCGGATCCGCCGGCCGCACCACGAGGCCGCCGCTCCCACTGCCGACCCGGTCGGCCCGCTGCGCCCCCGAGGCCACCTGAGCGCCGGCCCTCCAACCCTCGCCCGGCGCGCCCTCGCCCCCGTCGCGGACGTGCCGGGCGAGTCCGCCGACCGCCCGACGCCCCGCGCGCAGCCGTCAGGTGGATCGGACGGTCCACGACGGCAACGGCCGTGGTTCCACCTGCGTCGGCCAGACCGTCTGCGGGTGAAACCCGCAGCACGGGGGCTGTCGGCGCGAGGTTCGCCGCGGCGCCGTTCAGGCAACGGCCGGCTCCGCCCGACGCGCGGGCCGGGCCCGGCCCGGTCCGGTCCGGTCCGCGTGCTGGCGTCTCCATCGGCTCGGTCAGGCCGTCAGCTCCGCGAGCTCCGCGTTGGCGCGCTCGGTGACCAGGGCGAGGACGCGGCCGGCGGCGGCCAGGTCCTCGGCAGGTATCCCGCCCCAGATGCGGGCGCTGATGGGGCCGGTCTCCGCGCCGACGGCGGCGATCAGCGCACGCCCTGCGTCCGTGGGGCGAAGGTGCGCGCCGTCTGCGACGAGCAGCTGCTTGGCCAGCAGCTCGTCGAACGTGGCGCGGATGTCGTCCGGACCGGTCTTGAGGGAGCCCCGGACCTGGGTGACGAGATCGTCGGACGTCTGCGGGGCGTCGGCGGTGACGGCGGCGCGCAGGGCGACCTGCTGCTGGAACGTGACGGCGTGCCGGGCCAGGACGTGCTCCAGGACGCCGCGGGCGGCGTAGTGGGCCAGACCGAGGGCGCGGGCGTCGGCGCCGGGTGCGGTGGTGGTGGTTGCGGTGGTGGTCATGGTGTTGTCCCCCGGGTGCTCTCGTCGTTCGGCACGGATGGAATGAGAGGTGCGTCGAGCAGAGTCGTCAGCTCGTCGGTGAAGGCGCGCGTGCGCGGGGCGTCGAGGCCGCCGAGTGGCTCCAGCAACTGCTGGAGCAGTTCCTGGACCACCACGACGGCCTGCCGCGTGACGGCCTGGCCCTGCTCGGTGAGGCCGAGCTGTACGGCGCGAGGGTCGCGGGGATCTCGGGTGCGCTCGATCAGGCCGGCCGACTCCAGGGCGCGCGCCAGCTTCGAGACGTACAGCGCCTCCATACCGGTGTGGTCGGCGAGTCGGCGCTGACTGGGCCGCTCGCCGGCGCGCTGCATGCCGTGCAGCGACGCGACCAGTGAGTACTGCGCGTGGGTGAGGCCCAGCGGGGCCACTGCCCGATCGACCGCGACGCGCCACTTGTTGGCGAGCCGCCAGACCAGGAAACCGGGCGTGGGGCCCGGCGAACCGTTGCTCATGCCGAATAGATTACATAGCTACTATGTCCATGGATACTATTTTCCGGAGGCTGCGGCGGCGCACGCCGCGATGATGCCGGTAAGACCGCAGCCCCCGGCTACAGGAGGACGAGCAGCTTGGTGCCCGGCACCAACTTCCGGTTGACGGAGGTCGATTGGACGAACACGGTGTACGACGGGTTGTCGCCCGGCTTCACCGTGGCCTCCGACTTCGGCAGGCCGAGGAGCTGGCGGGCCGCCGGGCCCGAGAACACCCTGCCCGTCATCCGGCCGGTGGCCGGGTCCTTCTCGGCCACGGCGAGCTGCTTGTTGCCCTGGATCTTCTCGCGCTTGGACAGCTCGTAGAAGGCGCAGCCGGTCTTGTAGGGGTGCCCGGCGCTGGTGACGAAGTCGCGGATCGGCATCTGCTGGTCGACCGGGACCAGGATGTACTTGCCGGTGTCCAGGGCGTCGAGGTTGGCCTTCACCTCGGCGGTGCTCAGGTCCTGGCCCATCGCGAACAGGTTCCTGGTGCCGCGCACGCCCTGTTCGCGGCCCCGCAGGAAGCTGGTGGCGGCCGTCTTGACGGTGCCGATGGCCTCCTCGACGCCCTTGCTGGAGTCCGCGTCCCAGATCGCGATGTTGCCCGCGGGGAAGCCGTACTCCTGGGCGGTGCGCTTGGCCAGGGAGTTCGGGACCAGGATCGCCGAGGTCCAGTGGTCGGGGAGGTCGTCCATGGCGCTCTGGATGCGGTCCATCCACGTGCGCAGGACGGCGGCGCCCTGGCCTGCGCCCATGCGGATGTGCATCTGGCCGGTCCGCGAACAGCCGGAGGCGTTCTCCTCGCCGTCGGTGACGACGACCTGGAGGAAGGAGTGCTCCCCGTACCCTTCCCAGATGTTCTTCAGGTCGTCGACGGACTTCACGGCCGCCTCGATCAGCGCCGTCGCACCGTTGTCGACCCTGTAAAGGCCCTGCAGGGACGGCAGGTGCTTGACGTCCATGTCCCAGACGAGGTTCTGCACCTCGTGATCGAAAGCGTAGAGGCTGATGCGGGTCTCGTGACCGAGCCGGTCGGACTCCTCCTGCAGGCCCTTCACGAACTCGTCCACCACGCGGACAAGTTGCGCCTCGTGCTGGCGCATCGAGCCGGACTTGTCGACCACGAGCGAGACGTGGTTGACCTTGTGGTTGATCCTGTTCGCAGACATACTTCCAGCCCTTTTCCAACGCTCTTTCGACGCCTTTCCGGCGCCCCCTCCAACGTTGTTCACACACTACGAGGAGGCACTGACAGTGCCTTCTGACCTGGGGTTGTGTAGATGCCGAGCTTGGGGAAGCCGCGGTAGAGGTGCGAGCCAACCGTGCGCGGGGAGAGTCGGGACGGCTGCGGCCTGCGGAGGATCTTCTCCGGCTCCTTGACGGTGAGCGGGTGCCCGGGGGCCTTCCGGGGCGGGAGTCCTCGGCCCGCCGCCCCGGAAGGTGTCCCACCGGGGGCGGCGGTCTGACGCCCCGTAGGACGGCCGCCTCCCCCGCAACCCGGCCACCGGAGAAGTCCCCCGTATCCGCCAAGTTCGCCACGCCCGGGCACCCGCGAATCCGGCTCCGGACGCCGAGGCGGGGGTGATCCGTCCGGCGCCCGCCCCCGGGCGCGACACCCGGGGCGGTGAACCGGACAGTTCGCCACGGAATCACTCACGTCACACCAGAAAGATGGACCCCGTAGTACCCAGGGAATTTCGGATGGATATGGCCGAGAACCAGTCCTGTTCGATTAGTACACGGTGGACGACGACGGTGGCCGTCAGGATGCTTGTTCCGCACGACGCCACCCGCAGTGGTGGCGTCGTGCGTTCACGATTCGACTGAGGAGGGCCTGTGATCTCGAAAACGAAGAAGGTCGCCCGTACCGTGACCGCGGCGTTCGCCGCGGCCGCCGCGTTCGCCTTGACCGTGCCCACCGGAACCGCCTACGCCATCGACCACGTCGAGTGCCGCGGCGGGGAGAACTTCCTGAAGATCTGGTCGCACGACGGCGGCCGGCAGAGCGTGGACTGCTACGCGAACGGCGGGCGGACATCCTTCGGCAGCTGGTGGGTCGACCGGATCTACACGGGGAACAACGACCTGATCTACTACGACGAGAACGGCGATTCGGTGAAGATCGCGCGGTGGACCGACATCTCCTTCCCGAACCGTCCGCCGAAGGTCAAGGACATCGAAATCCTGTGACGGGCCGGCTGCTCGGGACGGCCGTTTTTCACTGACCACCCATTCCCGGATACCGATTTTCCCGGGCCGGCCCCGGTTTTCCCTGACCTGAATCCGCTCGTACCCGGCCCGCGCCGATGCCGGCCACGCCTTTCCGGGCGTGGCCGGCATCTGCCGGTGTACGACCCTTGCCGCGCCACCCCTCGGCGACCGGTCGGGCGGTGACGGGTTGCGCCGACCCGACCGCCCGGGTGGCCGGCGGCCGAACGGTCCGTGCCGTGGTTCGGGGGTGCGGCCGCGGGGGCGGGCGGAGCGGTCGGCGTCCCGCACCGGTGCGGGACGCCGCGCCTCAGCCTTCGTCCGCCCTGGACAGGGCGTCGGTGATCAGGCGGGTGGCGAAGTCGTGGTCGTCGCCGGACATCCGGTTGACGTGCTCCGCGAGCAGGGTGGCCGTGGCTTCCAGGGGGTTCATCTCGGCATCGGTCCAGGGGCCGTACTGCGCGCGCCACAGGTTGGGGCTCAGGCCGCTGCCCGCGGCGATGAGCAGGCCGGCCATGGTGGGGACGACTTCGGGACGGAAGGTCCTGGGCATCATGCGCATCGTGGCCACGAGGGCGGGCACCGTGTACTCGATGACGTCCTTGTCGTGGTCCTCGCAGGCCGTCCGCAGCCAGTTCATGAACATGTAGATGAGCGTGCAGGTGCCGTCCAACAGCGCGTTGAACTCCGTGGGGCCCAGGGATGCGGCGAACTGGTCGAGCATCTGCTGCTGCTTGGGGTCCGTCCCGGTCCTGCCGTCGTAGACGGCTTTGAGCCGGGAGTCGATCACCATGAGCGCTGTGCTCACATCGCCGACGGAAGCGTACCGGGGGTCACAGGGTGATGACACGGGGCTCCTTCGCGAACGGCCGTAGCGGGCGCGCGGCCTGTCCGTTCGTAGGGTAGGACGCCGACCGGACCGGGTCCGGCGAATCCTGCTGTTGCCCGTGGGGCGGGCCGGTCCGCCGTACCCGACGCGGGGTGTTTCAGTACGTTTGAGTGATTCCTTCAGGGATGGGTTCGATTATTCAGGACCGCACCGGTCTGGTCGGAGCCCGGCCGGGACGCCCCGGCTGGGGCGCCCCGGCGGCGGGTGGTCAGCGCAGTCCGGCGAACAGGTCCCGCTCGGGCAGCGCGGCGCCGGTGGTGTCGCGGACCCGGACGAAGGTCTCCACGCCCATCAGCTCGGTGAACCGCTCCCTGCCCATCCGCAGGAAGAAGATGTTCTCGCTCTGGCTGGAGTGCGCGAGCAGCGCGTCGTACTTCCGGCCGCCGAAGACGGTGGTGTCCACCCAGGTGGTGATCTCCTCGTCGGGCAGCCCGAACGGGGGCAGCTCGGGGTCCTGCCCGTCCGGCTCCGGGGCCTCCCAATCCGCGCCGAACTCGCGCATGACCTCGCCGAACCGCCGCATCATCGAGCGCGGCGCGGTGGTCCAGTACACCTTGGGCGCCAGGTCGGGGGTCAGCGCCAGGGCGGCCGTGGTGATGCGGTTGGCCTGGATGTGGTCGGGGTGGCCGTAGAAGCCGTTCTCGTCGTAGGTGACGACGACGTCGGGGCGGTAGCGGAGCATCAGGTCGGCCAGGCGGGCGGCGCCGTCGGCGACGGGGGTGCTCCAGAACGAGCCGGGGGCGTGGTTGGCCGGCCAGCCCATCATCCCGGAGTCGGCGTAGCCGAGCATTTCGAGGTGGTCGACCCCCAGGACGCGGCAGCTGACCTCCAGCTCCTTGCGGCGCAGGGCGGCGACGGCGGCCGGGTCGTGCCCGTCCTCACCCGGCTTGACGCCGCCGGGGCCGTCGCCGCAGGCGCCGTCGGTACAGGTGACGAGGACGGTGCGCACGCCCTCGGCGGCGTAGCGGGCGAGGACGCCGCCGGTGCTGGTGGCCTCGTCGTCGGGGTGGGCGTGCACTGCCATCAGGGTCAGGGGCCGGTCGGCCATGGGTTCCGTCCTCCGGTCGGTCGGGGTGAGCCGCCACCAGTCTGCGCCAGTGCTTCGCCGCCGTGACATCCGCCCCCGTCCCGCGACTTGGCGAAGCGTTCGCCTCCTGTGGCGGCTGCGCGCCGATCGCCGGGCTGCGCCGCCGGCGGGCGGCGGGCGGTGCCCCGTCAGCCGGTGGTGCCGGTCACGTCGCGCTCGACCGGGAGGTGGCGGGGGCCGCGCAGGATGGGGCTGCGCCGGTAGGGCGGCGGGTCCTCGGCCAGGCGGGCGTCGTCCAGCCGGCGCAGGAGCGCGTTGAGCGCGATCCGGGCCTCGATCCGGGCGAGCGGGGCGCCGTAGCAGGTGTGGATGCCGCTGCCGAAACCGAGGTGCTGGTTGTCCTTGCGCAACGGGTCGAAGCGGTCCGGGTCCGCGAAGCGCCGGGGGTCCCGGTTGCCGGAGGCGAGCACCAGGATCAGCGGGGCGCCCCGGGGGACGGTGACCCCCGCGACCTCGATGTCGGTGAGCGGCGAGCGCTGCGGCAGGTACTGGACGGGTGGCTCGAAGCGCAGCAGTTCCTCCACCGCCCCCGGCATGAGCCCGGGATCGGCCCGCAGCCGCTCCAGGGCCTCGGGGTGGCGCAGGAGGGTGAGCATGCCGTTGGTGATCAGGTTGACGGTGGTCTCGTGTCCGGCGATCAGCAGCAGGACCGCCGTGGACGTCAACTCCTCCTGGGTGAGGCGGCCTTCGGGGCCGTCGCCGTTGGCCAGGGCGGAGAGCATGTCGGCGGTGGGGTGGCTGCGGCGTTCCTCGGCCAGGCCCCCCAGGTACCGGCCCATCGCGATGCGGGCCTGCTGGGCCTCCTGCCGGCGCTGCTCCGGGTCCTGACCGGGCGTCGGGTCGAAGCCGGCGATGACGGCGTTGGTCCAGGCGCGGACGCGGGGCAGGTCCTCGTGGGGCACGCCCAGGAGCCGGCTGATCACGGTGACGGGCAGCGGGTAGGCGAAGTCGTCGACGAGGTCGATCCGGCCCTTGTCCGGGAAGGCGTCGATCAGTTCCTCGGCGATGCGGGTGATGTCGCCGTGGAGGGCGTCGATCCGCCCCGGGGAGTGCGGCGGGCCGAAGGGGCGCATCGCGAGGCGGCGCAGCCGGTCGTGCTCGGGGTCGTCGAGTCTGATGAAGGCGGGCGTCAGGCCGTCCTGGGTGAAGGTGGGGTCCGGGTCCTTCCGGCTGCGCTGGTCCGAGCTGACCCGGGGGTCGTGGAGCAGGGCGGCGATCTCGTAGTAGGTGCCCACGAGGTAGGCGCCGTCGTCCTGGCGCACCACGCCGTTCTCGCGCAGTTCGGCGTAGAGCGGGTAGGGGTCGGCGCGGTTCGTGTAGTCGTTGATGCGGCGCAGGAGGGTGTCGGGGGTCATCCGGGGGTTTCCTCGTCGGCGGGGGGCGGCGGTCCGGGGCGTCCGTGCCGGACCAGGGTCAGGTGCCGGTCCGGCAGGTGCCCGGTGAGGGCCACGGTCGGTCCGTGCGACAGCAGTTGCGGGTCGGGCACGTCGGAGGGGACGGTCACCGGCACGGCGGGTCGGTCGGCGGCGCCGGGCGCGGGGGGAAACGGTGCGGACGTCTCGATGAGGTACTGGTAGTGCTCCAGCCACTTGGCGCGGTTGACGCTGACGGCCGCGGTGATGCGCCCCCGGTAGCCGTAGACGGCGACGAAGCGGCCCTCCTGCAACGAGCCCTGGGCGAGGACCACCTGGTCGGAGAAGGTCGGTACGCCCACGGACTTGATGTTGAGGCCGAACTGGCTCGACCAGAAGGCGGGGACGGTCAGGTGCGGCCGCCGGCGCGGTCCCGGGCTGATCATGTTGTGGGCGGCGACCTCGGCCTGGGCGACCGCGTTGCCCCAGTGTTCGAGGGAGAGCATCTGGTACTCGAAGAGCGGGTGCGGGAAGCGGGCGACGTCCCCGGCGACGAAGACGTCGTCGGTGACGATCCCGTACATGGTGAAGGCGCGGCACCCCGCGTCGCAGGCGACGCCCCGGGGGCCGGCGGCCAGGCCCGATCCTTCGAGCCATTCGGTGTTGCGCACGGCGCCCAGGGCGACGACCGCGACATCGGCGTCGATCCGGCCGCCGTCGGAGAAGTCGGCGCCGGTGAACCGGCCGTTCTCGCTCCTGAGCGCGGTGACCGTCACGCCGCAGCGCAGATCGACACCGTGTGCGCGCTGCGCCGCCGCGGCGAAGGCGCCGAGCACCCCGCCCAGCGCGCCGACGAGCGGGACGGGGCCGCGTTCGGCGACGGTCACCTCCAGGCCGCGCTCGCGGCAGGCGGAGGCGATCTCGGAGCCGGTGAACCCGGCACCGATCACCAGCACCCGGCGGGGCCCGGCGTCCAGGCGTTCGGTGAGGCGGGCCGCGTCGTCGGCCGTGCGCAGGGTGAGGACGCCGTCCAGCGCGGCCTGGGCGGGTTTCGGCCAGGGGCGGGCGCGGGTCCCGGTGGCGATCAGCAGCCGGTCGTAGGGGAGGCGTTCGCCGTCGGCGAGGATCACCTGCCGCTCCTCCGGGTCGACCCGGTCGGCGCGCACCCCGAGCTTCCAGCGCGCTTCGACGGCCCGGCGTTGCGGCAGCCCGACGTCCAGGGCGTGGACCCGTCCGAGCAGCACCTGCTTGGACAGCGGCGGCCTGTCGTACGGGGGGTGGGGCTCCTCCCCCACCACGGTCAGCGAGCCGGCGTAGCCCTGCGCGCGCAGCGTCTCGGCGGCGCGCAGGCCGGCCAGCGAGGCGCCGACGACGACGATCCGCTCGACGCCGTTCATCGGGCCGCGGGACCGGCCGGCTCGCCGACGAGGATGGCCTGCACCGGGCAGGCCGCCGCCGCCCGGAGGACGCGCTCCTGCTGCCCGTCGGGGACGGCCGGGGTGAACATCAGGGACTCCTCGCCGTGCAGTTCGAACACCTCAGGGGCGAGGAACACGCACTGGGCGTACGCCTGGCAGCGATTGAGGTCGACAACGATCTGCATCCCGGTACGCTCCTCCGCTCGGCCCGCCCGCCGTGTCCGTCCTACGGCCTGGCGACGGGCCGCGCGAGCGGTGGTGCTCCGGTGGGGTGGGCGGCCGGGCGGCACGCCGGTGTACGGGAGCCGGTCCGGCGGGGGCGGGGATCCGGTGCGGCGGACGGCGCGTCCGCCGGCGGGCGCGGCGCGGTGTCACCCGGCCGGGTTCCTGGACTTGCGCCGGACGTGGGCGCCGGGCAGGGCCTGTGCCGGGTGGGCGGCGCCGTCAGCCGAACCGTTCGACGTCGGCGCCGCTCCGGTACGGCGCCCAGTCGCCGCCCGGGGCGCCGGTGGCCGTGAACGCGGCGAGCGCGCCGGCGAAGTCGGCGGCCAGGGCGCGGTCCGAGGCGCTGACGGCGCCCAGCATCGGGGCGGCCGGGTAGGCGTCGAAGGTGCCGAAGAGGAAAGGCAGTTCGGCGCAGTGGGTGGCGCCGAGGCCGAGGTCGTCGGTGGGCGGCCGGCGGGCGAAGCGGTAGACGTACGCCGGGGTGCCCTGGGCGGCGCGGTACTCGGCCAGCTCCGTACCGCCGACGCCGAAGAACCGGTCCGCGGCGGCCTCGCCCTCGGGTCCGCGGTGGCCGAAGGCCGTCATCTCGTCCGTGACCGTGCCGAGCAGCAGCTCCTTGCCGCCCAGGCCGCCGGCGCCGGCCGCCGCGAGCAGGGGCTGCGGGAGTCCCGCACCCCCGAGGACGGGGTACATGAGCGGGGTCGGGTCGCCGGGCGTGCCGCGGTCGGCCGCCAGCCGGCGATAGGCCGCCAGCAGGCGCTGGACGGGCAGGGCGCGCAGCTCCTCGTAGCCGCTCCGGTCCCCGGCCAGGCCGAGCAGGCGCAGGTAGGCGGTGGCGGTGGCGGTGGCGTCGGCCGGGTCCCGCGGGCGCAGGCCCCACGGGCCGCTCTGGGCGATCACCCGGCGGATGGAGCCGCCGGTGGCGGGGTCGAGCGCCAGCGCGAGGGCCGAGTAGGCGCCGGCCGACTGGCCGCCGACCGTGATCGACTCGGGGTCGCCGCCGAACGCGGCGATGTTCTCCCGGACCCAGCGCAGCGCGGCGCCCTGGTCGCGGCAGCCGGGGTTGTCCGCGCCGAACTCCGGCAGGTACAGGTAACCCAGCGGCCCCAGGCGGTAGTTGGCGGTGACCACGACGATGCCGCCGAGTTCGGCGAGGCGGGCGCCGTCGTACCAGTCCCAGCCGCCGCAGCCGCTGCTGAAGCCGCCGCCGTGGAACCAGAGCAGCACCGGGCGCAGCGCGGGGGTGTCGGTCGCGGGGGCACCGGCGGGGGCGGGCAGGGCCTGGCGGGGCGTCCAGACGTTGAGGGTGAGGCACCCGTCCTCGTCCCAGTCCGGCTCGCGCTCCCCCATCACGGCCTCCAGCCGGGACGGATCCTGCGGCACCGCCGGGCCCGGGCGCAGCGCGTCCCGGACCCCGCTCCAGGCGGGCTGCGGGTGCGGCGCGGCGAAGCGCAGCGCGCCCACCGGGGAGGCCGCGTACGGGATGCCCCGGAAGGCCGCCACCGCGCCCTCCAGGGTGCCGCGCAGCCGGCCCTGCCCGGTGGCGAGCACCGGGCCCGTTCCGCGGCCGTCCGTCCCGCCCGTCCCGTTCGATTCGTTCGTCATCGCCGTCCCGTTCGTCATGGCCGTCCCGTCCCCTCTCGTCGTGCCGTGCTGGACGGTTCAGGTGTACGGCCCGCCGTAGGGACCCGGCCAGTATGGGCTCGTTCGGTGGGGAAAAGCGGACGCGGCAGTGCCCTAGAGTGCCGAATGTGCGCCATTCACTCGACGAGACCGACCGCAGGATCGCCGCCGCGCTGCTGATCGCGCCCCGCGCTTCCTGGCGTACGCTCGCGCACTGCCTGGACCTGTCCGAGCGCACGGTCGTCCGCCGGGCCGGCCCGCTGTACGCCGACGGCACGCTGCGGGCCACCGCGGTACGCAACCCCGTCCGGTTCCCCGCCCTGATCCCGCTGGCGCTGCGGGTGCGCTGCCGTCCGAACCGGGTCCGGGCGGTGGCCGCCACCTTGGCCCGCCGGCCCGACACGGTCTGGGTGGACGTGCTGGGCGGCGGCGACGAGATCAGTACGATCCTCTTCCTGGACGGCCCCGAGGCCCGCGACACCCTGCTGCTGCGCGACCTGCCCGCGACCGCCGCCGTCTCCTCCTGGACCTCGCACACGCTGCTGCGGGTCTTCCCGACCTCGTTCTCCTGGAGTGCCGGCCTGCTCTGCGAGCGGGAGACCTCGCTGCTCCACGCGGCCGACCCGCTCTCGGCCGACCCGCCGTCGGGCGGCGCACCCGAGCCGGCGGAACCGCTGCTCGACGACCCCTTGATCGAGGCGCTGAGCGCGAACGGCCGGGCCGGCTACACCGAGCTCGCCGCCCGGACCGGCCTGAGCCCGCTCACCGCCCGGCGCCGGGTGGACGCGCTGATCCGCGGCCGGGTGGTCCGGCTGGCCACCGAGCTGGACCTGGCGCTGCTCGGCTGCCACGCCGAGGCGCTGCTCTGGCTGACCGTCAGCCCCGGCGCGCTGGACGCCACCGGCGAAGCGCTCGGCCGCCACCCCCGGGTCCGCTTCGCCGCCGCCACCACGGGCCCCGCCAATCTCCTGCTGGCGGTGGCCGTGGCCGATCTCAGCGCCCTGTACGCCTTCCTGACCGAGACCGTCGGCGCCCTGGAGCGGATCTCCACCGTCGAGACCACCCCGATCCTGGTCACCGCCAAGCGCACCGGCCTGCCCCGCCCGCCCCGGTGAGCCTGCGGGCCGCGCGGGGCCGCGGTGGTGTGGTCTCGCGGGGCCCGCGCGGACCCGCCGATCCTGGCATCCGAGGAGCCGCAGGGGCCGCCGTCCGTCGCGGCTAGGGCTTGTCCGCAGGGACCTGACGGTCCGCCAGGTGCGCGAGGGCGTCCTGCCAGGTGCCGGTGTGGACGGGCAGGGGCCGCAGGGCTGCCGCCAGCGCGTGGACGGCGTCGGCGGTGGCGGGGCGGGCGATCCAGTTGACGATGGACGCCAGCAGCCGGGCCCGGGTCGGGGCGCCGGCCTGGGGTGCCTGGGTCAGGACCGCGGTGACCGCCGGGCCCGGCCGGCCGGTCCGGGCCGGGTCGGCCAGGTGGAGGGCGCCGGTGCCGGGGGCGGGGCGCAGCACGGTGTAGGGCTCGGGCCGCAGCCGCCAGCCGGCCCGTTCCAGCTGCCGGGCGCGTTTGACGAGGTCGGACATCCAGGTGCGGGGGAAGAGCACCGCCTGCTCCCCGTCGTGCTGCTCCCCGTCCCGCACGGCGGCTCCGCACAGCAGCGGGATCGCCCCCGCCTCCGCGGACGCGTGGGCCGCGTAGCCGGCGAGGACCGCGTCGAGGGCCTGGCGCAGGGCGAGGGGGGTACGGGCGCGGGCGAGGAGTTCGCCGCCGCGGAAGAGGAGGTAGAAGGTGTCGGGCCGTTCGACGGTGAGGGTGACGGGCGTGTAGCCGTCGTCGTGGACGCCGCCGGTGGCGGCCTCGGCGATCTGGCGGGATTCGTCGCCGCGTACCGCGATGCCCAGGCGGGTGCCGTTGAGGCGGGCGGTGAGGACGGCGTCGACGGGCTGGGCGGCGACGCTCACCGAACAGCTGGTGGGTGCCTCGATGACGGTGGCCTGCGGGTCCGCACCGCTGAGCGCGACCAGGGCGTGGCTCACCTGGTCGAAACCGGTGAGCACGTGGGCCGCTCGGCCGGGGGTCAGGAGCACGGCGGTGGGGGTGCCCTGCTGCGCCGCGCGCCGGCCGAGGTCGGCCAGGGGCCGGTGCGCCGGTTCGGGCAGGGGTCGGCCGAGCAGTCGGGTGCCGTCGGTGTCGACCAGGAGCACGGAGGCGTCGAGGTGCGGGAGGCCGTGGGCGTTCGCCGCGAGGTCGGCGGCCAGTTGGGTGCAGAAGCCGCAGTCGGCGGCCATCGCCACCACGAGCACCGGGTGCGACAGCGGCCCGGCGCAGTCGGTGGCCTGCGCCGCCAGGTCGCCGTGCGCCGCGGGCGTGCCGGTTGCGGCGGGCGTGCCGGGTGCGGTGGGTTCATCGCCCGGTGCGACGAGGCCGGCGGCCCGCCACTGGGTGAGGCAGTGGGCGTGCTGGGCGTGGTGCTCGGCGGCGGCAGGGCGGCCGCGCAGCCAACCGAGAGCGGTCGGGCCGAGGTAGGCCGCGGCGGGCCTGCCGGTGTCCACCAGGACCCCGCCGCTGCCCAACTCCGCCACGACCACTCCCGGTTGCAACACCACTACGGCTGCTGGCAGAAGCCGCTGAAGCCGTTCGTGGACACGCACACGAGTCCGGGGCAACAGCCGACGGACCCGGTGCAGCCTTCGCCTTGGATTCGACAGGCGGTGGGGGCGATGAACGCGTCGGTGAGGATCTCCTCGATCTCCGCGACCATCTCGAGGTCGGGGGTGAGGGTGGGCGTCTCTTCCAGGTAAGTGACCATACGAACAGAATGCAGGGCCGATCGGACTACGTATATCACCCACACGAATGAATTCGGCGTCGGAAATTCTGATGCGCAATCTTCATACGGTCGTTCCGCTGGCCGTGGGTCGCGGGGAGCCGGTTTCCTGATAGGCGTTGGCCTGGGTGCGGAAAAGGGCCGCGTAATGGCCGCCCGCCCGCAGCAGCGCCTCATGGCCGCCCTGCTCGACGACGCGGCCGGACTCCAGGACGTAGATGTGGTCGGCGTAGCGGACGCTGCGCAGGCGGTGGGAGATCAGGACCACCGTGCGCCCGGCGAAGAGCCGGCGCAGGCGGGTGAAGAGCTGGTCCTCGGCCTGGGCGTCGAGGGCCGCGGTGGGCTCGTCGAGGATGACGAGGGGGGCGTCGCGGTAGAAGGCTCGGGCCAGGGCCAGCCGTTGCCACTGCCCGCCGGACAGGTCCGCTCCCCCGGTGAACTCCTTGCCCAGCGGGGTGTGCAGGCTGTCCGGGAGCTCGGCGAGGAAGTCCAGCGCCCCGGCCTGCCGGGCCGCCTCCCGCACGCGCTCGGGGTCGGCGGTGGCGCGGGGGCGGCCGAAGGCGATGTTGTCCAGGGCCGGGAGCCGGTAGCGGGTGAAGTCCTGGAAGACCACCGCGGTCCGCTCGCGATGGGCCGTGAGGTCCGTGACCGGAACCCCGTCGTGCAGCAGGCGGCCGCTGTCCGGCGGGTAGAGCCCGGCCAGGAGGTTGGCGAGCGTCGTCTTGCCCGAGCCGTTCACCCCCACGAGGGCCACCACCTGCCCCGGCCGCAGTTCCAGACTCACCTCCCGCACCGCCGGGGTGTCCGCTCCGGGATAGGTGAAGCACAGGCGCTCGGCGCGCAGCGGACCGAACTCCGGTTCTGCCGACTGCTTCCGACGGTGCGTCGATGGCATCGGTGACGGGGTCGCCGAGCCGGCGGGGGCCCGGTCCGGGGTGGTGAAGGTCTTCAGGTCGCTGAGGCGGAGCAGGTTCTCGCCGATACCGGTGAGCATGCCCGCGAACGCGTTGAGGCGCACCGAGAGCAGCCACACGCCCCCCACCGCCGCTCCGGCCGCGGGCAGGGGCAGCAGGTGGCTGCCGGCCATCCACCACAGGCCGGCGACCGTCAGGCAGGTGGCCGCTCCCCCGGTGGCCTGGGCGGCCATGCGGCGCCGGGCGTGGGCCTTCAGCAGGGCCTCGGTGTCCCGGATCTCCAGCGCGTACTGGTCCTGCCAGCGCCCGGTCAGGACGTCTCCGAGGTCCAGGGCCCGGATCTCCCTGGCTTCGGTGCGGCCGGTGAGCAGGCGTTCGAGGTACTCCCGCAGTCTCCGGTTCTCCGACAGCCCGTGGTGCAGGTCGTGGTGGGCGCTGCGCTCCTTGCCCGCCGCCCTGACCGCGGGAAGGGCGCTGAGCAGGACGAGCGGGAGCAGCCACCACGCCATGACCACGAAGGCCCCTCCCACGGCCACCACGGTCAGGGCCGCCTGGAAGGCCGTGACGAGGAGGACGACGGCCATGGCGGGCTGGCGGCGCGAGGCGAAGACCGCCCGCTGCAGCCCGTCGTGGAAGTCGGGCTCCTCGAAGCGCGGCAGTTCGGCCGCCACCGCGGCCTCCAGCACCATCCCCGCCACCAGGCGGTCCACCTTGGCCGTCAGCACCGCCATCCGCGCCGCCCCGGACAGCCGCAGGGCGCCGGCCGCGGCGCCCGTCACCAGCAGCACGATCACGGCCGGCACCAGCACGGGCGAGCGCCCGGCCGCCGCCGGCCCCTGTGCCAGCACCGAGCCGAACACGCTCTGCGCCACGACCAGTCCCCCGGCCACCCCGGCCGCCAGGAGGACCTGCACCAGGATCACGTGGATCAGCGCCCGCCGGTCGGCCAGCCAGGCGAGACGGACGGCGAAAGCCGCCGAGGACAACAGGACACCCACACGCCGTTCAGCCATCGCCGGCCCCTTCCCCTGGCCCCGTCACCGAAGCCCGGAAATCCCGGGCGCCGACGGGCGCACATCACCATCACTGCCCCTCGGGAGCCCGGGGCAGTCGGCGGTCGGGGGGGCTTCGTCGAAGGTGATGGTGTTCGTTGACGATCGTTTTTTCTGGATGTGGGAATTCGGCGAACAATCGGTCGGTCAAGGAGACGCTTCGGGTCATTCCGCTGATTCGGCCGGCCGGCCGGGGAAGCGCCCGGGCACGGCGGCGCCGCGGTCTGCGGGCGGGCCGTGCGTGGTGCCGCCCCGGGCCCGTACCTGGGTCGGGAGTGCGCCCCAGTGCCGCCGGAACGCGGTGCTGAAGTGCCGGGTGTCCGCGTAGCCGCAGGAGCGGGCGACGGCCGCGACGGACAGCGCGCGCAGCGCGGGATCGGCCAGGCGCTGCGCGGCGATGCCCAGCCGGTGGCGGGTCAGGTAGGCGATGATCGTGCACCCCGTCTCCTGCTGGAAGAGCCGTGCCGCGTGGCGTTCGCTCAGGTGGACCTGGGTGGCGACGTCCCGTACCCGGACCGGGCGGTCGAAGTTGTCGTCGAGGTAGCGGGTCATCCGGGCGACGGTCGCCGCCGCGCGTCCGCCCGGCGCGGGCGTCGGGCGCGGGGCGGCGGGCCGGCCGGCGACGGCGCGGGCGCAGCTGAGTACCAGTGCGGGGGCGAGGGCGGCCAGCAGGTCGGGGCTGGCGGGGCCCGGGGCCGCGGCCTCTTCGGCGAGTGTCACCAGCAGCCGGGGCAGCGGGGTTTCGGCGGCCGGGACGACGTGGTGCGGGCCGGCCGCGAGGGCGTCGAGGAGGGCGGCGGTGTCCGGGGAGCCGGGTGCGGCGCCGCGTGGGGCGCGTTCGGGGACCATCGTCCAGGACCAGAAGACGATGCCGAGCGGGTCCCGGGGGTCGGTGGTGATCTCGTGGACGTCGCCGGGGCGGGCCAGGAACAACTCGCCGGTCCCGACCGGGTGTTCCCGCCCGCCGATCCGGAACGTCCCGCGTCCGGCGTAGGCGTAGCAGAGCTCGAAGTAGGAGTGGCTGTGCCAGTAGTTGCGCCACGGCTCGGGCGGGTAGAACCCCCAGTCGACGAACTCGACCCGTCGGCCGGCGAGGGTGGCGCCCAGCCGTACGGAGTTGAGCAGGGGCAGGGCGGCGCCCGTCCGGGCCAGTTCGGTCACCTCGGTTCGCCTGCCCCGTCCGTCCGGCGCGCGGTGGGGTCGATCCCGCGCAGCATCATGCCCTGGCCGAGGGACCAGGTGTGCTCGTCCGTGGTGGGCCGGTCCTCGGGGTCGCGGAACTGTACCAGCCAGGTGGTGCGGGCCTGGTCGGAGGTGTTCAGCCCCGAGCCGTGCACGGTGAGGTAGTTGAAGAACAGGACGTCGCCGGCCCGGGCCGGGCACGGCCGGGCGTCCTGGAGGCGCCAGGTGTCGGGCGGCAGGTGCCAGCTGCCGTCCTCGACGTGGGGCAGCGGGCCCTTGCGGTGGCTGCCGGGGACGGCCCGGATGCAGCCCTTCTCCTGCGGGGCGTCGTCGAAGTGGAAGACCGCGGCGGCGACGGTGTGCCGGGCGTGCGGGAAGAAGGGGTGGTCCTGGTGCAGGGGGAAGGGCGATCCGGTCTCCGGCGGCTTGATGAACATCTTCGTGTGGTGCAGCTGGACGTTGGGCCCGCCGAGGAGCGCGGCCGCGACGTCGGTGAACCTGGGGTCGACCAGCAGCCGGGCGAACGCCGCGGAGTGGAACTGGGTGTCGTGGGCGTGCTTGAGGGTGGTGCGTGCGGCGGACGCTCCCGTGACGGTGCGCGCGCTGGCCCAGGTCGGGTCGGCGTCGGAGGCGAGGCGGGCGGCGAGGGCGTGGCACTCCTCCCGCATCGTCGCCGCCTCCGGTCTGCTGATCAGGTTCCGGACCAGGAGGAAGCCGTTCTCGTGGTAGGCGGCGAGGTCGTCGGGGCCGAGGGGCTCGTTCATGGCCTCGACCGTAGACGCGGGGACCGGGCCGGTCCGAGGGGCGATACGGACGGCCCGGTGGGTTTTCCGGACATCGGCCCGGCCGCGACTGCGGGCAGCCTGCGGCAGGAGGGGTGAATTCTCGGTGGTGCACCTCGGGCTGCGCGCGCTGCACCGCTACGCCGGGCTGTCCGCGGCCCAGGCGCTGCGCAGCGCGACGGTGGTGCCGGCCCGGCTGTGCGGGGTCGAGGACGACCTCGGCACGGTGGAGGCGGGCAAGCTGGCGGATCTGACGGTGGTCGAGGGCGATCCGTTCCGCGACTTCGCGGACCTGGCCCGCACGTCGCGGGTGATGCGCGACGGCTTCGTCCACCGCCGCCAGGACCTGGTGGGCGATCAGGCCCGGCCGCTGGAGGGGGCGGCGGCGCAGGAGGCGGCGGGCCGGGACGAGGACTGGTACGCGATCGGCCAGGCCCTGCGGCGGGACGGCTGCTGCGCGCCCTGAGCGCCCGTCGACGCGTGGAGGTACTGCCGTGCCGCCCCCGCCACCCCGGGCCCGAAGTGGCGGGGGCGGCGGGAGGCCCGGCCGGGCGACCTCGGGTCGGGTTGCCCGGCCGTCGCCGGCCCGGTCGGCGTTGACGGCCGCCGGACGGGACCGGGCGGCCGGGCCGCCCCGGCCGGGCTCACTGCGCCCCGGGCGGCCACGAGCCGTGCGCGGCCAGCTGCGCGCGCAGGTCGCGCAGCGCCCGGGCGCAGGCGATGCCGACCACTCCGCGGAGCAGCCCGTCGCGTGCGCAGGCGGCGGCGAAGCGCCGCTCGGTGAGGCTGCCGTCGACCACCTCGAACCGGTCGGCGTCGCCCGGCCTGCCGTGGGCCTGGACCCGCAGCCCGTACTGGTCGGTCCACAGGTACGGGACCGGGTCGTAGGGCTGGCGGGCGCCGTCCGGGCCGGCCAGGAGGTTGCGGGCGGCGTGCAGTGCCTGTTCGGTGGCGTTGGTGCGCTGTTCGAGGCGCCGGCGGCGGCCGGTGCGCGGGTCGGGCCAGGAGGCGGCGTCGCCGGCCGCCCAGACGCCGGGGCCGGCGGCGCAGTAGGCGTCGCAGGCCACGCCGTCGTCCAGCGGGACGCCGCTGTCGGCCAGCCACTCGGTGGCCGGTTCGGATCCGATGGCCATCAGGACGGCGTCGGCGGCGACGTGGGAGCCGTCGGCCAGCCGGACGCCGGTGGCGCGGCCGTGCCGTTCGGTGACCGCCCGGGCCACGCCCTGGCGGATCCGCACCCCGTGCTCGCGGTGCAGGCCGGCCAGCAGCGCGGCCGTCTCGGTGCCCAGCACGGCGGCCAGCGGTGCGGCGGTGGAGACCAGCCAGGTCACCTCGGCGCCGAGTCCGACGGCGGTGGCCGCGGCCTCGGCCCCGAGCAGCCCGCCGCCGACCACCAACAGCCGCACGCCCGGGCGTAGTTCATCGCGCAGGGCGAGGGCGTCCGCGAGGGTGCGCAGGACGTGGGCCCCGGCCAGCGGCGCCTCGGCGCCGGGCAGCCGGCGCGGGCGCACACCGGTGGCCAGGATGACGGCCTCGCAGCGCACCCGGTGGCCGTCGGCCAGCTGCACGGCCCGGCCCTGGCGGTCCAGGCGCTCGGCCCGTACCCCCAGGCGCAGATCGAGGTCGAGCTCGCGCAGGGCCTGCGGGGCGCGCAGCGCCAGGCGGTCCGGCTGCCACTGCCCGCCGAGCAGGTGCTTGGACAGCGGCGGCCGGTCGTAGGGCGGCTCGGCCTCGGCACCGATCAGGGTGAGGCGGCCGTCGTAGCCGGCCCGGCGCAGCGCCTCGGCGGCGTGCAGGCCCGCCGCGCCGGCCCCGACGACGGCCACCTCCCGCAGAGCGGTCACACCCGCTCCAGGCGGATCGCCGCGGCCGGGCAGACCGCGGCGGCGTCCAGGACGCCCTGGTGGAGTTCGGCGGGCGGCTCGGCATCGAGCAGGACGACGATGCCGTCCTCGTCCCGCTGGTCGAAGACCTCGGGGGCGGCGAGCACGCAGTGCCCGGCGCCGCAGCACTTCTCCTGGTCGATGTGGACGAGCATGGGTTTCCCTTCGGGACGTGGTTGGTTCGGACTCCGCCGGGGGCGGAGGGTGGTGGGGTGGGGCGGGGAGCGCGGCGGGGCCGGCGGCGGAGGTGACGGTCGGTCAGCCGAGCCGGTTTCGGTGACGCCGCGTCACCAGGCGAGCGGCAGCTCGTGGACGCCGTAGATGAGCATCTCGCCGCGGAAGCGGACCTCCTCGAACGGTACGGCCAGGCGCAGTTCGGGCAGCCGCCGCAGGATGGTGTTCAGCGCGATCTGCAGTTCCAGCCGGGCCAGCGGCTGCCCCAGGCACTGGTGGACGCCGAAGCCGAACGCCAGGTGCCGGCGCGCGTCGCGGGAGAGGTCGAGCCCGTCTCCACCCGGGAACTGCTGCTCGTCCCGGTTCGCGGCGCTGACCATGCAGATCACGCCCTCGCCCGCCCGGATCCGGACCCCGCCCACGGTGACGTCCTCGGCGGCGACCCGGGTCAGACCGGAGTGCACGATGGTCAGGTAGCGCAGCAGTTCCTCGACCGCGCCGGCGACCGACTCCGGGTGCGCGCGCAGGTGGGCGAGCTGGTCGGGGTTCTGCAGCAGGGCCAGGACGGAGAGCGCGGTCATGTTCGCCGTGGTCTCGTGCCCGGCGACCAGCAGCAGCCGGCCCATCGCGCCGATCTCCTCGGTGCTCAGCTCGCCGCGGGCCACCAGGCGGCTGAGGATGCCGTCGTCGGGCTCGGCGCGCTTGGAGTCGGTGAGCTTGATCAGGTAGTCGACCAGGCGGTCCTGCGCGACCCGCACCTCCTCGGCCGGCGCCTCGCGGCGCAGCAGGATTCGGCTGCACTCCTGGAAGAAGTCGTGGTCCTGGTAGGGAACGCCGAGCAGCAGGCAGATGACCAGGGACGGCAGCGGGAGCGCGAACTCGCTGACCAGGTCGCCGGAGGAGCGTCCGTCGGTCATCGCGTCCAGCAGCTCGTCGGCGATGCGCTGGACCTCGGGGCGCAGCGCCTCGACCTTCTTGATCATGAATTCGCCGGTGAGCATCCGGCGCAGGCGGGCGTGCTCCGGGTCGTCCATCCGGATGAAGGTGGGCTGACCGGTGCTCAGCTGCCGGGCGCCGGCGCTGATGAACGGGAAGCCGGGGCGGGTGGCGTCCGAGCTGAAGCGGGCGTCGCTGAGCACGGCCTTGATGTCCTCGTGGCGGGTGACCAGCCAGCTGGCGGCGCCGTCCCAGAGCGAGATGCGGCTGATCGGCTCCTCCTGCTGGGCCTGCTGGTAGGCCGGCGGCGGGGCGAACGGGCAGGCACCGCGGGCGGCGGGGTGGGTGAACCGGGGGGTCTGAGCGGCAGTGGCCATCATGGGCTCCCTTCTCGGAGCGGGATATGCCGACGGCGCCGAGCGGATGGGCCCGCGGTGCCGTGGGGGTAGCACCCAGGACAGTTATGTGCCCTAAGCAACTAACTTACCGTCACGCTAACTCGCGGTCCGTGGTGATGAAAGGGCCCATCGGGCGACGGACGAATCTGTCCGAAAACCGGTCAGAGGTCGACACCAGGGCCACCACCCGGGCGGGATCGCTACAGTTCCCCCCATGCCGGACGCGACAGACAATCGGACCGCCACCTCGGAGCTGGAGGCGGTGCTGGCCTCGCTGGCCTACCTGCTGACCCGTTCGCAGGAACACGAACGCCAGACGGCCCGGGCCGGCATCACGGCGGCCCGCTCGGACGTCTACCTCCTGCGCGCGCTCGCCGAGGCCGAGGAGGCCAGCCGGGTCGGCGACCTGGCCGCCCGGCTGATGGTCAAGCCCTCCCACGTCACGCGGCAGATCGACCGGCTGCAGGGCCAGCAGCTGGTGGAGCGCACCCCGGACACGCTGGACCGCCGGGCCCGGCAGGTGGCGCTCACGGCCGAGGGCCGGGCGATGCTCAACCGCCTGAAACAGGCCAACATCACCGGCCTGACCAACGCGCTGGACGGCATCCCGGAGCCGGACGTCGCCGCCACCGTCAGCGTGCTGCGCCACCTGGTGGACCGGTACGTGCGCCAGGTCCGGATCACGATGCTGTCCGAGGACGCCGCTCCCCCGGGCCGGACGGCCGACGTCGCCGGGGGCGCGGAGGATGCCGGGGGCGCGGAGGGCGCCGGCTCAGGCCCGCGTCAGTGCGTCTGACGCGGCCGAGGACGGTCCCGGGCGGGCGGCGAGGGCGGCGTGTCGGGTGGCGGACTCCGGTCCGCGACGCCAGGGTGACTGCCGGGGGCCTCACCAGGAAGAGCGAGAGATGCCCGAAGTCACCACTGCGTACGCGACCGGCACCCCGTGCTGGGTCGATCTGATGGCGAAGGACCAGCAGGCGGCGCTGGACCTCTACCGCGACCTGTTCGGCTGGCAGGGGCAGGTCGGCCCGGCCGAGTTCGGCGGGTACGCGGTCTGCGAGCTGAACGGCAGGGCCGCCGCCGGCATCGGCCCGGCGATGGCCCCCGAGGGGATGCCGACCCCGCCGACCGTGTGGACCAGCTACCTGGCCAGCACCGACGCCCAGGCCACCCAGGACGCGATCGTCGCCGCGGGCGGCACCCTGCTGATCCCGGTCATGGACGTCGGCACGCTCGGCAGGATGCTGATCGCCGCCGACCCGCAGGGCGCCGTGTTCGGCGTCTGGCAGCCCGGCGAGTTCTTCGGCGCCCGGGTCGTCAACGAGGCCGGCGCCCTGACCTGGAACGAGCTGCACACCAACGACGCGCCCGGCGCCACCGCCTTCTACGGCGAGGCGTTCGGCATCGAGATCGAGCCCGTGGAGGGCACCGAGCAGTACTGGGAGCTGCGGGTCGGCGGCCGCGCCGTCGGCGGCCTCACGCTGCTCGCCAACGACCCGCCCGGCACCCCCGCGCACTGGCTGACCTACTTCTCGGTCGACGACGTGGACTCCACCGTGGACGCCCTGGTCAAGCGCGGCGGCAGCGTCCTCGCCCCGCCGTTCGACATGGTGGCCGGGCGGATGTCGGTGGTCGCCGACGCGCAGGGCGCCCCGTTCGCGGTGATCAAGCCCGGCCCGATGTAGGCGCCGCAGGCCGCGAGGCGCGTGCGGCGAAGGCCTCGACCCGCCCGCCCGGGAGGTTCCGGGCGGGCGGGTCCCGTGCTGTACCGGGGCGGCAGGGTCACGGGCGGCGGGCCCACGCGGAGATCATCGGGGCGGTGGCGAGGTCGAGTCGCCCGGTGGCGACGTTCGCCAGGTGGCGGTCGATCTCCTCGTCGGTGGCGAGGCCGTGCCCGGTGAGCTGGTGGCGGATCTGGCGGACCGTCGCGTCCTCCAGGACGGCGCACGCCGGGGAGGTGATCGGGAAGTACGCGTCGGCCTGCACATCCTCCAGCCCGGCTTCGCGCAGCACCCGGGGAAGGGTCCGCCCGTACGCGAGGTCCGCGCCGCGGGCCGCCATCAGGGTGCGGAAGCCGGAGCGCAGCCGGTTGGCGAGCCGCTGTTCCGGGCCGGACTCGTCCGGGCACAGCAGCGGCTGCAGCCCGGGGTCGGCGTCCTCCAGGAGCAGCCAGCCGCCGGGCCGTAGCGCCTGGACCATCCGGCGCAGGGCCTCGGCGCGGTCGGTGACGTGCACCAGGACCAGCCGGGCGTGCACGAGGTCGAATCCGCCGGGCGGCGGCGGATCGGCCGCCACGTCGTGGGAGAGCACCTCGATCACGTCTCCGGCGAGGTCCCGGGTCCAGGACACGTCGATGTCGGTCGCGACGACCGTCCCCGTCGGACCGACGCGTTCGGCCAGGCCGAGCGGGACGGAGGGGCCGCCGGCGCCGACCTCCCAGCACCGCATGCCGGCGCCGATGCCGAGCCGGTCGACGTGCCGGAACGTCACCGGGTCGAACAGCTCGGCGAGGGCGCCGAAGCGGGTACCGGCCTCCTGCTGCCTGTTGTCCAGCAGGTAGCCGCGGTCGTCGTCGTGCTCAGCCATGCGGCGATTCTGGCAGACGGGCACGGGCACGGGGCGCGGAGCCGGCCCCGTGGTGATCACCACCCGGTCCGCGCACGGGAGAATGGACGGATGACCGGCAGTCAGCAGCTCCCCCGGGGCATCAGCGCCCTGATCCCCCACGCCCCCACCACGGCCACGCCCGGCGAACGGGCCGCCTCCCAGCTCCGCCACCTGCGCGAGGCCACCGTCCCCGTCCCGGTCCTGGCCGCAGCCGCCGAGCTGATCGCCGGCCACCTGGACGACACCGACCCGGTCACCCGCGAGGCCGCCGCCACCGTCCACGCCCGCCTGCTCGCCATCCTGGACGACGCCGCCCCCGGCCGGTGACCCGGGCCCGTGACCGCCGCCGTCCGGGTCCACGCTTTCAGTCCGGGGAAAGGGACTTGAAGGCGCGGGCCGGGCGGCGGCGGTCACGGCGTGACGATGCCGGGCACGCCCGGGTGCGGGTTCGGCGCCCCGAAGCTGATCACGGCGTAGGTCTCGCCCGGCCCCGGCGGGCGGGTCCAGGAGCAGGTGGTGAAGGTGTGCAACCGGCCCTCGGTGAGCGCGAAGCGGGGCAGGCTCACGCCGAACTCGACGGCGATCGCCGCCAGCGCCCGCCGTTCGCCCTGACGGGCGCCCAGCTCCCCTGCACCGTCGGGCCCGTGGCCGTGGTCGGGCGCCGGGGCCCCGAACAGGCGGTGCGGGTCGAGGGCAGGCGGTATCGGGCCGCCGCTGCGGTGGATCAGGGACCCCTGGACGGTGAAGGCGTACCGTTCGGTGCCCTGCTCGGCGACGGACAGGTGGAACAGGCCCTGTTCCGGCGCGCACCACACCACCAGCGCACGCGCGCCCGGCGAGCCGGCCGGGCCCTGCGAGGCGGCCACGGCCGGGGACACGTAGCGGGGCTCGTGGTAGGCCGCCGGGTGCGCGTCGAAGGCGAAGCTCCAGCCGGAGCCGCCCGCGTCGCCGACGGCGGCGCGCGCACAGTCGTCATAGCTCGAGCTCACGCCGCCCCGGGACAGGTCCCGGCGCGTCTCCCAGCCCGTCGTCGGCGCGCTGAGCACGGCTCCCTCGCCACCCAGCCGCGCCGGCAGGTCCGCCGGGGCCACTCCCTCGACCAGGACGAAGCGGTACGGCTCGGGGCGGCGGTTGTTCGGGGACGGCTCGGCGAGCCAGGCGAGGCCGTCCTCTCCCCCGGCCGACGGATCCACCGCGGGCTCCCCGGCCTGCGTCCTGGTCGGCGCCCCGGCCGCGCCGGCGGCCCTCGGGGTGGCGAGCATTCGGCGTCCGCGTTCCGGGGTGATCAGCGGCCCGAGCACGGAGTCGGCGAGCAGGCCGACCGGTGCGAGGTGGTCGGGACCGAGCGGCGTCCAGTGCGGGAGCCCGGCGAGCAACGTCCGCCAGGCGTCGTCCGTCCGTCCCCAGCGGGCCTGCTCGCGGGCCCGCTCGACGGCCTCGCCGAACGGGCCCTGCGCGGAGTAACGGAACGTCCGCTCCGTCACCTCGTGCAGGATCCGGTCGGCCTCCTCCCGACGCTCGCCGGAGTCCACCCCCACCTGGTAGCCCCAGACGGTCGCGTCGCGGCGCGACTCCACCTGCTCGACCGCCAGCAGCGGTACCACCTCGCGGAGGTAGCACGGGTCCTGTACCAGTTCGCCGTAACGCACCGTGTACGTCTCCCCCTGGAGGCGGCGCAGTTGGTCGAGCATGCCGGCGGCCCGGGGCCGGCCGAAGTCGACCGCCTCGGTGAGCGCCGCGGCCGCCTGCTGGTACGCACCGCGCAGCGCGTCCAGGGCTGCCGTCTCGACCAGCGCGTCCAGCCGGCGGGTGGTGTCGTTGGCGAACGGCCGCTCCGGGCGGTGGGCGGCGAGCCGGTGGAACTCCCGGTGGCTCGCGAGCATGAACTCCCGGAAGGACCCGTACCTGGTCGGTTCGCAGTGCGCCCACACCTTGTGGCAGTAGACCGCCCACTCGCCGTCCTCGTCCACGCTCAGCGGGTCGAGCAGGACGTACGTCGCGTCCGATGCGACGTCCAGCTGGAGCGCGCGCTCCCACATGCCGTCGAGTTCGCCCTCGCCGAAGTACTCGCTGAAGCCGGACTCGTCGTTGTGCCAGCGGGCTCCGTCGGCGCCGGCCAGCCGGTGGACGAAGCCGCCCGCGTGCCGCCATCCGTCAGTGACCTCCAGGAACGCCCGGTACGACGGCGGCAGTCGGCACTCCAGCCGTTCCTCCGCCGCCGCTATCCGCTCCCCTGAGGCCGGTTCGAACCCCAGCCAGCGCGCACGCCAGGCCTCCCCGTCGTCGGCGAGGGGCCATTGGGCCGGATCAGGGCACGTGTCGGCCCACTCCTCGCTCCACCGGGTGAGGAAGGCACGCCAGTTGAAGGTCTCCTCGATCATGGCGGTGATCCTGGCACGCACCACTGACAATCCCGGCCCGCCCGTCCGCCCGCCCGTCCGACGGAATGCGGCGGCACCGACGGGCCGGCGACGGCCGTTCCCTGGAGGGCGTGGCGCTGCGCTCCCGTCAGGCGTCGAAGTGGCGGCGCGCGTCCTCGATGTGACCGAGGTACTGGTGGGTCCAGCCGCACATGGCGTCGACCGTGGTGCGCAGGGCCCGGCCCGGTTCGGTGAGCGTGTACTCGACCCGCGGCGGCACGGTGGGGTACACCTTCCGGCCGACCAGGCCGTTGCGCTCCAGCATGCGCAGGTTCTGGGTGAGCATCTTGTGGCTGACGCCCTCGACCTCGTGGCGCAACTCGCCGAAGCGCAGAGTGCGTTCGCCGAGTGCCTCGATGATCAGGAGCGCCCACTTGTTGGCGACGTCCGAGAAGATCTCCCGCGCCAGGGAGTCCGCACGCCTCAGATCGGCGTCCTCGGGCAGGCCCTTGAGCAGTTGCTTGGTCACCATCAGGTTCCTCAGTCACCGAAAAGTGCGTTCTTCCAGGTCGGCCTTCACTCTCCTACGGTTTCCGAGTACCCACAAGAGAGCACATCGGAAGGGCGAGCACCATGACCACCATCGACGTCTTCAACCACGGCGTGCCGGCCGAGAGCGACTTCGGCTACTCGCAGGCGATCAAGTCCGGCGAGCTGATCCACGTCTCCGGACAGCTCTCGCACGACGAGGCGGGCGAGCTCCTGCACGCGGACGACTTCGCCGCCCAGCTCGCGCAGACCTACGCCAACATGGACAAGGTCCTGGGCCACTACGGAGCCACCCGGAACCAGGTCGTCTCGCAGACCCTGTACATGGTGAACCTGCGGCAGGACGCCGCGGCGGGGATGGCAGGCAACCTGGCGTACTTCGGCGACCACCGCCCGGCCAGCACGGTCCTCGGTGTCACCGAACTGGCCTTCCCCGGCCAGGTCATCGAGATCAGCTTCATCGTCGACACGAAGCTGCCCGCCTGAGCCCGCTCGCGGGGCGCGGCGTCGGGGCGGCGGGATCCGGGCGTCCGCAGCGGGCCCGGAGGAGCTGCGTCACCGGTCCCCGGTTGCCGTCCGCCTCGCGCCGGCCCTGCCCACCAGCCAGACGCCGAGCGCGGTCAGAGGGCTGCCGCCAGCGCGTACACCGGCAGCCAGAGCGTCGTCGTGGACGCCAGGCAGGTGTTGACGGCGTGTCGGCTCTGGTCGCTCTGTGCGTAGGCCAGCGCGGTGCCGTCCTGGCCGGCCAGGTCGCCCAGGGTGGCTTGGGCGCTGAGAGCCGCGTAGGCGCCCAGGTGCGCGCACGCGCGGCGGGTGCCCGGCATCGGGAAGAGCCAGGCCCAGCGCTGCATCGCGGGGGCCGCCATGAAGGCGATGCACAAGCCGACGATCAGCGAGTAGGCCGTCAGGCTCCGTGCGAACTCGGCTCCGGCACCGGGGGTGCGGGTCGGCGGGCAGGTGAACGACAGGACCACCGCGAGGAGCGTCACGCCGACGGCCGTGGGAGTTGTCCTCCGGAGCTTTCGGTCATGCTGCGGTCCGCGTTCCGGAAGCAAAGGCCGGAGCATCCCGACCGCTCTCGATCGCGCGCGCCGACGGAATTCTTCCGCCGGTTGTGGAAGGCCCGTGGCCGGCGGCTCCGGGGCGCTCCTGCGGTCCCCGCCACTGCCCGTGCGGCCGCCGGCCGGGGCCGGCCGGGCGCTCACGGCAGGGGTACCGCCTGCAGGCAGGGGTGCGGCAGGACACCGGCGGGCGCCGTCAGGACGGTGGCCACCTCGCCGAATATCTCGACCCGCAGGTCACCGTCCGCGTTCTCCCAGACGAGGGTTCCACCGGGCCCGACGGCGTCGGTGGCGTGGACCACCACGACGGCCGGCGGCGCGTGTCCGCCGATCGGTCCCGGCAAGGTCACCGCGTAGCGGCGATTGAGGCTGCTCATGACCGGCCTCCCGTTCGTTTCCCGCCCTGTGCCGATTCTCCTCCCGAGCCGGGCCGTCGTACACGAACGGTGAGCCCCGTTCGGGCCCCGATCAGGCCATGACGGCGATCGTGGCGACCGGTATGGCCGACGCGGCCATGGCCGGACCGGGGCTTTCCCGGCCGACCGCTCGGGTGTGGCGGGACCCGGGGAAGCATCGACGGATTCGGGCTCCCGTGACCACCCTCGGTCACTCCCCGTCCTGCGTGGAGTTCACCCCCCGACCGGTTGGTCGACCAGGCCCGGACGGCGGGACGTCCCCGACCGGGAGGACGTCGGCCGCACCGGTCAGTTCGAGCATCCGCAGCACCGGCGGCCGGGGCCGGGCCAGTTCGATCCGGCTGCCCCGGGCCTCCGCGCGGGTCTGGGCCCGGAGCATCGCGTCGAGCCCGGTGGAGTCGCAGAACTCCAGCCCGGCGCAGTCGATCACGACGATGGTGGCGGGCGCGGCCAGGGCGGCGTCCAGGGCCTCCCGCAGGACGTCGACCGAGTCGAGGTCGAGTTCCCCGCTCAGGGCGAGGACGGTGCCCCGGGCCCACGGCCGGGCCTGCACGGTGAGCCCGCCCGGCCCGGGGGCGGGGTCCGTGGCGGGCGGTCGGCGGGTCATGGTCTCGACTCCCTTCGTCTCGGCCCCGGCCGGCGGGTCGCGCCGAGCCGGCGGGGACGTCAGTCCGGGTCCTGCGGGTCGTCCGCCCAGCCCGGGGCGTCGCGGTCCTCCAGTTGCTCGCGCAGCCGGGTCAGGGTGGCGGTGAGCAGCCGGGAGACGTGCACCTGGGAGACGCCGATGCGTTCGGCGATCTCGGACTGGGTCCAGACGTCCCAGAAGCGGAGTTTGAGGACGGCCTGCTCGCGGCTCGGCAGCCTGGCGAGCAGGGGGGCGTACGGCGGTGCTGAAGTCGGCGAGGTCGATGCCGGGGTCGCAGGAGCCGAGGCAGTCGAGCATGGCGCTGCCGGTCTCGTCGGCGTCCTGGTCGCGCAGCGCGTCCAGGGAATTGGGGCGGTAGGCGCGGCCGACGGCCTGTCCCTCGGCGGTGAGGTGGAGGTCCTCGGCGATCTCCTCGGAGTGCGGGAGGCGGCCGAGTTCCTGCTCCAGCCGGTCGGAGCCGCGGGCGACGGCCAGGTACAGCTCCTGCATGTTGCGCGGGACCCGGCCCGGCCAGGAGGTGTCGCGGAAGAAGCGCTTGATCTCGCCGGCGATGGTGGGGATGGCGTAGGTGATGAACTCGACGCCGCGGCACGGGTCGTCACCGTCGACGGCCTTGATCAGGCCGATCGTGCCGACCTGGAGGATGTCGTCCATGTCCTCGGCGCGGTGCCGGAGGCGGGCCGCGACGAAGCGGACCAGCGGCATGTCGAGCTCGATGATCGTGCCGCGCACGTAGCTGTAGGCGCGGGCCTCGCGGGCGAGGCCGGCCAGGCGCTCGAACAGCGCGTCGCCGAGTTCGCGCGCCTCGGACTTGCCCATCGACCGCAGTGCGGCCTCGGTGGGGCGCGGGGGCAGGTCGGGCGGGATGCCGGACCACGCGACGGCGCGGTGAACGGTTTCCGGTGAGGTGGACACGGTTGCTGTCTCCTGGGCATCGGGGGAACGCCCGGCGGCGCCGATGGCTGGTGCTCGCGCGTCGCGGGCTTCCTTCCCTCGGGACCTGGGCCCGGCTGCTCGGAGCGGTGGTCCCGGTGGCACCCGGCGGGGTGCGGGAGCGGCCGACTGGCCTCCGGCGGCCGCTGCACGGTCTCTTTTTACCCGACATACGACATTAGATTCGTGTTTTGGTCGGTTTGTCGATGTTTCTCCGGTTACCCGCGCTCGCGCGACGACGTCCGCGACGAGAGTGGCGGCCGAGCAGCAGGCCTGCGCTGTCACACGCGGGGGCCCTGCGGTGTCTTCATGCCGAACACGCACACGCACCACACCCACGCATGAGGAGAACACCATCATGGCGCCACGCGTTCCGAAGGCGGAGCTTCCCGTCGAGCTCAGCGAGAACCTGGTCAAGCAGCTCGGCGAAGTGCCCGAGCCCATCGAGGTGGTGTGGCACAGCCCCAAGGTCGCCACGTCCAATCTGGAGTTCTCGGCCAAGTTGGGCGAGTGGGACGCGGCCGACGCGGGTCTCAAGTCGTTCGCGCACATGGCCGTCGCGGCGCAGGTCGGCTGCAGCTGGTGCCTGGACGTCGGCTACTTCCAGGCCCAGCACCAGGACCTGGACCTCACCAAGGCGAGCCAGGTGCCGCGCTGGCGGGAGTCGGAGGTGTTCACCCCGCTGGAGCGGGACGTCCTGGAGTACGCCGAGGCCATGACGAACACCCCGCCGACCGTCACCGACGAGCTGTACGCGGGCCTGCTCGGACAGCTCGGCCCGGCGGCGATGGTCGAACTCACCGCGTACATCGCCTTCGTCAACATGGCGACCAGGAACAACGCCGCGAACGGGGTCACCTCGCAGGGCTTCTCCGCCGCCTGCGAGATTCCGTTGGCCACGCGTCCCGAGCCGTCCGGCGCGGCGCCCGCGGCATGACCCGGGACCCGTTCGTCGCCCACCGCAGCCTGCTGTTCACGGTCGCCTACGAGATGCTCGGGTCGGCCGCCGACGCGGAGGACGTGCTGCAGGAGTCCTGGCTGCGGTGGGCCGACGTCGACCAGGCGCAGGTGCGCGACCCGCGGGCGTACCTCGTGCGGACCGTCACCCGGCAGGCGCTCAACCGGCTGCGGACGCTCTCGCGCAGCCGCGAGGAGTACGTCGGCCAGTGGCTGCCGGAGCCGCTGCTGACCAGCCCCGACGTCGCCGAGGACGTCGAGCTCGCGGAGAGCGTCTCGATCGCGATGCTGACCGTGCTGGAGACGCTCGGGCCGGTGGAGCGGGCGGTCTTCGTGCTCCGCGAGGTCTTCGAGGTGCCGTACGAGGAGATCGCGCAGGCCGTCGGGAAGTCCCCGGTCGCGGTGCGCCAGATCGCCCGGCGGGCCCGTGGGCACGTGGCGGCCCGGCGGCCCCGGATACCGGTGAGCCGGTCGGAGCAGAGGGCCGTGGTGGAGCGGTTCCTGGCCGCGCTGCGCACCGGGCAGGTGCAGGAGCTGATGGAGGTCATGGCCCCGGACGTGGTCTTCATCGCCGACGGTGGCGGGCTCGCGGCCGCCGCCCGCGCTCCGATCCACGGGGCCGAGCTCGTGGCGGCGCTGCTCGCGCGCCCGGACCGGGTGGTGTCGACCGTGTGGCTCAACGGCGAGCCCGCCGGCCGGGTCGAGCTCGACGGCCGTCTGGCCACGGTCAGCCTCGTCGTGGAGAACGGGCGGGTCACCCGGATCCACGCGGTGGCGAACCCGCAGAAGCTGACGCGACTGGACGCGCCGGCCGAGCTCGCCCGGTAGTCCCGCCGACGCCGAAGGATTCCTGACGTATCGTCAGGAATCCTTCGGCGGCGCCCGGATCGCCACACCGCGACCACCCGATCCGGTGAATCCCGGCGAATCTTCGCCCACGAAGCGGACCGGTCGCGCTATCCACGACCCAGGAGCGGCCCCTCGGCGGCCGCGCAGCCGAAAGGACCCCGATGGCCTCACCCACCCTCAGGACCTCCGCCCTGGCTCTCGCGGCGCTGGCGGTCCTGGCCCCGTCCGCGGCCTCGCCGGCCTCCGCTTCCGTTTCCGCCCCGGCCTCGGCCTCCGCCGCCGGCGGCTGCCGGGGCAACGCCTGCGACGGCAAGAACCCCAAGGCGCTGGGCTGCGGGAACGACGCGCGGGACGTCCCGGACACCCAGGTCGCCCCCGGCTCGCAGAAGCACCCCCGCGCGTGGCTGCGCTACTCCCCCACGTGCCACGCGGTCTGGGCGAAGGGCGAGCAGGCGGACGGCTGGACCATCCGGGTCCAGATCATGGGCAGCGACTCGTACGACGCGCCGACCCTCGCCTCGGGCGAGGCCTTCACCGCGATGGTCGGCGCCGACCACACCCACCGCGTCGGCGTCCAGGACGTCGACGGGCGGTGGGCGTACAGCAACTGGCGGCACGGAGGGTGACGACGCCCCCGGCCTGGCGGGGGGGGCCCCGGGGGGGGGGGGCCCGGGGGGGCGGGGGGGGGGGGGGGCCCCCCCCCGGGGGGGGGGGGGGGGGCGGGGGGGGGGGGGGGGGGGGGGGGGGGGGGGGGGGGGACG
>NZ_JBIUYE010000006.1:273154-467772 GCF_044744365.1 Kitasatospora sp. NPDC087314
CGGGCGGCCGCCCGGCCTCGCCGGGGGGGGGGGGCCACACCCACCGGCCGCCGGGGGGCGCCCCCCCCCCCCGCCCCGCCCCCCCCCCCGGGGGGGGGGCCCCCCCGCCCAGGCCGGGGTGGGCGGCGGGCCCCGACCGGTGCGGAGCAGGTCGGGCCGGGTGGGCCGGGTACGCGGCTTCCGCCGGTCCCGGGCCGACCGGGCCGCCGGCAGCCGTCCCGGACTTTTGTCGGGACCCTGTCTAGTTCGTCCGCGTCCTGGTGTGGTGGGATGTGCCGGCACGGGTTGATGACGCCGACGGGGGTGCGCGTTGAGGAGTGGACGGCTGCTCGGACTGGACGGGGATGCGGCGCAGCTTGCTGCCGCGGGTCTGGTTCGTCTTGGTACGGACGAGTGGTTGGGCGGGGCGGCGGGGGCGCCGGCGTGGCTGGGGCGGATGCGGGCGGCGTCGTTCGCGGACGCGTGGCTGGCGTTCGGCGAGTCGTCGGCGCCGGGGCTGCGGGTGCCGGCGGGGGAGGTGCTGCGGGCGCTGGCGTTCCGGGCCGCGGAGCTGGTCCTGCGGTCGCGGGCGGGGGACGGTCCGGCGGTGCTGGAGTGGCTGGGCGGGCGGTCGGCGGAGGCGCGGGAGCAGGCGGGCCGGGAGGGTGTGACGCACCCGGCCGAACCCGCGGCGCTCGCCCTGGTCTGGCACGGCGTCCAGGCGCTCACCGCGGATGGCGGGCGGGCTTCGGCGGCGGATCGGGAGTGCCACGGCCGGCGCATCGACGAGCGGGGTGAGGCGTACGTCCGGGAGCGGCACCGCCGCCAGGACACCCTCGCGCTGATGCTGTCCTGCGCCCGGATCGCCGCCGCCGCGCTGGTGGAGCTGAGCGAGGACGACCCGGACCGGGTCAACGGGTGGCTGGCGCAGGACGCGGCCCGGTACATGGACTGCGGCGCCCCGGTGCCGCTGTGGGTCCCGGGGCGCCCCGGCCAGCCGGCCGGGTGAGGGGGCGGCTCGGCAGGCGGCTCGGGGGTGGGCTCAGCGGCCGGGCAGGCTGAGGGTGGCGCGCAGGCCGCCGGCGGGGCCGGGGGTGAGGCGCAGTTCGCCGTGGTGGGTGTCGGTGATGGCGGCGACGATGGCCAGGCCGAGGCCGTGGCCGCGGCGGGCGGGGTCGGTCTGGGCGGTGCGGCCGCGGCCCCGGAGGAAGGGTTCGGTGAGGGTGGGGACGGTCTCGGGGGCGAGGCGGAGGCCGGTGTTGGTGACGGTGAGGTGGACGCGGCCGGGGTGGTCGGGGTCGGCTCCGGTGGTGACGGTGGCGGACCCGCCGGTGGGCAGGTTGTGGCGCAGCGCGTTCTGCAGCAGGTTGACGGCGGCCTGGCGCAGCAGGACCGGGTTGCCGGTGGTGGGGGCGGGCCGGCAGTCGGCGGTGAGGGTGACGCCCAGGGCGGCGGCCTCCTCCTGGACGGCGGCGAGGGCGTCCCGGGTGGTGTGGGCGAGGTCGAGGGGTTCGAGTTCGGGTGGCAGGTTGCCGAGGTCGGCGAGCTGGAGGAGGGCTTCGCTGATCTCGATGCCGCGCTGGTTGGTGTCCTGGAGGCGGGCGACGAGGGTGGCCCAGTCCTGGCCGTCCGGGTCGGCGGCGGCGACCTGGAGCATGGTGCGGGTGATCGCCAGGGGGGTGCGCAGTTCGTGGGAGGCGTTGGCGGCGAAGCGCTGCTGGGCGTCGAAGGAGCGCTGGAGGCGTTCCAGCATCTCGTCGAAGGCGTCGGACAGCTCGGTGAACTCGTCCCGGGGGCCGGCCAGGGCGATGCGGTGTTCGAGTGCTCCGCTCGCGGCGCGGTGGGCGGCGCCGGTGATGTCCTGGAGGGGGCGCAGGACGCGGCCGGCGATCAGCCAGCCGCCGATCATGCCGACGACGGTGAGCAGGGCCAGGGCGTAGCCGGAGGTGGTGAGCAGGGACTGCAGGATCTCCTGGCGGGAGGGGGCGGAGACGCGGTCGCGGGGGTTGGAGGAGGTCAGCGGGTAGTTGGGGATGTAGCGCATGCCGACGTAGACCACGGCGAGGGAGAGGACGCCGGTGACGACGGCGAAGAGGGTGTAGCTGAGGGTGAGCCGCATCCGGGCGGTCAGGCGGCGCGGTCGTGGGCCGGGACGGGTGCCGGAGCCGCTGGTACGGGTGCGGGGCGGGTGGTTCACGCGGGGGCGCCGTCGGTGAGGCGGTAGCCGACGCCGGGGACGGTCTGGATCACCCAGGGTTCGCCGAGTCGTTTGCGCAGGCCGGAGATGGTGATGCGGACGGCGTTGGTGAAGGGGTCGGCGTTCTCGTCCCAGGCGCGTTCAAGGAGGTTCTCGGCGCTGATGACGCCGCCGCGTGCGGTCATCAGGACTTCCAGGACGGCGAACTGCTTGCGGGAGAGGGCGACGTAGCGCCCGTCCCGGTAGACCTCGCGGCGGAAGGGGTCCAGGCGCAGTCCGGCGTACTCGAGGACGGGCGGTGCGGCCTGGGCGGGGCGGCGGGCCAGGGAGCGCAGGCGGACGACGAGTTCGGCGAGGTCGAAGGGTTTGGTCAGGTAGTCGTCGGCGCCGAGTTCGAAGCCGGCGACCTTCTCGTTGAGGCGGGCGGCGGCGGTGAGCATGAGGACGCGGCAGCCCAGGCGGTGCTCGACGATGCTGCGGCAGACGTCGTCGCCGTGGGTGCCGGGGATGTCGCGGTCCAGGACGACGACGTCGTAGGTGTGGACGGCGAGGCGTTCGAGGGCGGCGTCGCCGTCGGTGACGATGTCGCAGGCGATCGCCTCCAGCCGCAGTCCGGCCTGGACCGCCTCGGCGAGGTAGATCTCGTCCTCCACCACCAGGACCCGCACGCGCCGTTCTCCCGTCCCGCTCGTGTTCCGTGTGCCGTGCCCGCTCCGCTGTCGGGCGGGGTCTGGGCCGTGGTGTCCATTGGACACGAACGGGCCTATCGAAAACGTATCGGTAAGTGCAGACGTCCCGGTAACACCGTGCTTCCTCCAATGGTGTCGCCGCCGCGGTTCCCCGCAGCGGCGACGTGACGAGCACGCCGGGAGGCAGGGATGGACGGGACGGACCGGACGGGTGGGACGGCCAGGACGGCGCGGCAGCGGGTGGTCGCGGGCGCCGGGGCGGTGACGGTGCTGGCGCTGGCCGGTGCCTGCGCGGCCGATCCGCCGGCGGCCGAGTCGGTGCTGCGGACCCTGGCGGCCACCGTCACGCCGTTCTCCCCCTCCCCCTCCACCGGCACCGCGGGGGCGGACGGCGCCATACCCGACGGCACGAAGCTGAGCCCGTTCGACACCGAGGCGCCGGCGGTGCGCAACCTGGACGGGCCGCTGCTGGAGGCCGTCCGGCAGGCCGCCGGTGACGCGCGGGCCCAGGGCATCGAGATGACCGTCACCTCCGGCTGGCGCAGCAAGGGGTACCAGCAGCAGCTGCTCGACCGGGCGGTGACCAAGTACGGGAGCCTGGAGCAGGCCAGGCGCTTCGTGAACACGCCGGAGAAGTCGGCGCACGTCTCGGGCAAGGCGGTGGACCTGGGCCCGACCAACGCCGACTACTGGCTGATCCAGCACGGTGCCCGGTACGGGCTCTGCCAGGTGTACGCCAACGAGATCTGGCACTTCGAGCTGCGGACCGAGCCCGGCGGGACCTGCCCGGCCCAGCTTCCCGACGCCGCCGGGTAACGGCCTTGCCCGCCGCTCTCCCCCGCCGCCTTCCTCCGGGAACCCCGATCCTCCAGGAACCCCGACCATGACCCGACCGCACGAAAACCTCGCCCCGCGCCCCGGGCGGCGTCCGCACAGCTCCTCCCCCGGCGCTCCGCGTCCGGCGGCGACCGTCGCCCCTTCGGCGGGCCCGGCGGGCGTCGCCCCGGCGGCGGTCGCCGCAGCCCCGGCGGCGGCCGCGCGACCCGCGCACAGGCGGCGCCGGCCGGCCGGTCCGTGGCGGCGCGGCCGCACACCTGCCGCCCTCGCCCTGCTCACCGCCCTCGCCCTGGCCGGCCACCGGAAGGTGCCGGGCCTGGGCGTCAACCTGGGGAGCCTGTGGGAGAGCGCCCTGCCCTGGGCCGGCCTCGTGGTGCCGGCCGTGCTGCTCGCCGCCGCGGTGCGCCGCGCGCCCGCGCCGGCCTGCGCCGCGCTGGTGCCGGCCGTGGTGTGGGCCGCCGTGTTCGGGCCGCTGCTCCTCGGTGGCGGCCCGGCGCCGGGCGGCGGCGCCGGCCTCACCGTGGTCACCCACAACGTGAGCGCGGAGAACCCGGACCCGGACGGCACCGCCCGCTCGCTGCTCGCCGCCCACCCCGACCTGATCGCCCTGGAGGAGGTCACCGACGCCGCGTTGCCCGCCTACCAGCGGGTGCTGGACCCCGAACTGCCGCACCACGCCCGCACCGGCACCGTCGCGCTGTGGAGCCGCTACCCGGTGACGGACTCGCGGCGGCTGACCATCGACCCCGGCTGGAGCCGCTCCCTGCGGGCCGAAGTCCAGGGCCCCGGCGGGCCGTTGGCCGTGTACGTCGTCCACCTCGCCTCCGTCCGGCTCACCGTCAGCGGCTTCGCCACCGGCCACCGCAACCGCAACCTCGCCGCGCTCGGCCAGGCGCTGGACGAGGAGCCCCTGCGCAGGGTGCTGCTCCTGGGCGACCTCAACACCGCCGCCGGGGACCGCGAACTCGGCCCGCTCACCAGCCGGCTGAGCTCCGCGCAGGACACCGCCGGCGACGGCTTCGGGTTCACCTGGCCGTCGGCCTTCCCGCTGGCCCGGATCGACCACGTCATGACCCGGGATCTCCCCGCCACCGCCGCGTGGACCCTGCCCGCCACCGCCAGCGACCACCGCCCCGCCGCCGCGCGGCTGAAGGCGTGAAGGGGCGGGACACGTCGTGGGGCAACCGCAACAGGCGCTCCGGGCGTGGTACCGCGGTACCGCACTCCCTCCGATGATCGGTCCGGGGTACCACGGATCGCGCCGCCGCCGCACCTAGCGTGGAGTGTGAGGGAGGCCGGGACGGTCCGGCCCCGGAGCGTAGGGGTGAGCGATGATCGAGGCGCACCAGCTGACGAAGCGGTACGGCGAGAAGACCGCCGTCGACCGGCTCGACTTCACGGTCAACCCCGGCACGGTCACCGGCTTCCTCGGGCCCAACGGCGCCGGGAAGTCCACCACCATGCGGATGATCGTCGGACTGGACGCGCCCACCAGCGGTTCGGTGCGCGTCAACGGCCGCCGCTACGCCGCGCACGCGGCGCCGCTGCAGGAGGTCGGGGCGCTGCTGGAGGCCAAGTCGATCCACCCCGGGCGCTCCGCGTTCAACCACCTCATGGCCCAGGCCCACACCCACGGCATCCCGCGCACCCGGGTGGAGGAGGTGATCGAGCTGACCGGGCTGCAGTCGGTGGCCAGGAAGCGCGCCGGGGCGTTCTCGCTGGGCATGGGACAGCGGCTGGGCATCGCGGCGGCGCTGCTGGGCGACCCCGCCACCGTGATGCTGGACGAGCCGGTCAACGGCCTCGACCCGGAGGGCGTCCTGTGGATCCGCAACCTCCTCACCTCGCTCGCCGCCGAGGGCCGCACGGTCTTCGTGTCCTCGCACCTGATGAGCGAGGTCGCCCTGGTCGCGGACCACCTGATCATCGTCGGACGGGGCCGGCTGCTGGCCGACACCACCGTGCAGGACCTGGTCCGCCAGGCCGGCGGGGACGTCGTGAAGGTGGCCAGCGCCGATCCGGCCCGGCTGCGTGCGGCGCTGGCCGGGCCGGGCGTGGAGGTCACCGGACGGGCCGGGTCGGAGGAACTGCTGGTCACCGGCCTGCCCGCGCGCACGATCGGGCTCAGGGCCGCCGAGCAGGGCATCGCCCTGTTCGAGCTCGCCACCCGCACGGTCTCCCTGGAGGAGGCGTTCATGGACCTGACCAGGGACGCCGTGGAGTACCACGGCACCACCACAGCCGAGTCCGCCGCCACGGGCGCCGGCGCCGAGTCCCCGAGGAGCGCGGCATGAGCGCCATCGCACCGAGCCAGACCCCCGCGGCCGCCGCCCAGCGGCCCGCGCGCCCCGCCTACCGGGTGACCCCCGCGCGCGTGCTGCGCTCGGAGTGGGCCAAGCTGTGGTCGCTGCGTTCCACCTGGATCACGCTCGGCCTGGGCCTGCTGTTCCTGGTCGCCTTCGGCCTGATCGCCGCGTTCCAGTTCAAGTCGAGGATCACCTCGGGCCGCCCGATGGACCGGGGGGACTTCGCCGACGCCAGCACCCTGAGCCTGTCGCTGTTCGGCACCAACTTCGCCCAGCTGGCGCTCGGCGTCCTCGGCGTGCTGGTCGCCGCCGGCGAGTACTCCACCGGCATGATCCGCTCCACCCTGGCCGCCGTGCCGCGCCGCCTGCCGGTGCTGTGGTCCAAGGCGACGGTGTACGGCCTGATCGTGCTGCTGCTCGGCACCGCCGGGGTGTTCACCGCCTTCCTGGCCGACAGCGGCATCCTCTCCGGCACCCGCGCGGCGATGACCTTCTCGGACGCCGGTGTCCTGCGCGGCCTGCTGGGGGCCGGGCTCTACCTCGCCCTGGTGGGCGTGATCGGCGTCGCCCTGGGGGCGCTGCTGCGCTCGGTGGCGGGCGGCATCTCCGTCCTGGTGGCCTCGCTGATGCTGGTCCCCGGCCTGATCTCGCTGCTGCCCTCCTCCTGGCAGAACCACATCAGCCCCTACCTGCCCAGCCACGCGGGCGAGGCGATGTTCGCCCTGCACCACGACGCGACCACGCTGTCGCCCGCCGCCGGGCTGGTGGTCTTCCTGCTGTGGACGGTGCTCGCCCTGGCCGGCGCGGCCGTGCGTCTGGTGCGCAGCGACGCCTGAGAGACTCCGTGCACGTTCCGGTGCGGTACCCGGCCCGCCGGGTGCCGCACCGGGCCCGTTCTGGACGAGCTGGACGAGCTGGACGAGCTGGACGAAGGTGACGCCATGAGCGAGTACGACACCGCCGCCGCGGGCGCGGGGAGCGACCCGCTGTCGGGGCACCCGGTGTTCGCCCGTCTGGCCCGGATCGGGCAGCGGGCGCGGCAGACGGACCGCGACCACCCGTGGGTGCTGGACACCGCCGTGGTGGCCGCGGTGTTCCTGCTGTTCTGCGTCCCGGACCTGATCCACGACGGCGGCGAGTGGGGGGCGCGCGAGCACCGGATCGTCTTCACCCGGCCGCCCGTGGCGGCGATGCTGGCCCTGCAGGCGGGTCTGGTGGTGCCGCTGCTGTGGCGCCGGCGGCGGCCGACGGCGGCGTTCGCGGCGGTGATGGCCGTGTTCGTGCTGCAGTGGTCGCTGGGGGTGGCGCTGCGCGCGGACGTCGCCCTGCTCGTCGCCCTCTACAGTCTGGCCCTGCACGGGAGCCTGCGGCACCTGGCCTGGGCGTGCGCGGCGATGGTCGGCGCCGCGGCCCTGGTCGCGGTGGAGCTGTCCGGCGGGCTGCCGGTCGGGGACGCGTTGTTCTTCCTGTTCAGCGCGGCGACGGCGGCCGTGGCCGTCGGCATCGCGGTGCGCATCCGCCGGGCCCAGCTGGCCGGGCTGCGCGAGCGCGCGGCGCGCCTGGAGGTCGAGCGCGACCAGCGCAGCCGGCTGGCCACGGCCACCGAGCGCACCCGGGTGGCCCGGGAGATGCACGACATCATCGGCCACAACCTGTCCGTGATCGTCACCCTGGCCGACGGCGGCGCGTACGCGACCGAGGCCTCCCCCGAGCGGGGCCGGGAGGCGCTGCTGCTGATCGGTGAGACCAGCCGGCAGGCGCTGGGCGAGCTGCGGCGCATGCTCGGCGTCCTGCGCGACCAGGGCGAGCAGGGCCCCGAGTTCACCCCGCAGCCGGGCATCGCCGACCTCGACGGGCTGTGCGCGCGCATCCGCGCCGCGGGGCCGCAGGTGGTGTACACCGCGCGCGGCGAGCTGGAGCGGCTGGACCGCGGGGTGCAGCTGATGGCCTACCGCATCGTCCAGGAGGCGCTCACCAACACCCTCAAGCACGCCGGCCCCGACACCCGGGCGCACGTGACGCTGGCGGCCGAGGGCGGCCGGCTGCGGGTGCGGGTGCAGGACGGCGGTCCGCCCGGCGGGGCCGCGCGGAGCGGGCCGGCGGGCGAGGAGGGGCACGGCCTGACGGGCATGCGCGAACGCGCGGCCCTGTACGGCGGCACCGTCGCCGCCGGCCCCGGACCCGGGGCAGGATGGACCGTGGAGGCCGTCCTCGACCTCACCCCCGACCCGACAGGCAGCCTGACGTGACCACCGTCCTCATCGTCGACGACCAGCCCCTGCAGCGGTACGGCTTCCGGATGCTGCTGGAGAGCCAGCCCGGCACCGAGGTCGTCGGCGAGGCCGCGCACGGCGCCGAGGCCGTGCGCCTGACGGCCGACCTGCGGCCCGACGTCGTCCTCATGGACATCCGCATGCCCGGCATGGACGGCATCGAGGCCACCCGCCGCATCGTCGCCACCGGCGGGCGTTCGCGCATCCTGGTCCTGACCACCTTCGACCTCGACGAGTACGCCCACGCTGCGCTGCGCGCGGGCGCCAGCGGGTTCCTCCTCAAGGACGCCCGCCCGGAGGAGCTCCTCGCCGGGATCCGCGCCGTCTCCGAGGGCGACGCCGTCGTCGCCCCCGCCGTCACCCGGCGCCTCCTGGACGCCTACGCCCACCACCTGCCGGTGCGCCCGCCCGGTACGGCAGCCGAGGACGACCCGCGGCTGAACGCCCTGACCGAGCGCGAGCGCGAGATCCTGGTCGCCGTCGGCCGGGGCTGGACCAACGGCGAGATCGCCCGGCGGCTGGTGCTCGCGGAGTCGACCGTCAAGACGCACGTCAGCCGGGTGCTGGCGAAGATCGGCGCCCGGGACCGGGTGCAGGCCGTGATCTTCGCCTACGACCGCGGCCTGAACCGGCCGAACCCGCCTGCCTGAAAAGCGAGTCGGGCCGGATCCGGTCGGGTCAGTGGCCGCCGGAGGGCACCTCGCAGCCCGCGTGGTCCGGGTACCCGCCGAAGGAGTCGGCCCGCTGCTCCCCCACCCGCTGCGTGCCGCACCCCGCCGCCAGCACGGCCAGTGCCGCCAGCGCCGGTACCGCGGCCCGCCGCGCCCCCACCGTCTTGATCATCGTCATGCGCCGATCATCGCGCGCGCCGGCCGCGCGCGTCACGGGCCCCCTTCCGGTGGACGGCTTCGAGGTCGGTGGCGGCGGCGGCCAGGATGGTGCCGAAGACGTGGGCGATGACGGGTTTGGCGACCCGGCGGGCGAGGGCGGCGCCGACGAGGGGGACGGGGAGCTCGAAGCCGGTCGTCCAGACCACCAGGGTGCCCTCGGGGACCTCCTCGAAGGTCATCCGGCCGAGCTCGTGCCGGGCCGGCGGGAAGCTGCGGTCGACGGTGTAGTCGAAGTCGTACGGGGCGTTGTAGGCGGTGATCCGCTCGTGGAACCGGCCGATCAGCCAGGTGTGCAGCCGCACGGCGCCCACCCCGTAGGGCGCGCCCTGGCCGGGCCGGGCCAGCCGCGCCCTGAGCACGTACGGGGAGCGGGTGTAGTTGGTGGTCGTGGCGCACCAGTCGAACACCTCGGTGATCGGCGCCTCGACGACCCGTCGCACGGTCACGGTCTCCATGGCTCGTCCCTCTTCTCCAGCCGGGCGGCGCGGGTGTCGGCCGCGCCCTGTTCACCAGGTAGACCGGGCACGGCGCGGAACCGTGACATCGGGGCGGGGCCCCGGGTGTGACGATGTCGCGGCTCTGTCACCGCTCGGGCGGGGAGAGACGGGAATTGAGCGGGAGCAAAGAACACCCCAGGGACAGGCCGCGGTGACGAAGCGGTCCGGACGGAGGAGGATCTCCGGCCAGCCACCTGCCTATCGTTCGGCTTTGGGAGTGCGGGTCATGAGCAGGTCGACGGCGTGGTCGGTGGTGACAGTGCCGTCGAGGACGGCGACGTGGGATCGGCCAGGTGTTGCACCGGCCATGCGGCGGCGGAGTGGCGGGTGAGCGGGTAGCCGATCTCGAACTTCTCCGCCGACATCCGGGTGTCGTTGACCTCGACGACGGCTCCGGACGGGCTGGTGGTGACGCGGACGATCCGCAGCAGCGGGACACCCTTGGAGAGTTCGAGCCTGGCGGCCTCGTCGGGTGCCGGCATACGGCAGGTGATGGTCTCGTGCCAGGCGAGGGGGCCGTGGCCGAGATCGCGCTCCAGGATGTCGTAGATACCGCCGGGGCCGGTGTCCGTCTCGGCCAGCCGTGTGCCGCGGGCGACGGCGGCAGGCAGGTAGCTGGTGGCGATCTGGGTGGGCTCCCGGGTGTCGGGGGTGCCCATGAGTCGGTCGCGGACCAGGACCTCGTCGTGGGACAGGACACCCAGGACGGTGCCGATGTCGCGCGGCGCAGGCCCCCAGCCGACGGTCGGCTTGAGCAGCGCGATCCAGGGCTGGGCGGTGGGGTCGAAGAAATAGCCGCGCTCGTCGCGGTGGACCTGGCGGCTGCGGGAGAGCCGGCGCCGTTCGGGCAGCGCCCGCACGACGGTGCCGCGGCGGCGAACGACCTCGACCAGGCCCTCCTCTTCAAGGAGGGTGACGGCCTCGCGGGCGGTCTGCTTGGAGATGCCGTACTGCGCGGCGAGGTCGGTGATCTTCGGGAGCGTGGTGCCGGGCGGGTACTGGCCGGTGGTGATGCCGGTGCGCAGGTCGTCGGCGAGCTGGCGGTACGCGGGGGTGTCCATCGGCTTCTCCGGTCGGCGTGGTGGTACTGGGGGTGGCATAGCCCGATCCCCAAAATAGTCCTAGCTCTATTGGCTACGCGCCACAAGAGGCCGATATTAAGAGCTAGGACTAACGGTGTGTGATCTTAGCGGCACCCGGTGTAGTTCACGTCTTCCATGCCAGCTCATCACAGTCTGAGCCACGCCCGGAAGCCCCCCAACCCAACGGCCACGATGGAGGACCATCGATGAACCGTCACCTTCCCGGCCACACCCAGGCCCCGCAGCCCCGACCGGCCGCCGACCACTGGGACGTCGTCATCGCTGGCGCCGGCCCCGCCGGACTCGCCTGCGCCCGCGCCACCCTGGAACGCCGCCCCGACCTGCGCGTCCTCCTCCTGGAAGCCGGCCGCTCCTACCGGCGCCGCCCCTGCCCCGTCGACAAGGGCTTCGCCTGCAACGGCTGCGCCGGGATCTGCAACGTCGTCTCCGGCTTCGGCGGCAGCATGCACTACGGCGACGGCGCCAAGCTCAGCCTCCTGCCGTCCGGCCGCCGCCTGATCGACCACCTCGGCGCCCGCGCCGCCCAGGACCTGTGCGCCACCGCCTTCTCCTGGCTGACCGAACCGCTCACCGACGCGCCCGCACTGCAAGGCGTCGGCCTCACCGACCGCGCCGTGGCGGCCTTCGACGCCCACCACCTGGCGATCCGCGAGTACCCGGTGGCCGTCCTCGGCGAGAGCGACCTCGCACGCGTGATCGAGGGCTTCCACGACCAGCTCTCGGGCCGGATCGCCCTGCTGCACACCAGCGAACTGACCGCCGCCGAGCCCGCCGGCACCGGCCTGCAGCTCACCGTCCACACCCACCGCACCGCACGGACCATCACCTGCGACCACCTGGTCCTCGCCACCGGCCGACGCGGCGTCACCTCCACCACCCGCCTGCTGCACTCCCTCGGCGTGGCGACCGAACAGCCGGACATCTCGGTCGGCATCCGCCTGGAGATGGCCGCCCCGCTGCTCGCCGCGATCGGCGAGGAACACCCGGACCTCAAAATCACCCAGCTCGACGCCGGGGCCCGGAAGGTCAAGACGTTCTGCTTCTGCGGCGGGCCCAACGGCGGGCGCATCAAGTTCACCAACTACGAGGGCGCCTTCGGCGAGGACGTCATCACCCTGGACGGGCACGAGACCACCGAGCGCCCCGCCCCCGCCGACGGCCGGGCACTGGCCGCCAACTTCGGCCTGCTGTGCCAGGTCTCCGGCCGCGGCGACGCCCGCCAGGCCCGCGACAGCTTCCTCGCCACCTACCGGGAGCTGACGGGCGGCCGCCCCTTCGCCCAGAGCCTCGGCGCGTTCCGCGCCCGCCGCGCCGACACCACCCCCTGGCCCGATCTCGCCGCCACGATGCCCTTCCAGCCCTCCGTCGCCGACCTGACCTGCGCCCGGGTCGACGCGTTGTTCACCGACGACGAGCACGCCAGCCTCACCGCCGGCCTGGCCCGGCTGATGGCCGCGATCCTCGACCACACCGGACACAGCGCCGATGAGGCCGCCCTCGACGACCGGGTCCTCGTCATCGGCCCCGAACTCGAATTCCTCTGGGAGAAGCCCGCCATCGACACCACCTGCCGCGTGCCCGGCCTGCCCGTGTACGTCGTCGGCGACAGCGCGGGCATCGCCCAGGGCATCGCCCAGGCCGCCATGATGGGCATCGCCGCCGGCCGCGACATCGCCCGCACCCGCCTGGTCGCCGTCCCCGCCCAGACCAGCGCACCGGCCACCGAGCGCACCGGAGGAACGTCGTGACCAGGACACTGGACGACCTCTATCCCAACGCCGCGCTGGCCCTGCCGGTCAACACCGCCCTCATCGCGCCCCGCCTGCCCACCCCGCCGGCCGAGCGGGAGAACCAGGGCTCCTACCGCGACCACTACGGCCCGTTCCTGCTCGGCGAGAAGCCGGTCGGCACCGAGCCCGAGCACATCGCCCTGATCGACAAGGCCTTCCCGCACACCTTGTACGACCTGATGCTGCTGATCGGCCGCGACGACATCCTGCGCACCAGCGTCGGCGAACTGCCCGACACCGTCCTGGCCACGTTGCTCGGCGCCGTCACCGACTTCGTCGACTACCTCTCCGACCCCGACACCGTCCGCACCTCCGGCCTGGAGCGGGGCCGGATCGGCATCGGCTGGAACCACGACCCGACCCGCGACCGGGACAACGGACAGTGGTGGGACAAACGCATGCACATCCACTGCAACGCCTGGCACCCGCGCAACTGCCGCACCATCCGCCCGATCCCGCTCGCCGCCGTCGCCGACCCGACGCTGCGCCGCTCCCTGGTCGACCCCACCGCCTACCTCGCCCACCACGTGCTCCTCGACGCCATCCGCACCGACCGCGTCCCCGCCGCGTGCCGCCTCCTGGAGCCGGACGCCGCCCGCGACGCCGACCAGCACCTGCCCGTCGGCCTCAAGGCCCGCCTGCCCGGCTTCGCGTACCTCACCACCCCGCAGTTCCGGGACCTGCTGCGCATGCTCCACGGCACCGCGGCCGCCGCCTACCGCCTCCTGCGCGCCGTCCTCACCGACGACCAGTCGCCCACCGGCCCCTGGCACCGGCCCGCCCTGCGCCCCACCGCCGACGTCGAAGCCGCACTCACCACCCAGCCCTGGCTCACCGCCGAGTCCCGCACCCTGCTGCTGCGGCTGCGCACGGTGCTGCGCGACCTGCCCGAGCGGCAGATGCAGCTGCTGCGCCGCCGCTCCGACCTGGCCAACCGCTGCCTGACCCTGGACGGGCTGAGCTACAACCTCTCTCTGTTCACCCCTGATCAGATCTCCACCCGCCGTCCGATCTCCGCCACCGGCGAGCTCTACCTGGTCATGCAGGTCAAGACGGTCAGCTCCATCGGCTCCAGCCCGGCCCTCGGCGGTGCCGTCGCCTCCGTCGCCGACCGCACCCACGGACCCGCCATGACCTCCGGCGACCGCAGCATGCGCCACGCCTTCCAAACCGCCTACGCCACCGCCGCCGGCTTCACCGCCACCAGCAGGAGGCCCGCATGACCACCCCACCCGACCCGCACCTCGACCCCGCCGTCCTCGACCCCCCCGTCCTCGACTTCTACCAGCTCGGCCAGGAGCAACAACGACTGGCCGACCCGCGCCGCTCGATCGAGTACCTGCGCACCATGGACGTCCTGGAGCGGAACCTGCCGCCCGCCCCCGCCCGGATCCTCGACATCGGCGGCGGCCCCGGCCGCTACGCCCTCGCCCTGGCCGCCGCCGGCCACGACGTCACCCTGGTCGACCCCCTCCCGCTGCACGTTCAGCAGGCAGCCGACGCCTCCTCCCTCTCCGCCGATCGCCCGCTCGCGGCCGCGACCGTCGGCGACGCCCGCGCCCTGCCCGAACCGGACGCCTCCTTCGACGCCGTGCTGCTGCTCGGCCCGCTCTACCACTTGCCCGACGCCGGCGACCGCCACCGCGCCTGGACGGAGGCCGCCCGCGTCCTGCGCCCCGGCGGGGTGGCCGTCGCCGCCGGAGCCAGCCGCTACTACACCGCCTGGGAGATGCTCGCCGCCGGCAAGCTCGACCTGCCCGGCGCCCTCGACACGGCCGTCGGCCACCTGCGTACCGGCCGCCACGACAACCCCGGCGGCGACCCGCGGATGTGGACCACCGCCTACTTCCACGACCCGCACGAACTCGCCGCCGAGGCCGCCGCCGCCCGCCTCGGTGTGCGCGCCCGCCTCCCGGTCGAGGGCCCGGCCAAACTGATCCCCGGGATCGGCGGCATGCTGCAGGACCCCGCCCGCCGCGAGGAGATCCTCTACCTGCTACGCCTGTTGGAGGGCCGCCCCAGCGTGCTGGGGACCTCCGAGCACGTCCTGGTCGTGGCCGTGGCCGCCCGCGAGGGCCGGCCGTGAGCCGCGACGGTGCCGGGGAACAGGACCTCGGCGACGTGCTGCACGCCCTCTCCACCTGGATCGACGCCTCCCCGGCCAACCGGCGGCGCAACGCGGAGGCCCTGCTGTGGAGCAGGATCGCCAAGGTCGGCGAGGAGGCGGGAGAGGCGGTCGCCGCGCTGATCGGCGCCACCGGCGCCAACCCCCGCAAGGGCACCGTCGGCGACCTCGCCGACGTGGAACGCGAGCTCCTGGACGTCGCCACCGCCGCGCTGCTCGCCGTCGACCACCTGTGCACCCGGGCTGGACAGCCCGGCATCGCAATGGACCGGCTCGACCAGCACATCCGGACCGTCGCCGAACGGGCCGGCCGCACGGAGGACGCAGGGGCAGGGGAACGGTGCTGCCCCTGCGGGGTTCCTCCCGTCGGGGCAGCACCGTTCCAAGGGGCCCGTCAGGAGCGGCCCACCGACAGGTAGGTGAAGCCGGCCGCGCGCATCGCCGCGGGGGCCAGCAGGTTCCGCCCGTCGAACAGGACCGGCGCGGCCATCGAGTCGGCGACGTCCGCCCAGTCCAGCTCGCGCAGCTGCGGCCACTCGGTGACCACGATCGCCGCGTGGGCCCCGGCCAGTGCCTCCCGCGGGTCGTCGTACCGGGTGGTCCTGGCCCACGGTTCCGGTTCGGTGACCCGGGCCAGCGGGTCCCAGCACCGCACCTCGGCGCCCTCGGCGAGCAGCCGTGAGGCCACCACCGCGCTGGGGGCCTGGCGCATGTCGTCCGTGCCGGCCTTGAAGGCCATCCCGAGCATCACCACCCGCTTGCCGCCGAACCCGCCCAGCTCGTCCTTGAGCCGCTGCAGGGCGCGGCGGGGCTGGAGGTTGTTGACCTCGATGACGGCCGTGAGCAGTTGCAGGTGCAGGCCGTCGTTGGATGCCAACTGTTTGAGGGCGACGCCGTCCTTGGGGAAGCAGGATCCGCCCCAGCCCAGTCCGGCGCGCAGGAAGTGCGGCCCGATCCGAGGGTCCATGCCGACCACCCCCATCACCTTCTCGATGTCGGCGCCGGTGACCTCGCAGAGCGTCGCGATCTCGTTGGCGAAGGAGATCCGGGTCATCAACAGGGCGTTCGCGGTGAGCTTCGCGAGTTCGGCGGAGTGCACGTCCATCCGCACCACCGGCCCGTCCACGTCCCGGTGCAGGTCGGCGACGAGGTCGGCCGTCGCGTCGTCGTCGGCGCCGACGATGATCCGGTCCGGATGCAGGAAGTCCGAGACCGCCTTGCCCTCGGCGGTGAACTCTGGGTTGGCGGCGTAGCCGACATGGCTCAGGCCTGCGCGGTCGAGCCGCTCGCGGATGCGGTCGCCGGTGCCGATCGGCACGGTGCTCTTGACCACCACGGCGGCCAGGTGCGGCGCGGACACGAGGTCGTCCACCACCGCGTGCACTCGCGAGAGGTCGGCGTCCCCGGCCGGGGTGGGCGGGGTGTCCACGCACACGTACGCCACCTCGGCGCCGACCAGCGCCTCCCGGGCGTCCAAGGTGAAGCGCAGCCGCTCCGTGTTGCCCAGGACCAGCTCACTCAGCCCAGGCTCGTGGAACGGTACCTCCCCGCGGCTCAGGGCCTCGACCTTCGCGGGCACGATGTCGCGGACCACCACGCGGTGGCCGAGTTCGGCCAGGCACGCCCCGGTCACCAGGCCGATGTAGCCGGCGCCGAAGACCGCGATCGTACGGGAAGCAGGGTTGTCCATGGCGCGCATCCGTTCTCGAAGGCATCGTCGGCTCAGGACCGTCCCAGCACTGTAGTCCACCTCCAACCCGCCATCCGATCGGCCCGATGATCAGTCAATAGCCTTGCGGGAACGGGAAATCATGGCGGGGCCGCGGGTGTGACGATGTCGCGGGTCTGTCACCGCTTGGGCGGGGAGGCGGCGTCGGGGGGCGGGTGAGAGGAGGATCGGGCGGGTCGGGGGTGGGCGGGGAGAGGGGGCGGGGTGGTGCGCGAGGCTTCCGTGGAGTGGGGGGCGCTGCACCGGCGGTGTGCCGTGGGCGTGGTGGCGGGGGTGGCGGTGCTGGGGGCGGCGGCCGTACCGGTGGTGTGGGCGGGGTCGCAGGACCTGCCGGGTGATCGGCGGTGGTGGCTGGTGGCGTGCGGGGTCGCCCTGCTGGCGGCCGTCGGCGCCTCGCTGCCGCTGCTCCGTCAGATCTCCACCACCGACTACGTCGCCTCGTTCGTGGCGCTGGTGCTGCTGCTGGTGCTCGCCCTGGGTTCCGTGTTCGCGGCGGCCCAGGCCGCCGCCGGCGTGCGGACGCGGTTGCACGAGCCGCGCAGCGTGGTGGCCACCGTGACCGCCTGCCGGACGACGGGCCGCCGGCTGGACGACCAGGACCACGGCCGCGACATCTACGGCTGCACGTACCGCTGGAGCGTCGACGGCCGGGAGTTCAGCGAGGAGCGGCCGACCGAGGAGCTCTATCCGGACGGCCACGAGACCAGGGTGTGGCTCGACCACGGGCGGATGATCACGGGCCGGCCGAGCCTGCTGGCGATCCCGTTCTGGGCCGTACTCGCCCTGGTCGGGCTGCTGGGCGCGGTCCGGTTCTCGGCGTTTCTGGCCTGGAAGGCCCGCGCGGCTGGCCTGTTGGGGCAGTAGGGCCGGAACCGGGGGGTGGCGGATGCCGTGCTCTGGCAGCATCGAGCGGGTGGAGCAGCGGGAGGGGACGGGGCGGCGCTTCGTCGTGGGCGCGGGGTACGCGCTGTATCGGGGGCCGTTGGCGGACAGCGCGTTGCATCGGCACGCCGCGTTCCAGGTCGCCGTCGCGACGGCGGGGGGCGAGGTGACGATCGTGGACGGGGCCGGGGTCCGCCACCGGGGTGCGGCGGTGGTGGTGGCGCCGATGGTGTGGCACCGGATGGCGCCGATCCGGGGTGTGCTGGCGTTCTTCGTCGATCCGCACTGCGCGTTCGCGGACCGGCTGCGGGCGGAGTGCGGCGACGGTGTCACCGTGGCACCCCAGTGGCGGGACCTGGCGGAGGAGGACCTCCGTGCGGCCGGGGTGCTGCCGTCGGCCGAGGTGGACGCGCGGCTGTGGGCGGCGATGGAGGCGCTGACGGATCATCGGGTCGCGCTGCCGGGGCTGGCCGCGCGGGTGGGGCTCTCGCCGCAGCGCCTGCGGGCCCTGGCGCGGCGGCAGTTGGGGGTGCCGCTGGCGCGCTGGCGGATCTGGCGGCGGCTGGCCCGCGCGGCCGCCGCGCTGGGCGAGGGGCGCACGCTCGCCGAGGCGGCACTGGCGGGCGGCTTCGCGGACCAGGCGCACTTCAGCCGGCAGATGCGGGAGATGACGGGGTTGACGCCGTCGGTGGCTCTTCCGGTGCTGCGCGACGCGCGCGCGGTGGCAGGACCGGGCCAGGACCGACCGGCACCGGTCCGAACTGCCGTGTCACGGCGGTGAGTTCGACCCTGCCCATCGGCTCAGTCCCGGCGGGCGACGTAGAACGACAGCGAGCCGGTGAGCGTCGCGACGGTCTCGGTCTCGCGCACGCCGTGGAAGCCGGCCTCGGTGATCAGCCGGGGCAGGATGCCGTCGGCGTTGGGCTGGGTGTCCTCCTTGCCGTCCGCGAGTTGCACGATGCGGAACGCCAGGCGCATGGCGGCCGTGCGCTGGCGCCCGAAGTCGGCGATGACCAGCTTGCCGCCGGGGCGCAGCGCCGTGTGCATGGAGGCGAGGATCGCCTGCTTCATGGGGATCGGGCACTGGTGGAGGACGAGGCTGGAGACGACGGTGTCGGCCGTTTCTGCGCCGACGAGGTCGGCGACGGCGTCGCCCATGCCGATCCGCCATTCGGGGGTCACGCCGGCGGCGGCGGCCTTGCGGCGGGCCACTTCGAGGGTGCTGGGGTCGGGGTCGACGCCGATGACGCGGGCGCGTGGTTCGACGCGGCCGAGGAGGACGGCCAGTGAGCCGGTGCCGCAGCCGACGTCGAGGATCACGTCGTCGGGGCGGGGGGCCACGTGCATGGCGAGCAGGCTGCGCCACAGGCGTTCGCGGGTGAGGGAGACGATGGGGTCGTAGAGGCGTACGGGGCCGAGGCGGCCGGCGGCGGGGGTGAAGGCGCGATCGGTCATGCGGGCCAGTGTCGGCCGGGGGGTGTCGTGGCGTCTTGAACGAATCGCTCGTCGGGCGGGGCGGGTTGGGGTCTCCGGGGTTCGGATCGCGATCCCCGGGCCGTATAGAAAGTCTATCGACATATGTCGCTGGATGACTTATCGTGATCGTCGCGGTGGTCCGGCGCGGCCGGCCTGCCGCGACCACCGTTCGGCCCTGCGAGAGGACCTCCGTGCCCCGTCGTTCCCGCACGTCCACAGCACTCGGCATCGGCGCCACCGCCGTGGTGGCGCTGGCCCTGGCCGCGCCGCCCGCCCTGGCCGGGCCCGCGGCCGCCCCCGACCCGGTGCCCTCCCTGGTGGCCGGTCAGGACACCGCCGCCCCGCAGCTGGTCACCGGCCTGGCCGAGCCGGCCGCCGGCAGCCCCGCCGACGCCGCCCGCGCCCACCTCGCGGCCCACGCCGACCGCTACCACGTCGACCCCGGCGAGCTGGCCGAGGTCGGCTCCGAGCGCACCGCCGACGGCCGGCAGACCGTCAGGTTCGAGCAGCGCCACGGCGGCGTGCCCGTGTTCGGCGCGCAGTACCTGGTGCACCTGACGGGCGAGGGTGCCGGGCAGCGCGTCGAGTCGGTCGGCGGCAAGTACTTCACCGGCCTCACCGCGCCGACCACCGCCACCGTCCCGGCCGCCGCCCTGCGGGACGCGGCGCTCGGCTCGGTCCAGGACCCGAAGGCCCGGGCCGCGGCCACCGCCGAGGACCACGGCCTGGTCGTCCTGCCGGACGGCGCCGGCCGGCTCGCCCAGCGCTTCACCGTGCACGCCGCCGACCCGGCGACCGGGGGGCCGCAGGCCCGCGAGGTCTTCGTGGACGCCACCGTCGGCGTGGTCGCCCTCGCCTACGACACCCGCGCCCCGTCCCCGGCGGGCGGCACCGACCAGCGCGCCGCCGCGCCCGCCGCGGCCGGCCTCGAACCCGCCACCGGGACCGCGCCGGACGCCCGCGGCAACTCCGCCAAGGTGAACATCGCCCGCCTGCCGGACGGTAGTTACCAGCTCACCGACCTCACCCGGCCCGCCACCATCACCACCTACGACGCGGGCGGCCGGGACGAGATGGACCTCGGCGGCGGCATCCCCGCCGACCTCCCCCCGGCCCACTCCCCCGGCCCGGACTTCCCGGCCTCCACCGGCACCAGCGGCGCCACCGACGCCAGCATCAACGCCGGTATCGTGTACGACTTCTACCACGACCGCTTCGGCCGCAACGGCCTGGACGGCAAGGGCGGCGCGATCACCTCCGTCGTCAACGTGAGCCAGGACGGCGCCCCCTATCCCAACGCCTACTGGGACGGGAAGAAGATGGTCTACGGCAGCGGGGGCCCCGACTACTACCCGTTCTCCGCCGCCCTCGACATCGCCGGGCACGAGATGACCCACGGCGTCATATCGAACACCGCCGACCTGGCCGGCATGGGCCAGTCCGGCGCGATGAACGAGGCGATCGCCGACTACTTCGGCAACGCCATCGAGGTCACCGCCCGCGGCATGTCCATGAACGACCCGGCGGCGGCGCTGCTCGGCGAGAGCAAGTGCCGCACCGGCACCCCGCAGGCCTGCGCGGACCGCCGGATGGACGACCACCGCACCACCGTGAACGACTACCTCGGCGGCACGGTCGACAGCGGCGGGCAGCACCTCAACGCCACCATCTTCAGCGGCGCGCTCTGGGACATCCGGCGCACCCTCGACCCGCTCACCGCCGACCGGGTGGTCTACCGGGCGCTCACCGCCTACCTCACCCCGCTCGACGACTTCGTGGCCGGGCGCAACGCGGCACTCGCGGCCGGCCGCGACCTCGGCCTCAGCCACGCCCAACTGCGCACCGTGGCAGCCGCGTTCGACGCGCACGGGATCAAGGCCGGCTGGCAGGGCCGGCTCGGCATGGACAGCCGCACGCTGGCGGGCAACCTCTCCTACTCGATGGCTCCCCCGGCCGCCGGCGGCGGGCACTGGGTGGCGATGGCCCCCGCCCCCGACCCGGTCGGCGGCGCGGGCGGCACCACCCCCAGCACCACCGCGCTGTACACCGGCTCCACCACCGGGCGCGGCGCCCCCGTCCGGCTCAGCCCGGACGACGGCCGCTACCACAGCTGGCCCGCCACCGACGGCACCAACGCCGCGTGGAAGGCCATCGGCACCACCGCCCAGAACCACAGCCGGGAGCTGCTGACCGCACCGCTGTCCGGCGCCGGCCCGGTCCGCAGCCTGTTCCTCGCCGACGGGAAGGAGCCCAGCAGCCCCCAGATCTCCGGCGGCGACATCGCCTTCACGGTGAACGACTTCGCCACCGGCCGCACCAGCATCTGGCTGTCCCACGACGGGGCCCCCGCGGTCGAACTGCCGCTGGCCGACGGGCACCACCCGAACGACCCCACCCTCAAGGACGGCTACCTCGCCTGGACCGAGTCCTGGCAGGACGGACAGCAGTACGTCACCGCGCCGACCGTCTACTCGATCGCCGCCGGCAAGGTCACCGCGCAGTACACCGCGCACGCCGCCCCCGGCACCGCCGCGAGCACCGCCTCCTCCGCCCGGCTCGCCGGCGGACGACTGCTGTGGCTGGACGCCCCCAACCACATCGGCGCCCACGCCTCGATCCGCTCCGGCGCCCTGGACGGCTCCGGCGTGAACGAGGTGCTCTCCGGCGACTCGCCGAACGCCCCGACGCTCGGCAGCAACCTCACCGCCTCCGACCAGGCCGTCACCTACAAGGTCGAGAACACCAAGCCCGCCGGCGGCTGGACCAACGCCGCGCTGCCCAAGCTCTGGCAGATCCCGCTCGGCGGCGGCACCCCGCAGCGCCTCTCCTGCAACCGGGGCGGCCAGGACCAGCCCGCGGCCGACCAGGGCACCCGGGTGGTCTGGCTGGACTCCACCCCCGGCCGCACCGACCTGGTCGTGCGCGACCGCGCGGCGGGCACCTGCTGACCACCCTTCCCCGACCCCCACCCCCAGGGGTCCGGCCCGGCGCGACCGGCTCACAGCCAGCCGCGCCGGGCCGCCTGCACGCCCGCCTGGAAGCGCGTGGTGGCGCCCAGCTGCGCCGACAGCGCGGAGACGCGGCGCACCACCGTGCGCCGGCCCAGCCCCAGTCGCCGCGCGATGGCGTCGTCGGTGGCGCCGCTGGCCATCAGGGTGAGGATGCGGCGGTCCCGGTCGTCGATCTGGAGGTCGACGGCGGCCACCGAGGCCGGCACGGCCAGCCGCCAGAGCGTCTCGAACACCGCCGCCAGGGACCGCAGCAGGCTGGAGGGCCGGATCAGCAGCGAGACGACGCCGGGGCGGCCGTCGGCCGCCAGCGTGACGATCGCCAGGTCGTCGTCGCCGAGGGCGAGTTTGAGCGGCGGCTCGTCCAGCGTGCGAGCCTGCTCCCCCGCCTCGATCATGCGCGCCATGTTGGGGCCCGCGACCGGGTCGTCGAAGGCGCAGCCGTGGTAGATCGAGCGGTAGACGACCCCGGCGGCCATCCGCTGGCGCTGCAGCACCTCCTGGTCGAGGTAGTAGGCCGAACTGCCGGAGTAGGGCGGCACGTCGATGACCCGTACCTGGTGGCGGGCGGCGAGCTGGAGGCGGCGGCTGGCCGCCAGCACCTGGGCGACGTCCTCGACCACCTCCAGGGCGCCGTAGGTGCCGGCGTCGCGCCGGGCGAAGCGGTAGAGGCGTTCCAGCTCCGCCCCGGCCCGGCGCGCGGTGGCCTGCCGGACGGCGTCGCTGTGCAGCACCGCCTCGACCACCCGGCCGGGCGGCAGCGCCTCCCAGGCGTGGTCGCGGTCGTCGGTGGTGCCGGCGGTGTCGAAGGCCACGGCGACGCCCTCGTCCGCGAGGTCCCTGAGCACGGCCAGGACGGTGTCCTCGTCCAGGCCCGCCCCGTCCGCCAGTTCCGGTACCCGCGCCCGTGGCCGGCCGACCAGGCAGTGGTAGACCCGGCCGCGCTCGGAGTCGGGATCCAGCACGTCGTGCACGACGCCCCCCGTCATCGTGTCGGTGTGTCATCTCGTCGGTGCCGCCCGGGTGGTCGGTGCCGCCCGGGCGCACGGACCGTCGGAGGCTACCCGCACCGGTGGCGCACATGCGCCGGTGGCCCACGTGCGCCGCCGGGCGCTCTGGCGGACGGCGAGGTGACCTCGCAAGAGTTGTCGGAGTCCAGACAGCTCCAGCGGTTCCCCCAGGAACGGCACCCTCACGGCCAAGGACGACCATGACCCCAGCCCTGCCCGCCCGGCGCCCGCCCGTACGGCCCCGGCGCGCCCTCCTGCGGCGCGCCAGGACGGCCGTCGCCGCCCTGGCCGCCGGCCTCCTGCTGCTGGGCGTGCCCGCCGCGCGCGCCGAGGCCGCTGCCCCGCCGCCGATGAAGGACGGCTTCGGGCTCACCCAGGTCGGCGCCGCCACCGGCAGCGCCACCAACTTCGTGATCACCGTGACCACGCCCCAGGTCGCCGGGGAGCACACCATCCGGATCCTGCTGCCCGCCGACTACGCGGCCGACCCGGCCAAGCGCTACCCGGTCCTCTACTTCCTGCACGGCGCCTCGGACAACCCGAGCGACCCGGCCCTGGCCTACCCCGCCCTCACCGCCGCGCAGTCGATGATCACCGTCATCCCGGACGGCGGCCTGCGCGGCTGGTACACCGACTGGCTCGACCAGGGCACCGCCGCCGGGGCGCAGAACTGGGAGACCTTCCACCTCGACCAGGTCGTCCCGTTCATCGACGCCAACCTGCGCACCCTGACGGGCCGCCGGAGCCGGGCCGTCGGCGGCCTGTCGATGGGCGGCTTCGGCGCCCTGCACTACGCCCAGGACCGCCCCCAGCTGTTCGGCCAGGTCCTCACCATGTCCGGCGCCAACGACCTCTCCGCGAACGAGATGATCATCCGCGGCGCCGTGGTCGCCACCCTGACCAACGTCGGCACCGTGCTGTGCGGGCCCAGCAACGGGCAGCCCTGCGGCCTCGACTTCGGCCCCACGGTCTCCAGCGACGCGATCTTCGGCACGCCCTACCCGGTGTTCAACGCCGACTGGCGCTGGAACGCCGCGGACCCGGCCTCCCGGATGGGCCTGCTGGCCGACACCGGCATCGCGGTCTACACCGGCAACGGCCACGGCAGCGCCGCCGACATGGAGTTCTGGGCCGAGGGCACCGCCAAGCGCGTCAAGGACCGCCTGGACGCCCTCCACCTGCCCTACCACTACGTCGACTACGGCGACGGCGCGGCCTGGGGCCCCAACTGCAACGGCGGCCACAGCGCGGGCTGCTGGGCGCAGGACCTCGTGGACTACGTCCCGCGCCTGGAAGCGGCCTTCGCCGCCGCCTGACCGGCCCGCCCTCTTTCTTTCCGCTTCCTCTCCCTTCTCCCTCTCCCCGTTCCCGACGAAAGGACCCGACCCAGTGCCCTCCGCCACGACCCCGAGCCGACCGGCTCCCTGGCTGCGCCTGATCGCGGCCGTCCTGGTGACCTGTTGCGCCGCCCTGGGCTTCACCGCCGCCCCCTTCGCGACCGCCCGGGCCGCCGCGGCGCCGGCCGCCGCCTGCGCCTCCCCGCAGCAGTGCCTGACCATCAAGTCCCTCAGCAACGGGCGCCAACTCGACGTCCAGAACGGCACCATGGGCGACGGCGCCTACATCGTCACCAACTCGGCGCCCGGCTACCACCAGTCCTGGCGGCTGAGCGTCGACCCCTCCGACTTCTCCTTCACCATCGTCAACAACGACACCGGCAAGTGCATCGACCTGGCCTTCTTCACCCCGGCCCTGCGCCAGCAGACCTGCGCCGGGCAGGCCAGCCAGCGGTGGTTCCTGCAGCCGGTCGCCGGGTCCGACGACGCGTTCATGATCCGCCACCTGGGCGACAACACCTGCCTGGACCTGCTGCTCGGCGCCCAGTACGACGACGCCTGGACCGACCAGTACACCTGCAACGGCACCGCCAACCAGCAGTGGTCCACCGGCTTCCCGCAGGCCGCCCGCAGCCTGGCGATCGACCACGCCGCCAAGCAGTGCCAGAAGGACACCTCCTCCTGCTCCTGGGCGCTGAAGAGCGAGGCCCCCGCGGCGCCGCTGCCCAAGATCTGCGTCTCCTCGGTGTGGTTCAACAACACCAGCAGCGCCGCCCAGCAGAGCTTCGCGGTCACCAACATGACCGGCTGGTCCAGCAGCATCGGCGGCGAGATCGGGGCGGAGATCTCCGGCGGCGCCCCCGGCGGCGTCTTCACCACCGCGGTCAAGACCGCTGTCAACTACAGCAACGTCTGGCAGGGCTCGACCACCGTCAACAACGCCGTCACCGTCAACGTCCCGCCCCAGCAGTACGGCTGGGTGACGCTGGCCGAACTCGCCCGCAAGGTCACCGGCAACTGGACCTTCGACGCCCGCGGCATCCCGTGGACCGCCGAGGACACCGTCACCGTCCCGCTCACCTCCGACCCCAGCGGCGGCGCCACCGTCTACATCGCCAACACCAGCCCCACCTTCACCACCTGCGCCTGAGTCCCACCGCCCCACCAGCCGCCGCCCGGCCCCGCCGGGCGGCGGCCCTGCTCTCCCCCGCCCTGCTCTTCGCCGCCCTGACCTGCCCGGACCCGCCCGGACCTGCTGACAATTGTCACGGGTGGCCGGTGCGCCAGCACACTGCCGGGCGGGGCCGGCGCGCGGACAGCATGGGGGCATGACCTCCACCGATGTGATGAGCCACCCCGACACCGTTCGGGCCTTCCGCAACGTCAGGCGACTGGTGTTCGCCTACCTGGGCCTCAGCGTGGTCACCCTGGCGGCCGCGTTCGCCCTCCGTGGCCGTCCCGACCTGGTGAACGCGGCGGTGTGGATCCGCGGCACCGCCGTCGTGGCCAGCGCCGTGGTCACGTACCTGTTCACCACCCGGGCCGCACGCGGCTCGCACGGGGCGTACCGGCGCCTGCGGATCATCTCGGCCGTCATGATCGCGGCGATCGTCGTGATCATCTCCGTGCCGGGCACCTTCCCGTTCTGGATGAAGGTCGAGCAGGCCCTGTGCGGGCTGGTGCTGCTGGGGGTGGCCCTCGTGGTCAACGGACGCCACCTGCGTACCCTGTTCGCGCGATCCGACGCGACGTGAGGAAGGTGCGGGTGGACGAGGACACGCGGACGACCCGCAGCGGGCGCGCCGACGAGCAGCGCGCCCCGCAGCGGTGGACGCAGGGCTGGCGGCGGATCACGCTGGGCAGCGGGATGCTGGTCTACCCGGGCCTGACCGCCGTCGCCATGAGCGGCACCGTCTCCGGGGCGGCCCTGGTCGCCGGGTACGCGGTCGTCGCCGCGTTCTGCCTCTGCGTCGTCCTCGCCGCCACCACGGTCCGCGCGGGGCGGCGGCGGGCGATCGTGCTGGTGGCGGTGCTGGGCGCGCTGTTCCTGGCCGCGCTGCCGTTCGCCCACGGGGACGCGTTCTTCCTCGCCGCCGTCGTCGTCTCCTTCGTCGCCGTGCTGTGGCGCCGCCTCGCCTCCTGGGTGGTCGCCGCCGCCACGCTGGCCGCGCTGCTGGTGCCGTGGGCGGTGCCCGCCTGGCACACCGGGCCCGGCACGTTCCAGGCGCTGGCGCTGCTGTTCACCGCGCTCACCACGGGGGCGTTCGCGGAGATCGCCGCCACCAACCAGGCCCTGGTGGCCGCCCGGGCCGAGGTGGCGCGCCTGGCCTCGGAAGCGGAACGCAACCGGATCGCCCGCGACCTGCACGACCTGCTCGGGCACTCGCTCACCGCGATCACCGTCAAGTCCCGCCTGGCCCAGCGCCTCGCCGGCAAGGACCCCGACCAGTCGCTGGCGGAGATGGCCGCGGTGGAGTCGCTGTCCCGCCAGGCGCTGGCCGACGTCCGGGCCGCCGTCACCGGCTACCGCGACGTCACGCTGGCCGGCGAGCTGGCGCGCGGGCGCGAACTGCTGCGCGCCGCCGGGGTGGTCGCCGACCTGCCGACGTCCACCGACCCGCTGGCCACGCGGGACGGGGAGCTGTTCGGCTGGGTGGTGCGCGAGGGACTGACCAACGTGGTCCGCCACGCCCGGGCCGGCCGCTGCACGGTGACCGTCACCGGCTCCTCCGTGGAGATCCGCGACGACGGGGTGGGAGCGGGAGGCAGGACCGGCGAGGGCAGCGGGGTCGGGAAGGGGCTGACCGGGCTGCGGGAACGGGTCGCGGTGGCCGGCGGTACCGTCGAGGCCGGCCCGCTGAGCCCGCGCGGGTGGCGGCTGCTGGTCACCGTCCCGCCGGGCACCCGCGGCGGGCGGCGCGAACCCGCCCGGGAAGGGACGACATGACGATCCGCCTGCTGCTCGCCGAGGACCAGGAACTGGTCCGCACCGCGCTGTGCGCCCTGCTCGACCTGGAGGACGGCTTCGAGGTGGTCGCCGCCGTCGGCCGCGGCGACCAGGTGGCCGACGCGGCCCTCGCCCACCGGCCCGACGTGGCCCTGCTGGACATCGAGATGCCCGGACTCGACGGCCTGGCCGCAGCCGCCGTCCTCTCCCACCAGGTGCCCGGCTGCCGGGTCGTCATCCTCACCACCTTCGGACGCGCCGGCTACCTGCGCCGGGCGATGGAGGCGGGCGCGCTGGGCTTCGTCGTCAAGGACGCGCCGGCCGAGGTCCTGGCCGACGCCATCCGCCGGGTCGCGGCGGGCGAACGGGTGGTGGACCCGGAACTGGCCGCGGCCACCCTGGCGGCGGGCGCCTCCCCGCTCACCGCCCGGGAACGGGACGTGCTGAACGCCTCCCGCTCCGGAGCCGGCGTCGCCGAGATCGCCGCCAAGCTCTACCTCTCGGAAGGAACGGTGCGCAACTACTTCTCCTCCGCCATCGCCAAGACCGCCACCCGCAACCGCACCGAGGCCCTGCGCACCGCCGACGAGCGCGGCTGGCTCTGACTCCGCCGCGCGACGGGCGCAGGACCACCCGGGGGCGGGTCAGAGGCGCTCGATGGTCACCTTGGTGATCACGACGTCCTCCACGGGGCGCTCACCGTCGACCGGGACGGCGGCGATCGCGTCGACCACGGCCCGGGAGTCGGCGTCGGCGACCTGGCCGAAGATGGTGTGCCGGCGGTTCAGGTGGGCGGGGGTGCCGACGGTGATGAAGAACTGGGAACCGTTGGTGCCCGGCCCGGCATTGGCCATGGCGAGCAGGTAGGGCTTGGTGAAGTGCAGTTCGGGGTGGAACTCGTCGGCGAAGGCGTAGCCCGGGCCGCCGGTGCCGGTGCCGGTGGGGTCGCCGCCCTGGACCATGAAACCGGCGATCACCCGGTGGAACAGCGTCCCGTCGTAGTACGGGCCGCTGCCCGGCCCGCCGGTGCGCGGGTCGGTGTACTCCCGGGCGCCCTCGGCGAGTTCGACGAAGTTGCGGACCGTCTTCGGCGCGTGGAACTGGAACAGCTCCAGCCGGATCGGGCCCAGGGTGGTGTGCAGGGTCGCGAACAGGCCCTTGGCCATGGCGGACTCCTTTGCTCGGATGGTCAGTTGGGAGCGGGGACCGGCTCGACGGGGCCGAAGTCGCGGAAGGTGCCGTAGCTGCGGCCCGTCAGCGCGGTGAGGCCGAGCACGCTCGCGGCGGTGGCCAGGACGGTGGTGCGGCGGATCGTCAAGAAAGGTCTCCGGTCGAGAGGATCGGTGTCGGCATCCTGGCACACGGCGGGTTCGTGGCCGAACCGGCCCTGTGTCGGGCGACAGGTCAGGAGGGGGCGGGCAGCCGGCGGGCGCCGAGGGCGACGGACAGGGCCATCAGCAGGTAGATCACCACGGCCGCGACCGCCGGCCCAGCGATGCCGCCCCCGGAGGAGAAGCCGCCGAGCAGGGCCACGCCGATGGTGGTGCCCGAGGAGCGGCCGGCCGACATCAGGCCGCTGGCCAGGGCCGAGCGGTGCGCCGGCGCGGCGGCCATGACCAGGGTGATCTGCGGCACCGTCGCCAGGCCGAAGCCCAGGCCGATGAAGAGCAGCCCGACGCCGGTGCCGACCGGGACGCTGCTGCCCACCAGCGCCAGCAGCAGGCCGCCGACCAGGGTCAGCGCCGTCGCGATGCCCAGGACCCGTGGGGCGCCGAGCCTGGCGTGGACGCGTCCGGCGACCAGCGGCATGAGGGTGATCGGCAGGGCCGAGGGCAGGAAGCACAGCCCGGTGGTGACCGGATCGTACCCGCGCACCTGCTGCAGGAAGACGCTGATCGAGAACACCAGCCCGTAGTAGCCCGCGAACAGGAGCAGGCCCGCCGCGACGAAGGCCCGGAAGCCCGGCGCGCGGAACAGGTCCCCGGGGATCATCGGGAAGGCGAAGGTGCGCTGGCGCACCACGAAGGCGGCCGCGGCCAGCACCGCGACGGCGGCCGCCGCCAGGGGCAGCGGCCTGGTCCAGCCCAGTTCCCGTCCCTCGGTCAGGGCCAGGGCCACACCGCCGAGGGCGGCGATCGCGAGCAGCTGGCCGGGGATGTCCTGGGGCTCCCTGCGCGTCTGCCGCTCGTCCCGGGGCATGTGCCGCGCCGACAGCCACAGGATGGCCAGCACGGCCGGCACGTTGACCAGGAAGATGCTGCGCCAGCCCACTGCCGCGACCAGCGCCCCGCCGAGGATCGGGCCGAAGGCGACGGGGCTGCCGCCGACCATCGCCCACACCGAGACGGCCTTGGCGCGCGCCTCCGAGTCCCGGTAGGTGTCGGTGATCATCACCAGCGTCGCAGGGGTCAGCAGGACCCCGCCGAGGCCCTGCAGGGCCCGGGCCGCGACGAGCGCGGCGCCGTCGGGGGCGAGGCCGCACAGCAGGGACGTCACGCCGAAGGCGGCGACCCCGAGGCGGAACATCCGCACCGCGCCGAAGCGGGCGACCATCGCGGCCCCGGCCAGCACCAGGCTGGCGAGGACGATCGCGTAGGCGTCGACGACCAGTTGCATCGTCGACAGGCTCGCGTGCAGGCTGGTGCGGATCGCGGGGATCGCGACGTTCACGATGCTGATGTCGATGACGATCATCGCGGTCGCCAGACTGGCCGCCGTCAGGACCCGGCGCGGTCTCGGGGACGCCCCGTCCACGTCCGGCGGGTCGATGTCGAGGCTGGTCGAGTTGGCCATGCGGCTGCCGTTTCAGGTGAGGGCGGGGTTCCGTCGATCATCGTGCCGCGAGACCCCGGCCCCGGTAAATCCCGGACGGCGCCAACTGTCCTGCGGAGCGGGCGGGTTGTCCGCCTGCGTGGTGGATTGGCCCGGTTTCGGGCGGGTCGGCGGCGCGGGCGGGGCCGCGGGTTGAGAGGATCGGCCCGATAACGGGGATGAACGGGAAGGGGTGGGGCCGTGATCGGCGCTGTGCTGGTCGGAATCCTGGTGGTCGTGGTCGGCGGCTGCGTGTGCGTGGTGTGGGCCGAGCGCGGCGGGCCCCGCTGGGTGCGCGTCGTGGCGTCCGCGACGCTCGCCTCGGGGGCCCTGCTGCGCCGCTTCCAGCGGAGCCGGCGCCGGAGCCTGCGGAGCGGGGACAGCGGGGGCGGAGACGGGGACTGAGACGTGTCCGACGAGGAGGGGCGGCTGCGGCGCGCCTTCGCGGGGCAGTTGGACGCCAGCAACGCCGCCCGCTGGCACGAGAGGTTCGCCCGGCTGCTCGCCGAGCGCCCCCCGGGCGCTGCCGCCCCGGCCGCGCGGGCGGCTAGGGCGGGCGGGGCGGGCGGGGCGTCAGCTCTGGGTGGAGCGGCGGGAGACCGCGACCAGCGCCGCGCCCGCGGCGACGGCCGCGGCGGCGCCGCCGGCCTCCCAGCCCAGGCCGTCGGCGCGGGCGGTGAACTGGCCCTCCTTGAGGAAGGCCAGGAGGTCCGCGGCGGTGCCCCTCAGCGCCTGGTCGGCGGCCTTGCGCAGCGCCGGTCCGGCGCCGTCGGAGATCTGGACGACCCTCAGCCTGTTGTCGGGGACGCGGTTCTCCTCCAGCTCGACCCCCAGGAAGTGCCGCACATCGGCGGCGGTGCCGGCGAGGGCCTTCTGAGCCGCCTCGCGCACCTTGGGGCCGGTCTCCTTGTCGGCGAGGATGCGCCGGACCTCGGCCCGGTCCTGCTCCTCCTGGCCCGATCCCTGGTCCTCGGCGCCCTTGGACGCGGTGTCAGGGCCGGAGACACCGGCCGGCTGAGGGTTGTCGGCGGCCGAGGCCTCCGGTCCCGAAGCCCGCGCGGGAGCCCGCGACGGCGGCTCAACAGCCGGTGGACACGGGCGCGTTGCAGGCCCGCGCTGCCCCTTAAGGTGGGGCGGATGAGCTTCCACATGGTTGTCGGATACGGGCCCGCCGGGGCCGCCACCGCCCGTCTGCTGGCCGAGCAAGGACACACCGTCCGGGTCGTCACCCGGTCGGGGCGCCCCGCGCAGGGCGGTGCGGCGGCGCCCGGCGTCGAGCACGTGGCGCTGGACGCGGGCGATCCCGCGCGGCTGGCGGAGGCCGCGCGCGGCGCGGCGGCGATCCACGGCTGCGCGGCGCCGCCGCTGGCGCAGTGGACCGCGCGGTGGCCGGCGCTGGCCTCCTCGCTGTGCGCGGCGGCCGAGTCCACCGGGGCGGTGCTGGTCATGCTCGGCAACCTCTACGGCTACGGGCCGGTCGCGGGCCCGCTGACCGAGGACCTGCCGCCGGCCGCGACCGGTCCCAAGGGGCGGGTGCGGGCGGCGGCGTGGGAGCAGGCGCGGGCGCTGCACGAGGCCGGGCGGATCAGGGCGGTCGAGGTGCGGGCCTCGGACTTCTTCGGCCCCGGGGTGACGGACGGCGGGCACCTGGCCGCACGGGTGATGCCGGGCCTGCTGAAGGGCCGGTCCGTCGCGGTGCTCGGTGAGCCGGACGCGCCGCACAGCTGGACGTACCTGCCGGACGTGGCACGGGCGTTGGTCGAGGTCGCGGGCGAGGAACGGGCCTGGGGGCGGGCCTGGCACGTGCCGACGGCCCCCGCGCTGCCGGTGCGGGCGATGGTGGAGCGGCTGGCCGCGCAGGCGGGCACCGGCCCGGTCGCGGTGCGCCGGCTCTCCCCCGCCCTGCTGGGCGCGGCGGCGCTGTTCTCTCCGCTGCTGCGCGAACTGCGGGAGGTCCGGTACCAGTTCGACCGGCCGTTCGTGGTGGACTCCTCCGCCTACGAGGCCGCGTTCACGGTGCGCGCGACCCCGCTGGAGGAGCAGGTCGAGGCGACGGTGCGGTGGTGGCGCGAGCGGCCGCGGGAGCGCTGACGAACGGCTCAGCGCTTGAACTCGCCAACCGCTTGAGCCCCGTCAGTGCTTGAGCGCGTTCGCAGCGCGGTAGCCGGCGGGCACGCCGTCGACGAAGACCACGTCGGCGACCATGTGGCGGGTGCGCAGCGGGAGGATCTCCTGGTAGGCGGGCGAGTCGTACCAGGCGCGCAGCCGCTCGCGGTCGGGGAACGCGATGAGGATGAGGCCCGGTCCCCAGGCGCCCTCGACCGTCTCGACGGGGCTGTCGTGGATCAGGAAGCGGCCGTCGAAGGGGTCCAGGGTGGCGTCGATGCGCTGAAGGTACTCGACGATGTCGGGGCCGAACTCGACCGAGTGGACGTGGGCGAGGGCGTAGGCGGTCATCGCGGTTCTCCTGCGGGTTGGTCGGGTGTCCGTCGTCTGCGACGGTACGGCCGGCCGGGGTGGGGCCGAATCCGTCACGGATCGGCAGGGGGTACGTAGTCGGGACCGCCCCCGGTGGGTGCCGGGGGCGGCGGCGTGGGAGCAGGGTGGTCCGACGGGTGGTCAGGTCGTTGCGGCGTCCTTGGCGGGGGCCGGGCGGCCGGCGGGCGCGGCGGTGGGCGGGGCGGGGATGGTGGCGGCGACGGCGGCGGCGGCGAGGGCCACGCCGCAGCCGATCAGCAGGCCGACCCTGAAGCCGCTCTCCGACGGCAGGGTGTGGCCGCCCAGGGTGGTGGTGAGCTGGGAGAGGACCACGCCCACCACGGCGGCGGAGACGGAGGTGCCGAGCGAGCGCATCAGGGTGTTGAAGCTGTTCGCGGACGCCGTCTCGGACAGCGGCACCGCGCTCATGATCAGCGCGGGCATCGCGCCGTAGGCCAGGCCCACGCCGCCGTTGCACACCAGCGTCACCACCAGCACGCCCCAGGTGGAGCCGATCAGGACCATCGAGAGCCCGTACCCGACGGCGATCGCGAGGGCGCCGGCGACCAGGGTGAACTTGGGGCCGCGGGCGGCCGACAGGCGTGCGCCCAGCGGTGAGACGGCCATCATCATCAGGCCCGAGGGCGCCATCCACAGGCCCATCGCCAGCATCGACCGGCCCAGGCCGTAGCCGGTGGCCTCGGGCAGTTGGAGCAGCTGGGGGATGATCAGCGCCTGCGCGTACATGCCGAAGCCGACCAGGACGGAGGCCGCGTTGGTCAGCAGCACCCGGGGGCGGGCGGTGACCCGCAGGTCCACCAGCGGTTCGGCGCAGCGCAGTTCCCACCGGCCCCAGGCGAGCAGCAGGACGACGGCGGCGGCGAACAGGCCGAGGGTGAGGGGGGCGGTCCAGCCCCAGTCGGCACCCTTGGAGACGGGCAGGAGCAGGCAGACCAGGCCGGCGCCCAAGCCGGCCGCGCCGACGGGGTCGAAGCGTCCTGCGGCGGGGCGCCGGGCGGGGGCGGGGACGAGGAAGCGGATCATCGCGGCGACGACCAGGGTGAGTGCGGCGGCGCCCCAGAACAGCGCCCGCCAGCTCGCGTACTCGGCGACGGCGGCGGCGATCGGCAGGCCGAGGCCGCCGCCGATCCCCATCGAGGCGCTGACCAGGGCGATGGCGGAGCCGAGGCGTTCGGGCGGCAGGACCTCGCGCAGCAGGCTGATGCCGAGCGGGACCACGCCCATGCCCATGCCCTGCAGGCCGCGGCCGACGATCATCGGGACGGCGGCGGAGGCGAGTGCGCACAGGACCGAGCCGATGAACAGCGGTACGCAGCAGGCCAGCAGCATGCGGCGTTTGCCGAGCAGGTCGCCGAGGCGTCCGCTGATGGGGACGAAGACGGCGCCGGCGAGCAGGGTCGCGGTGATCGCCCAGGAGGCGTTGGACGGCGTGGTGTGCAGCAGGCGGGGCAGTTCGCCGATCAGGGGGGTGACCAGGGTCTGCATGATCGCGGCCACGGTGCCGGTGAAGGCGAGGGTGGCGACGATGCCGGTGGTGGACGTGCCGGTGGCGGTCGGGCCGGCGGGCTGGGGGCCGTCCATGGCGGGACTCCTCGGGGACTGGACGCGCTGGATGTGTATCGTGCACATCATATGTATCGAGCACACTACATGGCCGGGTCACACCCCTTTGCCATACTGGGCAGGAACCGCGAAACCCGCAGGTCAGCGCTGCGGCGATGAGGATGAAGGGCGAGGGAGCACGGCATGGGCGAACGCACGCACCTGGTCGAGTTCGAGTACATGGTGCTCGGCCGCCACCACTACCTGAGCCAGTCCGCCGCCCGACCGAGCGGCAGCACCCTGGAGCGCAGCGCGTACATCCTGCTCAGCCGCATCCGCATCCAGGGCCCGATGTCCATCGGCGAGCTGAGCGAGGCCTTCAACCTGGACGCCTCCACCCTCAACCGGCAGACCGCCGCCATGACGCGCGCCGGCCTGGTCGAGCGGATCGCCGACCCGGACGGCGGGATGGCCCGCAAGTTCCGCCTCACCGACGAGGGCGACCGCCGCCTGGACGAGGAGCGCGAGGCCCACGTGGAGGCCCTGGACCGGGTGATGGCCGACTGGTCCGCCCAGGACGTCACCGCCTTCGCCGCCTACCTGCGCCGTTTCAACACCGACATCGAGCACCTCGACGGCCGCCCCTGGCCCCGGCCCTGACGGGGCGGACCGCAACAGGGGGCGCGACGGGGTCCGCGACGGGGTGCCTGCTAGCATCCGCGCAGTTCGAAGCGGATGATCATCAGACAGCGGGCAGGGTGGGACCGAATGCAGGACAGCACCGGGGGCGAGCCGCGGAGCACGGAGGCGGCACAGGACGCCGGGGCACGGCGCCGCCGCAGGCGCTCCGTCGGCATCGCGGCGGGGGCGGGCGTCCTCGGCGCGGCCGGGATCGGCGCCGCGCTGCTGCTCACGGGCTCGCCGGGCACCGCCCCGACGGCGCCGGACGCGGCTGTCACGTCGAGCCCCTCCCCCGCCGCGCCGCCCCCGGAAACCGCACCGGCCCCTTCGCCGCCGGCCGCCGCGCCGACGGCGCCGGAGACGGCCGAGACACCCACGGCCACGCCGGCGGCGGACGGGGCCGAGGCCGTGCCCGCCACCGACCCCGAGCCGCCGGCCGCCAAGCCGACGACCCCGGCCCGCCCACGCCCGACGGCCGCCCGGGACAAGACGGTTCCATCCACCCCCGCCCCGGACAAGGCGGTTCCACCCGCCGCCGCCCCGGCGGGCACGCAGCCGCAGCCACCCACCCACACCAAGGCGCCCGCCGCCGAGCCGTCCTCCGACTGGACCGTGCCGCCCAGGCCGCCCCTGCAGACCTTCAAGCCGGTGCCGACCCTGGCCCCCTGCCCTCCCCTGCAGGCCATGACCTACGACGGCCTATGCCACCCTCTCGGCCCAGTGATCACTCTGCCCCCGGCTCAGCCGGCCGGCTGAGCCGGGCGACCGCAACCGTCGGCAGGGTGGTGGGGGCGGGGTGGGGTGGGGTGCCGGGCGCCCCCCCAGAAAACTGGGATACCGGCGATTGATCGGACGCTGACAAGCTGACGGCGGCGGGCGGCCCGGAGGGCACCCCCGTGCCACCCGGTCCGGCCGCCGTCCCCCGTCGTCTCCCCTTCCTGGAGAGCCCTGTGCGTTCGTTAGTCCGGCGTGTCGTCCTCGGCATCGCGCTCGCCCTGACCGGCCTGGTGCTGGTCCCGGGCGGCTCCGCCTCGGCCGACACCCCCTCGTCGATCCTGTTCAACCAGAAGTCCGAGCGCTGTCCCAACGGCGCGCTGCTGGACACCGGCCTGCACCCCTGCGCGCCGTCCGACGGCCCGGGCCAGTGGGTGTTCAAGCCCGTCGCGGGCCTGCCGAGCGTCTACACCCTCAACAACACCAACGACCAGCGCTACTGCCTGACCGCCGACTACACCCCCTCCAGCGCCGGGTGCCGCACCGACGACACCTCGCAGCAGTGGCGGGTCACGCCGTGGACCGCGGCCGACAGCACGTCGAGGTACGACCTGATCGGGATCCGACTGCAGAACATCTCCAACTCCCAGTGCCTGGACAACACCGAGCACAGGATCGGCGGGGGCTGGCGGCTCTACATGTTCCCCTGCAACGACGGCGGGTACCAGGAGTGGGACATCTACCGCGGCACCTACGAGGCCCTGTTCGGCAAGGTCGCCACCCACAACGGCATGACCTGGGCCGCCCTTGAGCAGCGCTCCGACAACGTCGTGCACGTCGGCTACGACAACAACAGCAACCCGTACAGCGGCGACACCCCCGCCTCCGCGCAGCTGCCCGTGCTGTGCCTCAAGCAGGACGGCCGCCCCGCCCCCGCCGGCGTGCCCACCAGCGGCTACCACAGCTGGGCCGGCGGCGAGGTGAAGGCCACCATCCCCACTTCCGGCAGCCAGCTCACCAGCCGCGCCGCCGCCGACCAGCTCTGCGCCGGCTACTTCGGCACCGGCTTCAGGATGGCCGAGTTCCACGACGGCGCGGGCTGGGGCCTGTGGGCCAACGGCACCCTGCCCGCCGGCACCCGCTTCTGGACCGCCATCAACGACCAGCCGGCCAACCCCTGGAGCTGACCCTCCGCCACGGGGGCACGGGGGAAGAGGGCGGGCGCCGACCCCGGCGCCCGCCCTCTCGCCGTGGACGTGCGCGCCCCTGGGCCTCGACGGCGGCTGCCGACACGCGCGTCGACGGTCGCGGCGCCGATCACGAACTCCCGCTGCGCATCGACGGGTTGGCGGACCGCGCGCACGTGTTCGCCGACGGGCGCCCGCCCGGCGTCACGGCCCGCAGATGGACGACCGCAAGGGCATCACCCGCGGGGTCTCACACGGCGGCCAGCGGCTGTTCGGCTGGCAGATCCGGCCGCTGCCGCTCACCGACCTGGGGCGTCTGGCCTTCGAGGAGTCGGTGGCGGCGCGCGCGGGCCACCCGGCGTTCCACCGCTTCACCGCCGCCCTCGACTCCCCCGCCGACGCCTTCGTCGCCCTGCCCGGCTGGGGACGCGGCCTGCTGTGGCTCAACGGCTTCCTGCTCGGCCGCTACAGCGCCGCCGGCCCGCAGCGCACCCTCTACGCCCCCGCACCGCTGTGGCGCGCCGGCGCCAACGACCTCGTCGTCCTCGAACTCGACCGCCACGGCGAGGCGGTGGAGCTGCGCGACCGGCCCGACCTCGGGCCCACCGCCTCCGCGCCCAGCTCCGAGTACTGACCGGCCCGGGGGCGGTACGGGGTCAGTCCCACCAGAACGACCACTGTTGACATCCTCCCCCGGCTAAAGCCGGGGGATTCCAACACCGGCGGGGTGTTGAGGTTCACGGGCACTCGACCGCTGGTGCGGTGTTGCCCCTCCGGTACCGGAAGATGTCCTCCGGGGCCTTACGGCCTGTCCTACCGCGACGTTGGTTGCTGCGTTGGTATCCGCATTGCAGGTGAAGCCGCAGGATACGCACTCGAAGTCGGCTTGGCTCTTGCGCGACTCCTTCTCGATCCATCCGCAGGCGCTGCACCGCAGACTGGTGTACGGGGCCGGCACGTCCTGCACACGTCCGGGGGCCTTGTGCTCAGTGCGCTGACGCAGGAGGCCCCAGCCCTGGGCAAGGATGGCCCGGTTCAGCCCGGCTTTCTGTGTCACGCTCCTACCCGGTTCCGCCGTGGTGCCCTTGGCGGAGGCGGTCATGTTCTTGATGTTCAGCTTCTCGAACCGGATGACGTCAAAGCTCCGGGCGAGCATGGTTGAGGTCTTCTCGCACCAGTCCTTGCGCCGGTTCGCCTCACGCGCCCTGAGTCGTGCGGCCTCGGCGTACTCGTCTGTCTTGCGATCGCTGCCCTTGGGTGCGCGTGCGGCGCGTCGCTGGGCCTTGCGGATCTGCGCGCGTTCCTTGACCGTGAGCTGTGGGCAGTTCAGCGTCCGTCCGTCGGACAGGGCCGCGGTGATGGCCACGCCCCGGTCGATACCGATGATCCCGCCCGTGCCGGGCGCAGGTATCGGGTCGGGTACGACGGCGAACGCGACGTGCCACTGACCGTTTCGCCAGGTGACACGGAACGTCTTCGCCGAAGGAAGCCCCGGGCGGGTGAGACGGAAGCGGACCCATCCGCAACCGGGAACCCTGACCTGAGCCCACCGGCGGTTGAGCTTCTGCACCACCACCGAGCGGCCCATGACCTGACGGCCCCTGGCGTTCAACCTCGGCGACCCGTCCGTCTCCCACTCGGGTACGCGGTCGGTGCCGATGACGCGGAAGCCCTCATGCCGGTACTTCCTACGCCAGGTCGGCTCACCGAACCCGGAGGTGAAACGCGCCTGCTTGGCCTTCGTGAAGTCCTTGAGCGCCTGCTGCTGAACGTCCGCGTTGCCTGCGCCGAGCCACTCATTCGCGCCGGGCCACGGTGAGCTGCCGACACTGCTCCGCAAACCCGGGCGCCGCCTTGCGACCCGGCTTCCAATGAGCGTGCTGCTCGGCCGCGAGGTTCCAGACGTACCGGGCGTGCGCGCAGTGCAAGAGCATCCGCTCTTCCTGCGCGGGCGTCGGATACATCCGAAAACGTGACACACCGTCACCCTATCGGCACGCAGTGGCCAGCGTCATCACGTTCACGTTGTTACCCCCGGCAACCGGCACACCCGACTCGTCGACCAGGCGGCCACCGACCGCCGGTCCCTCAACTCCGCTCCGCCCCACCTGCCAGAGATCGCTCCCACTACCGTCCCTCCCGGGACGCCGGATCGCCTTGATGGCGATTCGGCTACCCCTGACCCGCTTCGCGGGAAGCCGGATTCCCCCACCGGCCAAAGCCGGTGGCACCCTCCGGTTCCACTGATGGTTGACCGGGCCGCTCCATCCGCAGGCGGCCAGCGCCTCGGCACCGCTGCCCGCCCGGACCAGGCCGAGGCGCGCCTCCCGTACGGACAGCAGCGCATCGGCCAGACCGCGGGCCTCGACGCCGGGGGCGCCGCCGGGGACGGTGGCGGCGGGGCCGGACCGGGCCAGGCGGGGCCGTAGGGGGCCAGGGCGGCCTGGAGTCCGCCGGCGCCCTCGGGGCCGGCACCGCCCTCGCTGTCTTCCCCGGTGCCGGCGCCCTGCTCCCACCAGCGCCGCAGCAGGGCGTCGGGGGCGTAGTAGGCGGGGTCGGACACGGCGCCGGGAAGAGCTCGCCGGACAGCCAGGGGCGGAAGTCCGGGTCCGGGTCCGCGCCCAGGGGGACGGGCAGCAGCGGCCACAGGCCGGACTGCGGGTGGGCGCGGTGGAGCTGCTGCCACAGGCCGGCGGGGGGCGGGGGCGTCGGCACCGACAGCGGGCACCGACAGCGGGCGGCGGGCGGGGCGTCAGGCCCAGGGCAGGGCGGCCCGGGTGCGCCAGTACGCCTCGGCAGGTTCGGCCAGGGCGGCGAGGGCGGCCAGGTCCTCGGGGGCCGGGTGCAGGGTGGCGGCGGTGAGGTTGGAGGCGAGCTGGTCGACGGTGGCTGCGCCGGACAGCACCAGGCTCGCCCAGGGCTGGGCGGCGGCCGCGGCCAGGGCGAGGGCGTCGACGGACGCACCGGTGCGGGCGGCGAGGGCGCGCAGCGCGGCGGTGTCGTCCCCGGTGGCGTTGCGGCCGGCCAGGCGGCCGTTGGCCATGCCCTCCTTGACGACCACCAGCCAGCCGGCGGCGTGGGCCTCGGCCAGGGCGGGGGCGGCGGAGGGCTCCAGCAGGTTCCAGGTGGCCTGGACGGCGGCGAACAGCGGCCGGCCGTCCACGGTGACCTCCAGGGCGGCGCGGATGGTGTCCGCCTGGGCCGGGCCGCTGGTGGACAGGCCGATCCGCACGCCCTGTCCGGCCAGGTCGGCCAGACGGGCGTGCAGGGCGGCGTCGGTGAGGGCGGGGCTGTCCGGGGTGACGGAGTGGACCAGGTAGACGTCCAGGTGCGGGCCCAGCAGCGCCCGGCTCTCGCGGACCTGGCGGTCGAACACCGCCGTCGAGTGCTCCTTGACCTCGTGCGCGGCCACCCCGGTGGCCTGCCAGCCGGCGGTGTAGGTGTAGCCCCACTTGCTGCCGACCGTCACCTGCGCCGCGGCCTCGGGGTGCTCGGCCAGCCACTGGGCGACGAACTCCTCGGCGCGGCCGTAGGAACGGGCGGTGTCCAGGTAGCGAACGCCGGCGGCGTACGCGGCGTCGAGCAGGGCGTGGGTGCGCTCGCGCAGCGCCTCGACGGTGCGTTCGGCGGGCAGGTCGGCGTCGCGGCCGAGGGTGATGTAGCCGGGCCGGCCGACGGCCGCGGTGCCCAGGCCGTAGCGCGCGATGGGCGGGCGGTCGGCGGGGGCTCCGGTGGCGGGGGCGGTCGGCATGGCGGGGTCTCCTCGGGTGGGCGGCGCTCACCTGGGACTTTATCGGGCGTGCCGCTGCGGCCGCCGGGCTACCAGGCGGTGGAGGCGCGCCGGGCCGGGGTGCCGGGCTGGGCCGGGATGCCGGGCCGGGCGGGGGTGCCGGGGTGGGCCGGGGTGCCCGTGGTCTGCGCCGGGCGGGGCGCGGGCGCGCCGAGGCCGCCCGAGGAGGAGGTACGGACGGCCCGCGGCGCGGCGGGCAGGGCCTCGACGGGGCGGGTGGCCCGGTTCGGGGCGGGGGCCGGGGCGAGGACCTGGTCGAGGCGGATGACGAAGTTGACGTAGTCCATGGCCTTGCCGGGCCAGTGGCAGTCGTTGCTGGTCACCAGGCGGCTGCGGACGCCGTCGCGTTCGGTGACGGGCCCGGGGGTGACCCGCAGGTTCGGCTGCCAGGTGCGGCCCCACAGGTGGTGTTCCAGGGCCAGCGTCCAGCTGTCCTCGTCGACTTCCAGCGTGGCGCCGACCCGGCCGGGGACCACCCGGGTGCCGTAGGGGCCGCGCACCACCGCGCGCTGGTCGAAGCTCGCGTCCTTGCCGACCACCGTGATCCTCCACGCGCCGTGGAACCTGAGCATGGCCGCACTCCTGACGTCCTGGCGCACCGTCCGGGCGGGCGCGCCTCCCTCGAAGTCAACGGCCGCCGACCGCCGCTCGGCTCAATCGCACCGGCCCCATCGCACCGGCTCCATCACACCGGTCCGGACGGCCGGCCGGCGCGGGCCGGCCGGTCAGGAAGCGTCGGGGCGAACGGTGGGCCGGGCGGGTTCGGACGGAGCGGGTTCGGGCTGGGCGGGGACGGGCGCGGGCCCGCCGGGGGCGGTGTGGGCGAGCGCGGGGTAGCCGTGGGCGGTGAGGACGAGGTCGGCGTAGCGGCGGTCCTCGAACGGGACGCCGTGGCGCCGGAGCAGGTCGAACAGTTCGGCGAGGCCGCGGGGTTCGGTGCCGCGCGGCAGTCCGTCCCGGGTGGTGCCCAGGATGCCGAGGACCGGCCCGTGCAGGCGCGCGGTACGGGCGGTACGGGCCGGGCGGGCCGGGCGGGCCGGGCGGGCCGGGCGGGCCGGGCGGGCCGGGCGGGAGGTGCGCGCCGTCCGGCGGGGCGCAGGCGTCAGGCACAGCAGCAGGACCAGCCGGGGGGTGCCGGATTCGGTGTCCTGCCCGGCGTCCATCGTGAGGCCCTCGATGTCCTGCCACCGGTAGCGGCGCGGGACGAACACCCGGACCAGGGTCAGGCCGTGGTCGTCCGCGCGCAGCCAGAAGCCGTACGGGACGGGCAGCGCCACGCCCAGGACCGTCGCGCTCGACAGCAGCAGCGCGGGGACGGCGCCCATCCGGCCCGCGGCCCCGGTGTCGGCGAGCACGACGCCCGTCGCCAGGGCGAGTGCACAGCCGATGGGTGCGCCCGCGGCCCGCCACAGGAAGCCCAGCCGCACCGTCCGGTGTCGCGGCGCCGTGTCCACGGGTGTCCCCTTCTCACTTCGTGCCGTCGGTGCGTCCGGCCGGTCGGGCCGGTGGCGCCTCGGGCGTCGACGCCGCGCGGAACCTGAGGAGTCGGTCACTCCACCGGCCTGCCGAGATCGCTTGGCCGATCGGGGGGAAACGTCAAGTTGCGGCAACACGAACTGATGTGATGGGTCGTCAGGCAGCCTGGTCCGCGTGCCCGTCCAGGATGTCAGCCGCCGCGGAAGGGGTCAACTGGTGTGGATCGGCGGTATCTTCGGATCCACGCCAGCTGATTCCGTTGGGCTATCGTGACCTGGCCGGCCCTGCCCGCCCACCGGGACGGGACGCGCGGGGCCCGGTGGGGAGGGTGGGCCATGGGGGAGTCGAACCGGGAGGACGGTCCGGTGGAGTTGTCCGGGCTCGCGGCCAGGATCGAGGCGCTGTTCCACACCGTCCGCCGGCCCGACCGCGAGCAGTACACCAACGAGGAGGTGGCCCGGGCCTGCCGCGAGGCGACCGGGGAGTCGTTCTCCACCACCTACCTGTGGCAGCTGCGCACCGGGCGCCGGGACAACCCGACCAAGCGTCACCTGGAGGCGCTGGCCCAGTTCTTCCAGGTGCCGCCCGCGTACTTCTTCGACGAGCGGCAGGGCGCCGAGATCGCCAAGGAGCTCGCCCTGCTCGGCGCGCTGCGCGACGCGGGCGTACGCAGCCTGGCACTGCGGGCGGTCGGCCTCTCCCCCGAGGGCCTGGACACGGTCAGCGAGCTGATCGACGTCATCGTCCGCCGGGACGCGGCCCGCCGGCACCCCGCGCCCTGACGCCGCCGCGCCGCGCGCACCGCCCCCTCCCCCGCCGCCCCCGACCCGGTCGGGGGCCCGGTGCGATGACCGGCCTGGCCCGAACGGGCTGGGGTGCTACCGGCGTTCGGCCGCCAGCGAGCGCAACTGCACATGGACGGCGCCCGGTTCGGTGCCGGTCACGGCGGCGACCTCGGCGGCGGGCAGGTCCAGGACCAGGTGCAGCAGGAGGACGTCCTGCTGGGGGGCGGTGAGGTGGGCGACCGGCCCGAGCGGGCGCGGGCCGGCCAGGGCGCAGACGCGGCGGCGGACCGCCTGCCAGGCGCAGGCCGCCGGGCTGGCGGTGGCCAGGGCGTCGAGCCACTGGCCGCTGAGGTCCTCGAAGGCGCCCTGGACGGCCAGCGGGGCGTCGGCCGGGGTGAGCAGCAGGGCGGCGTAGTCCAGGTAGTGGCGCAGGTGGAGGTCGTACAGCGCCCACAGGCCCAGGGCCGGCCCGGTGGCGGTGCCGGCGGTGACGGTGGTCGGCTGTCGTGGTGGTGTCGGCATGGTGGGTTCCCGGGGTGGCGCGGGTGGGTGCTGGTCCGCGGACGGGGGCGCCGGTGGCGTGTCCCCGTCCGCGGACCCGGTCACACGAGCACCGGCGGGCTGTCGCCGGTGCCGTCGCGGCCCGCCGCGGCGGGGTGGCCGGGGTGCCCGGCGTCCTCGGCGCGGTCGGCGGCCAGGCTGTTGCGCAGGGTCACCCACAGCCTGAACAGGATGTCCGTCGAGGTGCCGCTGCTGGAGGACCGCATGGCCCGGGTGAACTCCCTTTGGTACGTACGGGAGTTCACCGGTGCCGGGAGGCGGGCGTTGTTCGTCCGCTCCCAGGCGGCCGCCCACAGCTCGCGGCGGGCCTCCTTGACCCCGCAGACCTCCATGTAGGTGACGAACACGGTCCTGCGCAGCGGGGCCTCGCCCTTGAGGACCAGGGCCAGGGTGCTGGAGGGCAGGCGCCCTCCCCTGGCCCGGGCCCGGCGGTCCAGCTCCTCCAGGGAGGGCCAGTCGGCCTTGCGCCGCATCTCGTGCATCGCCCGGCGCAGGTCGGCGTGGGAGTCGACCTGCTCGGGGTTGAGGCGTCGGGGCGCTCGGCGCTGGGCCCCGGAGGTCCGGGGTACGTGGGCCCAGTAGTTGGCGTGGGTCCACTTGCGGCGGGCCGTCTTGAGGTCGCCGTCACAGGCCCGGGTGAGGGCCTCGACGACCTCCCAGTTCGGCATGGTCCGGCCGCTGGTGGCCCGTTGCAGGGTGGTCGGGTGGTAGTTGGTCCGGGCGGCGAGCTGACGGTAGGTCAGTCCGGCCCGGTCACGCTGCTCGCGCAGCCACGCGGCGAGCCGGCCCAGGGCCGGCTCGGTCGCCGCGATCGGTTTCTCGTGGCGTCCCATCGGCGGGCAGGGGTTCCCCTCTAGACCCGCTCCCGCCGAAGCCTGACGGCCAACAGGCAGCCGCCGGTGGCCAGTTCGAGTGCCGCTCCCGCCGACATGCCCGCCGTCACCAGGGCGGCGGCCACGACCACCACCACGACGACCACGGCCGCCTGCGCGGGGCCGGGCAGCCACGGCAGGCCCGGACGCGACGGCACCGGGTGGTCTGCGGCACAGTGGGCGGGGGCGGGCTTCTTCTTCCGCTTCCTCGTCATCGAGGAGGTCCTCCTATATCACTGTCTACTCCAACGGGCGGGCACTTCGGTGGTTGGCGTCACACGAGGTACCCGTTCGCACAACACTCTGTCAGGCATACGGGTGATTCCCAATCGGTTCGGTGAACATCGCGCGGATTGATGCGCCAGAATCCCGGTCCCGGCCCGTGATCTCGTCACAACCCTTCGATATCAACGCAGTTCAGAGGCTCGAAACCGGAATTTGATGCATTTTTGTGCAACCTGCCCTTGTAGCCGTCCTGGCCGAATGTGACGATGTGTAGCAGCGTCATCCAGACCTGCGGGTCCGGAACCCGGGGGCGCTGTCTACTCCAAACATTTCGGGAACACCGGCAGCGGGCCGTGTTGGCGCATGGGCCCGTCCGAACAGCAGAGACCGCCCGGCCCCAGCGGCCCGAGCGGTCTCTCTGCGTTTCCCACCCGTCCTGCGCTCCCCGGCCACCCCGCGCCCACGCTGCCGGAGCGGATTGCGGGCCGGGCCGCTTGTGGCCCGCGCAGGCCCCGCCGGGCGGCGACCCGGCCGCGCTGCCGCGCGGACGGGCGGGGCCTGCGCGGGCCGGCGCTCGGGGCTCAGAACCCAGGACTCAGCACTGGGGGCGGCGGCCGTGGTTGGCCCCGCGCCTGGCCCGGGCCTTCTTCTTGCGGCGACGCTTCGACGACATTGGCCACTCCTCTCGCAACCGGGACCCCCGGCCTCCACCGTTCCACACCCGGCCCGCCCCGGCCCGTCGGGAGCGCCCGGCCCCCACCCGACCGGCCCGGCCACCCCGCGTTCAGGAGGCCAGGGCGGCGCGCCAGGCGGGGCTGTCGACGTAGTGGTTGTCGAAGCGCCCGGCGGAGGCGGCGATCGCGCCCGGGTCGGCCTCGCCGCGCATGACGCGGCCCAGCAGGCGCAGGTAGTCGAAGCGGTCCATGCCCGGCGTGAACACGAACAGGACGTCGGCCTCGGCGCCCGGGGCGGCGGCGAAGGCGTGCGGGGTGTGCGGCGGCACGGCGAGGAAGTCGCCCTCGCCCAGGATCGTGACCTCCTCGCCGACCAGCACCCGCAGCGAGCCGCTGATCACGAAGAACAGTTCCCACGCCCGGGTGTGGAAGTGCGCGGGGGCCCCGACCGCGCCCTCGGCGAAGGTGGAGCGGTAGCTCGTGAACCCGCCCTCGGTGTGGGCCGAGTCGGCGAGCAGGGTCATGGTGCTGCTCGGGTCGGCGCAGGTCTCGGCCTCGGCGTGGCGGGTCAGCACGGGGGCGGGGGCGGTGGTGTTCCTCGTCGTCGTCATGTGACCAGACTAGGACCGGAAAGACCGTCCATCAGGTGGCAATCCGGCACCGCTTTCCTGGGTCAATTCCGAGAGGCCCGCGCCGGCGGACGCCCCGCCCCGGTCGGCTCGTCAACGGGGCGGCGCGAGGGCATCCGATCGGGGGGGCGGATGTGCGGTGCGGGCCGCCGTGCCCGTAGCGTCGTCGCTGTACATGGCGAACGGCCCGGGGAGGGGTGTCGGCGATGCGGGAGTGCGGGTCATGAGGGGTGGGCGGCGGCCCGGACGGGCCGTGGCGGCCCTGGCGGTGGCGGTGGCGGTGCTGACGGCGTCCGCCTGCGGCTCCTCCCCCGTCCAGGACGACCCGGCCGACGACCCCGGTGGCACCGCCGCCCCCGGCGGGCAGCCGCTCGCCCTGGTCTACCGGGGCCCGGCGGCCTGCGAGGGCTGCCCGGAGGCGGCGCGGGAGCTGCTGGAGCGCGACGGCTTCGCGGTGCGCTACGTCGGTCCGCAGGAGCGGCTGCACTTCGGCGCGGGCGCGCTGGCCGGCGTCGCGCTGTACGTGCAGCCGGGCGGCACCAACGGGCAGGAGGTGAGCACCGCGTGGGGCCTGCTCCGGCGCGAGCCCGGCTTCTCGCCGGAGCTGGTGCGCGACTACGTCCACGGCGGCGGGCACTACCTGGGCCTGTGCATGGGCGGCTACCTGGCCGGCGACCCGGGCTACGACCTCCTGCCGGGCGACTCCGGGCAGTACATCCGCTCCCAGGGCGCGACCGTCACCGACGAGCAGGACCACCTCGTCGACGTCTCCTGGCGCGGCCGCCCGCAGCGGATGTACTTCCAGGACGGCCCGTACTTCGACGTCGACGGACCGGGCGTGGACGTCCTGGCCCGCTACTCCAACAACCGCGCCGCCGCCGTCGTCGCCTCCTACGGCACCGGCCGGGTGGCGGTCAGCGGCCCGCACCCGGAGGCCCCCGCGGACTGGTACCGCGACTACCACCTGCCGGACGAGTCGCGGACCGACCTGGGCCTGGGAGACGACCTGCTGCACGCCCTGATGTCCACGCCTCCGCCCGGCTCCTGACGCGCCGTCATATACCTGCGGCATCGCCCGCGGGGAACTCGGCGCGCAGCCGGGTGCGGGTGCGCATCAGGATGCGGCCGAGCATGTTCCGGCCGGTGCCGGTGCGCCCGCGCCCCCAGTAGTGGTCGGTGCCGGTGTCCTCGACGATCTCCTCGTCACCGGTGGCGAGCAGGACGGCGCGGATGTCGGCGTGCTCGCGGAACTTGGCCTCCACCGCCCGGCGCATCACGTCGTCCTTGACGCGCTCCCAGTCGCGGCGCAACGGTTTGGCGGGGTCGCGGCCGAGTTCGGCGGCGCGCAGCGGGGTGCGGGCACGACGGATCAGGTCGGCGTGGCGGGTGCCGGGGAACTTCTAGGCCTGGAAGTAGTGCTCGGAGGTGGGCCAGAGGTGTCCGTCGAGGTGCAGGGGGTGGGGGGGGAGAAGTTGGAGAAGCAGCCGTGGGGGGCTTCGTCGGCGCCGTAGAAGTAGATGGTCATCAGGGCCTCGCGGAGGGGTGGTGGCGGGAGCCGTACGGTCGCAGGCGTGCGGCCGCGCCCGCAACCGGTTTCCGTCCGGTCGCGGGCGCGGGTACGGGTCTTGGTATGGGTGTCAGCGGTGGGAGAAGCCGATCTTCGGCAGGACGCGGTCCAGCCGGGCCGGGGCGTGCCAGGCGGCGCGGCCGGTCAGGCGCAGCAGCACGGGGAGCAGGACGAGCCGGACCAGGGCCGCGTCCAGCAGGACGGCGACACCGAGCACGAGGCCCGTCTCCTTGGGCGGCGGCGGGCCGGACAGGGCGAAGGTGGGGAACACGGCGACCATGACGCCCGCCGCGGCGAAGACGACCCGGCCGGAGTGGGCGAGGGCGCCGATCACGGCCTCGCGGGGGTCACCGGTGCGCTCGTAGTGCTCCTTGGCGGAGGCGAGCAGGAAGACGGTGTAGTCCATGGCGATGGCGAAGATCATCGTGAAGAAGAACACCGGTGCCCAGCCGTCCTGACGTACCGAGCGGGACGTCGGATCCGTCGGCTTCCCGCTCCCCGCGCGCGTGCGCCCGGCGGGGCTACCGGCCGACGGCGTGGAGGATCCGGTCGGCCACCAGGTCCGGCCGGTCGGTCGGCAGGGCGTGGCCGGCGCCGGGCACGACCTCCACCCGGGCCGAGGGCACGAGGCCGCCGATGCGGTCGGCGACCTCGCGCGAGTCGTGCAGGGCGCTGCGCGCCCCGAGCAGGAACAGTGCGGGGACACTCAGGCGGCGCAGTTCCTCGTCGGAGAAGACCGGGGGCACCGGGAGTGCGCGGCGAAATCCCATCGACGCCCGCATCAGGCCCATCAGTTCGCCCTCCAGGACGGTGCTGTTGCCGACCAGGCGGGCCAGGCGGGGGCGCAGCGGGCGCGGCGCGGCGGCGGCGAGCCCGCCGGCGATCAGCCAGGCGTAGAAGCGGGGGCCGAAGCCGGCGAAGCCCGCGGGGTCCAGCAGGGTGAGGGAGGCGACCCGTCCGGGGTGGTGGATCTGGTGGTTGAGCGCCAGCCAGCCGCCGTAGGAGCAGCCGACCACCTGGGCGTCCGTCACGTCCAGTGCGGCCAGGAGTTCGTCCAGCCAGGCGGCGCCGTCCCGGCCGTCGCCGATCGGGGCGCTCTGCACGCTCGCGCCCGGCTCGCCGACCGTGTCGACGGCGATGACCGGGCGGCGCCGGGCCAGCGTGTCGATGTACCGGTGCCACATCAGCGCGTTCCCGCCCGAGCCGGGCAGCAGCACGATCGGCTCGCCGTGCTGCGGGCCGGTCCGGTAGACGCGGGTGGTCCCGAACGCGGTCGGGAGGTCCAGTGCGGTGCGCTCTCCGGGCCACAGCTGCGCCAGGGTCCGCTCGTAGGCGGCCTGAAACCGGTCCCTGGCCTGGTCGTTCTTGAACTGGCTGATTCGCATGATACATGTGTATCACGGCATGATACGGGTGTACCAGGAGGTCGAATCATGAACGTGCGGGTCGATCACGAGGACCGCAGGCGGCAGATCGCCGAGGCGCTGCTGCGCATCGCCGACACCCAGGGGCTGCAGTCGGCCAGCATGCGGGCGGTCGCCGCCGAGGCCGGCGTCTCGCTGCGGCTGGTGCAGTACTACTTCGAGACCAAGGAAGGGCTCCTGCTGGACGCGCTGGAGCGGCTCGGCGCCCAGCTCCAGGCCCGCATGGCGCGGTGGATCACCGAGGCGGGTTCCCCGCCCACGCCGCGCGCCCTGGTGACCGCGGTCCTGTCGAGCATCCTGCCGACCGACCCGGAGAGCCGCCGGATCACCCGGACCTACGCCGCGTACTACACGCTGGTGCTCAGCGATCCCGCGCTGGTGGAGAAGCACGGAACGCCCCAGCCCGACCTGCTGGAGGGCTTCCTCGCGAAGCAGATCCGCGCGGCCCAGCGGTCCGGGGAGGTCGACCCCGGCAAGGACCCCGAGATGACCGCGGCCGGACTGCTGGCCATGGTCAACGGCCTCGGCTCCAGCGTGCTGGGCCGCCAGCGCACCGGCGACGCCGCGCTGGCGATCCTCACCCACCACCTGGACGAACTGTTCCGGACGGCCTGAGACCCCGGGCAGCTCCCGGCGGGCGGGGAGCGGATGACCCCAAGTCCCGGGCCCCGGCACGACGTTCGGCCGGATCCCGTCCGGTCGGCCCACCGGCGCCCTGTCCGCCCGCCCCCCGGTGCCCGACAGCGCCTGCGCCTGAGGGCCGGCCGGCCACCGCCGCCCCGGACCCGTCCCGGCCCGCCCGGGCACCGGGGCTCTCCGCGAATCGGCCGGACGGTCACGTGTCGGACGGGCCGTCGGGATGCCCCGTGCCGCCCCCCGCTTCGGGACGGCCCGGTCCGACCGCGTACGCCAGCGGTGGTGCGATCGCCTGCGCGTCCGCCCCCTCGCCGACCCACAGCGCGATGAACAGTGCGGCGGTCGCTTCGAGCAGCGCCGCCCGTTCGAGGCCGCCACCGGCCACGGGCTCGCAGCCCACGTCCCGCACCAGCGCGCGCACCCGGCCAAGGGCCTCCTCGTCGTCCCCGCAGAGCGGCACGGCCAGCGGCCGCCCGTCGAACACGGGCGGCCGCATCCGCCACACGTCCTCGTGGCAGAGGTTGAAGGCCTTGACCACCCGGGCTCCCGGGGCCGCCGCGGCCAGTCGCTGCGCGGCCGACGGGCCGCCTTCCGTCAGCAGCCGAAAACCCGGCCCGACCGGGTTGGAGCAGTCGATCAGCACCTTGCCGTCCAGGGCCGCCCGCAGGTCCCGCGCCACCTCCGCCCCCGCCCCGAAGGGCAGCGCGGCCAGCACCACGTGACCGGACTCGGCGGCCGCCCGCAGACCGGCCGGCTGCGCACCACCCCCGATGCGCGTGGCGAGCCGCTCGGCCTGGTGCGCGTCCCGCCCCCCGATGGTCACCTGGTGCCCGGCCCGCACCCAGTGGGTGGCGAGCGCCTCGGCCATGTTGCCCGTTCCCAGTACGCCGATCCTCGTCACGCGTTCCCTCTCCGTTCCGGCTTCGACCGTTCACACCGACGTTAGAGGGCCGGTCAGGCACCATGTGGTACGTGCCGAACGACACCTTCCTCGCCGACTGCCGCGCCCGTCTCGCCTTCGACCTGCTCTCCAACACCTGGAACGCCGTGGTGCTCTGGGCGCTGCGCGACGGCCCGAGACGCCCGGTCGAGCTGCGGGAGGTCATCGGGGGCATCAGCTCCAAGGTCCTCACCGAGACCCTGCGTCGGCTGGAGTTCAACGGACTGGTCGACCGGCGTCCACACACCGACGCGCCGGCCCGGGTCGATTACGAACTCACGCCCCTGGGGCGGACGTTGCTGGGCCCCATCGACGCCTTCGGCGCCTGGGCCTTCGAGCACGGCGACGAGGTCATGGCCGCCCAGGAGACAGCGTCCGCTCCCGCCCGCCAGACCGCTCCCCCGGCCCCGCCTGTGCCCGCCCGGGCGACCGGGACGCCGGGCGCGTAGGCCCGCACCTGCGCCCGGACCCCGTACGACGCGCTCGCCCGTCCGGGCGGGTTCCGTTGGCGGCGGGCTGGGGGCGCCGGTATGCCTGGGGGGACGGCGAGACGGCGGAGAGGGCGGCGGGTGGGCACCGGTGGCACGGACGGGGACGGCGGGGGGACGCGGGCGCCGGGCAACCGGGCGGTGGTGCTGGGGGTACTGGCCTCGACCGCGGTGGTACTGCTCGCCCAGGCGGCGAGCGGGACCAGCGCCCGCCTGGTGCTGCTGCTGGTCTTTCTGCCGGCACTGCTCGCGGGGCTGGGGAGCGTCGCGCAGACGGTCGCGGTCTCGGCGTGGGTGGCGGGCGTGGTGGCGATCAGCACGGTGCTGTTCCCGCCGTCCTCCCTGGCTGCCCGGGTGGGCACCCTGGTGGCGGTGATCGGCGCCGAGGCGGCCGCGGTCGCACTGTGCACGCGGCGGGTGCGGCGCGAGCGGGAACTGTTCCGGATGCGGCAGACCGCCGTCGCCCTGCAGCGCCAACTGCTGCGCCCGCTGCCGGTGCTCACCCCCGACATCCGGCTGTACGGGCTGTACCGGCCGGTGGAGGAGGACACCCTGGTCGGCGGCGACCTGTACGACGCCGCCGACACCCCGTACGGCACCCGGGTGCTGGTGGGCGACGTCCAGGGCAAGGGCCTGCCCGCGATCGGCACGGGCTTCGCGGTGCTGAGCGCCTTCCGTGAGGCGGCCTTCCGGGAGCCGGCGCTCACCGACGTCGCGGACGCCCTGGAGGCGGCGGTGGAGCGGCACAACGCCTACGCGGTGCAGAGCGGCGAGAGCGAACGCTTCGTCACCGCGACCGTGCTGTGCCTGGAGCGCGGCGCGGACGTCCAGGCCGTCAACTGCGGCCACCTCTCCCCCTACCTGCTGCACGACGGCCGCGTCGAAGCCGTGCCGCTGCCGGCCGGGGTGCCACTGGGCCTGGCGGAGCTGGCCGACGAGGTGCGCACCGTGCGGTGGTTCGCGCTGCCCGCGGACGGCGTGCTGGTGCTGCTCACCGACGGGGTCACCGAGGCCCAGGACCCCACCGGCACGTTCTACCCCGTCGAGCAGGGCCTGGCCGGCCTCGCCGCCACCCCGGCCTCCCTGCTGCCCGAGGCCCTGGACCGCGAGGCCCGCCGCTGGAGCGGGGGCCGCAGCCGCGACGACGTCACCGTCCTGTCCCTGCGCCGCGCGCCCTGAGGCCCTGCGGCCTCACTGCTTCAGGAACTCCAGCAGGTCCGCGTTGAAGCGCTCCTTGTCGCCGGGGACCATCGCGATGCCGTGCGAGCCGTTCTCGTAGACCTTCAGGACGGCACCGGGGACGAGCCCGGCGGTGCGGCGGGCGGTGGCGTCGACGGGGACGATCCGGTCGTCGTCGCCGTGGACGATCAGGGTGGGGATGTCGAACCGGGCCAGGTCGTCGTGGAAGTCGGTGTAGCCGAAGGCGTCCACGCAGTCGACGCCGCCCTCGATGGTCTGCTGCATGGCCATGAACCAGAAGGCGTCCCGGTTGCCCTGGGTGGCCCTGGAGCCCGGGCGGTCGGCGGAGAAGAAGTTGACGGAGGTGTCCTGCCAGAACTGGGAGCGCTCGGTGAGGATGCCGGCCTTGATGTCGTCGAGGACGGTGCCGGGCACGCCGTGGGGGTTGTCCGGGCCCTGCGCCAGGCGCGGGGTGATCGCCGACAGCAGGACGGCGGAGCGCAGCCGCCCGGTGCCGTGGCGCCCGATGTAGCGGGCGAGCTCGCCGCCGCCCATGGAATGGGCCACCAGGGTGGCGTCGCGCAGGTCGAGCCCGGTGAGCAGGCTGTCGAGGTCGTCGGCGAAGGTGTCGAAGTCGTAGCCGTCGTAGACCGGGGTGGAGCGGCCGTGGCCGCGCCGGTCGTGCGCGATGGCCCGCAGGCCGGCGTCCGCGACGGCCTTCATCTGGTCCTGCCAGGCGTCGCCGTTGAGCGGCCAGCCGTGGATGAACACCACGGGGCGTCCGCTGCCCCAGTCCTGGTAGAAGATCTCGACGCCGTCGCGGGTCCGGGAGATGGGCATGCTGCTGCTCCTTCGGGTGGTACGCGGGGGGTCGGCCCGCCGGGGCCGCAGGTTCATCCAACGGGAGGCGCGCGGGGGCCGCATCCCACGGCGGCCGGGGACCGGGTGGCAGGGGACGCGGCGCTGCGCCGTCCGGGTGAGGGCGGCCCGGCCGCCCCCCGTACGGATGGTTCAGCCGGTGTCGCGCAGGCGGGCGGCGAGGGCCCCGGGGGGCAGCAGCGGGGCGGGGTAGCCGGCGGGGCGTTCGGCGAGTTCCCAGGGGCGGTGGACGGCGCGGGCGGGCAGGTGGGCGAGCTCGGGGACCCAGCGGCGCACGTAGGCGCCGTCGGGGTCGTGGCGCTCCGCCTGGCGCAGCGGGTTGAGGACGCGGCCCGGGCGGGTGTCGGTGCCGGTGCCGGCGACCCACTGCCAGTTGAGCTGGTTGTCGGCGATGTCCCCGTCGACGAGCAGGGCGAGGAAGTGGGCGGCGCCGGTGCGCCAGTGGTGGCGCAGGCTCTTGGTGAGGAAGGAGGCGGCGAGCAGGCGGGCGCGGTTGTGCATCCAGCCCTCGTGGGCGAGTTGACGCATGCCGGCGTCGACGATCGGGTAGCCGGTGCGGCCTTCGCACCAGGCCCGCAGCTCGCGCTCGTCGTCGTACCAGCGGTGCGGGCGGGGGCGGTAGTCGGCGTGGGCGGCGTCGGGGCGGGCGGCGAGGACCTGGTGGTGGAAGTCGCGCCAGGCGAGCTGGCGGACCAGGGCGGCGGCGCCGGGGGCACCCGACTCCGCGGCGCGGTGGGCGAGTTCGACGGCGGACAGGCAGCCGAAGTGCAGGTAGGGCGAGAGGCGGGAGGTGGCGTCGGCGGCGAGGTCGTCGTGCAGGCGGTCGTAGGCGTCCGGGTCCCAGGCGCGCAGCCGGCGGCGGGCGGCGCTCTCGCCGCCGGGCGGCAGGCCCGGGGAGGTGCCGGCGGGGGCGGTCGGCAGCGGGGCGCTCGCGGGGTGGTCGGGAGTGGAGAGGGCGCGCGGGGCGGGCAGGACGGTGCGCCGCGGGACCTGCTGCCAGGCCCGGTGGTACGGGGTGAAGACCGCGTAGTGGTCGCGGCCGGCGGGGGTGACCAGGCCCGGGGGGACGACGGTGAGCGCGGCGTCGTGCAGGTGCAGGCGCTCGCCGAGGACGCGGCGCAGGACGTGTTCCCGGCGGGTGGCGAAGGCGGAGACGCCGGCGGTGGCGTGGACGGTGGCGGCGCCGCACTCGGCGGCCAGGCGGGCGACCTGTTCGGCGGGGTCGCCGTGGCGCAGGATCAGCCGGGAGCCGGCGGCGCGCAGCGCCCGGTCGAGGTCGGCGAGGCTGTCGGCGAGGAAGGCCTGCCGGTTGGGGGCGGCGAAGCCGGCCCGGGCGATGGCGGGGTCGAGGACGAACAGGGGGACGACCTGGTCGGCGCGGGTGCGGGCGGCGTGCAGGGCGGGGTTGTCGTGCAGGCGCAGGTCCTGGGTGAACAGGACGACGGCGGTGCTCATCGGGGCCTCGTGCGGTGGGGTGCGGTGGTGGGGCGGCCGGGAAGGCGCGCTCCTGCCGGACGCCCGCTGAACGATGCGCGCGGCCTCGGGGTCACGGCGGGGCCCCGCCGGGGCGCTACCGACCCCGCCGCCCGGACAGCCGACCCGGACGCGCCGCTGCCCCGGACCGGCGGTCCGGGGCAGCGGCGGTGCGGGGCGGGACGGGTCAGTGGCCGATGCCGGTCTCGGTGAAGTCGCCGGCCACGCCGTCCGGGCCGATGACCAGGAAGGCGTTGAGGTAGGAGGCACCGCCAGGGCCGAAGTCGACATCGGTGACGTGCAGGGCACTGCCGTTCGGGCCGACGGAGAACGCGCCGTGGTCGAAGTTCGCGGTCGGGACGGGGGAGTCGGCGGAGGCGATGGTCGCCCCGCCCACGACGAGCGGCAGCGCGAGAGCGGAGACGGCCAGGACGCGGTACGCAGTACGCATGAGGAAAAGCCCTTCCAGACATCAGAGGTGATGGTTCGACAGACCGCCCGGATTCGGCGGCTCATCACCATCGACGCACATTCGCATACGCACAGCTACAGGGGGGCCGCCGCTCGGGTGCGGCTATCACTCCGATCCCGCACCCGCCGGAGCCTTCCGGCATGATCTGCCGCTCCATCACCCGCGAGAACGGGCACCCGCCGACGGGCACCCCCGCACGGCCCCCGACCGGGCGAACCACCGCCGGACGGACCACCGGCGGCGTCCGGGCGGCGTCCGCCCGGTGTGAGGCGCGCCACTTTCGGGGCGGTGGTGCAGCAGGGCGGGGCCGGGGGCCGTCAAGGGGGCGGAAAGTGACAGCGGGAAAGAGAGTGAGGGCGGCGGGTGAGGCTGCGCAGGGCCAGTCCCGGGATCGACTTCGTCGAGTTCGTGCAGCAGCGTTCGGGCGCATTGTTCCGGACGGCGTACGTGCTCACCGGGGACGCGCACACCGCGGAGGACCTCGTCCAGGAGGCGCTGGAGCGGGCCTGCCGCAACTGGCGGCGGGTGGCGGCCGCGGAGGTGCCCGAGGCGTACGTGCGCCGGATCCTGGTGAACCTGGCCAACGACCGGTGGCGGCGGCTGAGCCGCTCCGGCGAGCGCCCCGCCGCGGCGCCCGGCGCCGAGCACGCCGACCCGCGCGACGCCTACCGGTCGGTGGAGCTGCGCGCGGAGCTCGTCACGGCGCTGCACACGCTGCCGATGGGGATGCGCACCGTGGTCGTCCTGTACTACCTCCACGACCTGGGGGACCAGGAGATCGCGCAGACACTGGACATCTCCCCCGGCGCCGTGCGCTCCCAACTCGCCCGCGGCCTCGCGAAACTGCGGTCCGCACTGCCCCGGCAGGACGTCCCGTCCGCGCCGCCGACCTCGCGCGGAGGTGCGTGATGACCCGCTTCCCGTCCCACGATCCCGACCGCACCGGCCCCGGCTTCGGCCCCGATCCCGATCCCGACTTCGACAAGGAGCTCCTCGCCGCCATGACCGCATTCGCCGACAACGCCCCCGCCCCCGTCATCGACGCCCTCGACATCCGGCGCACGGTGCGCCGGCGCACCGTGCTCACCAGCGTGGTGGCGGCCGCCGCGGTGGTCGCCATCGGCACGGGCGCGACGCTGCTCGCGCCCGGTTCGGGCCCGGCGCCCGCCGGGGGCCTGCCGGCCGGCCCCGCGAGCGCCACGGCGCAGCCGTCCGAGGGCACGCCCTCCCCCTTCGCACCCTCCGCCACCTCCGGGCCGTCGGCGGACTCCGGCACCCCCTCGCCCGCGGCGCAGCCGGGCGAGGGCGCACAGGTGAGCGTGCCGTCCCTGACGGGTCTGGACAAGGATGCGGCCATCAGGCTGCTGGAGGCGGCGGGGCTGCGCTACGAGGTCCACGAGTTCACCGACTGGAAGGTGCCCGCCGGATCGGTCATCAACTCCGAGCCGCAGGCCGGCCACAGCGCGCCGGCGCACTCGACGGTCCAGGTGTTCGTCTCCAAGGGCTCGCCGGGCCACTGACCGGCGCCGCCGCCGGGCCCCCGCGCCCGGCGGCCCCCCGTGGACCCCCGGCTGCGGTCCCCACCTGCGGCGATCTAGGGTGCAGGCATGATCTCCTCACCGATATCCGGCCCCGACCAGGCGATGCGGGTGCTGATGGAGGGCAATGCCCGGTTCGTCGCGGGCAGCCCGGAGCATCCCAACCAGGACGCCGGGCGCAGGGCCGCCCTCGCGCCGGCGCAGCGGCCCTTCGCGGTGCTGTTCGGCTGCTCGGACTCCCGGCTGGCGGCCGAGATCATCTTCGACCGGGGGCTGGGCGACCTGTTCGTGGTGCGCACGGCCGGGCACGTCACCGGGGCCGAGGCGCTGGGCAGCATCGAGTACGGGGTGAGCGTGCTGGAGTGCCCGCTGGTGGTGGTGCTGGGGCACGACTCCTGCGGCGCGGTGGGCGCGGCGATGGAGGCGCTCGACCAGGGCCGGCTGCCCGGCGGTTTCGTGCGCGACGTGGTCGAGCGGGTCACCCCGAGCGTGGTGTCGGCGCGGGCCGCGGGCATCGAGGACCCGGACGGGATCGTCGACGAGCACATCCGCCAGACCGTGGACCTGCTGCTGGAGCGCTCCCAGCTGCTGGCCGCCAAGGTGGCCGCGGGCGCGGTGGGCGTCGTGGGCCTGTCCTACCGGCTGCGCGACGGCCAGGCCCGTGCGGTGGCCGCCCGCGGCCCGGTCGGCGCCTCGCACTGACCGGCCGGTCGGGGCCTCGCACGGGCCGCCGGCCGCCGCGCGCTGACCGCCGAACGCGGTGTCCGATCCCCGCCAGCGGGCCCCGGGCGGGCGGGGCAGAGTCGGAGGCCGACAACGGTTTCCCACCCAAGGACGGCATTCCCGTGCACCAGGCCACCGACCTCAAGGTCCTCTACTTCGGCACCCCCGTGGTGCTGATCAGCACCCGTAACGAGGACGGCAGCGCCAACCTGGCGCCGATGTCCTCGGCATGGTGGCTCGGACAGTCCTGCGTGCTGGGCCTGGGCAACACCGCCCAGACCGCCGTCAACCTGCGGCGCGAGGGCGAGTGCGTGCTCAACCTGCCCTCCTCCGGGCAGGTCGACGCCGTCGACGGCCTCGCGATGCTGACCGCCAACCCGGACATCACCGAGCACCGCAGGGAGCAGGGCTACCGCTACGAGCGGCGCAAGTTCGCCGCCGCCGGGCTCACCGAGCAGCCCTCGGAGCTGGTGGGGGCGCCGCGTGCCGCGCAGTGCCCCGTCCAGCTGGAGTGCCGGCTGGAGGTGGCCTCCCCGCTGGCCGGCAACCCGCACTGCACCGCCTTCGAGGTCACCGTCGTGCGCGCCCACGTCGAGGAGCGGCTGATCGTGCCCGGCACCGACCACTACGTCGACCCGCTGGGCTGGGATCCGCTGATCATGAAGTTCTGCGAGTTCTTCGGCGACGGCCGGCGCCTGGCCCCCTCCCGGCTCGCCGAGGGCTGGCAGATGCCGGGCCGGCTGCCCGCCGTCTGACGACGGGGACGGGGCGCTACGCGGTGGCCCCGCAGGAGTCGCAGACCCGGGTGGCGGGCAGCTGGAGGAAGCAGGAGGGGCAGATCGCCGGCGGGCGGGGCGGGGCGGCGGCCGCCGCCTTGCGGGTGACGGACGCCTGCAGGCGCGGCGCCAGCGCGGGGGTGCCGCCGTCGGCGGGCAGCGGCGCGCCGAAGTGCCGGTAGCAGGCGAGGCGGGCCGCGGCGGCGTGCTGCTCGCGGTCCATCTCCCCCGCCAGCGGCGGCTGCCCGGCCACGGCCAGCACCTCCTGGTAGCCGACGCCGACCATGCCGTCGGTGGCGTGCACCACCAGCGCGGTCAGCGGCGGGTCCCCGCGCCGGTGCGCCTCGCGCACCACCAGGGCCAGCACCTTGCCGATCCAGGTGCGCTGGTGCACCCGGGTGCGGATGCCGGCCGCCTCCTGCACCGCCTCGGCGAGCTCGGCGTAGGTGATCACCGCGTGGTAGCGGCGCGCCACGTCCACCAGGGCCGGGTAGGCGGCTCTGGTCCAGGCGACCTGGGCCTGGGTGGAGCTGACCGCCGAACCGTCCGCCACCCGCCAGTAGCCGCGCTGCTGCTGTTCCATTCGCCCGCCCCTGAAACCTCGTCCGCCGGTCCCCGCCGGGAGCGAGGCTACCCCTCCTCCCGGCGCCGGCGGCCGCCGGGGGCTTGACTTCAAGTGCTGTTGAAGTCGTCGAATGGGTCCCGACCGCAGCCGTACGGGCATCGCGGTCGATGCCCCGCCCGTACGGAACGACCCGGGTCCGGGGCCGCCTGCTTCCCGATCGTGCCGCAGGCGGCCCCGGACCCGCCGTCGCCCGCCCGGGGCCCCTCTCCCGGCAGGTGCTGCACACCTCCACGGTACGAGCGCCTTCGTGCCGCGGGAGCCCGGGTGCGTGCCGTACCGGAAGGCACGCGCGACGGCCCCCGGATCCGGGCCTTGGGTTCTAGGGATCGTTGCAACACCCCGGTTCAAGGGGTGCGATGGACTTCGAGATCCGCAAGGACCGGACCGGGCGGGGGGCCGTCGCGGGGCGGGCGGGTGGTCCGGGTGGTCAGGCGGCGGCTTCGGCGAGGGTGTGGGCGACGAGGGCGTTGGCGTGGCCGTGGCCGAGGCCGTGCTCGGTCTTGAGCCAGGCGACGAGCTCCATGTGCCGGGTGAGCGGGGAGGTGCGGATGAGGTCCTTCCACTCGGCGATGGGACGGCCGTGCTTCTTCTCGATGGACGGGAAGTAGCTGGCGGGGCCCTTGGCGGGGGTGGCGGTCATGGCCGGGTGTCCTCTCGGTGCGGTCGCGTTCTACAGGTAGGACCGCGACCGCACCGGGAACTCATCGCCCATCCGGGGTGAGCCGCGTCACACCCCCGCGCGGCGCCTGGCGCGGCCGGCCCGGCGCCCGGCGGGCGGGGTGGGGTCGGCGTTCCAGGCGGCGACGGGGTTGCCGAGCCAGCGGGTGGCGCCGGGGACGTTCTCACCGCGCATGACCAGGGAGGCGGGGCCGACGGTGGTGCCGGCGCCGAGGGCGGAGTTGAGCAGGACGATGGAGTGCGGCCCGGTGGTGGAGCCGACGCCGAGGTGGACCGGGCCCAGCCGCATCACGCGGTCGTGGAAGAGGTGCGTCTGCAGGACGGTGCCGCGGTTGACGCTGGCGCCGGCCTCGACGGTGACGAGGTCGCTCTCGGGCAGCCAGTGGGTCTCGCACCACACGCCGCGGCCGATGCGGGCCCCGAGGCTGCGCAGCCAGGCGTTCAGGTAGGGCGTGCCGGTGATGCTGGAGCCGCCGAAGGGCATGGCGAGTTCCTCGACGAAGGAGTCGTAGAGCTCGTTGCGCCACACGAAGGTGGACCACAGCGGGTGTTCGGCGACGCGGAAACGTCCGACGAGGAGCCACTTGGCGGCGGTGGTGACCAGGCAGGCGACGACGGCGGCGGCGATGAGGACGAGGCCGGCGGCGGCCAGGGCGCGGGGCAGGCCGTAGTCGTCGCGCAGCGCCTGGAGGGCGGCCAGGACGAGGTCGCCGAGGAGGGCGGCCAGCACGATGGGCAGCAGGCGGCACAGTTCGACGCCGGCGCGGGCCCACATGAGACGCCGGGGCGGGTCGTAGGTGCGGGCGTCGCCGCCGGCGGCCGCGACGCGCGGGAGGGCGAAGGCCGGACGGCCGAGCCAGGAGGAGCCTTCGGGGGCGTGGGCGGGGGTGTCGGACAGGACGCCGACGAGGGAGTTGTCGGGCAGCTTGCGGCCGGGGCCGACGATGCCGGAGTTGCCGACGAAGGAGCGGCGCCCGACGTGGGCGGGGCCGATGTGCAGCCAGCCGGCGCGCAGCTCGTAGGGGGCGACGAGGGTGTCGTCGGCGAGGAAGGCGCCGTCGTCGACGCGCATCAGGCCGGGCAGGGCGAGGACGGTGGAGGCCTCGACGCGGCGGCCGACCTTGGCGCCGAGCAGGCGCAGCCACACGGGGGTGAAGAGGCTGGCGTAGAAGGGGAAGAGGGTGCGCCGGGCGGTGTCGCCGAGGCGGGTGACGGCCCAGGCGCAGTAGGCGACGCGGCCGTGGGCGGGGTGGAAGCCGGGGCGCAGCGGGATGGAGAAGAGGCGGACCAGCAGTGCTATCAGCGCGGCGTGGCACACGATGGCGAGGGCGGCCAGCGGGATGGTGGCGGGCAGGAGTTGGAGGAGGGCCGCGGTGAGGGTGTGGTCGGTGTCGATCATCGGGTAGACGATGGCGAGCGCGGGCAGGGCGGCGATGATCGGCAGGAGGCCGAAGAGCGTCAGGCCGGCGCCGTAGGCGAGGTTCCAGAAGCGGGAGCGGGGGGTGGCGGCGGGCTCGGGCCAGGTGGTGCGGGCCTCGGTGGAGGGCCGGGCCGGGGAGCCGTGCCAGTGTTCGCCGGCGGGTACGACGCCGGTGACGCAGGAGCCGGGGGCGATGTCGGCGCCGGCGCCGACGCGGGCGCCGGGCATGAGGGTGGAGCGGCCGCCGATGCGGGCGCCTTCGCCGATGTCGACGTGGCCGAGGTGGAGGGTGTCGCCGTCGAGCCACCAGCCGGCGATGTCGGCTTCGGGTTCGACGGTGGCGCCGGCGCCGATGCGGGCGAGGCCGGTGACGGGGGGCAGGGTGTGCAGGAGGGCGCCGGCGCCGACGCGGCAGCCGAGCGCCCGGGCGTAGCGGCGGGCCCAGGGGGTGCCGGCGAGGGCGCCGACGCCGAACAGGGTGACCACGCGTTCGGCGGCCCACAGCCGCAGGTGGACGTGGCCGCCGCGGGGGTGGCTGCCGGGGCGCAGGCGGGCGGTGAGCAGGCGGGCGGTGCTGGCGGCGAGGAGGGTGCGGCCGGGGGCGCTGAAGAAGAGGAGCAGGCCGCCGGCGATGGGCCACCAGGAGCTGTGCGGGGCCCAGCTGAGGCGGCTGCCGGTGAGGTTGTCGAAGACGGCGAGGGCGAGGATCCAGCGCAGTCCGGCGAGGGTGAAGACGCCGAGCAGGATCAGGCTCTGCCACAGGCCGGCGCTGGCGGGGGTGCGGCGCACGGGCCGGGCCGGGGCGGGGGCCTGGGCGGTGCCCGCCTCGGGCTCGCCGCGCAGGCCGTCGAGGTAGGCGGCGAGGTCGCCGAGGACGGGGTGGGCGTAGAGGTCGGCGACGGAGACGCCGGGGTGGCGGGTGCGCAGTTCGGAGACGAGGCGGGCGGCGGTGAGGCTGGAGCCGCCGAGGGCGAAGAAGTCGTCGCCGCCCGCGGGGGCCATGCCGAGCAGGCCCTCCCAGTGGCCGGCGAGCCAGGCGGCGGTGCCGTCCAGGGGGGCGCCCTGGGCGCTGTCCTGGGTGCCGGTGGTGGCGAGCGGCCAGGGCAGGGCGTTGCGGTCGACCTTGCCGGAGGTGCGGGTGGGCAGGGAGTCGACGAGGGCGAGGACGGGCACGAGCGGGGCGGGCAGGCGCTCCAGCAGGCGGCGGCGGGCGTCCGTGAGGTCGGGGGCGGCGCCGGGTCGGGGGACGAGGTAGCCGACGAGCAGGTCGGCGCCGGCGGGGGTCTTGCGGACGGCGGCGGCCGCGGCGCGGATGCCGGGCAGGGCCTGCAGGGCGGCGTCGATCTCGCCGAGTTCGATGCGCCGGCCGGCGAGTTTGACCTGGTCGTCGGCGCGGCCGACGAAGACGAGGCCTTCGGGGTCGTTGCGCACGAGGTCGCCGCTGCGGTAGACGCGGGGCGAGGTGAACGCCGGGTGGGCGGTGAACTTCTCGGCGTCCTTGGCGGGGTCGAGGTAGCGGGCGGTGCCGATGCCGCCGATGAGGAGTTCGCCGGTCTCGTACCAGGGGACGGGGTTCCCGGCGGGGTCGACGACGGCGATCTCCCAGCCGTCCAGGGGCGCGCCGATGCGTACGGGCTGGGCGGGCAGCATGCGGGCGGCGGTGGCGACGACGGTGGTCTCGGTGGGGCCGTAGGTGTTCCAGAACTCGCGGCCGGGGGTGGCGAGGCGCTCGACGAGTTCGGCGGGGCAGGCCTCGCCGCCGACGATGATCAGGCGCACGGCGTCCAGGCACTCCTGCGGCCACAGGGCGAGCAGGGTGGGGACGGTGGAGATGGCGGTGATGCGGCGTTCCACCAGCCAGGGGCCGAGGTCGGTGCCGGCCTTGACCAGGGAGCGGGGGGCGGGCACCAGGCAGGCGCCGTGGCGCCAGGCCAGCCACATCTCCTCGCAGGAGGCGTCGAAGGCGACCGACAGGCCGGCCAGGACGCGGTCGCCGGGTCCGAGCGGCTGGGCCCGGAGGAAGAGGCGGGCCTCGGCGTCGGCGAAGGCGGCGGCGGAGCGGTGGGTGACGGCGACGCCCTTGGGGCGGCCGGTGGTGCCGGAGGTGAAGATGATCCACGCGTCGTCCTCGGGCGTGGGCCAGGCGGGGCGCCCGCCGGGCTGCGGTCCGGGGCCGCGGGTCAGCCGGCGTTCGGCGCCGATGACGGCGCACACCCGGGCGTCCTGCCAGATCATGTAGGCGCGCTCGTCGGGGTCGTCGGCGTCGACGGGCACGTAGGCGGCGCCGCAGCGCAGGACGGCGAGGATGGCGACGTAGAGGTCGGCGGTGCCGGAGGGGATGCGCACGCCGACCCGGTCGCCGGTGCCGATGCCGTGTCCGGCCAGGACGCCGGCGAGGGCGTCGACCTCCTGCAGCAGGGTGCCGTAGTCGAGCACGGTGGTGCCGGTGTCCAGCGCGGGTGCGTGCGGGTGGGCCTGTGCGGTGGCGGCCACGAGGTCGAGCAGGCTGCGCGGGTGCGCGGGCTGAGCCACCGGCCAACCGATGGCGTGGCCCGGCGCGGGGCGGTTCAGCGTGCCCGGCCCTGCCGTGTCCTGGCGTACATCCATAAGGGGTCCTCGACTGGGGGGTACATAAGGGGGTGCATACAGGGAGTCACCTTGCATGCACCCCATTCACCATGACTCCGCTGGGAGCCCGCTGGATCCCATGGAAGTGGAGTCAAAGGAACTTTTCATTTTCGGTGACATTTGGGGACAGCAAGGAACGATTCGAAAGTCATTTCGGGTGCTTTCGAGCGTTTTCGCTGGCGAAGGCTAGTCGTCGAAGGCGCGGGGCATATGACGGTGGAGGGAAGATCGGTGAACGCCATGACGGCAGAAACACTACGGGTAGTGAAGACGGGTCCACCGAATCTGGAGGTTTGGCGATGGTCGTGGCCGGATCGCACCGGTGGCCGGGCGCGATCGGGACGCCCGGGGAGCGAAACCCATGAGCGCCTCCCGAGCGGCCGACGGCGAGCGCCTCGTCTGGTACGCGGCGTACGGATCAAACCTGGACTCTGCCCGCTTCGCCTGCTACCTGCGCGGCGGCCGCCCGATCGGCGGCGCGCACACCCACCCGGGGTGCCGTGACCGACGCCCGCCGCTGCGCGACGTGCCGTCGCTGCTGTCGGGTACGCTCTATTTCGCCCAGGAGTCGGCGGTGTGGGGCGGCGGCCGGGGATTTTACGATCCGCAGACCAATGGCCGAATTCCGTGCCGCGCCTACCTGGTGACGGAAGGTCAATTCAGCGACATCGCCGCCCAGGAGATGCACCGCTCCCCCGGCACCGATCTCGACCTCACCCGCGCGCTCGCGCACGGACTCGACCGGATCGGCCCCGGCCGGTACGAGATGCTGGTGTGCGCGGGCGAGTTGGACGGGTACCCGCTGCTGACCTTCACCGCCCCCGGCGCCCTGGCCGACGCCGAGCTCAACCCGCCCTCGGCCGCCTACCTGCGCGTCCTGGCCGCGGGCCTGGCCGAGTCCCACGGCTGGGGGCCCTGGCGCACCGCCGGCTACCTCGCCTCCCGCCCGGGCGCCGCCGGGCACTGGAGCCCGAACGCGGTGGCGGCACTCGGGCCGCTGGTCGTACCGCCGTCGGAGTGACGCCGCCGGGGCACAGCCGGGGCACGACCGGGATGGCGGCGGGGGCGGCGGGGCGGCCGGGGGTTGGCCCCACCCGGGGACGGGGGTGAGCATGATCGCCTCGGGAGGCCGCGCCCGGACATGCCGGATCCGGCACATACCAATGGCCTCCCGACGATTCACAGGAGTTGGCCCGTGCGTGCGCAGGCATCGCCGAGGTTGCGTTCTTTCGGACGGCGACGGGACGGGCCGGCGCGCAGACGGCCGGCGCGCCGCCGTGACAGCCGCGGTCGCGGTCGCGGTGGCCGTCGAGTCCTCCGCCCCTGCGGTCTCCAAGCACCTCGGCAGGGTCATGACCACGGCCCCGTGCCGCTGAGCGGCGGCGGGAGCGGTCTACCCGGAGCGCTGGCCGTGGAGGAGGAGGGGCAGGGAGCGGTTGGCGAGGGCTTCGGCGACGCGGGCGGCCTGGGCGGGGGCCATCACGTCGGGGAGTTCGGGGGTGGGGACGAAGCGGGCGCCGAGCAGTCCGCTGCGGTGCTGGGGCGGGACGGCGAGGCGGGTGGTGGTGACGGTGCCGCCGTCGAAGACCAGGCCGAGGCGCTCCAGGTAGCGGTCGGCGGGGGTGAAGTCGACGGCCAGGACGTCGGTCAGACGCAGGGTGAGGCCGGTCTCCTCGCGCAGGTGACGGGCGGCGGCGAGGTGCGGCGGCTCGTTCGGGCCGGCGGCGCCGCCGGGCAGGATCAGGCCGTCCATGTAGTCCGGGTCGACCAGCAGCACGTCCCCGCGCGGGTTGCGCACGAGGACCAGGCAGCCCAGTTCGCGCGAGGCACGCAACCTGACCCAGACGGAGCTTGGGGCCTACATCTCCAGCGTCGAGCGCGGCATCCGCCCGCCGAGCCGCAGATTCGTGGAGGTCGTGGACGCGTACCTCGCCACCGGTGGCACGCTCGCCCTGATGCTCGACCAGCTTGAGCACAGCATCTTGATAGAGGGATTCCCTGAGTACGCCGACAAGGAAGCCGAGGCGATCGCGCTCCGGGTCTTCCAAATCGGGGTCATCTCGGGGCTGCTGCAGACTCCCGAGTATGCAGCAGCCTATGAACAGGCTCCGGTCAGGCGCGGGACCGTAACGCAGCAGCAAGCCGACGAACGCATGCGGTTTCTCCTCTCTCGGCAGGAGCGACTCAACCGTCCGTCGCCGCCCTACGTCCAGGCCGTTCTCGACGAGTGGAGCTTGCGACGACCAATCGGCGGATCAGCCGTGATGGTTGGCCAGTTGGCCCACCTGGAGAGACTGGCCAACCAGCCGAACATGACCATCCAGGTAGCCCCGCTCAGTCTTGGGGAGAACCGGCCGTTCGCACACCCGGTCACCCTGCTCACGATGCCGAATCGTTCACTGCTCGGCTATTCGGAGACCCACCAGCGCGGCTTTCTGGAGCGCGACGCCGAAACCCTCGCCGACTGGGCCAGGGAGTACGATCGACTGCAAGCCGAGGCGCTGCCTCTGGCCGCGTCGCTCGAGCTGATCCGCGTAGTACGGAAGGGATTTGAAAGTGCACCTTGACCTATCCGGCGCTCGCTGGCGCAAGAGCACGTACAGCGGCGGCGGGGGCGAATGCATCGAGGTCGCAGACGGCTTCCCCGGCATCGTCCCGGTCCGCGACTCCAAGGACCCGAGCGGCCCCGCCCTCGCCTTCCCCACCACCTCCTGGCAGGCCTTCGTCACCGCCGCCCGCACCGGCGAGTTCGACGCCCGGTAGCAGCAACTCCCGGCCCCGCCGCCCCACCCCAGGGGTGGCGGGGCCATGCCGCTCCACCACGAGAAGTCGGTCTCGTCGACTTCCCACTCCCCGCCTACCGTGGTGGCCAGGCATGTCACGCCCAACCGTCCAGCGGTCCGACCTGGCGGGCTGGGCCGGCTACGCCTACTGCGCCTCGCATTCCCGGTTCTTCTGGGTCCTGCGCCTGTACCTGGTGTGCACCCCGACCGGGATGCCGATCATGTGGGCACTGACAACCCGAAGATCGGCGAGCGCGAGGTCCTCGCCGCGATGCTGGAGGTCGACGCCGACCTGGTTGCCCAACGCGAGGGCATCCTGCTCATCTCGGACAAGGGCTTCGCCTCCAAGCCCTTCGAGAAGGAGCTGGCCGATCAGGGTATCCAACTGCTGCGCACCTCACCCGCTACTGATCGCGTGTGATCACTGAGGCTGAGGGCCGGGAGGGGATTCGAGCAGGGTTCTCGGCAGGTCGGTCGCGACCAGTTCGGCAGCGCGCGTGGGGTTGCCGTCCGCGCGTGCGAGCAGCGCCTCGATGTCGTAGCCCGACGACCCGAAGGCGGCGTCGACGCCGAGGGAGCAGCCCCAGCCGAAGCGTTCCATCGAGACGGCGGCGTCCAGGTCGGGGCGGAGCCGGTGGAGCGTGGAGACCAGCTCCCAGGCAAAGGCGTCCAGGCGGGCCCGCCGCACCGGGTTGCAGGCGTTCACGGCGTCGGTGACCCAGTCGTCGCCGGGCTCGTACTCCAGGAGGGCCGGCAGCGGTTCGGGGACATCCGTGATCTGCGCCGCGCTGAACGTGAGGACGTGCGCGCCCTCGGGGTTGTCGATCAGTTCGGCCAGGAGCGGGACGGCGCGGTCGTCGTGCCGACAGGCCAGTCCGCGGATTGCTTCCGTACGGGTCTCGGCGTGCTCGTCGGCCGTCCGCTCCCAGAGCGCGGCCCGGATCGCGGGGCTGTCCACCTCGGCCTGGACGCCGAGGGTGAACGTCGCCCAGTCGCGGACATTCGGGTCCGGGTCCTGGGTCAGCCCGATGAGGGCGTGGATGTCCGGTCCGTCCGGCAGGCCGGTGACGACCTCCGCGAACGAGCGGGCCACCTCCTCGCGGACCTCGGCGTCAGGATGCCCGGCGAGGGTGACGAGGACGGGGACGGCGCGCGGGTCGTGCGTCTGCTCGATCGCGCGTGCCAGGGACTTCAGCACGCGGCCCTCGGTCTCCCGCTGCGCGAGGGCGACCAGCGCGGTGGCCGTCCCGGCGCGGACCGCCTCGTGCTGGTTGCCGGTGTCGCGCAGCAGGTCGCAGCCTGCCACGCGCTCGATCGGATCGGCCGAACCGATCAGCTCCAGGCCGAGCGGCAGCGCCGCCGCCCCGTCGGCGGCCGCCCGCCACAGCAGCGATACGTAATCGGCCCAGCCGTCGTGGTCGTCCGGGTCGTCCGAGGAGGCGATGGCGCGCGCTGCCGCCAGTGCCCGCGTGGCCAGTTCCGCCACGGTGTCCGATTCCATTCGGGCATTCTGGTGCACGAACCGCGAGTGCGCGCGGGAATTGTCGGCCCGACCGCGCTTCCGGTCCACGTACGCGTCGACAACGCCGGACGCACCAGATCACCAGGGGCGACCAGAAGAACACCGAAGCCGCGCCGCATGCTTCCGCTGCTGCTCGAGCTCGCGAACCACCTCCACGGACACACCCGACTTCTCAGCACCCGCGGGGTCACGGGCTGGTGCCGCGCCCGTGCTCCGCGCAGGGGGTCCTTGAGCGCGGTGCCTGTCGCTGGCGGCGTGTCAGATGGCCGGTTTCCGGACGGGGTTCGGCTTGGTGGCGAGGAGTGCCGTGATCTCCTCGGCGAGGTGCGGGCCGAGTTCGCCCCAGCCGTCCTTGTAGCCGTAGACGCCGGCCAGGGTGCGGGCCTCGTAGTCGCCGTTCATAATCTCGATGTCGTCGGCCGTGATGAGTGCCGGGTGGGCGACGCCGACGGCCGACGAGACCTTGAGCAGCTCCTTGCGCAGGGTGCGCAGGTAGACGGCGGCCCGGGTGGCCTTCGAGGCCGGGTCGAGGCCGCGGGCCAGCCATGGGTTCTGGGTCGCGATGCCGGTGGGGCACTTGTCGGTGTGGCACTTCTGCGCCTGGATGCAGCCGATCGACAGCATCGCCTCACGAGCGACGTTGATCATGTCGACGCCCAGGGCGAAGGCGACCGCGGCGTTCTCGGGCAGGCCGAGCTTGCCGGAGCCGATGAAGGTCAGGTCGTCGGTCAGCCCCAGCTCGGCGAAGGTGCCGTAGACCCGGGAGAAGCCCATCCGAAACGGCAGCGACACCGAGTCGGCGAACATCCGCGGCGCCGCCCCGGTGCCGCCCTCGCCGCCGTCGACCGTCACGAAGTCGACCCCGCGGTCGCCCCGCGCCATCAGCGTGGCCAGCTCCTGCCAGAAGCCCATCTCCCCCACCGCGCTCTTGACCCCGACCGGCAGACCGGTCTCGGTGGCGAGCAACTCGACGAAGTCGAGCATCGAGTCGACGTCGCCGAACGCGCTGTGCCGCGACGGGGAGGCACAGTCCTGGCCGACCGGGATGCCGCGGATCTGGGCGATCTCCTCGGTCACCTTCGCCCCCGGCAGCATCCCGCCCAGCCCCGGCTTGGCGCCCTGGGAGAGCTTGATCTCTATCGCCTTGACCGGGGCGCCGGCGACCACGTCCTTGAGCTTGTCGAGGTTGAAGCTGCCGTCCTCGTTGCGGCAGCCGAAGTACGCCGTGCCGAGCTGGAGGACGAGGTCACCGCCGTTGCGGTGGTACGGCGAGAGGCCGCCCTCGCCCGTGTTGTGCATCGTGCCGGCCAGCGCCGCCCCCTTGTTGAGCGCGGTGACGGCCGCGCCGGAGAGCGATCCGAAGCTCATCGCCGAGATGTTCACCACGCTCGCCGGCCGGAACGCCTTGGCGCGACCACGCGGCCCGCCCAGCACCTTGGCCGAGGGCAGCGGGGCCTGCGGGTCGTGCGCGTCGGGCAGCGCGCCGGCGAACGTGCGCTGCTTCACGTAGGCGTGCCCCTGCACGTGTTCGACGTCGACCTCGGTTCCGAACCCGAAGTAGTTGTTCTCCTCCTTCGCCGACGCGTAGATCCAGGTCCGCTGATCACGACTGAACGGGCGCTCCTCCTCGTTCGAGGTCACGATGTACTGCCGCAGCTCCGGCCCGATCCTCTCCAACAGGTACCGGGCGTGCCCGACCACCGGGAAGTTCCGCAGCAGCGCGTGCCTCTTCTGGACGAGGTCGCGGGCGGCCAGAAGCGCCACCGCTGTTGCGGCGGCCGCGCCGATCCTCCGAGCGTGCATGAACGTTCCTCCTCGATGCACGACCCCATCACCATGCGGCGGAGTCGTCGTGTCGTGTTCGGCGTTGGGCGGCGGGCGCGCAGCCGAGCGGGCGGCGGCGTCCGTCGACGAATGCGAAATGATGTTAAGAGGCCGCACGAACGGGCTTGCGGTCAGGGCGCCGGTCGGGGCTCGTGCCCGCTCCACCCGCCGAGCGGCTCGGGCGCACTGCGCGTTGTGCACTGCGCGTCGTGCGTCACGACGGACTGAGCCCGGGTGCGACCGGGGCGAGTCGGTCGGTGCGCTCCAGGTCGAAGAGCAGGCGTTCGATGTCGGTGATCAGCGATCCGTAGACGTGCCAGGCGCCCGGTTCGGCCAGCGTGCCGCGCTTGATCTCGTCGGTCAGCGTCCCGTGCCAGGCCGTGGCGTCCTCGATCGCATGGCGTAGCGGCCCGCAGGCGGTGTCCAGTTCGGGTCCGCCGGTCCGCCCGGGGGTGGCGAACGACTTCATCGCGTGTCCGGCGGTCTCCAGGGTCGCCGCGTACCGGTCGAGGAAGAGCTGACTCAGGCCGTGGCCGGTGTGGTGGCGGTCGTCGACGCTGTCGGCCAGTGTCCGTGCGATGCCTCGGACCTGGAAGGAGACCCGGTGCAGGGCGCGCAGCACCTCGCCGTGGGCCGGCGGCTTCCGTTCTGTGTGGATGACGCACCGGGTGTTCCAGCGCTGGCTCTCCTGGCCCTGGCGTACGTCCTCCTGCGCCTGGACCACCAGTTCGTCGAGGTGCCTGCCCCGCTCCAGCCACAGGTGGGCGCGGTCGGTGTGCTGCCGATCGCGCAGTCCGTGGCCCATGTCGCCGAGCAGTTCTCCCATGGCCGTGGCGAGTTCGCGCACCGAGGTGTCGGAGGCGCCGAGGTACAGCGGTGGAAGGATGAGGGCGTTGACCGCGATTCCCGTGACCGCGCCGGTCAGGGTTGCCAGGGTCAGTGTCACGACGTGGCCCATGGGGACGGCGGCCGCCGCTGCCAGGGCGAGTACCGCTGTCGAGGCGATCTGGAGGCGGCTTTCGGAGCCCCGGCGACCGCCGGCGACCAGGGCGATGGCCGGAATCACGGCGACGCTTCCCGCGGCCGGACCGAGCAGCCACGCGACGGCCACGGCCAGGGACAGCCCCGCGGCCCGGGCTGCCACACTGCGTAGCGCCTGTGTCACCGACCGGTAGATGGTCGGGGCGTTGACCATGGCCAGCGCGGTGGCTACGGCGAGGTACTGCTGCTGCCCGGGGAGCCACCACGAGGCGGTCTGCCAGGCGAGCAGGGCCGCGACGAGCCCCTTGGCGCTGCGGGTGAGGATGGCATTGCGGGTGAGGACGCCGGTCAGCCGCGCCGGGAGCGCCGGCCAGGAGGCGTGTGGCAGCCGGGGGGCGCGGCTTGGCGCTTCGCGCCACCGGGCGGTGGCGGCCGGACGTGGCGCGAAGGCCAGGGCTCTCATGTCTCTCCGCTCCTGCTCCGTCTAGGGCTGCTCCGCTTGCGGCGGGACGGCTCAAGGCCAAGCGGTGTGCCGGCTTGGCGTCGTTCTGCCGCGCGTCCCACCCCCGTGCCGTCGCCTGGGGAAAGGGAGACGGCCGTGCCGTGGTGGCACAAGAACGACGCTACCGCCATTTATGTTGAAAGTTGTACATATTGATCTGTGGGCTATGCCATACCGATCGGATGCCCCAGCGTCCCCCGGGCCCGCGAGGCTGCCCTGTACACGAACGCGGCGGCCTGCTCCGACGCGGTGTCGGAGCAGGGCGCCCTGGTGGCTTTGTCGGACCGCACCAGACGGCCCGGCCGGGTCCTATGCCTCGGGCAGCGGCTGGACGGTCAGGTGGTAGTCCTGCAGGATCCGGCCGTCGTTGTCCAGCACAAGGAAGACCCGGGCGGCCCAGGCCACCTCGCCGGTCCGGGGGCCCTTGGCGTACGTCAGCTGGATGGTGAACATGACCACGTCGTCGTGAACGCTGACGTGGTTGTCGTCGGTGATGTCGTAGTCGCCGGTGGCGACGAACAGCCCGTACGCCTCCGCGACCCGGTCGACCAGCCCGTCGTGGCCGCGGAACTGGGTGTTCTCGACGAACTCGACGCCGTCCGGGGCCCACAGTTCGGCGACGGCGCGCTCGCGTGCGGCCGGGTCCGGCTCGCTCCAGACGGCGACATAGCGCTGCACGATCCGGTCGACGTCGATTGCGGTGGTCTGCGACATGACGGGTCAGCTCCCTTGTTCGGTGCGTGATCGGCGGCCGGGCTCCGGCCGTGGGCACCAGGCTCCCGGCGGCCGTCGCGGGAGAGTCAAGGCAACGGCTCCGCCGAACTCTCCCGCTACGGGAGGCCGCACAATCGACGGATGACGAGCCACCTGTCGATCGGCGACTTCTCCCGCGCCACCCACATGACCGTCAAGACCCTGCGCCACTACCACGAGGTCGGCCTGCTGGAACCGGTCGACGTCGATCCGCGGACCGGCTACCGGCGCTACTCGGCCGAGCAGATCCCCACCGCCCAGGTCGTGCGCCGCTTCCGGGACCTCGGGATGCCCCTGGAGGAGATCCGGACCGTCCTGGCCGCCTCCGATGTTCCCACCCGCAACCGGCACATCAGCGCGCACCTGCACCGCCTGGAGGAGGAGCTGGGCCGCACCCAACGCGCGGTCGCGGCACTGCGCGACCTCCTGTCATCGCCCGCACCCAGCGACTCGTCCGCGATCGAGCTGCGCAGCGTCGGCGCGGTCCGGGCCGCGGCGATCACGGCGACGGTCGAGGCCCAGGACGTCGGAGCCTGGTTCCAGGGCGCCCTCGGCGAGTTGTTCGCGACCGTGGCGGGCCAGGGGCTGCGGGAGACCGGCCACGCCGGCGGCGTGTACGCGGACGAGCTGTTCACCCTGCACCGGGGCCAGTCCACCGTCTTCGTGCCCTGCGACGGCCCCGTCCGGCCGGTCGGCCGGGTCGAACCGCTGCTCGTGCCGCCGGTCGAGCTCGCCGTGATCGAGCACTGCGGGCCGCCCTCCGAAATCGACCGCGCCTACGGCGCGCTGGCCGCCTACGTCGCGCGCCACGCGCTCGCCGTCGACGGCCCGATCCGCGAGTACTACCCGGTCGGCCAGCGCCACACGGCGGACAGCGCACTGTGGCGAACCGAAGTCTGCTGGCCGGTCTTCCGTACTGGCGTCACCGACCCGCAGGCAGCGTGACGAGCTCGTACGCCGACACGCGGGTGCTGCCACTTCTCGGCAACGGTTTTCCCATCCCGAGGCAGGATCCGCTCCCGGAGCCAGCCGACAAGTGCTCTCGGTTCTGACCTACGCAGCCGCCCCGGGGCGCCGGGAGCTGCGGGGGGCGGCCCGCGCGGTCATGGCGGCTGCTTCGGGTCGCGGTTGCACTTCGACGTCGACCTGCCGCGGCGTGTGGTCCGGGTGGACCTCGTCGTCCATGCCGGCGGGCGTCGGCCCGGGGTGAGCGAGCCGGCGTGGCCCGTGCGGGTCCACGCCGCTCGACCCTGTCTACTGAGCCGGCTCGGCCTCCTTGTGAGCCGGCTCGGCCTGCCCACTGCAGAACACCTCCTTGACGAGCCTCTGCTGCGCCTTCTGGAACGCCTCGGCCGTGGCGGCGAAGTCGAGTTCGGCGTCCCCGGTGGTGAGTGAGGCGGCCAGGGTCTTGCTGCCGTCGGGCGTGCTGTACATCAGCGCCCCCCAACCCCAAAAGCCGCCGTTGTGGTGGAGGACGGTGCCGCCGTCCGTCTCCTCCACGAACAGCCCCAGGCCGTAGCCGAGTTTGGGGTGCGGCGTGCGCATTTCGGCCAGCAGCGAGTCCGGCAGGAGCTTGCCGCTCATCAGCGCGGAGAAGAACGTGTGGAGATCCTCGGTGGTCGAGATCATGTCACCGGCGGCGGAGATCCAGGAGACGTTGAAGCGGGTGACGTCGACCACCTTCCACTGGCCGTCGTGCTCGTACCGGTAGTAGCCGTGGGCGTGCGGCTCGGGGATCTCCGGTGAGGCGTCCGGCACCACGGTGCCCGACAGCCCCAGCGGCTGCAGGATCAGCCGCTGCATCTCCTCGGCGAACGAGCGGCCGGTGACGTCCTCGACCAGCAGCCTGGCCAGGACGTAGTTGGTGTTGGAGTAGCTCCAGTCCGTTCCCGGCTCGAACCGCGCCGGCTTGGAGAGCCCCAGCCGTACCAGCTCCTCCGGCCGGTAGGTGTGGAACTGGTTGTCCACGTACTCCTGGCCCTGCCAGGGGATCCCCGGCGCGACCGTCCCGTCGTCGTAGTACTCGCCGGTGTAGTTGAACAGCCCGCTGGTGTGCTGCAGCAGCATCCGCACCGTGATTCGCCGGTCCAGCCCGAATCGGGGCAGGTAGTCATCCACCGGGCTGTCCAGCCCGATCCTGTCTTCGGCCACCAGTTGCAGCACCACGGTCGCGGTGAAGGTCTTGGTGGTGCTGCCGATCCGGAACCGCCCGTCGGTCGGCGGCTTGGCGCCCTCGCCCAGCTTGCGCACCCCGGCGCTGCCGGCCCACTCGCCCCGCTCGTCGTTCACGCGCAGTTGCACCCCGGCGAAACCGGAAGCGACGATCTCCTCGATGCCCTTCTGCAGCTCCGGGCGGTCCTGGTCGGTAAGAGTGATGGACATGGTGTGTGCTCCTTCAGAGCTGTTACGAAATTCAACTGAACGGACGGGATCGCCGCGCCTGAGGGGTGCCCCTCTTACAGGCTGCGGGCGGTGATGTCTCCGTAGGCGGTGGTCGCGTGGATGGTCAGGACGGCGTCGGCGCCGTCGGTGTTCTTGAGCGCGTTGTGGATCCGGCCGTAGGAGGTGCCGGCGTCCAGGGAGGCGGAGACTCCGCGGGCGGCGCCGACCGAGATCCCGCCGTGCTCGGTGCGCAGCGTGACCGTGCCGCGGACGGCTTCGGTGATGCGGATGTCGCCCTTTTGGGTGCTGATCTCGGCGGGGCCGCCCAGGCGGCCGGCCGAGATGTCGCCGGAGAGGAGGGTGAGGCGGGCGCTTTCGGCCTCGTCGAGCTCGACCGAGCCGTGCGCGCTCTCGAAGGTGACGTCGCCGAGCCGTCCGACGCCCCGGAACTCGGCGCTCGCCGCCTTCGCCTCGATGCGCGAGTCGGCGGGCAGCTGAACCGTCACCTCGACGGATCCGAAGTTGCCGAGGATCCGGTTCTTCGCCGGTGCGGCCTCGATCCGCAGGGCACCGTCGCCGTAGGCGACCTCGATCTGCTCCGCCGCCTTCACGTCACGGCCCTTCGAGGCGTCCGCGGGCAGGACCTCGACCGTGGTGTCGGCGCGGTCGGTGGCGGTGAACCGGATGCGTCCTGCGGGGATGTCGAGGACGGCCGAGATCGGGGCGGGGGTGTCGTACTTCTGCGTCATGCTCTTTTCTCGCTCTCCTTGGATGGTGATCACGCTCTTTCCGGCCTTCACTGGACGGTGAGAGTCAGGTTCCTGTCGGGGGCACCCATTCGGTCAGCTGGACGGCCACTCCGTTGGGGTCGACCAGCCGCACCACCAGCTCGCCCCACGGCTCCTGACGCAGGGGCACGGCTATGCCGGCCCCTGCGTGCCGCAGCCGCTCGTACTCGGCCGCGATGCCGGTGACCGCGAACGACACCATCACGTCGGTCGGCCCTCGGCCGGGACCGCGCTGTTCGAGGTCGCGCCGCACCAGGACGAGGTCGACGCCCGCGTCGTCACGGCCGAGCTCCACGAAGTCCTCGTGGACCAGGACCTCGCGGAATCCCAGGTGGGTGGTGAAGAACCGGCTGGAGGCGGCGGGATCGGTGACCGTCAGGAACACCGCGGAGGACACAAGGTTCATCGTGCATCCCGCTTTCGTGCTCGATCTCTTGGGATGGATCAAGCTTCGGGCGCGGCGGCACGGGGAACAACGGCGATCGTCGCAACGGTCGTTAACCCCAGGGTTGACGGTCTCCGCGCGCACGCAGCACCGGGCCCTGCGACGCCGCCGGTGAGGGGCTTGCCTGCCCGGTGCCCACACCGCCGCTTCCTCCGCGCCCCGTTCGCCGGCAGGCCCTGGCGACGAGGAGTCAGCAGCCGTGTGGCTCTCTCGCCCGGTCTCGCCCAGGCCAGGTGCAAGGACTCCACGGCGAGCACCTGCGGCACCTCTCCACGGGAGATGCGCGCATGCTCAAGCCGCCGCCAGGCCGCCTGCGCGCACCTCAACCGACGGCACCGACCGCCTCCGGAGCGTGTTCAGAGGGTTGGGGCGCCAAGGTCGCGGATGACCCCGGCGAGGGCGCGGATGGGTTCGGTCTCGGTGTCGGAGCGCCAGACGAGTCCCCATCTCAGGGGCGTGGCGTCGTGAACGGGCAGGTAGGTGATGTCGGGTCGTGCGTGGTAGCGGGTGACATGGGAGCCCAGGGCATGGACGGCTTCACCGGTTCCGACGTTGGTGAAGATGTCGTCCAGGTTGGCTCCGATCCGCGAACGGCGCTCGATCGGGCGACTGCTGGGGGTGTGGAACGGAGTGAAGGCGTCCTCCCAGTACTCGGGCAGAGGCAAGGCCGAGCCGATGACACCGAAATCACCGAGAACCTCAAGGGAGACCGATGCGCGGTCGGCCAGGTCGTGATCGGGAGTCACGAGCACCACCCGGGACTCGGTGAACAGGACCGGCCCGACCGAGAGGTCGGGTTCTTCGACGGGGAGCCACGAGACCAGGGCGTCGATCTGTCCGGACCGCAGCGGGTCGAATGGGTTGATGAAGGGGTTGTGGCGGATCTGCAGTCCCCACTGGGGGTGGCGGGAGCGGAAGGCGTCCCAGAAGGGACGCAGGTCGTGGGCGTTGCTGGGGATCATGCCCACGCGCAGCACGTCGACCTTTCCCTGCGCTGCCATCCTGGCCCGCTCCATGCCCTCCTGCAGTCCCTGGTAGACCGGCAGGAGGTCATCGCGGAGTTGCTCGCCGATCGGTGTCATCCGAACGGTGCGGCTGGTGCGCTCGAACAGTTCGGCACCGATCCTGCGTTCCTGTTTCTTGATCGCCTGGCTGACCCGCGCTGGGGAGACATGGAGGCGGTCGGCGGTCCTGCCGAAATGAAGCTCCTTCGCCAACGTCAGGAAGATCTCGATGTCGCGCAGTTCCACCCTGCCCCCGTTCGTCGACCTCTGTGATCCAGCGGTGCGTGATCACCCATTGTTCCGCTGGATCAGGTGCCGGTCTGGATGAGGGTCCAGCGGAAGGTGATCCAGTCGGCGATGGCCGGCGGGGCCACGCCGTTCCACCTCGGCCTCGCACTCCACGTCGCCACCGAGCGCGGGAAGTCGACCTCGCCGACCTCCCGCTCCGGATGCCGCGGCTACAGCCAGCTGACACCTGTTCAGGACAGAGGGCGCCGGGCCCAGGGCCCGCCGGGCGGCTCCCAGCGGCCTGCGGATCCCGCAGCGGCCGCAGCCCCGGGCGCCTCCGGTGGCGAGAAAGACTGCCGCCCCCCGGCGTTCTCGAACGCCCTGACCCTTCCGGAGGTTGAAGCAGGTCCGGTCAGGTGGCGGGCGGTGGCGCGTCGTCGAGGAGGGCCAGGCGTGCGATGACGTCATCGGCCAGCTTCCCGAGCAATCGGCCCAGGTCGCTGCGGTCTTGATCCGACCAGTCGGCCATGGCGTCCGTGAACCAGACGGGTTCCTCGTCTTCCTGCGGGAGGAAGCCCCCGTCCACGCCTTCCGCGACCCTGAGGCGCAGCGCGAGCTCGTCGCCTCCACGTTCCCCGAGCGCAGTTGGCACATCCCCCGCCTGGTCGCCGCCATGCGCGAGGCCGACGACCTGTTCTTCGACATCGTCAGCCAGATCCACATGCCCACGTGGGCACGCGGGCGCGTCGCCCTCGTGGGCGACGCGGCCTACGCAACCTCGTTCCTGTCCGGCCAGGGCTCCAGCGTCGCGCTGGTCGGCGCCTACCTCCTGGCCGGGGAACTGGCCACGCACGCCGATCACGCGGACGCCTTCGCGGCCTACGAGCAGAAGGCGCGCCACTTCGTGGAACGGAACCAGGCCCTGGCCACCTCGGGCGGCGCCGTCGTCGCCCCCAGCACCCAGGACATGCTCGACGCCCGCAACGAGGCCCTGCGCAACACCACCGACCTGACGGGAGCCGAGGGCCGCGCCGCCCATACCGGCCTGATCCTGCCGGACTACGACCACGCCGGATGACGGGCCACCCGGCCCGGCCGGCGTCCTCGTGTCCCCTTCCCGGGACCACCGTGTCAGCGGGCCGGCCCTCTCACCCGGTCGCGGGGCGCACCATCCGGCGGGCCTCGGTGAGCGTCACCTTGTCATCGGCCCAGGAGTACACCTCCAGCGGGGACAGGTAGCCGCCTTGTGTGAAGACCAGAACTCCGCCCAGGCATTCGTCCGACTCCCCGAACAGTTCCTCTTCGAGCGCCACGGCGTTGCCCGGCAGGCCCGTCGCCGCGGCGACGGCAGTGGTGTCCACCTCCAGGGAGGCGGTGCCGCACCCGCACGTGCAGCGCTCCTGCACCCGCAGATGCGGGACCTGTTCGCGCAGCGCCAGGTGGATCGGGTCGTCGGCGCCGAGTATGACGTCGAGCAGGTCGGCCACGTCGGCCGGGAGGGCTTCCGTCAAGCCCGCACCGTATCCGGCCTGCGCGCGCCCCGGCGGCCGAGGGGTCGGGTGCGCCCGGCGAGGGGGGCCTGTCCGCTACATTTTCCGTGACAGATCGTCATAAGGAGGGCGAATGCCGTACATCGTCGACTTCGGGAACGTGTCCACCGTCGGCTTGGAATCGTCCCCGGTCGCGGCGGCTCTCGCCGGACTGCGCGCCAACGAGGCGCGCTATTACAGGAACAAGTACGATCACGTCTTCACCGTCGGCCCCGCGAGCGAGGCGCCGGAGGCGCTCGACTGGCTGAACCGCATCCTTGCCGACGAGCGCGACATCGTCATCTCCGCCCGTCCGCTCGAGGTGACTTCCTTCGAGGTGGACGGTTTTCGGATGGTTCACGTGTTCTACGAGTCCGGCCTGTCGATCAACGTGATGTACGGCATCGAGGCCGGGAAGAAGCGCGCAGTCGGGTTCAAGCTCTCGGAGGGCATGGAAGTTCCCGAGGAGCTGGCGTCACGTTTCAAGTTCGCGCGCCAGAAGTCGAAGCTGGCCGGCGTGATCCGCGGCTCCTACTTCGTGATCAAGGGCGAGTACTGAGCCCGGGGGGCCCGGGCGGAGCTGTCGGCTCCGGGCGGGGTCCGGGCCGCCTCGTCGATCACGCCGGCCGTGGCGCGCTGCTCAGGCGGTGGGGGCGCCGGCCACGCGGCGCTCGCCGCCGTTGCGCTCCTGCCAGAACCGGTAGACCTCGACCGCGTCCTCGCGGGACTCGTGGCGCATCGGCAGCCGGCGCTCGTCCCAGTTCTTGGCGAACTCGCCGTAGAAGGAGTCGAGTTCGAAGTACTTGCGGTCGTCCACGTAGTGCGGCTCGTAGGCGTCGCGGGTGGTGAGGAAGACGACCTCGTCCGGGGAGCAGTAGTACAGCGAGCCCAGGCACATCGGGCAGGGGTGGGCCAGCACGTAGATGGTGGTGCCGGTCAGGTGCTCGGTGCCCAGCTTCACGCACGCGTCACGGATGGCGAGGATCTCGGCGTGTGCGGTCGGGTCGTTGGTCTGGGCGACCTTGTTCGCGCTCTCGGCCAGGATCCTGCCGTCCTTGACGATGACGGTCGCGAACGGGCGGCCGCCCTCGGCGACGTTCTGGCGGGCGATGTCGACGGTGCGCTGCGCGAAGTCCATGGGAGGGGTCCTTCGGGGGGAGGAGAGGCGGGGTGCTCGGCGGTGCGGGCCGGGGAGCGGGCCGGGCGCCGGGGAGGGCTCCCGGCCCGCTGCGGGCCCCGCCGCCGATCGGATCAGGGCTGGATCAGAACGGCTTGGTGGGCAGGTACTTGCCGTCCAGGGTGATGACGGCGCGCTCGCCGCCCTCGGGGTCGGCGACCTTCTTCACGTCGAGCTTGAAGTTGATCGCGCTGATGATGCCGTCGCCGAGCTGCTCGTGGACCAGGGCCTTGAGGGTGGTGCCGTAGACCTGGAGCATCTCGTAGAAGCGGTAGATGGTCGGGTCGGTCGGGGTACCGCCCGGGATGGAACCGCGGGTGGGGATGGTCTGCAGCAGCAGCGCGGCGTCCGCGTCCAGGCCCAGGAGCTCGGCGACGGCCTCGGCGGAGGCCTTGGGCAGCGGGTGCTGGCCGAGCACGGCGGCGGTGACGAAGGCGACCGACAGGCCGGCGGCGTCGGCGATCTGCTGCCAGGTCAGGTCCTTGCGGATCTTGGCGTCGACGGCGGCGGCGGCCAGGGCCGTACGGGCGGTGTTGTCGAACTGGGCGTGCACCATGACGGTGGTGTCCTTTCACGGGGTGCCCCTCCGAAGGCCGGAGCGGCGGGATCGCGGGCGTCCCGGGACGGGTGGTCCGGGATCGCGGGGGTGGTTTCGGGGGTCAGGCCGCCAGGGCCGGGGTGCCGGCGGCGTCGAGCCGGGCGACCGCGCCGGTGGGGATGTCGTAGACCCAGCCGTGCAGGGTGACCTTGTTCCCGGCCAGTGCGCGGGCCACCGAGGGGTGGGTGGCCAGGTTGGCCAGCTGCGCGAGGACGTTGCCCCGCACCAGCGCGTCCACCCCGGTGTCGGCGGTGCGGGCCAGGGAGGCGCCGGCGTGGCGCAGCCAGTCGGCGATGGTCGGCAGGGCGCTCAGGTCGTGGCCCTCGGCCAGGGCGGTCATCGCGCCGCAGGCGGAGTGTCCGCAGACGACGATGTCCGTGACGCCCAGGACGGCGACCGCGTACTCGATGCTCGCCGCCACCCCGTCGGCGCCGGCGGTGTAGGCGGGGACGAGGTTGCCGGCGGTGCGGATGACGAACAGGTCACCCGGCTCGCTGCCGGTGATCAGCTCGGGCACGACCCGGGCGTCGGAGCAGCTGATGAACAGCGTCGTGGGCGTGTGGGTGGTCGCCAGGTGGGCGAAGAGCTCCGCCTTGGCCGGGAAGACATCGCGCCGGAAACGGGCGACGCCTGCTGCGAGGTCTTGCATGGTCACTCCCTTCGGAGGGTGCCGGCCCCGTTGGGCTGACGAGATCCACCATGCATGACCTGTATCTATAGTTTCCAAGACGCACTATCCATAGCTCCTATAGATGAGAACTATGATGTGGGGCATGGCCCTGGAACTGCGTCACCTGCGCTATCTGCTCGCCGTCGCCGAACACGGCAGCTTCACCCGCGCCGCCGAAGACCTGCGCATCGCACAGCCCACCCTGTCCCAGCAGATCAAACAGCTGGAGCGCACCGTGGGCGTCCAGCTGCTGGACCGCACCGGCCGCGCGGTACGGCTGACCGACGCGGGCCGCACGTACGTGCACTACGCCCGCCGTGCCCTGCAGGAGCTCGCGGCCGCCGACCGTGCCGTACTCGACGTCCAGGACCTCTCCCGCGGCGCCCTGCGGCTGGCCATGACACCGACCTTCACCGCCTACCTCATCGGCCCCCTGGTCGAACGACTCCACACCCGCCATCCCGGCATCACCCTGAACGTGCGGGAGTTGACGCAGGACCGCATCGAATCCGCGCTGCTGGCGGACGAGCTCGACCTGGGCATCGCCTTCCACGGCCCCCATCTGCCCGGCATCACCGGCACCGACCTGTTCACCGAGACCCTCAGCCTCGTCGTCGGCCCCCTCCACCCCCGGGCGGGCAGCACCCGGCCGCTGCCCGTGACGGACCTCGGCGAGCACCCCCTGGCCCTGCTCAGCGGCGACTTCGCCACCCGCGGCCACATCGACGCCCACTTCACCCGCCACCACACGACGCCGCCCATCGCGGTGGAGGCCAACTCCATCAACGCCCTCACCGAGATCGTCCGGCGCACCCCCCTGGCCACGGTCCTGCCCGACGCCATCGCCCGCGACCACCCCCACCTCCACCCCGTCCCCCTCACCCCCGCCCTCCCCGCCCGCACCGCCGCCCTCCTGCGCCGCGAAACCGCCTACCAGAGCGCCGCGGCACAGGCGTTCACGCGCCTCACGCTCGACTGGGTCCAGGCGCTGGGGACTTGAGGACGGTGAGGCGTACGGCCACGGCGCCGGGGGCCGCTCCGTGCGAAGCGGCCCCCGGCGCAGGAGAAGTCGACACCACCGACTTCTCCTGCGCCGGAGCCGTGTTCAAGGGCTCAGGGGCTCAGGGGCTCAAGGGTTCAGGGGCGGCTTCCGGGCCGGGGGCTCAGCCCGCGGTCAGGGTGCTGCCGAGGAGGGCGAGCAGGCGGTCCCAGTGCTGCTGCAGGGCGGCGGGGTTGAAGGCCTCGGTGTCGGACATGGTGAAGCCGTGGACGGTGCCCGGGTAGGTCTCGATGCTGTGGTCGACACCTGCGGCGTCCAGGGCCTGGTTGAGCTCGCCGATGGCCTCGGGCGACAGGTCGCCTTCGGCGAGGCCGAGGTGGACCTGGGCGGTGAGCTTGGAGACGAGGAGGTGCGGGCTGTCGGGCGCGTCGGTGACCAGGAGGCCGGGGTGGAATCCCGCGACGGCGGCGACCTGGCCGGGGTGGGCCGTTGCGGTGCGCATCGCCAGGGCGGCGCCCATGCAGTAGCCGATCGCGGCGACCGGCCCGGTGCTGACCTCGGGCTGAGCGGTGAGGAACCTGAGGTAGGCGTCGGCGTCGCGCAGGGCGCGTTCGGCGGCGTGCTCCTGGATCAGGGGCATCAGCTGGGCGAAGACCGCCGGCCGGGCCTCTTCTCCGATGTGCTCGGGGAGTTCGATCACCGGCGCCGGGCCGTGCCGGTAGTAGAGGTTGGGAACGAGCACGTAGTACCCGTGCTCGGCCAGTTCGCGGGCCATCTCCCGCAGCACGGGCCGCAGGCCGAAGGCGTCCGAGTACAGCAGCACCCCCGGGTGCCGCCCGCCGCCGTCGGGGAAGGCGGCGAAAGCGTCGGCCTGGCCGTCCGCGGTGGGAATCTGCAGCGTCTTGGTGGGCATGAGGTCTCCTGTCGTGGTTGATGTATCGAGCCTGTGATCAACACGACGGAGGCGGGGCCCGCGCAGCAGCGCAGGGCCCTCGATCGGGCAGCGGGCCGGCACCGGCCCGCACGGCGCTCAGAAGAGCACCGGGTCGCCAACCCGTGTGTGGCGCAACGCCGTCCCGGTAGTCATGCCGCACAGCGTAGTCCACCGGACAGAGCCGATGCCAACGCCCCGCTCCCACGGCACGGTTCGCCCGGACGATCCACCGATGCTCCCGGCCGGCGCCCCGGCCGGCGCCCCGGCGACCGACCGGGGGCCTCGACCGGGCACCCGCCTCCTATGCCGCCCCGCCCCGGTGCGCCGGATCGGGGCTGCACAGCCAGCCGTTGACGGCGAAGCGGCTGTCCTCGTGGCGCCCGCTCGGGCAGCTGACGGGCCGTACCTCGTGCCAGGCGGTGGGGAGGAAGAACACGATGCTGTCGTGCTCGGGCTCCCAGTCCCGCCAGGTCTGCTCCTTCCACTTCCCGGACGTCTCGGTGTACAGCGGCAGGGCCGCGTCGAACACCCGCAGCGCTCCCCCGCCGAAGGGCCGGGGCGTGCGGTGCAGGTAGTAGACGAAGGTGAGCAGGCGCCGGGGCGAGTACTCGGCGCTGGTGTCCTGGTGGGAGCGGTAGAAGTCGCCGTCGTTGTGCACGTTGAGGCCGTAACTGGGCTCGGTGTGCCGGCAGGAGACCCCCAGCGTGTGCTCGACCGCCTCCAGCACCTCGTCGATGGCGGCCGTCAACTCGGGTGCGGCGAAGTCCTGGCAGGACCGGGAGCGGCGGAAGCCGGGGTCCAGCTCCCGGTCCCGGATCATGGAGGGCTTCAGCGCGCCGCCGGCCGAGCCGGTGGCGATGGCGCGCTCCAGCAGGGCCCCGGCCGTCCGCTCGCCCAGGAACTGGGTGATGCGGCAGACCGTCACCGGCAGCCGCCAGATCGCGCCCGTACTCACGGCAGACGGCTGCTCCACCGCCTCGGCCGGTCCCGCCCCGGCGTCACCTCCCCTCACGGTGTCGCGCCCCGTCCCGGTGTCCTGCGTTGTCCCGGTGTCCTGCCCGGTCATGGTGTCCGCCTTCCCGATCGCGACGGGTGTTCCGCGCGGCCCGCTCCCCCGCGCCCCTACCGGCTCCAGTCGACCGGAACGACGTCCTGCTTGAGCCCACGGTCGCTGCAGATGGCGCACGGGTTGCCCGGGACGCCGGGGCCCTGGTCGGTGCCGATGGTGATCGCCCCGTGGGCGCCGGCCGGGGCGTGGACGCCGTCGCCGATCATCGCGGCCTCGTAGCCGCCCAGCAGCTCCTGGAGGGTGCCGGGGCCCAGGTTCTCCGGGGCGGTGATCGCGGCGATGCCGTCGTAGTCGGTGTAGGCGGCGCCCAGCGTCCGGCCGCCCATGGTGGCGAACACGATCTTCGCGCCGCGGATGGGCTCCCCGGTCACCGCGTCGGACACCATCGCCTGGATGTTCTCCAGCTGCATCTGGGTGACGTTCAGGCTCGCCTGACTGACCGACAGGCGGGTCGGCTTCAGGCTGGGGCACTCCGCCCCGCTGCACGACGACGGCGACGAGGCGGCCGCGGAGGCGTTGACCGCGCTCCCCACGCCCAGCGACGCCAGAGCCGCGGCCATCACCGCGACGGTCTTACGGCCTGCAGAGCTCATATCCACTCCCGTGGGAACTGCCCGAGCGTGGGGATCCGTACCAGCGCGTGACGGCCGGGACGGCCTGGGCGCGTGCAGCACGCGGCGGGGCGCCGCCCCCATGCGGACGGCGCGGCCGAGCGTAGCCACCGCCCGCCCGGCCCAACCAGCCGACAAGCACGAGTTAACGAGATCTGATGAACCATCAACACGACGGGTGACGAAGGCGATCGAGGCGCACCCCTGCAACCCCCTCCACCCCCTTCAAGACCCTTCAACTCGCGCCAACTCGCGCCAACTCGCGTCAACTCGCTTCGACTCGCGTCAACTCGCTTCGACTCGCTTCAACGGCCCGCCGGCGGCGGATAACTGGGTGCCGTGAAGGACGCGTTGGCGTTGAACGTGAGGCCTTCCCGGCCGGAGGCGAGCGTGTGGCCCGGATCGTTGCGAACGATCTCGATGCAGTGGCTCTCGGCGTACAGCGCGGTGAGGTGCAGGCCCGGCGCGGGCGCCTGGACCGTCTTCCGCTCCCACCTCAGAGCGGTGACGGAGTGCGCGCTCCCGTAGCCCAGCGCACGGCCCAGGGACGCGACCGCCCTGGCGCCGAAGCCCTCGACCTCGACACCCGCCTCGAAGCCGACGGACAGTCCGGCCCTCTCCCGGTAGGGCTCCGCCTGCGCCCGGCCCACCCCCCACGGGACGAGAGCGCCGATCGCGCCCGCCCGCGCTTCCTCCCGCAGGTCCACGACCGCCTGGCGGGTGTGGAAGCGCTTGCGCCGCACGGTGTACGTCGGGGAGTTGCGCACGATCCACTGCGCGGACCTGCCCCGGTCGACGACGGCGACGCACGGCAGGACCACCTCCCGGTCGACGACCGGCGCGGTCGCCTCGGGCACGTCGTCCCAGCCCGCGATCACCGGCCCCGCCGGCCCGCCCCGCGCGACCGTCTTCAGCGGCACGTCCAGCACGTGGACGTCGCCGGTGTCCTCCCCCTCGTAGTCGCCGTCGAAGTAGGAGATCCACGTCGCGATGCCGGGGGTCAGCAGGCAGCCCGTGCCCTCGGGGACGGTCTCGGGCCGGACGGTCTCGGCGATCTCCAGGCCGCCGCGCCCGCACCGGGCGCCGACGGCCACGTAGCGGCGCCCGCCGATCTCCTCCTTCACGCAGCGCAGGTCCGTCTGGGCGACGAAGGCCTCGCCGTCGAGCTCGCGCAGGACGTCGTGGGCCCCGTGGACCCGGTCCGAGGACCACAGCGCGCTCAGCGCCCGGTACCCGGGGGGCGCCACCGGCACCAGGCCGCGCAGCACCCCGTCGGAGTCGGCGACCTTGCGCCACTCCCTGGGCTCCGCCAGCGCCGCCGACCCCGCACCGGTGCCCTTCACCCAGGTCATCGGGCCGTCCCTGGGGATGACGCTGCACAGGGCGTGGTAGCCCTCCGGCGGTCTCGTCTCGCCCGCGCTGAAGACGAAGGTGAGTTCACCGAACTCCTGCGGTGCCGAGTAGCCCATGTCCGTTCCTCCCTGCCGGGCGCCTGACGGCGTCCGGGCGACCACGGAGGCCGCGGGCGGGGCCGCCGCGGGCGCCGTGGACCGTCCGTACCCATTTCAAGGCCCGGTCGGCGTTACCACCACCCGACAACTTCGACTGTCTTGACAAATTATTTTGTCGGTCGGATTCTGGAACGGTGCTGGACGTCGCTGTGATCGAAGAACCCGCCGCGGCCGAGGCGTCCCTGGACCCGATACGGTCCCGGATCCTCGCCGCCCTCGCCGAGCCCGGCTCGGCCGCCATGCTGGCCGGCCGCCTGGGGCTGCCCCGGCAGAAGGTCAACTACCACCTGAAGGAGCTGGAGCGTCACGGGCTGGTCGAACTCGCCGAGGAGCGGCGCAAGGGCAGCATCACCGAGCGGGTGTACCGCGCCACCGCCGCCTCCTACGTGATCTCCCCGACCGTGCTGGCCGCCGTGAGCCCGGACCCCTCCCGCTCCCCCGACCAGCTCTCGGCCCGCTGGCTGCTGGCCCTGGGGTCACGGCTGGTGCAGGAGGTCGGGCAGCTGCTGACCGGCGCCGCCCGGGCCGGGCGGCGGGTCGCCTCCTTCGGCATCGACGCGGAGGTGCGGTTCGCCTCCGCGGCCGACCGGGCGGCCTTCGCCGAGGAACTGGCCCAGACCGTGGCGGCCCTCGTCGGCCGCTACCACGACGAGAACGCCCCGGGCGGCCGCACCCACCGGGTGGTCGTCGGGCTGCACCAGGTACCCGCCACGGCCGACCCCCGGGAAGGCGCCGCGAGCGCCACCGGGGAGGCGGGGGCGGAAACACGGGCGGACACGCACGCTGGAACCCAGGCACCGCAGGCACCGCAGTCCGACGCCGGACAGGAGAACCGACGATGACGCACCCGTTCGAGATCGAGCTGGAGACGAGCCTGCCGGCGAGCCCGGAACAGGTCTGGGAGGCGATCGCCACCGGGCCGGGGCTCGATGCCTGGTTCATGGGCCGCAACCAGGTGGACGGGCACGCGGGCGGGATCGCCGCCATGGACACCGGCGGCCACCGGCAGGAGGCGCTGATCACCGCCTACGAACCCGGCAAGCGCTTCGCCACCCGCACGCCCCCGGCCGAGGACGGCCGGTTCATGGCCTTCGAGTACCTCATCGAGGGCCGCGACGCCGGCAGCACCGTCCTGCGCATCGTCCACAGCGGCCTGCTCGGCGACGACTGGCAGGACGAGTACGACGCGCTGCGCCGCGGCTGGCCCTTCCACCTGGGCACGCTGCGCCAGTACCTGGCCCACTTCCCCGGACGCACCGCCGTCCCGGTCTTCGCCGCCGTGCCGACGGGCCCGCGGCCGGCACCCGACGTCCGGGCGGCACTCGCCCTCGGGCTGTCGCTGCCCACCCCGGTGGCCCTCGGCGCGCAGGCGCACGCCGAGCCGGCGGGCCTGCCGCCGCTGGACGGCGAGGTGGTCTGGGCGGACGACGAGCGCTTCGAGATCCGCACCGCCGACGCGATCTACACCTTCCACCACGGCCCCGGCATCGTGCTGACGTTCCACCACCTGTTCGGAGCGGACACCGACGGGGCCGAGGCCGCCTGGCAGCAGTGGCTGGCCGAACTCCTCGGCTGACCAGCTCCCTTGCCCCCCTTGCCACCCTTGACCGCCTTGACCGCCTCCCCGCGGGCGGTCGACACCATGACCCGAGACACCAAGGAACCCTCGATGCGCACTCTCATCAGCACCGCCTTCATCTCCCTCGACGGCGTCGTGGAGGGACCGGGCGGCGAACCCGGCTACCGCAACGCCGGATGGACCTTCAAGGACGTCGAGTTCGTCCCCGAGGCCTTCGAGATCAAGGAGCGCGAGCAGCAGGAGTCCACCGCCGTCCTCCTGGGCCGCGCCAGCTACCAGGCCTTCAGCCCCGTGTGGCCGGACATGGCGGAGTTCGCCCGCTACCGGACGCTGCCGAAGTACGTCGTCTCCACCACCCTCACCGACGACGAACTGGTCCCGAACTGGGGCGAGACCCGGATCCTGCGCTCACTCGACGAGGTCGCCGCGCTCAAGCGGACCGAGGGAGGCCCGATCATCGTCCACGGCAGCGCCGCCCTGAACCACGGCCTCTCGGACGCGGGCCTGATCGACCGCTACCACCTGCTCGTCTACCCGCTGCTGCTCGGCGCCGGCAAGCGCCTGTTCAGCACCACGGACAAGGACGCCCAGAAGCTGAAGCTCGTCGAGCACGAGGTCTACTCCAACGGCGTCCAGAAGCAGGTCTTCGACGTCGTCCACTGACCGCCCGCGGCGGCCCGCGCTCGCCCCGCCGGAGTGGGAAGTCTACGAGGCCGACTTCCCAACTCCGGGGCGCGTGTTACGCCCCGCCGCGGCGGGCCGTGAGCACCCCGCGCAGGGGGACGGCCAGGAGCAGCGCGAGCAGGACGAGCAGTGCGCTCGCCCACAGCGGGCCCAGGGGCCCGGCGGTGGTGCCCAGGGTGGTCGCGGCGAGGAGCGGTCCGGCGGTGGCGGCGGTGGTCAGGGCGACGGCGAGGAAGCCGGCGCAGGCGAGGGCGGCGAGGACGCGGGTGGCGCACAGCAGCGGCAGGCTGGTGGTGGTGGCGCCGGTGGTGTGGGCGACGGCGAAGGCGAGGAGGAGGCCGAGGAGGCTGGTGCGGGCGGGCCAGGTGCGGGTGAGGGAGGTCTGCGGGGCGCGGCCTCAAGAGGAGTGGACGGCTGCCCTGCAGGGGCAGCGGTCGGGTGGCCTCGGGCTGCGCGGTGGGTCAGTCCCAGATGGTGTTCGCCGGGGCGGCGGTCGCCGGGGCGGGGCTGTCCCAGATGGTGTTCGCCGGGACGGCGGTCGCCGGCGCGGGGGTGGTCACCGGGGCGGGGGCGGGGGCGGGGCTGTCCCAGATGGTGTTCGCCGAGGCCTGGCCGGCGATCGGGAGGACGGCGGCGAGGGCGAGGGCGGCGACCGCGGCGGCCTTGGCGAGCGGGGTGCGAAGCATGGGAGTGGACCTCTCCGAGAGCTGGACGGGTGGTGGTGAGTCCGGTCTCGCGTCCCGCGGTTGACGCTTGGCCGGCTTCCCTCCGGGCGGTGGGCCCGGCTGGCGAGTACTAGCTTCGTCGCAGTTCAGGGCCGGTGGAAGAGTCCTCCGGTGGACGGAAACGGCCGAGTCCGGTTCCGTCCAGGCGGGCCGGATCAGTCCAGCAGCCGCTCGTAGAAGGGGGCGACGAGCGGGGCGCCGACGCGGCGGAGCGTCCAGCCGTGCAGCGCGGGGACGGTCTTGACCAGGCGTCGGCAGAACCCGTCGGCGACGGTCTCGGCCACGCCCAACCGGTCGGCGATCAGATAGATGCCGAGGACCGCGCCGGGGCCGGCGCCCTCGTGCACGGCGACGTGTTCGATGTGCTCCTGCGGCCTGGCCTGCGCCAGCAGCACCCGGGCGACAGCGGGTGCGAGCGCCGCGCCGGGGGCCGGGGCCTGGATCTCGGCGTGGATCAGATACATGGAACGGACTCTGCCGAACCGTCGGGATCCACGTATAGGGGATCAACCTGGACGGTTCCGGCGGTGGCCGGAACCGTCCACGGCCCTACTGGCCTCCTCTCGTACCCACGTGCGATGATCGCGTGCGCAGCGATTCACGCCTTACACACCGGGGGGGATGAGGCATGCTGGCCGCACTCGGGCTGGATGCTGGGTCGGAGGCCGTCTACCGCGACATGCTCGCGCATCCCGGCGACGGGGTGCGGGCACTGGCGCAGCGGCTCCGGCGGAGCGAGGAGGAGATCCGGCACAGCCTGGACCTGCTGAGCGAGCTGGCTCTGATCCGGCCCTCCTACGACCGGAAGGGCGATCTGCGCGCGGTGTCGCCGGAGGTCGGCATGGAGCTGCTGATGGCGCGCCAGCAGGCGGATCTGGCGGCGCAGCAGCTGCGGATCGAGGCGTCCCGGGCGGCGGCGGCGCAGCTGATCGCGGAGTACGCCGATCTGAAGCCGGTCACCTCGTCCGCGGGGGTGGAGCAGTTGGTGGGCCTTGACCAGATCCGGGACCGGATCGCTTCCCTGGCCCGTGGTCTGACGGCCGAGATCATGACCTTCGCGCCCGGTGGCGGGCATTCTCCGGAGAGCATCGAGGCGTCCCGGCCGCACGACCGGGATCTGCTGGGCCGGGGTGTGCGGATGCGCACGGTGTATCTGGACAGTGTGCGCAACAGCCAGCCGACGGTGGCGTACGTGGGCTGGCTGGCGGAGCTGGGCGGGGAGGTGCGCACGGTGCCGGAGCTGCCGACCAGGATGATCATCTTCGATCGGGCGACCGCGTTGATCCCGGTCAGCGGGGAGGACACCCGTGCGGGGGCGGTCGTGCTGAGTGGTCACGGCACGCTGGTGGCGCTGTGCGCGCTGTTCGAGCACGTGTGGGGGCAGTCGCGGCCGCTGGGGCCGTCGGCGGCCAGGGACGACGGCGGGCTCAGCGCGCAGGAGGCGACCGTGGTGCGGTTGCTGGCGCAGGGGCTGACGGACGAGGCGATCGCCAAGCGGCTGGGGGTGTCGTCGCGGACGTCCCGGCGGGTGGCGACGGATCTGATGGAGCGGCTGGGTGCGCGCAGCCGGTTCGAGTTCGGGATGCGGGCGGTGCAGAACGGCTGGCTGCCGCAGCAGGTCTGAGCGCTGAGGTCTTCGGGTTCCCCTGCGGTCCGTCGGTCCTACTGCTCGGACCTGAACACCGTCGAGCACCTGCCCGTCACCGTGCCGGCCGGCGCCGCCACGGCGCGCCTGCAGTTCCGCTACACGGGCACCAACAGCGCGTTCTGGACGGTCGACCAGGTCTCCTTCGGCGCCTGACGCCGATGCGGGCCGCCCGCCGCCCCGAGGTACTGGGGCGACGGGCGGCACCGGCCGTACTAGAACGGCGGGAGCGTGCCGAGCTTGACGTCGCCCGTGTAGTGCTTGCCGAGCGCGTCGAAGTCGTAGTACAGGTGCACGTCGTCGCCGACCAGGTAGAACCTCTGCGTGCCGTTGACGAACGGCGACAGGCCGAGGTGGAAGGTGATGCCCTGCGTCAGGCTGCCCGACGCGCTGCCGACCTTGACCTTCCCGAGCAGCGGCACGTTGGCGTAGACGACGATGGACGCGGAGCGAGCGGTCGTGTCGAGGGTGAGCGTGGTCTCCAGCGGGCCGGTGACATAGGTCCAGGTCTGCACGTCCGTGATGGCGGGCGTGACGTTCTGGACCACTGCGACCGGAGCCGGGGCCGCCGGAGCGGCCGCCATGGCCGCCGTGCTGCCGAAGCCGACTGTCAGCACGGCGAGACCGGCCACCACAACACCCGCACGACGTACAAAGCGGTTCTTCATGGTTCCCTCCCAAATGAGTGGGCTGATGGTCGGGTCCCCCGGGGTGATGTCTATCAGTCAACTCACCTGCCAGGCCAGCGTGTTGTACATCACGACCACCCCCCGGCGTGCAAGTGGACTCACTCGTTCGAGTGACTTTCCTTGACTTTGCCGTGCCCGCTATGCAGCAAGGAGCGGACCGAGCTGCACGGCCCGCTCCGGGTACGGAGCAGCCTTCTCCTCGTGCAGGTTCACGATGTCCCGGGCCAGCGCGGGATCCGGGTCGTCGGAGAGGTCGGGGCCGATGGCGATCCCGGCCGGGTGCGGCATGATCTCCGGATCGCCGGCCAAGTGGACCGGGTCGTGCATGGAGCGCCGCGGCGCCGCCGGGTCCGCGACGCCCACGCAGCAGGCGTGGGTGAAGCCGCCCGGCCCACCGGGCGGGCACGGGCGCGGGCACGGGCGCGGCGGGCGGCGGGCAGCTCCGGATCAGCCGGGCCGTAGCGCCCCATCGGCTCCCCAAGCCCGGGTGTGGAGGCGGCGCAGGTGTTCACCGTTCCTCCACGGGCACTCCCGGGCGAGGACGGCGGGAACGGCGCCCCACGCGCCGCCCGCACCCGCTTTCCGCACTCCTGGGATGATTTGTCGGACCTTCACGCCTCTCCCATCAGATGATCACCCGGCTGCCGGGATCCCGACCCCTGGCGTACGGCGCGGTCCACTCGAATTCCTTCGCACACCGCCGAGCAGCGAAAGGCCTTCACCCCATGACCCGCCCTGCCGACCGCCCCTCCCCCGACCAGCGGCTGCGCGCGGCCGCCGCGCGCCTGGACCGGCGCCGCTTCCTCACCGTCACCTCGGCGGCCGCCGCGCTGGCGTTCACCGTCAACCTGCCGTCCGCCCACGCCGAGGACGCCGAGTTCGCCCCGCGCGTCATCACCGGCAACCCGTTCACCCTGGGCGTGGCCTCCGGCGACCCGCTGCCCGAGGCGGTGGTGCTGTGGACCCGCCTGGCGCCGCGCCCGCTGGAGCCCGGCGCCGGGCTGCCGCCCACCGGTTCGGTGCGGGTGGGCTGGGAGCTGGCCCGCGACGAGCGGTTCCGCAAGGTGGTGCGGCGCGGCAGCGCCCGCGCGCACGCCGAGTTCGACTACGCGGTGCACGTGGACGTCGACGGCCTCGACCCGGACCACGGCTACTGGTACCGCTTCACCGTCGGCTCCTGGAGCAGCCCCGTCGGGCGCACCCGCACCGCGCCGGCCCGCGGGCGCCGCCTGGACGCCGTCCGCTTCGGCCTGGTGTCCTGCCAGGCCTACGAGGACGGCTACTTCACCGCCTACCGCCACCTCGCCGACGAGGACCTGGCCGCGGTGTTCCACGTCGGCGACTACATCTACGAGTACGGCATCGACGCGGCGGGCGGCGACCGCAAGTACACCGACCGCACCCTGCCGGCGCTGTTCGACCACGAGACGGCCACGCTGGAGGACTACCGGCTGCGCTACTCCCTCTACAAGAACGACCCCGACCTGCAGGCCGCGCACGCCGCCCACCCCTGGTACGTCACCTGGGACGACCACGAGGTGGAGAACAACTACGCGGCCGGCATCCCCGAGAAGGGCCAGGACCCGGCACCGTTCATCGCCCGCCGCGCCGCCGCCTACCGGGCGTACTGGGAGAACATGCCGCTGCGCATGCCGCAGCCGCGCGGCACCGAGCTCACCCTCTACCGGCGCGTCCAGTTCGGGCAGTTGGCGCAGTTCGACATCCTCGACACCCGCCAGTACCGCGACGACCAGGCCAACGGCGACGGCTGGCAGTACCCCACCCCGGAGTCCGACGACCCCCGCCGCACCCTGATGGGCGCCACCCAGGAGCGCTGGTTCGCCGAGGGCCTGCGCCGCTCCCGGGCGACCTGGAACGTGGTGCCGCAGCAGGTGGTGTTCTCCCGCCGCAAGAACACCACGGCCGCCCGCTCCAAGCTCTCCATGGACGCCTGGGACGGCTACCCGGCCGCCCGCGAGCGCTTCCTGACGAGCGTCGAGCAGGCCGGGGTGAAGAACCTCGTGCTGCTCACCGGCGACGTCCACGTCGCCTACGCCCTGGACGTCAAGCGCGACTTCGACAACCCCGACTCGCGCACCGTGGGCGTGGAGTTCGTCGGCACCTCGATCAGCAGCGACGGCGACGGCGAGGAGCGGCCGTCCAACTGGCAGAACCTGATGTCGGCCAACCCGCACATGAAGTTCTACGACGGGCGGCGCGGCTACACCACGCTCACCCTGGACCGCCACCAGGTGCGGGCCGACTACCGCGTCCTGCCGTACATCACCCGCCCCGGCGCCCCGATCACCACCGCCGCCTCCTTCGTCACCGAGGCCGGCACCCCGGGCATCCGCCCCGCCTGACCCGGCCCTGGTCCCGGTCCCGCCGCCTCGCGGAGGCGGCGGGACCAGGCCGCCGGCGCCAGCCGTTCCCGTCCTGGGGCGGCATCCGGCCGTCAGGCGGCGGCAAGGCCTCCCAGGTTCAAGTCGGCGCTCTTCCCGGACCGCAGCGCCGCTCTGGCGCGGTCCGCGCCGGTGCGGGCGGCCGCCGCGCCGCTGCCGACTCCGACCGGACGGGGTGCGAAGCCCGCACACGGGCCGCAGATGCCCGGGCGGGGCACCGGATCGTGGCACCCGGCGCACTCGGCGTACCGGGCCGCTGCGGGCCGCACGGCGGTCCGGGCGGTCCGGGCGGGCGGCATCTTGCGCTCCAGCCGGTAGCGGAACACCGCGACCGCCGAGTGCACCGGGGCGGGCAGACCCGGCAGCAGGGCCTGGGCGAGGTCGGCGGGGCCGCTGCCGCGTTCCAGCCACTGCGCGACCAGGGGCGCGAGTTCACGAGCCTCGGCCTCCCCCAGACGCAGGCGCGGCTCCGGGCGGATCACCCGGAACAGTGTGGCGACCGCCTCCCGGGCCTGCTCGTCCGGCACCGCCACGGGCGGCTCGTCGGCGGTGACCGGCTCCCCGGCTCGCCGGGCGGGGAGGGAAGGTTCTTTCCGCCGGTCCTTTACGAGGGCGACAGCACCGCCGGTTGCCGCCTCACCGGGCGCCGGACGGGTGGCACCCGGTGGCGAGAGCTGAGGGGTGTCGTAGACGTGGGTCTCGGTGATGATCGTGCCGTCTGGCATCCGGATCTTCTCGACCCGGTAGAAGCCGGCGTCGACCAGCTCCTTCAGCGCCTTGCGGATCGCGCCCCGCCCCTGGGGGCTGGTGTCGGCCATGTGCCGACCGTCCTCGCGCCAGCCGTCCGGGCGGGAGAGGAGGTCGGCGAGCAGGCCGCGGGCGGCGTAGGACAGCCGCCGGTACTGCAGCATGCCGTTGGGCAGCACGGTGAAGTTGCGCACCTGGGCGCTACGATGGACGCGCATCGGGAGGTCTCGCTCCTGTTGCCGGACCCCGGGGTGTTGGTAGCACCGCCGGGGTCGCCTATTTTCGGTTAGGTTACGGAACGTACCACAACGATCAGGCACACAACGGGCTTTCACGACAACCGCCCTGACGGCATGCCAGGCCCACCGTCGACGCCCGCACGGCCGCCGGGCGGCGAGGACTTCCCCGCACTCGACGGCCCCACACAGGACGGCCGCGAAGTCCTGGGGCAACATGACGGCGGCTAGCGCACCGCGGGGGTCGCCCCGGAGCGCCAGTCGGTCAGTCGCTTCCGGATGCTCGGCACCATCGCCAGCTCATCCGTCTCGGCCGGCGTGAACCACGCCACCTCGTGGGACTCGTCGGACACCCGAAGTTCCCCGCCGACCGGACGTCCGAGGAGGCAGATGGAGAACTCCTGGCGGACTTCGCCGTCGTCATAGGCGAAGACATGGCGGGGGTCGGTGTAGGTGCCGACGATCCCGGTGATCTCGACATCAAGGCCGGTCTCCTCGCGCGTCTCGCGGATACCGCACCCGGCGAGCGACTCACCGATGTCCATCCTGCCGCCGGGCAGGGCCCACATCCCGTTGTCAGTGCGGCGTTGGAGGAGGACGCGGCCCGCATCGTCGACCACGACGACGGACGCGGCCGGGACCAACGAGTTCGCCTCGGGAGCGTTCGGGTCGTCCTCGTAGTCACGCCTGGGCATGATCCACCACCTCCGCTGTCGGGATCGTCCACACGTCACGTCCGGGTCCTCCTACGGCTGGTGGGCCACGCAACCTCCCGACCGTCGGGGCGCGCCCTCTCCTTGTGGCTGGCCCATGACCAAACCCGTCAGGTGCGAGCTGCGGCCACCGCGTCCGTGTATAGCTCAGTCGTCAGATCGTCCTCACCGATCCCGAGGTCGACCAGCACGGCCCGCACGGTATCGAGCGCCGCTCCGAGGCCATCCGGAGTGGCCTCAGCGGTCTCTACCTCGATGAACGTCGCGTCGAGCTCTGGGACGCGGACGAGCGTGGCGAGGCACTGCCGGCCGTCGCGCTCGAAGGCGTAATTGCGGCACCGCTTCTCGAACTGGATGCGCGAGGTGAAGCCGATGCCGCGAATGATCTCGTGAACCGCCTCGGAGTCCTCCACCCGCGTCTCCGCCTCCCACTTCGACCCGGACGCTTCGTCCACCCGGGCGCCCTTGTACGTGAGCACGGTGCGGGTGTCGTCGGGCGCGTGAACAGTGCGGATCCTGAGCTCGCGGTCGGCACCCATCAGGCTGCCGTCCGGTGCGTCGTAGTAGGTGTCACGGTAGACCTCGGCGCGGCCGGCGCCGTACTGCTCCTCCAACTGCGTGAGGACATGTTCGGGGTCGCGTACGACTGCCTTGAGCTCCGCCTCGATCGCCATGCCGGTTCCTCCTTCGGACCACGCGTTGAGCGCCATCCAGCAACACCTCGAACTGCCGCTGCCAGCCCCGGTAGAGCGGGCCCGACGGGGTGGGCAGCACCTTGTCTGCCACGGGGGGGGCGGCATCAAGCCCACGGCCACATCCCCGAGCACCCGGCACTGTCGCCGACCAGCTCACCGCCGCCCACGCAAAACGCTCGGCCGGGAAGCCCCAGCCGAGCGTCTGGCCGACGTCCTCGCGACCGGACAACCGACCACGTGTTGCGTCACTCCCTGGAAGCAGCCCCGGGCGGAGGCCTTCGCTTCCGGCTTCGGTTCAGACTTCGCCGAACTCGCCACTTCGGACAGCGGCAACGAACGACTCCCAGCCCTCGGCCGAGAAGGCCAGCGTCGGGCCCTGAGGGTCTTTGGAGTCACGGACCCTGCCCGGGTGCACATCGTCCACCTCGATGCAGCCACCCCCGCCATTGCTGTAGGTGCTCTTGCGCCACTTGGCGCCCGTTGGGTCATGCATGGTCCAGTTCCTTCCGTGCCTCCCGGATCATGGCCAAACTGTCCGGCTGGCTGAGCGCGTTGACCTGGAGTCGATCGTATCTATCGACCCATCGGGCCACCGTCTCGGCATCTTGTTCCAGGTATCCCCGTTGAAGCGTCTCCGTGTACCCGACCAAAGCGCGATTAGGGAGAGTCAAGAGCGTGACGGGGTGGGACAGCGGCCGATCTTCGGCGAGGCGGTACGGAGAGATCTGGATGATCACATTTGGGTGATCACTCAGGCTCTCCAGGTGAGAGAGTTGCGTGGCCATAATCTCTCGACCACCGATCGGTCGACGCAGGGTTCCCTCATCCAGAACGACATGGATCGTCGTTCCCCTGTCGAGCATGAGTTGACGTTGCGCCAGGAGGCCGAGTCTCCCGTCGGCCTGCTCCTGCGTCGCTTCCCCTCGTCGGACGATGCCAGCCTCGTAAGCTGCGCTGTAGTCCGGGTGCTGAAGTATGCCCGAGACCATATCCGTGTCGAACAGTCTGGCTGTGATCGCCTCGCGCTCCCGGCGAAGGTACTCGGAGAATCCCGGCAACAGAGCGCCGTTCTTCCAGCTCCACCACAGTCCCGTCAGGGCACCACCGGCATCGAGGGCGGCGTCCACGCGTTCTACGAACTTTAAAGACGGCGCTTGTTTAGCTCGCTCCACGTTCGAGATGTAGACGTTGGAGTACCCGACTCGCGCGCCGATTTCGATCTGTGTCATCCCCTTGGCCTGGCGCGACCTGCTGATCTGAACAGCGAGTGCTTCCAAGGGGGATGACGTTGGGTCAAGTGTGCGACGAACCAAGATTGCCTTCTTTAAAATCCGCCAGACTAGAGATTTGAAACTCTTTCGATCCTAGAGCAGGCTGAGCCATCCTGGTAGTCATTCGACTACCGACCGAATCCACCCTGTCGAGCGGCAATTGCACGCGCCCCCACTGAGACACCCACGAGGCGCGCATCACAATCAAGCCCCCCGTCCACCATCCGATCGAGCGAGCCAAGGCCGTCCGTCGGCACTGAAGGTAGCCCACAGCCGCCACTTGCGCCCGGAGGCAAACGCCTGACCGCCGCATGACGCTGCATCAGGCAGGCCGGAACACGGCGCACTCAATTCGCACAGATCCTTCCCTTGAGGTGCTTCGCCATGCTCAAAGTCCGCACCGCCCCGCGCCCCCGCACGTTCGCGGCCCGCCTGGACTCCCGCACCGAATCCACGCCGCTGGCCCGGTACTTGCTCCGGGCCTACCTCACCGCCCTCCCCACCGGCGACCGCTACGCCGACATCGCCGAACTCCTCCTCGGCGAGCTCTTCGCCAACGCCGTCCAGCACACCGACGCACCCGCCGACCGCCTGATCGAGGTCCGCTTCGCCCTGATCGGCGACCGCCTGCGCCTCGAAGTCCACAACGCGGGCAGCGGCCGCCCGTCCCTCCGGGCCGCCGCGCCCGAGGACGAGCACGGGCGCGGCCTCTTCCTCGTCAACGAGCTGGCCGAGCGCTGGGGTTGCTGCCCCCGCGCCGGCGGCATCGGCAAGTTCGTCTGGGCGCTGATCGCGCCCTCCCCCGTCGCCACACTCACCGTCCTCGCCGTCTGAAGGTGCCTCTCTCCATGCGACTCGCCCTCACCGCCCGGCACCTGTTCGACACCGGTTCCACGCCCGCCGACGCCTACGCCGCCCTGGCCCGCCGCACCCGCGAACCGGTCCGCTCCGCCCGCGCCGTCTGCATCGCCCTCGGCATCCCCGCCGCCGAGACGCAGCTCCGCCTCGACGACTGCTACGACGCCCTGCTCACCAACCCGCGCCCCGGCTCCGAGGCCGACACCGGCGAACTCCTCGAAGCCCTCGGCGTGTTCGACGTCCCCAAGACCCTCAGTCCCACCGAGCTCGCCGTCGTCGGCCTCTTCCTCACCGCCATCGACGCCCTCGGCGGCATCCGCGCCGGCCACCAGCACGGCCTGGCCCGCTGGTTCGTCACCGGCAACCTCACCGCCGCCTACCTCTCCCTCTCCGCCACCCGGCCCCGCCCCACCACCGGCGACCCCGCCCACTACTGGACCGCCCTCGTCACCGCCGGCGAACTCCTCACCGCCACCCCCGCCCCCGACACCCGCATCAACCACGCCCTCACCCACTGCCGCACCCAAGCCACCCACACCTGAAAACCCGTTCCGCGCACAGGAAATCGACCCCGCCGACTTCCTGCGCAACGCGATCGACCGAGCCAGATCAACCGGGTACTACTCGCCAGGCCTGCGAGTAGCACCCGGGAGCGGTCGGGCCCAAGGGACGCCAGCCGTCCACGACATCGATCGGCGCCCCGTCCACTTCCACGCACCTCGACGCCACACACCACGGACCGAGAGGATGAGATGACCACACGGCCCCGCCGCCCCTGGTCCCGGGGTCGCCGGGCGGCGAGGACTTCCCCGCACTCGACGGCCTCACGCAGGACGGCCGCGAAGTCCTGGGCAATATGACGGCGGCCAGGGCGTGTTTGGGAACTCGTCGACCTGTCCGGTTGGCCGTCGGGCGCCTGCCGGTGAGACGCGCCCCCGGGAGACGTACCTCACCACGCGGTGACACCCGCCCGTCATGCCCCCTGGAAGGTCAGGGCCAGCACCTCCGTCAGGCGCCGCTTCAGCGCCTCCGCGTGCGGCGGGCGCCCGGGGGCGGGGGCGCCGTCGATCCGGACCCCGGTGTCGGCGAGGAGGTACAGCATCCGCAGCGTGCGCATGGCGTTGGAGGTGTGCGCGGCCACGGTGGGGGCGCCGCGCCGGCCGGCGACGAAGTCCGTCTCGATCGCGTCCAGCCAGCCGACGGCCTCGGCCTCGGACAGTTCCGGCCGGGTGAGCGTGCGGGCGACGCCCTGGGCGAGCCGGTCGTCCTCCTGTTGGGCGAAGAGCTCGTCGGTCGGAACCACGAGCCGCTCCGCCGCCAGCGCGAGCATCTCCTTCGGGTCGACCTCCGGATGGAGCCCGAAGGCGCCCAGCAGGTCAGCGCCGTGCGCGACGGCGTGGAGCCAGCCGAGCTTGGGGTCGTACCCGCGCAGGTCCGTCTCGGCCGGGAACCAGCGTCGGAAGGCGGCGAGCCATGCTGGGTCGAAGTCGCCGCGACCGACGATCATGCCGAGCACGAGCGGGGCGAAGGTGCGCGCCTGGATCTCGGGGTCGTCGAACCGGTCGGCCATCACGGTACCCAGCTGGGCGCGCAGCGGCTTGTCGATGACGTCCCGCTGGATCCACGTCCGCAGCACCACGTAGGGAGCGCCGTCGCGGATATCCGGGTCGGGGTGGCGGAGGGCCTCGGCCAGTTCGGTGGCGAGGGCCGGCAGTTCGGCCGCCGCCGGGGCGGGGCAGTCGTTCTCGTAGAGGTACAGCCAGCGGGCCGCGTCGATCGGCGGCCTGTCGTCGGTCTTGATCACTGCCTCACCTTCGGGGAGGGTCCCCGGCAAGGCAACCGATTATCGGACGGATGCGGGGCGAGCAGGCGGCCCGGGCCCCATGGGGGCCGCCTGTCAGTACGCCTCACCACGCTCGCCCCATGACCACGCATGGAACCACGTTGACCGCATCTGACCGTCGGCTGCGGGAGTTCGCGCCCCGCACACCGTGACGGCCACCGAGGCGAACCAGACGTGGTCTTCCCGCGCCGCTTGCGGTTGGCGGCCTGGTCGGCAGGCTCCGGGATCGTGCAGCGGATTCCCCGCTTTCGCAGGTAGGCCCGGTTGGCGCGGGAGGAACAAGCCTTGTCGCCTCGCACCCGCGGTGGACGGACACGCGGTCGGCCGGGGCCATAGCCAGTCCCCCGGCTGCTCAGGACGGAGCAGCCGGGGACTCGACTACGCGCGAAGGTGTTCCAGTGCCTTCTCCAGCGCGTCCTCGGCGGCAACCGCCACGTCCGGCTCTACGCCAACGCCCTCCCAGTTGGTGCCGGTGACCGGGTTGATCGAGCGGGCCGCCGGCACGGTCACCGTCACATGCGGCGCAACAGGAATACGGGCCGTCGGGTGGGCGCCACCGCGCGTCGTCTGCCCGACCAGCGTCGCACGCTTGAGCACCTTCAGGTTGTACGCCAGCTCCTCCCCGCCGGAGAACGTGAAGTCGCTGGTCAGCACCGCCACCGGCCGGTCCGAATAGCGCGGCGCGGCGAGGTGCCCGAGGGTCCAGTACTGGCGGGTGGAGTCGGTAGCCCGGTCGTAGATGTCGTTGAGGTGCACCTCGTCGTCAGCGAAGAAGTAGCTGCACCACAGCTGCACGCCCTCCGGTGAACCGCCGCTGCACTGCCGCAGGTCGATGACCAACGCCTCGGTGGAAGCGACCAGTTGCATCGCGGCGGCGATCGCGGGACCGCCCATCCCGGCCGGGGGAATCATGCGCAGGTCGAGGTAGCCGATGTTGCCGTCGAGCTGCTCTGCCCGCCGGATGCCGTAGTTCTTCTCCCGGGCGTACCGCTCGAACCGGGCCCGGGCGACGTCCTCCGGCTCCTCGTCCATCGACTGCGGCTCCTCGCTCCACAGCAGCCGCAGGTGCTTGTCCGGACACACCCCCTGCAAGTCCTCCGTGACCCGCTCGCACAGTCCCCGCTCGTCCAGGCCCTCATAAGCGCCTTCCGCCAGCCGGTTCCGGATCGCCACTTCAATGGCCGCCGTCTTCTCGGGGAACACGTAACCAGCGGCGATCCGGGCGAGGGCGGTGTCGAGTATCGCTCCATGGGTGATCATTCGCGCGATCGTAGATCAAGGCCGAACCGATGCCCAGCGGTTTCTCGGCACCGGGTGGCGCCGGGGTCGCGCAGTCCTGCGCGGTCGTTCGCCCAGAACGCCTCGGAGCAGACGAACGTCCCGGTCGTCCACGGCTCGTACGACGACGGCCTCGCCACCTGGTGCACGGTCGTTCCTTCCCTTGGCGCGCTGCCGTTGGGTCCCGTGCGGTGCGTGGCGTCAGTCGAGGTTGAGGCGTTTGTTGAGGGCCTCGCCCGAAGGCAGGGTGTCGATGAATCCGTGGAGGAACTCGAGGACGGCGTCAGTGTCCAGGCCGGCGGAGGCGGCGTCGATCGAGGTGTAGAGGTCCTCTTCGATCCTGGCGACCGCGGTGGCCAGGCGTTCGCCCTCGGGGGTGAGGCTGAGTTGGAGGTAGCGGCGGTCTTCGGCGTCGGTGCGGCGCTCGACCAGCCCGGCCGTCACGGCGCGTTCGACCAGCCGGCTGGGGCTGGTGCCGCTTTCGCACACCAGGAGCTGTCCGAGCCCGTTGAGGCTCAAGGTGCCGTGCTGCTGGAGCAGGCGCAGCACCTCGGCCTGCGACGGGGTGATGCCGTGGGGTTTGAGCGCCTGGATGAGCAGCCGGTTGCCTTCGCGTTGGGCTGCCAGGATCGCGAAGCGGAGGTGTTCGGCCTTACGCACCGGCGGCCTGCCGGGTGGTCGGCAGGACGGCGGTGAGGAAGTCCTGGACCGCGGTGGCGTAGGTGGCCGGGTGGGAGAAGCGGAACATGTGGCCGGTGCGCGGCAGCACCACCTCCCGGGCGTCGGGGATGCCCGCGAGCATGATCTTGGAGGCGTTCTCTCCGATCAGGACGTCGTGCGAGGGCGTCAGGATCAGGGTCGGGACCTGGACCCGGCCGAGTACCTCGACGTAGTCGGCGGTGAGGACGGCCTGCACGCGCGCGCCGAAGGAGGCGGCCGGGGTGTTGGCGAGGAACACTTCGCGGCTGCGCGCCTCGCTCCAGGGCACCTGCCCCTCGCCGTCGAACGGGGAGGCGAGGCGGTGGGCGTGAGCTCGCAGCGTCAACTGCCGGTAGAACGGGCCGCGGGCCTTGCCCATCACCTGCGCCAGCGCCTTCCACGGCTTCGAGTCGACCGGGTTGGCCGCGAATCCGCCGGACGCGACCAGGGCGCGCAGGCCCTGCGGGCGGCGGGTGGCCAGCGCGAGCGCGATGTTCGCACCGAACGAGTCGCCGACCAGCACGTAGTCGTCGAGGTCCGCGACCGCGTTCTCGACGAAGTCGGCGTAGCGCTCGATGTCGTTCACGCCCTCGGGCAGGCGCAGCGTGCGTCTGGGCAGTTCCCCGTAGGGGGCGAGCTGCTCGGCGCTCCACGGGGCGCCGGAGAAGCAGGGGATGAAGACGAGGGTCGGAACCTTCTCGGTAGTGCTCATATCGGACACATTACATGACACATGTGTCGTGTAATGTGTTACCTGGGTCACATGGAGATCCGCCCCCATGCGCTCGTCCACCTCTCGGCGCGGTGTCGCCGGCCGAAGGGGAGGTCTGGAGCATCCGGATCAGGTCGTAGCCACGGATCTCGCCGGTGGGCAGGGAGCCGGCGACGCGGAGCATGTCGCCCCAGTGGGCGCGGGCGGGACGAGCCCCGTGTTCTCTGGCCCGGCCCCCGCGGTGCTGCGGGGGCGCGGGCCGGGCCTTTCGGACTTTCCTAGGTGCGGGCGGCGGCGGTGCGGGTGCGGCGGGAGAGGGAGTCCAGGACGACGGCCGCGAGCAGGACCGCGCCGGTGATCATGTACTGGATGGCCTGGGCGGCGTGGACCATGTCCAGGCCGGTGGTGATGGACTGGATCACCAGGATGCCCAGCAGGGCCGACCAGGTCTTGCCGCGGCCGCCGAACAGGCTGGTGCCGCCGATGACGGCGGCGGCGATCGCGCTCATCAGGACGTTGCCGCCGCCCAGTTGCTTGTCGGCGGAGCCCTGCTGGGAGGCGTAGAACAGCCCGCCCAGACCGGCCAGGAACGCGGAGAGCATGAAGACGGAGATCCGCACCCGGGCGACGTTGACGCCGGCGCGCCGGGCCGCCTCCACGCCGCCGCCGACCGCGAAGATCTGCCGCCCGTAGGGGGTGCGGCGCAGGACGAAGTCGGTGAGGACGACGACGCCCACCAGCACGACCAGGGGCAGCGGCAGGCCGCGGTCCTGGTTGAGGGCGTAGGCGGTGGCGAGGGTGAGCACGGCCAGGGCGCCGGTGCGGATGGCGGTGTCGGCGGTGGGGCGGGCGGTGAGGCCGGCGGCGCTGCGGCGGCGGGCGGTGCGCAGGTGGGCGAGCAGGTAGAGGGCGGGGGCGAGGACGGCCAGGGCCCAGGCGTAGGCGATGTCGCCGTCGCCGAGGAAGGTGGTGTCCAGGGTCGCGATGAGGCCGCCGTGGCGGTTGTTGACGGTGCCGAGGTCGCCGAGGACGTACTCCTGCAGGCCGCTCCAGGTGAGCATGCCGGCGAGGGTGACGACGAAGGCGGGCACGCCGACGCGGGCGAAGAAGAGGCCGTGCAGCAGGCCCATGACGGTGGCGGCGGCCAGCGCGGCGAGGACCGCGATCCATTCGTTGACGCCCTGGCGCACGGCGAGGACGGCGGCGAGCGCGGCGCTGGCGCCGGCCACCGAGCCGAGGGAGAGGTCGATCTCGCCGAGGATGAGGACGAAGACGACGCCGACGGCGATGAGGCCAGGGCCGGCGATGAAGCGGGTGATGTTGGTGAGGTTGTCGGCCTGGAGGAAGTGGCCGGTGACGGACTGGAAGATGACGGCGATCAGGATGAGGCCGACGACGACGGGCAGGGAGCCGAGTTCGCCGGCGGCCAGGCGGCGGCGGGCGGCGTCCAGGTAGCCGGCGGGCCCGGCGGCCCGGGTGTGCAGGCGGGGGTCGGCCCCGGGGGCCACCGGGTCGGCGCCGGGGGCCGCAGGGGTGTCGGCGGGGGTGGTGGGGGTGGTCATGCGGCGTCCTCCTCCTCGGTGTGGCGGGCCTGGCGCCGGGCGTGGGCGTTGTCGGTGGCTCCGGTGATGGCGGAGACGATCTGCTCCTGGGTGGTGCCGGCGACGGGGAAGACGCCGTTGTTGCGGCCCAGGCGCAGGACGGCGACGGTGTCGGCGACGGCCCGCACGTCGGCCATGTTGTGGCTGATCAGGACGACGGCCAGGCCGCGTTCGCGCAGCCGCTCGACGAGGTCGAGGACCTGGGCGGTCTGTTCGACGCCGAGGGCGGCGGTGGGCTCGTCCAGGATGACGAGGGCGGGTTCGCCGACCAGGGCGCGGGCGATGGCGACGACCTGGCGTTGGCCGCCGGAGAGCGCGGCGACGGGGGTGCGCACGTCGGGGATGCGGATGGCGAGGGTGTCCAGGAGTTCGCGGGCGTGCCGCTCCATGGCGACCTCGTCCAGGAGCCCGCGGCGGCGTTTCTCGCGGCCGAGGAACAGGTTCGCGATGACGTCGAGGTTGTCGCACAGGGCGAGGTCCTGGTACACGGTGGCGATGCCGAGGGCCTGTGCGTCCTGCGGGCGGGTCAGGCGCACGGGCCGGCCGTGCCAGGCGATGGTGCCCTCGTCGACGGGGTGGACGCCGGCGATGGTCTTGACGAGGGTGGACTTGCCGGCGCCGTTGTCGCCGACGAGGGCGAGGACCTCGCCGGGGTGGACGTCGAGGTCGACGTCGGTGAGGGCCTGGACGGCACCGAAGCGCTTGGAGACCGAGCGCAGCTGGAGGACGGGTGCGCCTGTCACGGTGAACCTTCTTCTGCGGTGGTGGACTTGGACCCGGGGCGGGCTGCCTGCGGAGGGCTACTTGAGGCCGGCGGCGGCGCAGGCGGCGGCGTAGTCGGCGGTGCAGATGTCGGAGACCTTGTAGAGGCCGTCGGCGACGACGGTGGAGGCGATGTTGGCCTTGGTGACGACCTTGGCGTCCAGGAACTTGGCGGGGATGCCCTTGTCGGTGGCGCTGTCGACGGTGGCGGTGGCGACGGTCTTGACGTCCTTGCCCTTCAGGAGGTCGACGGCCAGTTCGGCGGCGGAGTCGGCCAGCGGGCGGTAGGCCTTGTAGATGGTGAAGGCCTGGTCGCCGTTGACGATGCGCTGGATCGCGTCCAGGCCGGCGTCCTGGCCGCCGACGGGCACCTTGATGCCGGCGCCCTGGAGCTGGGTGATGATGGCGCCGGCCATGCCGTCGTTGGCGGAGTAGACGGCCTGGAAGCCGTTCTTGCCGAGCTCGGTGACGGCGGCGCCGATCTTCTGCCCGGCGACGGTGGCGTCCCACTGGCCGGACTGCTCGTAGACGATCTTCTTGACCTTGGTGTCGAGGATCTTGTGGGCGCCGGTCTTGAAGTCGGCGGCGTTGGGGTCGGCCTCGTCGCCGTTGATCATGGCGACGTTGGCGTCGGAGGCCCGCGGACCGAGGGCGTCGACGAGGGCCTGGCCCTGGAGTTCGCCGACCTTCTCGTTGTCGAAGGAGGCGTAGGCGGCGACCGGTCCGGTGGCCAGGCGGTCGTAGGAGACGATTTTGACGCCCTTGGCGGCGGCCTCCTGGACCCAGCCCTGGGTGGACTTGGCGTTGTAGGGGTCCAGGATGATCACCTTCACGCCCTGGGCGAGGAGGGTGTCGAACTGCTGCTTCTGCTTGGCGGCGCTGGCCTCGGCGTTGTTGTAGAGGACCTTGCAGTCCGCACACAGGGCGGCGACCTTGGCCTCGATGAAGGGGCGGTCGAAGGACTCGTAGCGGGTGGAGGAGGCGTTCTCGGGTAGGAGCAGCCCGATGGACTTGCCGTCTCCGGAGGCGGCCGCGTCCTTCTTGTCGCCGCCCGCTTTGCCGCAGGCGGCCATGGACAGGGCCAGCGAGATGCCGGTGGTGGCGATGAGGACGCGACGCAGTGCTGCGTTCATAGGGGTGCCTCTCCCTGACGTCGCCGCGGCTCTGCGGCGGAGTGGGGGGAGTTAAACCTGAACGCGTACATGACGTCAATAAGTAAAGTCAGACTGTGGGAAATGCGCCTCGACTCGTTATCTTCATGAACACTGACGGGGAGTTGAAACCTGGAGGAAGCTCCAAATGACGGAACGGCGGGACCCGTAGCGGGGCCCGCCGTTCAAGAGTCGATCAGCATGACGGAGCGTCAGGACGGCGGGAAGCCCGCCGGTCCCCCGTGCGGCGGGCGTCCCCTGTGCGGTGGTGGTGCAGGTGGCGATGCCGGCAGTGCCGGTGGTCCGGGTGGTGGCGGTGGGTCAGGGGCGGTCGAGGGTGAGCGAGTTGATCGGGCCCAGGTCGTACCAGACGCCGTTCTGCGCCGCGATGTCGTAGACGCAGTCGCTGCCGCCCGCGCCCCGGCACAGGTGGGCGTGCGCGCCGCCGCTCTGGTTGTTGAGGACCCAGTGGTTGCCGTTCTGGTTGCTCAGGTTGTGCGCGCCGTAGCTCCAGTACACGTCGCTGGGGCTGGCGGCCGGGTTCTGGTTCTGCGGGTAGACGCAGACGGCGCCGGACGGGCAGCCCGCCCAGGATCCGTCGGCGGCACCGGCGCTGCCGGTGCCCAGGGCGGTCAGGGCCGCGGTCGCGAGGGCGAGGGCGAGGGCGGCGTGGGTGATCCTGCGCATGGGTGGTTCTCCCTTGGCTGGTGAGCGGCCTGACGTGCGGTCCGGCCAGTGCTCAGCAGCCTAGGAAGGCGGCCGTGGCGGCGGTCCCTGACATCTGACAGGGGCGCGCCGCCGCACTGCGGGAGCTGTTACTGACTCCGGCGCCTCAGGGTGACGATTTGGCAGGTATTGCTGACGGCTGGTCACTTATCCTTGCTCGCCTGCGTAGCTGCGTGAATATCCGCCTGGGAACGGCGCCCGGCTCGCGGTACGGTCGGGGTCACGGTCGTCGACAAGGGGGGATTGCGCATGCTGTCCGAGGCGCTGACCGCGCTGGCCATGTCCGGTGGGACGGCGGTGATGAACGCGGCGGGGACCGAGGCATGGGAGGGGTTCCGAGGCCGGGTGGCCGCCTGGTTCGGGCGGGGGAACACCCAGCGTGAGAGTGCCGAGCTGGAGCGGCTGGGTCGCACTGGCGCCGAGCTCGCGGCAGCTGAGGGCGGGCAGCTGGAGCGGCTCCGGATCCGCCAGGAGGCCTCCTGGCAGGCCCGGTTCGAGGCGTTCCTGGAGGACCTGCCGGAGGACGAGCGCGAGCGCGCCGGCGAGGCGCTGCGCGAGCTGCTGGCCGAGAGCGCGGCCCAGGCCCAGGTGTCGGCCGGGGACGGCGGGATGGCGGTCGGCGGAAACGTGCACATCAGCGCCCAGGAAGGCTCGGTCGCCGCCGGTGTGATCCATGGGGGCGTGCAGATCGGCCACCCTCAGGTGCCGGATCCGTTCCAGGGCTGAATGGACCGGCCACGCCAAGCCCGTCACAAACCTCGCCACCGCCGCCGCTCACAGGGGTGCAGGCGAGCAACCACAGCTTCGCCGTCGGCCACGCCGACCAGGTGGCCTACTACGCCGGCCGGCATGCCCCGGCCGCCTGGCCGCACCAGGTTGGGGCGGCCCCAAACACCGCGCACTGCTTCCAGCGCCGGGCCGTTCTCGATACTCCCGACGCCCCTGTGCGCTGCCGGATACTGGTCGGCGCCGCCGGGGCCGGCAAGACCCAGCTGGCCGCGAACGAGGCCCGCACTGCCTGGCAGGCCGGGCAACTCGACCTGCTGGTCTGGGTCACCGCCGACAGCCGCGCGGCGATCCTGACCGCCTACGCCCAGGCCATCGCCGAGATCACCGGTAGTGACCCGGCCGATCCGGAGCAGGGCGCGCGGGAGTTCCTGGCCTGGCTCCGGCCGGGCGGGGCCGGGGAGACGGTTCGCCGGCTGATCGTCCTGGACGGTCTGGTCGACCCCGACGACCTGCGCGGACTCTGGCCGCCGGACCAGCCCGTGGGGCGGACCCTGGTCACCACCTGGCGCCGGGACCTGGCCCGCGAGGGGCTTGGCCGACAGGTGGTCACCGTGCCGTCGTTCAGCGCCGCCGAGGCCTTCGGCTACCTCACGGCGGTGCTCGCCGCGTCCGGCCGGGTCGAGCCGCCTGAGCAACTGGAGGCGCTCGCCCGCGAGCTGGGACACCTGCCGCTCGCGCTCGCGCAGGCGGCCGCCTACCTGGGCAGCACCGGTCTGAGTTGCGCCGACTACCTGCGCCTGCTCGGCGACGACGGTCGGCGGCTGGCCGACCTCGTGCCGGACCCGGGCGGACTGCCGGACGAGCAGAGCCTGCCGCTGCCATACGCCTGGGACCTCGCGCTGGAGCGCGCCGACGCCCTGGCGCCGGTCGGGACGGCGCGGATGCTGCTGGAACTGGCGGCGCCGCTGGCTTCCGACGGCATCCCGGCTGCCGTGCTGATCGCTGCGGTCAGGTACCTCGACCGGCAGCGGACCGACCGCCCGGCAGAGGACGCGGAGCCGGACGAGCGCGCCGACGAGACGCTCGCGCTGCTGCACCGGTGGAGCCTGCTCGACTACGACCCGGCGGACCAGGACCGGTCGGTGCGGGTCCACCCGATGTTGCAGCGAGCCGTCCGCGAGGGCGTGCCCGCGAGCCGGGCCGCAGAGCTGGCCGACGTGGCCGCCAACCTGCTCTTCGTCGCGTCCCGGACGTCGGCGGACGAGGCGAACTCGATGACGTTCTTCCTGGTTCCCCCGAGGGGTCGGGCTCCGCACCTGCGTTCGCGCGCCCTCGATTTCCCTCCGGACGTGCTGCGCTCCAACGTCGAAGCGCTGACCCGCAATGCCCCGGCCATGATGCTAGGCTCCGGCGAGCCCGAGCTTCGGTACGGGTGGAGTACCGGTCAGGAGCTGCACGACCTCGTACTCCGGGTGGGCGACACGCTGGCGGACGACGGCCGGCCACAGGCCGCACTGGACTACTTCGTAGCGCTGCTGCCGACGACGGCCGACCGGCTGGGAGCCCGACACGAGTCCGTGACGAAGCTGCGCGGCCGGATCGCGCGGCTGCGGGCGGAATCCGGCGACCTCGCCGCCGCGATCACCGAGTACCGTCGGATGATCGACGATCAACTGGCCCTGCTGGCCCCGGAGTACGAGCTGTACCCCTCCCAGCGGATCCACCTGGTCGAGGAGGTCACCGAGCTGCGCTACCGCCTGGCCTACTGGCTCGAACAGGCCGGCGACCTGCCGGGCGTCGCACGCGTCTATCGCGACCTGCTCGCCGATGACGGCTACATCGCGGCCGTCGACGGACGGACGGGCCCGCCCGACTTCACTCTGCGCCGCGACGCCGCCGAGTGGCAGGGAAAGGCGGGAGACGCGGCCGGGGCAGTGGTCGTGTACCGCCAGCTCGTCAACGAGCAGTTCCGCACGCGCGGGCCGGAGAACTCGGGCACCTTCGACACCCGTTTCAGCTTCGGCCACTGGCTGGGCGAGTCGGGCGACGCACGAGGGGCCGTGACCGTCCTGACCGACCTGCTCAACGACCAACTCCGCCTGGAGTCGCACGAGATCGCCCAGGGCACCCGGGACACGTGGTCCAACCCGTACGCGGTAGCCACCAACACCGACCGGTCCGCGATCTTCCGCACCCGCGCCGCCCTCGCCCGCTGGCGCGGCCAGTCCGGCGACCCTCGCGGCGCAGTGACCCTCCTCTCCGACCTGCTGAACGAGCAACTGCGTGTCCTCCGCCCGGACCATCCCGACCTCGCGACCACCCAGCAGGCACTCACGTACTGGCAGGAACAATCCCGGGGCAGGGGGTGGCTACGAAGGAGGTAGCCCTTGCAGGCCGCTTACCCCGGTGGCGGCTGGCGCGGGCAGCCGGACCGTCGGAGTCGGTGAGCCCTTTTCAGCCCTGCAGCTCCAGAGCTGCGACGGCTTTGGCGGCCAGCGTTACTGACCTCGGCGCTCAAGGTGATGGCGGTGGGAGGTCGAGGGAGAGTCCAGTTCCGGCGAGGAAGCCGTCGAGGACGTCTGCGCGCGGTACTGCAGTCGCTTGAGTCGGTTGCGGACGAGGGCTTCGAGTCGGTCGAGGGCGACGCTGGCGAGGTTCGCGAGACTGCGCTTGATGTGGGCCCACAGGTAAGGGTGCTCGGCGCGCCCCAGCCCTCGGCCGGAGGTACGCACGGCAAGGGGCTTACGGGCCCCAGGGTGCGAGCGTGGTCCTCCGGCCGGTCCGTGCCGCCTCTCGGATCTGTTCCAGCATGCGGTGCCGCCGGACGGCGTGCCGGAAGTCGGGAACGCCGTCCGCGCCCGGCGCGAGGCTCCCGGTGATCTGCTCGCGCAGCAGCGCGTACTCGTGGGCGACGTTGTAGGCGGGCTCGGCGGCTCGCTCGGTCCAGTGTGTCAGCGACCGCTGGTAGCGGGCGGGGACCGGAAGTTCGACCAAGCCGCCGTCGTCGCCTCGGGCGCCGTACAGGCGCAGCCGCCCCATCCACCACAGGTCGTGGTCGGCCTTCACGACGAGATCGCCCCGGGTGCCGTTGATCTCCCAGTGGAACCCGGTGGCGCGGGATGTGCCGCCGCGGAAGTGCGTCGTGGCCACGGCCCCCGATTCGAGCAGACCGGTCACGGCGATCTGGTCCTCGGTGCTCTTGGCCGCGACCGCCCCGCTGGTGACGTGGGTGACCTCGGGGCGCAGGTTCTCGATGTGAGCCGATGCCTCGCGGAACTCGCCGAGCACCATGGTCAGCGCGTCGACCGAGTGCCCGAAGGGGATCGACAGCAGGGTGGCGCCGCTCGTGACGTCCAGCACGTACGCGTGGTCATCGTCGTAGGTGGCCCCCCAGGGCCCGCCCCAGCCGAGCATGCTGGTCGACAGCACCCGCCCCACGTAGCCTTCGGCGACCAGGTCGCGCAGGTACCGAAGCGGTGGAGCCGACCGGGCCTGCAGGCCGACGGCCGTCAGCACTCCCCTGCGGTTCGCGAGGTCGGCCAGCTCCTCGGCCTGCGCGAGGTCGGCACCGAGCGGCCACTCGCTGAACACCGTCTTTCCCGCCTCGAGCGCGGGTCGGATGAGCTCGAGGTGGTGCGGCACCTTCACCGTCACGACCACGAGGTCGACTTCCTCGCTGCGGGCCAGCTCTTCCGCGCTGCTGAAGGTCAGCGGTACCGCGTACTTCTCGCCGGCCGCGCGCGCCGATGCGGCGCTGCCGGCGCTGAGGGCCCGCAGCTCGTATCCGTCGAGCCCGGTCAGTGCCGGCACATGGGCGGTGGCCGCCCACCCGCCGCGCGCGCTCAGACCCACGACGCCGACGCGAATCGGTCGCTGACGAGGGGAAGCGGATGTCATGAGTACACCCCAAGTGTTCGAGGTCGTATGCTCTCCCAGCAACGATCACCAGCGAGTGGAGGACACGGCCCGGCGGCCGTGACGGTGGTCCAGGGTGCGTGTTCGACGACCAGTCGGCGCAGCGTGCGCGGTTCGCGGGGGTTGTTCCAGCCGAGCACGCCGGCCACCGCTCCCTGGTGGCCGTAGGCGGCGGTGAAGCGGCCGGTGGACGGGTCGCCGGAGATGACGCGCAGGTCCGCGTCGGGTGCGGTCAGCACGCACTGGCCTGGTCAGGCGGTCAGCCGCTCACTGACCGCCTTTGACCACTGACCGTATTCGGAAGGATTTCGGCTAGAGCTTGCTGAAGGTGTCGCACTGGGCGAGGTCGCCGGTGCGGTAGCCGGTGGTGAACCAGGTCTTGCGCTGCTCGGCCGAACCGTGCGTCCAGCTCTCCGGGTTGACCCGGCCGGTGGCCTGCTTCTGGATCCGGTCGTCGCCGACGGCCGCGGCCGCGTCCAGGCCCTGGGCGATGTCCTGGTCGGTGAGGGAGGCGATCAGTGGCCGGCCGGTGGAGGGCTGCGGGGTGGTGGTGGCGTGGTGCGCCCACACCCCGGCGTAGCAGTCGGCCTGCAGTTCCAGCTTCACGGCGGCGCTGTTGGCGCCCTGGCGGTCGTTGCCCACCTTCTGCATGGTGCCGGTCAGGGTCTGGATGTGGTGGCCGTACTCGTGCGCGACGACGTAGGACTCGGCGAAGGGCCCGCCCTTGGCGCCGAAGCGGGCCGACAGCTCGTTGAAGAAGCCGAGGTCGAAGTAGGCCTTCCGGTCGCCGGGGCAGTAGAACGGGCCGACGGCGGAGGTCGCCGGGCCGCAGGCGGTGGAGACCTGACCGGTGAACAGCACCGTCTCGGCGTTGCGGTAGGCGGTGCCGGTGCGCCGCGGCAGCTCGGTGCGCCAGAAGTCCTGCAGGCTGTTGGTGACCGCCACGATCCGGCAGTCCTGGCGCTTGTTGGCGTCCGCGCCGGTCTTGCAGGCCTGCCGCACCTCGCCGGCGGTGTGCGCGCCGCCCGAGCCGGTGGCGCCGCCGCCGGAGGACAGGCCCAGCAGCTGGGGGTCCACGCCCAGGATGACCGCGAACAGCACCGCGATCAGGCCCACCGCCCCGCCGCCGATGGCGACCTTCCCGCCCGGGATCCCGCGCCGGTCGTCCACCTGGGAGGTGTCGAGGTCGCCCTGGTCGTCGAACTGCATGCCCCTGCCCGTTCTGTCTTGTTCGTCAGTGCTGGTGACGGTCTGTGCCGGTGACGGCCCGCCCAGCCTACGGGCAGCGGGCGACGACGTGGCGCAGCGGGGCGGGGCGGTCGGCCTGAGGGCGGTCGGCCTGCGTAGGGCTGCGGGGTGCCCGCCCCCGGCCGGGGTGGCGGGGGGCGGGCTGGTGCTCACGCGGTCGGTGCGGGGGCGTAGCCGGCCGGACGGGTGGTGAAGGTGCCGCGGCCCTGGGTGCGGCTGCGCAGCCGGGTGGCGTAGCCGAAGAGTTCGACCAGCGGTACCAGCGCGGTGACCTGCGCGGTGCCGGTGCCGGCCGTCGTGGTGGCCTGGACGTGGCCGCGGCGGGCGGCGAGGTCGCCGAGTACGGTGCCGAGCGCGTCCTCGGGGACGGTGGCGTTCACCTGGGCGAGCGGTTCCAGCAGGTGCAGCCGTCCGGTGCGCAGGGCCTCGCGTAGGGCCAGGCGGGCGGCGGTGCGGAAGGCGAGTTCGGAGGAGTCCTTGGGGTGGGTCGCCCCGTCGGTGAGGGTGACGGCGACTCCGGTGACGGGGTGGCCGGTGAGCGGGCCCTCGGTGAGGGCGTCGCGGCAGCCGGCCTCGACGGCGTGCACGTACTCGCGTGGGACCCGTCCGCCGGTGACGGTGGAGGTGAACACGAAGTCCCCTTCGGTGGTGTCGTGTTGGGCGGGGTGGGCTGATCGGTCGGGCTGGTCGGGCTGGATGGGCCGGTCGGGCTGGATGGGCCGGACGTCGAGGACGAGGTGGGCGAACTGGCCGGCACCGCCGTCCTGTTTGGCGTGCCGGTAGACGAAGCCGGACACGCCCTCGACCAGGCGCTCGCGCAGGGCGACCTGGGGGCGGCCGACCACGGTGTCGATCCCGTTGTCGCGGCGGATCTTCTCCACCGCGACCTCCAGGTGCAGTTCGCCCAGGCCGGAGAGGGTGCGCTGGCCGGTCTCGGGGTCGGTGCGCAGGCGCAGCGAGGGGTCCTCCTCGGCCAGGCGGGCCAGGGCGGTGGCGAGTTTGTCGGTGTCGGCGGTGTGGCGGGCCTCGACGGCGACGGTGACCACCGGTTCGGCGCTCACGGGGGCCTCCAGGAGGATCGGGCGGGTGGGTGTGCACAGGGTGGCGCCGACGCGGGCGGCCTTGGGGCCGATCACGGCGACGATGTCCCCGGCCAGGGCGTGGTCGGTCTCGGTGTGGCGGTCGGCCATCACGCGCAGGATGCGGGCGACGCGTTCGGTGCGTCCGGTGGTGGTGTCCAGCACGGTGTCCCCCCGGTGCAGGGTGCCGGCGTAGACGCGCAGGTAGGTGAGGCGGCCGGTGGGGGCGGCGTTGACCTTGAACGCCAGGGCGGTGAAGGGCTGTTGGGGGTCGGGGGCGCGCTGTTCCTCGGTGGTGTCGGTGGTGGTGCGGGCGCCGCGGACGGGTGGGACGTCCAGCGGGGAGGGCAGGTAGGCGGTGACGGCGTCCAGGAGCGGTTCGATGCCGCGGTTGCGGTAGGCGGAGCCGCACAGCACCACGACGGCCTCGCCGGTGCGGGTGAGGTCGCGCAGGGCGGCGGTCAGGGTGGCGGCGCTGAGCGTTCCGTGGGAGCAGAACTCCTCCAGGGCGCCGGGGTGCAGTTCGGCGACTTTCTCCTCCAGGGTGCGGCGCCGGGCTGTCGCCTCGTCTGCGAGGTGCGCGGGCACCGGGCCCTGCCGCATGTCCGTCTGTCCGTCCGGCCAGGTGAGCGCGCGCAGGTGGAGCAGGTCGACGACGCCGGTGAAGGCGTCCTCGGCGCCGATCGGCAGTTGGACGGCCAGCGGGAGCGGGTGCAGGCGCTCGCGGATGGAGGCGAGTGCGGTGTCCAGGTCGGCGCCGGCGCGGTCGAGTTTGTTGACGAACGCGATCCTGGGCACGCCGTGGCGTGCGGCCTGGCGCCAGACCGACTCGCTCTGCGGTTCGACGCCGGCCACTGCGTCGAACACCGCCACGGCGCCGTCCAGGACGCGCAGCGAGCGTTCGACCTCGTCGGCGAAGTCGACGTGGCCGGGGGTGTCGATGAGGTTGATCCGGTGTCCGTCCCAGGCACAGCTGACGGCGGCGGCGAAGATGGTGATGCCGCGGTCGCGTTCCTGCGGGTCGAAGTCGGTGACGGTGGTGCCGTCGTGGACCTCGCCGCGCTTGTGGGTGGTGCCGGTCAGGTAGAGGATCCGCTCGGTGACGGTGGTCTTGCCGGCGTCGACGTGGGCGAGGATGCCGAGGTTGCGGACGGCGGCGATGGTGGCGGTGGTGTCGGTGGTGTCGGTGCGCATGGCCCGGTGCCTTTCGAAGTGACCCGTGGGTCAGGGGTGGGCGGGCGCGCGATTGTGCCGACGGATCGTCAGATGGGGTGTCACGAAAGGCCGTTGTGGCGATTTCCATGCGGTCAGACGGTCGCGGCGGTCCCCCGGTGCCGGCCGCGCAGCGGGCACCGGAGGGCCGGGGACACCAGGATCACCTCGTACCGCGACGCGGGGGAGACGGCGGCGGCGCTGCGCTTCGGCACGGCCGGTCCCTCCCTCTCGCCTTGTCGTCACGGGAGCGCGCCGGGGCCCTCGGGGCGGCGGCGCGCATCTGCGTGGCGAGTGTAGGGAAGCCGGGGCGGGCGCGGCACCGGGTTTTCGGTGCCGCGCCCGCCCTTGGCGGGGGCCGTCGCGTGAGGGCCGGGCCGGCTAACTCGTCGGCCGTCGTCCCGACGGCACCGCCGGGCTCCGGCCGCGGCCCGTCGGTCCTGCGGCGGGTGCGGGCGGCCGGGTGCGGGGGCGGCCCAGGAGGACGCCGGCCAGGACCAGGGCCAGTCCGCACAGTCGGCGCGCGCCGAGCCCCTCCCCCGCGAGCGCGACGCCCAGCAGGACGCCGGCGAGCGGGTTGAGCAGGCCGAGCAGGCCGACCGTGCCGGCCGGCAGGTGGCGCAGGCCCGCGAACCAGAGGGCGAAGGCGAGCGCGGTGGCCACCAGCGTGACGTAGCCGAAGGCCGGCAGCGTGCGGGCGTCCATCGCCGGGGGCGCGCCCTCCACGACGGCGGCGACGGGCAGCAGCATCAGGCCGCCGGCGGTCAGTTGCCAGGACGTGGCGGCCAGCGGGTCCGCGCCGTCGCGCCAGCGGGCGGCCAGCACGTACCCGACGCAGGAGACCAGCATGGCCGCCACCGACGCCGCCAGCCCCGCCCCGTCGACCGCGCCGCCGGCGCCGAGCAGGGTCAGCGCCACCCCGCCCAGGCCGACCACCGCGCCGGCCAGGTGGGCGCGCTGCGGGTGCTGGCCGGCCAGTGCCCAGGCGGTGAGCAGCATCGCCAGTGGGGAGGCGGCCATGACGGTGGCGGCGGTGCTGGTGGGCAGCCGTTGGGAGGCGAGGTAGAGCAGGACGAAGAACACCGCGGTGTTGAGCAGTCCGAGCAGGGCGCTGCGCCACCACCAGGGTCCGTGCGGGCGGCGGCGGGCCAGGGCCAGCAGGAGCAGTCCGGCCGGCAGGGCCCGCAGGGCCGCGCCCCACAGGGGGCGGTCGGCGGGCAGGTAGGCGTGGGTGACGTAGTAGTTGGCACCCCAGGCGAGCGGTGCGACCGCGGTCAGCAGGACCCACCGCAGATTGGCTTCCATGGAAGGCAATATACCTTCCCGGGAAGGTAGTGGCGGTAGGATGGCCGCCATGGAGCACCACCAGCACCAGCACGCCCAGGTGGGCACCCAGCCGGGCCCGGACGCCGACCACGTGGCGCTGATCCAGGCCGCGTGGCGGCGCGAACGCCCCGACCTCGACGTCTCCCCGCTGGCCGTCATCGGGCGCCTGCACCGCCTCGCCGCCCGCCTGACCGGCGAACTCACCCTGGTCTACGCCCGCTACGGCCTCAGCGAGGGCGAGTTCGACGTCCTGGCCGCGCTGCGCCGCGCCGGCGCCCCCTACGAGCGGGCGCCCGGCGAACTCGCCGCCCACACCATGGTCACCACCGGCGCGATGACCAAGCGGATCGACCGCCTCGAACGCGCCGGACTGGTCACCCGCCGCCACGCCGAGGACGACCGGCGCGGGCGCGTCGTCGCCCTCACCGACGCCGGCCTACGGCTGATCGACGAGGCGTTCACCGCGCACGTGCGCAACGAGCACCGCCTGCTCGCCCTGCTCTCCCCCGAGGAGTCCGCCGCCCTGCGGTCCCTCCTCACCACCTGGCAGCAGCGCCTGGACGGCACCCGGCCGGGCGCCGCGGACGGCTGACCGCGCGGCGGGCCCGCAGAATGTGACCCATGACCAGCACCCCGCAGCCGTCCCAGCCCGAACCCCGGCCCGAACCCGAGCCGCAGTCGCAGCCCGCCGCCCCGGCGGCGTTCGGACCGGAGAGCCCGGGAGCCCGGGCCGACCGGCGGCTGGTGGAGCTGCTGCAGGAGCTGCGGGTGCTGCAGACCGGCGTGCAGATCGTGTTCGCGTTCCTGCTCGGGGTCGCCTTCACCCCGCGCTTCGCCGAACTCACCGACGGCCAGCAGGACATCTACGTCACCACCCTGCTGCTGGCCGTCATCTCCTCGGCCGTGTTCGCCACCCCGGTGGCGCTGCACCGCGGGCTGTTCCGCCACCCCGGCAAGGCGCGGATCGTCAAGGTCTCCGTCCACATCGCCCAACTCGGCCTGCTGCTGCTCGCCGGCGCGCTCACCGGCGCCGTCCTGCTGGTGCTGGACGTCGTCCTCGGGGGCGGCACGGCCGTGGCGATCACCTGCGTGGTCGCGCTGATCTTCGCCGGGCTGTGGTTCGTCCTGCCCTGGGCAGTGCGCCGCCCGCTGCGGGACGCCGACTGACCCGCCCCGCTTCCCGTCACCCGCGCCACGCCGGCGGCAAGCGGACGCGGGTGACGGACGGGACCGGGCCGGGGCCGGCTGTCGGGCGCCGGGGGCCAGGCCGGGGAGGTGCACACCTCCCTCACCCCTCAGAGCCCACCCGCACCCGAAACCGCTTACCGCCCCGCCCGGACAGGCGGGTACCGTGCCCGGATGCACAGCAACGACAGCGACGGCAGGGGCAGCACCGCAGGCGGCGGGGACGGCGGCTGCGGGGACGGCGGCGCGCCCGCCTGGGACGTCCTGCTGCTCGGCGGGGCCTCCGGCATCGGCAAGAGCCGCGCCGCCGCCCACCTCGCCCGGTGCAGCGGCGCGTTCGTGGTCGAGTTCGACGACGTCGTCGCCGCCCTCCACGCCGCCACCACCGCCGAGGGCCACCCCGGCCTGCACCACTTCGACGCCCTGCCCGACCCCGACGCGCTGCCCGCCGACCGCGTCCTGGAGCTGCAGATCGCCACCGCCCGCGCCCTGGAACCGGCCCTGCTCGGCGTCGTCCGCAACCGCCTCACCGTCGACGTGCCCGCGATCGTCGAAGGCGACTACCTCACCCCGGCCGCCGCCGCCCGCATCGCCGCCGAGGCCGCCGGGCGGGGCCGCCGCGTGCGCGCGGTGTTCCTGCACGAGGGCGACCCGGCCCGGATCAGCGCCAACTACGGCCGGCGGGAACCGGATTGCGGCCCGCAGGAGCGCCGCGCCGCCGTCAGCGCCCGCTACTCGACCTGGCTCGCCGACCAGGCCCGCACCCACCACCTGCCCGTCCTGGACTGCCGCCCCTACCCCACCCTGGCCGACCGCCTCCACCACACCCTCGCCTGACGCCCGGGCCGGGGCGCCGCCCCTTCCCGGCCCTTCCCGCCGAGAATGGGGACGAGGGCCGGCACGCACCGGCCGCGCCGGAAAGGGGACGAGCGGTGCTGATCGTGGTGAGCGGCGGGCCGGGCAGCGGGAAGACGACGCTGGCACACGCGCTGGCGCAGGCGGTCGGCTGCCCGGCGGTGTGCCGGGACGAGCTGAAGGAGGGCCTGGTCCACGCGGGCACCTGCGCCGGGAACCCGAACGAGGTGGTGCGCGCGGCGTTCTTCGACGTCCTGGGAGTGCTGGTGCGCGCAGGGGTGAGCGTGATCGCCGAGGCCGCGTTCCAGGACCGGCTGTGGCGCCCCGGCCTGGCACCGCTCGCCGCGCACACCGAACTGCGCATCGTGCGCTGCCAGGTGGACCCGGCGGTGGCCCGCGAACGACTCCGGACCCGCCTGGCAGCGGACGGCCGCCGAAGCGCCCACGCCGACCGGGACCTGCTCGCGGCCCCGCCCGGAGCGGGCAACCTGCTGGACGACTTCACCCCGCTGTCCCTGCCCGTGCCGCGCCTGTGCGTGGACACCACCGACGGCTACCGGCCGCCGCTGGCGGACATCACCGCCTTCGCCGCCCCACAGTCCTGACGGCCGCCTGTCAGGCCACCGCCGCCGTCGCCGAGTTCCGCAACTGGCTTCGCGACATCTACGCCCCCGCCACTGCCGACACCCCGGACGCCGTCGGACGGGATCGGTACCGGCTCGCCGTGCGTCACCACACCGGCGCCGAGCTAGACCTGGACGAGGCCTACACCTGGGCCTGGAGCGAGTTTCACCGCACGGCCGCCGAAATGCGGGCTGAGGCTGAACGCGTGCTGCCCGGGGCCGGCGTCCTCGACACCATGGACCACCTTGAGCGGCACGGCCACACGGTCAAGGGCGAGGAGGGGATCCGCGACTGGTTGCAGGAGATCATGGACGAGGCGATCGAGGCCCTCGACGGCACCCACTTCGACATCTCCGGACCGGTGCGAAAGGTGGAGTCCCGGATCGCCCCGGCCGGAAGCGCTGCGGCCCCGTACCACTCCGGCCCCAGCCTGGACTTCAGTCGACCCGGGCGCACGTACCTGCCGACTCTCGGCCGGAACGCGTTCCCGACCTGGCAGCTCGTCACCACCTGGTACCACGAGGGCGTCCCCGGCCACCACCTGCAACTCGCCCAGTGGGTCGCCCTCGCCAACCGGCTGAGCCGCTACCAGACCACGCTGGGCATGGTCAGCGCCAACACCGAAGGCTGGGCCCTGTACGCCGAACGCCTCATGGACGACCTGGGCTTCCTCACCGACCCCGCCCACCGCCTCGGCTTCCTCGACGAGCAGATGCTGCGCACCATCCGGGTGATCATCGACATCGGCATGCACCTGGGCCTGGCCATCCCCGCCGACACGGGCTTCCACCCCGGCGAGCGCTGGACCCCGGACCTTGCCACGGAGTTCATGGCCACCTACAACGGCAGCCCCACCGAACTGCGCAGCAGCGAGATCGTCCGTTACCTCGGCTGTCCCGGTCAGGCCATCGGCTACAAGCTCGGTGAGCGCGCCTGGCTGAAGGGGCGCGAAGCCGCCCGCCGCCGACTGGGCGCAGCGTTCGACCTCAGGGCCTGGCACATGAAGGCGCTCTCCCTCGGCTCGCTCGGTCTCGATGACCTGGTCGACCACCTCGCCGCACTGTAGGCGCGGCAGCAATGGACCCCGTTCCACGAGGATGCCGACCGCCGGAACGGGGTCCGCTCGCGCTTTTCCTCGAGCTCTGGTTGAGGCGGAGAGCACGGTGGTCAGGGTGGGGCGGTGATCAGTCCGGTCTCGGCCAGGCAGCCGTCTATGAGGTGGGACCGCGGCGCCCCCAGGTGCGGGCACTTGGCGGCGTCATCGAGACCCCGGCCTCGTCCTCGAAGACCAGCCAGGCTCCAAGCGCCGCCACCAAGGGTCACCGAGTATTGCCAAGCGGTGTCCGTCCCGGACGTGCCAAGATGCTCGACATGTCTGCTCGTGCACTGAGCTTCGGCGCGATCGCGGAAGCCTACGAAAGGTTCCGGCCGGGATATCCCGAAGAGCTCTTCGACTTGGTGATGACGTATGCGGGCCGGCCGGTTCGGACGGCCTTGGAGATCGGTGCAGGGACAGGCAAAGCAACCCGCCTGTTCGCGGGGCACGGGGTCATGGTCACGGCGTTGGAGCCCGACGCTGCCATGCTTGCCGAGCTGAACAAGACGGTGCCTGCGAACGTGACGACCGTGCGGGCCGCGTTCGAGGACCTGCGGCCACGTGAACCCTACGGGTTGGTCTATGCGGCGTCTGCCCTGCATTGGACACGCCCGGAGGGTCGATGGTCGAGGGTGGCAGCGCTCCTTGAGCCGGAGGGTGTGTTCGCCTCATGCGGTGCCCCGGTTCAGCTGGCTGACCCAGCTGTCGAGGAGTCGGTGCGTGCTGCACGGGCGCCGTTCCTGGAAAGCGATGAGGTTCCCTCTCCCGACGGGACTGCTCCGGAGGAGGAGATGCAGTGGCCGGGTACGGAACTGCAACGGTCTCAGCTGTTCCTTGACGTTCAGCAGTCCGTCATCGAGCGGCGCTTGACGATGAGGTCTGCTGACTACATTGGTTACCTGTCGACCGTCTCGGCGTATCTCCAGCTGCCGCAATCGAGGCGACAGCAGGCGTATGACGCGATCACGCAGGTCCTGCCCGAGACAGTCGAGATCGCTGCCGACATCATCGTCCATCTCGCGCGCCGGCGATCCGAGTAGGGGCGACATTCCTCCTTCGGGACCATCACGAGTCTCGGCCCGGCACCCACCGCAGTCATCCGAGATCGATACTCCCGTTCGAGCGACACTGCTCAAGATCGGAACAGCAACGGCCACTGAGCGAACTGTCGCTCGCCCAGCCTCGGCGGCGACTGGGGCCCCTTTGGGATCCAACTCCGCAGGTCACGCGAGGCAAAGGGCCTCACTCAGGCGCAGCTCGCGCGCAAGGTCGGGCATGACCCGTCGTACGTCTCGTTCGTCGAACTTGCGCAGCGACCGCCGAGTGAGAAATTTGCCATCAAGGCCGATGCGGTCCTGGAGACCGGCGGCACACTGCAGTTGATGTCCTGGCAACTCCGGCACACGGCCTTGGTTCCGGGCTTTCCGGAGTACGCCAACTACGAGTCTCGCGCGGAGAAGATCAAGCTCTTCGAGCTCAACGTCATCCCGGGGCTCCTGCAAACCCGGCCTTACGCGACCGCTTGGGAGCAGGGCAACCTCCGACGAGGAACCGTCACACCAGAACAGGCCCAGGAGCGAATCGAGTTTCTGCTCGCCCGACAGAACATCTACGACCGTGCACCGCCACCACTTCTGCATGTGGTGATGGACGAGAGCTGTCTCAGGCGGCCAATTGGCGGCCGAGACATCATGATCGAGCAGCTGCTCCATATCGAACAGCTGGCCAAGCGGCCCAACATCATCATTCAAGTGGCCCCGTACTCGCTGGGCGAGGACAGGCCATTCACCCGCCTGGTGCACCTCCTTACCATGCCCGGACGCAAAATGCTCGCTTACGGCGAGACCGAGCAGCGTGGCTACATCGATCGAGATGCTGAAACGATTGCTGCGCTGGTCGACGACTACGATCGACTCGTGGTCGAGGCCCAGAGCCAGGCCGACTCAGTAGCCATGATCCGTGCGGTACGGAGGGACTTTGAATGGATGTCGACCTGACTGACGCCCGTTGGCGAAAGAGCTCACACAGCGGCAGCGGCGGCACATGCGTCGAGGTCGCCGACGGCTTCACCGACGTGATGCCCGTGCGCGACTCCAAGGACCCCCACGGCCCCGCCCTCCTCTTCCCCTCCGCCGCCTGGCAGTCCTTCGTCTCGGCCGTCCGCACCGGCGAGTTCGACGCCCGCCGCTGAACCCGAACTCGCGGTACCGTCCCGGCCGGCTGCCACCGCGCGGTGGCAGCCGGTGGAGGGCCGCCTGCGCCTGGCCGCCTACGTCCTGGCCGGTTGCCGAACTCGCCATCGCCATCGCGGCGGCCGTGCACGGCGACGGCGACCTGGCCTCGGCGGTGGACACCTACGAACAGACGATGTTCACCCGCGGCGCCCACTGGGCCTGGGTCTCGGCCGACAACCTCAGCCGGTTCATCGCGCCCGACCCGCCGCTGTCGACGTTCGGCCTGCCGATCGTCCCCGGCAACGACGGCGGCACTGACCCGGACCGGGGCCGCCTGGACGGGTAGTTCCGGGACCGGGCGGTATCAGCGGCCCGGCCCTGGGCAGGGATGGAGGATGTCCGGCACCGGGCCGCGACAACCGGAGACCGGCCCCGGACTTCCGGCCGGGGCGGCACGAGGGAAGAGGCGATCGTGGGACAACTGGACAGCAGGACCGCACTGGTGACGGGCGGCTCGCGCGGGATCGGGCGCGCGGTCGCCCTGCGGCTCGCCGCCGACGGGGCGCTGGTCGCGGTGCACTACGGCAGCAACCAGGCCGCCGCCGAGGAGACCGTGGCACTGATCGCCAAGGCCGGCGGCCGGGCCTTCACCGTGCAGGCCGGGTTCGGCGAGAGCGGCGCGGTGGACCGGCTGTTCGAAGGCCTCACCGCCGGACTCGCGGAGCACGGCGCGGACCACGGCGCCGGCAGTCTGGACATCCTGGTCAACAACGCGGGCATCCACTCGATCGGCTCGATCGGACAGCTCACCGAGGAGGAGTTCGAACGGCTGCTCACCGTCAACGTGCGCACGCCGCTCTTCGTGATCCAACGGGCCCTGCCACTGCTGCGGGACGGCGGGCGGATCGTCAACATCGCCTCGGCCGCCACCCGGATCGCCCTCCCCATCCAGATCGGCTACACCGTCACCAAGGCGGCACTGACGGCCCTCGGCGCACCGCTCGCCAACGAGCTCGGCCGACGCGGGATCACCGTGAACACCGTCAACCCCGGTGTCATCCGCACCGACATGACCGCCGGATTCTCCACCACCCCCGAGGCGTTGGCCGAACTCGAATCGATCACCGCACTCGGACGGATCGGCGAACCGGAGGACGTCGCGGACGTGGTGGGCTTCCTCGCGGGCCCGCAGGGCCGCTGGGTGACCGGCCAGACCATCGACGCCTCCGGCGGCACCTACCTCGGCCCGATCCCCGCCCAGTAACCCCCGACCCCGGGCAGCGTCCACCTCAGCGGGGGCGCGACGGACGAGGTCGCGGGTCGCCGGCCGGATCGGCGACCGGGTCGGCGACCAGATCGGTGATGAACTGCAGCAGGTGCTCATTGACCAGGTCGGGGCGTTCCAGGTTCAGTCCGTGGCCGGCTCCTTGCACGATCTCGGCCCGGACTCCCGGGATCAGCGCGGTGACCCTCTTCAGCACCTGGTGCGGCCGGAGCAGGGCGCTGCGGCTGCCCACCAGGACGAGGGTGGGCAGCCGGATGGAGCTCAGTTCCTCGTCGGTGAACGGCCTGGCCGCGGGGCGGGTGTTCGGCTTGTAGGTCCGCATGCCCAGCATCAGGGGGGCGATCATCTCGGGTGGTGCGCTGAGGGCGGGGTTGGCGAGCAGCCGTCCCAGCGCGGGGCGCAGGCGCCGCGGGGCGAGCATGGCGAACAGGCCGCCGATCATGTGGGCGTAGAACCGTGCGGGGACCTCCTCGATCCCGCCGGGGTCCAGCGGCGCGATCGACGCGAGGCGCTCGGGTGCGTGGACGGCCTGGTTGAGGGTCAGCCAGCCGCCGTAGGACAGGCCGACCAGGTGGATCCGTTCCAGTCCGAGGCCGGCGAAGACCTCGCTGAGCCAGGCCGCGTTCTCCGTGGAGCCGGCGGCGACGGCGCGTTGGACGCTGCGGCCGGGGTCGTCGAGGGTGTCGATCGCGTAGACCGGGTGGTGCTCGCCCAGGGCGGCGATCTGCGGGTACCAGTTGGACGGGTGTCCGGCGTGGCCGTGCAGCAGCACGATCGGTTCGCCGCTGCGGGGTCCGTAGTGGTGGACGTGGACGGTGCCGTAGGTGGTTTCGACGTCGAGTTCCCGACGGGGGCTCGGCCACAGCTCCATCGCCCGGTCGTAGGCCGCAAGGAACTTCGCGCGGGCTTCCTCGCTGACGAAGTGTCCGATGCCTGTCCTGGTCATGTTCCCTCCCGGTGCACGAGATGCACGAAACAGCAGCACTTGATGGTATGTTTGTACCATAAAAACGTTTGAAGGGAGCCCGATGCCGAAGCTGGTGGATCACGAGGAGCGGCGGGCCCACATCATCGACGCGCTGCTCCGCTCGGCCGCGGACAGCGGGCTGCACGCCGTCACCATGCGGTCCGTCGCGGTCGAGGCGGGCGTCTCGGTACGGCTCGTGCAGTACTACTTCGATACCAAGGAGCAGTTGCTGCTCGCCGCCCTGGCCCGCCTGGCCGTCCGCATGGGCGAGCGGATCCGCGACCGCGTGAGGACGGCCGGGTCCTCGACGGCTCCGCGCGACATCATCGAGGCGGTCCTGCTCGAAGCCGTGCCGACCGACGAGGAGAGCCGGACCTTCCACCTCGTCTACACCGAGTACGCGGTGCTCTCCGTCACCGACCCCGCACTCGCCGGCCAGTCGTTCCTCTCGGCGCCCAACGAGATGGAGGACTTCCTGGTCGGCCTGCTGACCGCCGCCCAGCAGGCCGGGGACACCGATCCGCGCATGGACGCCCGTCAGGAGGCCGTCGTCCTGCTGGCGGCCTCCGCCGGCCTCGGCCTGAGCGTCCTGCTCGGCCAGCGGACGGCGCAGGACGCGGCCGCGGTCCTGCACTACCACCTCGGCCGGCTCTTCCCCGGTTCGCGGGCCTCCGACGGCTCCGGCGGCTCCGGCGGCTCCGGCTCCGGTGCCTGATCGACCGCGTCGACTTCCTCGGCTGACACCCGCCGCCGCCCGCCGCCGCCTCCGCACCGCCCGGTGAAGGAGAAGGCGTCCCGTCCGCGCGACATCCCGACGCCTCACGTAGTCATGAGGGGTATGCACGGGGATCACAGCACAAGGGAACAGGCGGGAACCGAGTGAAATCAGCACAGGAGGATGAGTACCTGGAGTTCGTGGCCACGAGGGCGAAGGCGCTGTACCGCTCGGCGTACGTCCTCGCGGCCGGCGACTCGCATCTTGCCGAGGACCTGGTCCAGGAGACCCTCAGCCGGGTGTACGTGCACTGGAACCGGGTGGCCGGTGCGGACAACCCGGTGGCCTACGCCCAGACGGTTCTGGTCCGCACCTTCCTCAGTCTGCGGCGTCGGCGGAGCACCGGCGAGCGCCCCATCGCGAACATGCCCGACGGTGCGGCGTCCGGCCCGGACACCGCGCTGCGGCTCACCCTGCTGGACGCGCTCGGCCAACTCCCGCCCCGCGACCGGGCGGTGCTCCTGCTGCGCTACTGGGAGGACCGCAGTATCGAGGAGACCGCCCGGATGCTCAGGCTGAGCAGCAGTGCGGTCCGTTCCCAGGGCACCCGTGCACTCGGCAGGGTGCGGGCGTTGCTCGGCGACAGCCTGTCCGACCTGGTTCCGCACTGAACAGCGTGCCCGCGGGTCGAATCCGTCACAACCCTCCCATCAGCGACAGAAAAGGTGACACCGGCATGCCGTTCGAAGCAGACCTCGCCCATGCCCTGGACCGCACGACCGACTCCCTCGAACCCGATCTCACCACGCTCCTGAGCGGGGCCGTCGAGCGCGGGCGCAGCCGTCGGCGTCGGCGCACCGCCGGCGTCGTCGCCGGGGTCGGGGGCGCCTGCGCCGTGATCGTGGCGGCCGGTCTGGTGATCCCCGGCGTGCTCGCCGGGACCCGCTCCGCGGGATCCGACATCGAGCCGGCGGCGCTGGCGATGCCGCGTTCCGCGGTCACCGACACCCAGATGATCGAGGCCGTGGAGATGATGTTCCCCGGGGCCCGGTTCAGCCAGGAGCACGGGCAGAGCAACAACCCCTCGGATCCGTCCGCCGGGCTCGTCGCCAACGGTGCGGTGGTCGTCGACGACGGGCACGGCCTCGCCTCGGTCGGCGTCTCGGCGCTGCGGCTCAAGCTGCCGCTCAGGGACGGCGACGGGCTGAGCTGCGACCAGAAGAAGTCCGCGCGTGCCGCAGGTGACACCTGCACGTTGAGCGAGCTGCCGAGCAGTGCCGCGATTCCCGGCGGGGCCGTGGTGATGTCGGAGCGGAACGCGGCCAAGCACCCGGCCGGTGCCGACACCGCCCACCGCTGGACGGTGACGGTGACCCTGAAGTCGACCGGCGCGCAGATTCAGCTGGTGCAGTGGAACAGCACCGGCGGCGGCAGTGGCGCCGACGAACCGAAGCCGACCCGCGCCACTCCCCCGCTCTCCGAGCAGCAGGCGGTGGCCGCACTCACCGGTGCCGTCTGGGCGCCGGTCCTCGGTGCCGTGGGCTGACCCGTTGCACTGCGGGGTTCGGGCTGCGGGCGTTCGTCACCGCCCGTCCACCGGAGGGGTGCTGTCAGCCGAAGCGGAACACCCTGTCGGACCAGCCGGTGTCGGGCACTGCGCTGTCGAGGGCCTCGCTGATCGTCCGCTCCTCGTAGGCGAAGTGGGATTCCAGGATCGCCGCGAGTCCGTCGAGTTCGCGCCCGACCGCCTCCAGCCCCTCGCCGGGCGACTCGGCCGCGTGGTCGGCGAGTTCGCGGACCCTGGTCAGGATGGCGGTGATCATCTCGTGGTCCTCGACGAGCTTGGCGACCGTCCCGGCGAGTTCGGGGCGTTCGCGCACGAGGTGGGCGAACGCGCCCTCGTCCTCGCCCTGGTGGTGCGCCGTCAACGCGGTGCAGAAGGCCAGGCAGTGGGTGCGCAGTGTGTCGTCGTCCGGGCTGCGTCGTCCGATTCCCGTCCTGATCCGGCCGATCCGGCGACGCAGTTCCTGGTGTGCTTGGGAGAGCTGAACGCTCAGGGCGACCGCACGGTCGCCGTCATGGGAGGCCACGGGGGGCGGTCCCTTCGGTTCCGCACCTCCATGCCTGACGCAGTCCGTCACCGGCACGCGATGCTGGCGCCATCCGACCACGCACCGCGGCGCCGCGGCAAACGCCGTCGCGGCGGCGCGGCGGCGCGGCGGCGCGGACGTCGGCCCGGCGCTGCGGGCTGATCGGCCCCGAGTCGGGCGGTGGCCACTTTTTAGTGGGTACTTGTCGGCGCGCGGGGGCGAGGCGAACCTGGTGGTGGGCGGTCGCGGGGCTGCCGGGTCCACGCGAGACGGGGGTGTCGAGGTATCAGGAGGCCGATCGGGCCTCGGCGAGCTTCTCCAGGCGGCGATGGCCCCAGTCGGAGACGGGGGCCAACGCCTCCGAAAGCTCGCGGCCGAACGCGGTCAGGGAGTACACCGTTTTCAGCGGCAGCCCGTCGTGCACCTCCCGGTGCACCAGCCCGTCGGCCTCCATCTCGCGCAGCGCCTGGGTCAGCACCTTCTCGCTGAGGCCCGGCAGCAGCCGGCGCAGCTCGCCGGGGCGGTGCGGACCGGACTCCAGCAGCCACAGGAGAACGGTCTTCCACTTGCCGTCGATCACGGCGATCGCGGCGGTCACTCCGCAGACATTCGTCTCCTGGGCACGGCTGCGCGTCATCCTCGTCCCGTTCGTCACTGTATGCCGATATTTCAAGGGAGTTGTTTCATGTCCCCTCACGACGGACAGTCTGCCGTCACCGTGCTCGGTCTGGGTCCGATGGGTCGGGCCCTGGCCGGGGCGTTCCTGGATTCCGGTCTGCGGACCACGGTCTGGAACCGGACGCCGGGCAGGGAGCGCGAACTGGTCGAGCGGGGCGCGATCGGCGCCCGGTCGGCCCAGGAGGCGGTCGCCGCGAGCGCTCTGACCGTGCTCTGCGTGGTGGACTACGACGCGGCCGACGCCGTGCTGCGGCCGGACGTGGTCGCCGGTGCGCTCAAGGGGCGCACGGTGGTGAACCTGAGCGCCGACACCCCGGCCCGGGCCCGGGCCACCGCGGCCTGGGCGACCGGGCACGGCATCGGGTACCTGGACGGCGCGATCATGACGCCGACCACGACCATCGGGACGCCGGCCGCGGTGTTCATCCACAGCGGCCCGCAGGAGCTCTACCGGGAGCACCGGCCGGTGCTGGACGCGCTGGGCGGCACCCACACCCACCTCGGGGAGGAGATCGGGCGGGCGGCGGCCTACGACATCGCGCTGCTGGACGTCTTCTGGACCGCGATGGCGGGTTATGCGCACGCCCTGGCGGTGGCGCGGGCGGAGGGTGTCACCGCGCGGGAGCTGGCGCCGTTCGCCCAGGGCATCGGCGCGATCCTGCCGCCGCTCTTCGAGCAGCTCGCGGAAGGAGTGGACGGCGGCGGTTTCTCCGGCGAGGGCAACCCGCTCACCTCGGCGGTGTCGTCCATGGCCCACATCGTCCACACCTCGGAGGGCCACGGCATCGACGCGGGCGTGATGCGCGCGGCCGAGGGCATGGCCCGCCGCGCCATCGGGCTGGGCCACGGCGAGGACGGGTTCATCCGCATCGCGGAGGTCCTGGGCCGGCGCTGAACGCAGGGCCGGCGCGGGGGCGGGGGCGGGAACAGGGCTGCGCGGGAAGGGGCCGGGCGGGAACGGCATCGGGCGCAGGCGCGCGCGGGAAGTCGGCCCCGCCGACTTCCCGCGCCGTCCGGTTCCCCCCGGGGGGTGCCCTCAGCCCGCCGCCAGCTCGCGCAGCCGCTTCTTGTCCGGCTTGCCGACGGACGTCAGCGGGATCGCGTCCACGAGGTGCAGGGCCTGCGGCGCGTAGATGCGCCCCTTGCCCGCCGTGACGAACGCGCGCAGGTCCTCCAGCTGCGGCCGCCGCCCCGGCGCCGGGACGACGGCGACGTGGACGTGCTCGGCCTCCTGGGCGTCGCGCACGCCGAAGACCGCGCACTGGGCGATCGCGGGGTGGGTGAGGAGCAGGTCCTCCACCTCGGAGGGGTAGACGTGCCCGCCGACCACGATGATCGTGTCCTTGAGGCGGTCGGCCAGGTAGAGGTAGCCGTCCTCGTCGAGGTAGCCGATGTCGCCGGTGTCCAGCCAGCCGTCGCGCAGGACCTCGGCGGTGAGGTCGGGCCGCTTCCAGTACCCGGCCATCAGGGTGGCCGAGCGCACGAAGATCCCGCCCTGCTCGCCGGCCGGCAGTTCGGTGCCGTCGGCGGAGCGGATCGCCACCTCGACGCCCGGCAGCGGGCGGCCGACCGCGACCTGGCCGCCGCGGCCGATGCGGTCGTGCTCGTGCGGGGCGAGCATGGCGATGTTCTGTGCCTCCGACATGCCGTAGCCGCTCGCCAGGATCGGCCCGAACACCTTGAGCGCCTCGCGCACCCGGGTCGGTGAGGCGGCGCAGCCGCCGTAGGAGATGCGCCGCAGGCTGGACAGGTCGGTGCGGCCGATCGCCGGGTGGTCGAGCAGTTGGTAGAGCAGCGGGGGCAGCACCCACAGGTCGGTGATGCGTTCGCGTTCGACGGCGGCGAGCACCGCGCCGGGGTCGAAGGCGCGCTGGAGGACCACCGTGCCGCCGTGGTGGAGCGTCAGGTCGGAGTAGATCCCGGCGAGGTGGGCGAGCGAGGTGGCGGCGAGGAAGCGGGGCGCGCCGGTGTCCGCGCCGCCGCCCCACGGGATGTCGAAGACCCGCCGGTAGGGGCCGTGTTGGCTGAGGACGCCCTTGGGGATGCCGGTGGTGCCGCCGGTGTGGCGGATGCCGAGGTCGTCGTGCGGGCCGACCCGGACGGCGGGCGGTTCGGCGGGGTGGTGGGCGGCGGCGGCGATCACGTCCTCGCCGGCCGCCGCCGCTCCCGGGCCCAGGGCGAGGACGGTGGGCACGTCGACCAGCGGGAGCAACTCGGCTGCCACCGCGTTGCGTTCGGCGTCGACGAGCAGGACGGCGGTGTCGACGCTCGCCACGATCTCGGCCAGGACCGGGGCGCTCATGCCGTCGTACAGGCTGACCACCCGCGCGCCCGCCAGGCCCGCCGCATAGCGGGCGCTCAGCGCCTCGGCGGTGTTGCCGGTGAGCAGGGTGACGGTGGCGCCGCGGGCCGCGCCGCGGGCGAGGAGTTCGTGGGCGAGGCGGTAGGTGGCGGCGGCGAAGTCGCCGGCGGTGATCTCGGTGCCGTCGGCGGTGGTGAGGGCGTGCCGGTCGGGGTCGGCGGCGAGGGACTGCAGGATCAGGGCGGGGGCGCTGACGAATTCCTGGTCAGCCGTGGCCGCTTCTTCCTTGTAGTGTGCAACCATATCCTCACCCTAACCCCATCCCCCGCTCGTTTCAGGGCAGTTCGGCCCCGCCTGTCTCCCCCGCCCGTCTCCCCGGCGCGGCCTGCGGGTGCGGGGGGAGAGACGGGCGGGCGGAGCGGCGGGGGCGGGGCGGCCGAGCCCGGCCGGGGCCCCGCGCACGGTTCAGTCGTCGAGGGTGTCGAGGTCCGCCGCCAGGGCGTCGAGGCCGCGCAGGACGCGGATGCCGTCCGCGGCCGGGGGGCCGGAGGCGGTGCGGTCGAGCCAGTAGGCGCGCAGCCCGGCGTCGCGGGCGCCTTCGGCGTCCAGGGTGTACTTGTCGCCGACGTGGGCGACCTCGTGCGGGGCCAGGTCCAGGGCCGCGCAGCCGGCGCGGAAGACGCCCGGCGCGGGCTTGGCCTCGCCGTGCTGGTCGGAGCAGACCAGCGGCGTGGTCTTCGGACGCAGGCACAGGCGGAACCTGTTCTTGATCGTCTTCGGTTCCGGCACCTGGTTGAAGTGCAGCAGCGGGCCCTCCGGGAGCATCACCTCAGTCTCCGGATCACCCGGGTGTTGCTGTCACGCCAGTTGAACCCGGCGAGGAGAGCGGCGGCGAAACACGCCCACCAGAGCAGGCGGGCGGCCAGATCAGTCGTCATACGTCAGGCGCTCGTAACGCAGACCCTTGCGCAGCAGGTCGACGACGCGGAGGAGTTCGGACGGACGGGCCGAGCCCAGGCTGATCAGGTAGCACCCGGTCATCCGCCCGTGCTCCCAATCCACTTCCACCGACGGCAACTTCACCCCGCCGAGGGCAAGGACGGTGGTCAGGTCGTCGACGACGTCGGCCGCATCCCGCCGCTGATCGGCGGTGGCCCGGTTGAGGATGGACCCCATCACGCCCCCACCCGCCGCCGCACCTCGAACCCCCGCCACGCCTGATACGCGACCGTGAACGAGCTGAAGGAAGCCAGCTCACCCGAGGCGCCGCTACGCAACCACTCCCCCGTCGTCTCGTTCCGCACCCGGTAACACCGGCCCTCCGGGTCCCAGCGGACCCCGTAGCCGTGGAGTCGGGGCGAGGTGCCAGCTTGGCTAACCACGCCCCCGCCTCCCCCAGGACTCACTTCATTGATCGCGTCTGATTCCATGTGCACGACTCCCTTCACGCGGCTTTCACGAGAATCATCGGCACCCAAACGGCCTATAGGTGTTCCATCTCGAAGACAACTGCCACGTCTTGGCACTAGCGTCCAAGAAAGCCCAAACGTCTCAGGATTCCTCTTGAACACTGCGCTCCAGCAAGGTATGACCGCTGCGCACCTATCCCCCCGTCAACTGGCTGCCCGGGTCGGTGTTACACCTAAGACAGTGGAACGCTGGCTCTCTGATGCATCGCTGGTGCCGCATCAGCGGAACCGCATCGATGTCTGCGCGGCTTTAGGGGTTGATGAACGAGTGATCTGGCCCAACACCGTCCGGGCGAACGTCAAGACCGGGCACGACCGGGAGGTGTTCGCCGTCTACCCGTACAGATCGGCCTGCCCGCAGTCGGTCTGGGCGCAGCTGATCGCCGAGGCCCGGTCCGACGTGTTCCTCGCCGGCTACACCAACTACTTCGTCTGGCTGGAGCAGCCCGCCCTGTTGCAGACCCTTCGGCGCAAGGCCGAGGGCGGCTGCCGGGTCCGCTTTCTCCTCGGGGATCCGGACTCCGACACGACGCGCCAGCGCGAGCAGATCGAGGACGTCGCCCTCACGGTGTCCACCAGGATCAGGGTCACCTTGGAGAACCTGGCCAAACTCTCCGGCTCCGAGTGGGTCGAGGCCCGCTTCAGTGCTCCGGACGACGGCCCGAACCACGTCGGCCTCTCTGTCTTCCGATTCGACGAGCACGCCCTCGTCACACCCCATCTCGCCCGCGCCGTCGGCCACGACTCGCCACTGATGCACCTGCGGCGCAGCGAGGAGAACGGTATGTTCGACCGCTTCGCCGAGCACATCGAGGAACTCTGGTCCCGGGGCCGCGACATCCGCACCGGCCCGCACTGATGGCTGCGGCGCCGCCCACGACGAAACCCCTGCCCTCCTGCTGCCCATGAGCAACCATGCCGAGTCGCCCAACCCAACACCGCTGCACTCCGTATCCGTCGCGGGGGCGGTCGTCCGCGCGGACGGGCGCGTGCTGGCGATCCGCCGGGCCGACAACGGGACCGGGGAGCCCCGGGCGGGGTGCTGGAGCTGACCGAGACCGTCGAGGACGGCCTGCGCCGCGAGATCTTCGACGAGACCGGGATCAAGGTCGGCGTCGACATGAGCGAGGTCTACGCCGTCCGCATCCGCTCCCACGACGGCCACCGCCTCGCCGCCCCCAAGCACCCCGCGTGAGAAGTCGACCCCGCCGACTTCTCACGCCGACCGTACGGTGGCTGCCAGTTGGCACCGCCCGATCAGGACGCAACCGCGTTGATGAGCAACCACCCCACCACCTGGCGCAAGAGCAGCTACAGCGGCCAGGGCGGCGATTGCATCGAGGTCGCCGACGGCTTCACCGATGTGCAGCCCGTCCGGGACTCCAAGGACCCCGATGGGCCCGTCCTCCTCTTTCCCTCCCCCGCCTGGCGGGCCTTCGTCACCGCCGTCCGCGCCGGCGAGTTCGACGCCCGGTAGCAGCGACTCCTGGGCGGGGAAAAGGAACTGGCCTATGCCGCTGAGCCGACAGCTTGTGTGCGCGTGACTGCCTTGTCTCGGCCGTCCAGTCACCCATGGAATCCGTATGCCCGTGTGCGTCAGCGGTTCGGAGCGCTGGAGGCCAGGCGGACGGCGTCGGGCAGCAGGTGGAGCTCGTAGGGCGTGTAGCAGTCCGACATCTCACCTCCGACCACGACGCCGCAGCGGCAGGCGCGGTTGGGTGGGCCGTCGCCGGGGGCTCCGCAGCAGCCGGGTGGCCCGCTCGTTGTCGCGTGCCCGGTGATGCCGGTCCCGTCCTCGGGGTGCAGGACGAAGGTGTTCCGGGGTCCGGCCGAGACGACGACCATTCCGTCGAAGTCGCTGATGCACGGGCCGCCGGGGTAGGCGGCGGGGCAGTCGTCCTGGTCCTCGGCCGGGACGAACGGCGGTCCGTGCGGCTCAGGATCGACGGCGTAGTGGCCGCGGGGCACGGTGGGCGGGGCCTGTCGCCAGCCGTTGACGAGCTCGCCCTCGAACACGTGCCGGGCAGGAACCGCCGGGAGGAGCTCAAGGTCAGGCGTGAGAGCCTCGCCGCAGACGGCGCAATGAAAAATCGTCATCGCGGCATGTCTACAGCGTCGGCCCGCACGTCACAACACGATTCCGTTCCCCCGCCGGCGGGGGCTCGCTGGTCGGCCGTCACGCGGCCGAGAACGGACCCGTCGCGCCCCGCCGAACGCCCCTCGCGGGAAGTTCGGCACGACCGGCTTCCCATTCCCCGGGGATGCGCGGCCACGGAACGTCCGTGCCAGTGGGCGGGGCGAGGCGGGTGGTTGTGCCGAGGTGCCCCGGCGGACGGATCCGCCGGGGCACCTCCGGTCAGGTCAGCGACGAGATGCGCATGCGGCTGCACATCACGAAGCCCTGGTGGTCTCCGTCCGCTTCGCCCCGGCGGGGAAGTCATGGTAGGACTTCGCCTTGACGACCTTGTCGGCGAAGTCCTTCAGAGAGCCTGCGCCATCTTGAAGTTGGCTGGTGGGAGGGGCTGGCGTGACTCCGTTCCAGTCGGCGCTCCCGCCGGACTACCAGCGCATCCTCGCCGTCGTCCGGCAGGCGGGCGCCCCGGTCATGGTCCGGCAGGTCGGCGAGGTGCTCGGCCTGGACACCGGCATCCGGGGCAAGCTGGAGCCGCTGCGCGGGAAGCTGACCAAGCTGGCCGAGCGCGGCTGGCTGCGCAAGTTCCCCGACGGCCGGTGCTCCACCCGTCCGTGACCCGCGGCGGCCGCCTGGCCGTAGGTCTGGTTCTGGCGTAACCAGGTTGCCGTCGACGGCAGTTGGGATTGTGTGACCAAAACCGAAGAGCCGACCGGGGACACCGTCCCCCTTGTCTACAAGTGCCGTCTGCCGCTGTCCACGAGCACCGTCACCCACCTCGCTGACCTGCTGCGACGCCATCTGAAGGCGATAGGTTCACGCTGGCGGGCCCTGCCGCCGGGCCGGATCGCGGTGATCGTCCTGGCCGTTCTGCGGCACGACCAGCGCCTGGCCGACATGGCCGGCGGCAACGGCGTCTCCGCCACCACCGTCCGCCGCTGGCGCGACGAGCTGATCGGCCTGCTGGCCGCGAAGGCCCCACGGCTGGACCGCGCTCTGAAGAACATCGCCAAACGGGGCGGCGAGGTCGTCCTGGTCGACGGCACCCTCATCCCCACCCAGCGCCGTACCGGCAAAGACAACCGCCCGAACTACTCCGGCAAGCACCACCGCCCCGGCCTGCGCTTCCTCGCCCTGACCGACGAGAAGGGCCGACTGGTCTGGATCTCGGCCGCCCGCCCCGGCCGCACCCACGACATCACCGCCGCCCGCCGCGACCACCTGCGCGACGCCGGGCTCGGTGCGCTGGCAGACCCCGGCTTCCTTGGCCTGGACGACGACCCCGACGACCCCGTGGTCGTCACCGGCTTCAAGGCCACCCGCGCCCGCAAGCTCACCCTTGGCCAGAAGGTGGCCAATCGTATCCTCGCGGCCGGACGCGCCCCAGTCGAACACGGCTTCGCCCACCTGAAGAACTGGCGGATTCTCACCAAACTCCGCACCGCCCCCGTCCGCGCCACCGAGCTCCTGCGCGCCCTGCGCGCCCTGCTCGTCCTGCTCGTCCTGACCAACCTCGAAGTCGCCCGCTGACAGACGATCCACACGGCAGACTGCGCCCACCACCAAGAACTCCTTGTGCGTGCTGAAGGGGTAGAGAGGTGGTTGTCGCTGAGCGAGAGGACGAGAAGACATGGATGTGTATGAAGCCGTGGACAGCCGCCGGGCCGTGCGGGCGTTCAGCGATGAGCCGGTACCCAAAGGGGTACTCGAACGAGTCCTGGCCGCGGCAACGAGGACTCCGTCGAGTGGGAACCTCCAGCCGTGGCATGTGTATGTCGTGACCGGCGAGCCCTTGGCCGAACTGAAGAAACGCGCGACGGCCCGGGCACTGGCGGGAGACCCGGGCGATGAGCGGGAGTATCCGATGTACCCGGCCGAACTGACCTCGCCGTATCTGGATCGCTTCTCCGCCGCGGCCGCCCAGCGGTACAAGGCGCTGGGAATCGAGCGCGACGACCCCGACAGGCCCACAAAGATCGCCGCCTTGAACTCGGAGGCGTTCGGGGCGCCGGTCGTGCTGTTCTGCTACCTCGACCGGACGATGGGGCCCGGCCAGTGGGGGGACGCGGGAATGTACTTGCAGACGGTCATGCTATTGCTGAGGGCGGAAGGGTTGCACAGCTGCCCCCAGGTGATGTGGACGATGTACCGAAAGACCGTCAGCCACATAGTCGGAGCCGATGACAGGCTCGCACTGTTCTGCGGTGTCGCGGTGGGATTCGAGAAGGAAGGCGTGCCGCGGCTGCGTACCGGGCGGGCGGACATGACGGAGACGGTGAGCTTCATCGGAGTGTGACCGTTCGCCGGTTCCGGCCCGTCTGCGCGGACGGGCCGGAACCGGCGAAAGACCCCCGGCAGATGATCTGGAGGCCAGACTGCCGCCCGCCACCAGCGCGAGCCCCCGGAACGGAGTCACGCCAGCCCCTCCCACCAGCCAACTTCAAGATGGCGCTGGCTCAGAATATCGAAGGTGCCCGTGTTCCAGTCCTCCGTGGCACCGAGGGCGAGACGCGCCGGGCAGTAGACGTCCGCGTTGTGCGCCAGCACCGGTGTGTCGCCCGCCACCGCGTAGTACGTGTGCAGGTCCTCGACGGTGAGGTTGTAGGCGGGCTGGAGGGTGTTCCAGTGCCGGATGTCCTCGATCCGCTGCGGCCGGCCGGCGGGGTCCCGGAGTGCTTGACCGGTCTTCAGGTCGGCGGCGTCGAGCCAGGTGCGCTGGTCCTCGGACCAGAACGGGTGGTGGTCGGTGCTGGTGAGCGACCCCCCGTTCTCCAGGGTGGTGTCGGTGTCGCCGCCGTCTTGCTGCCCGCGGGTCGACACCAAGGGCTACCAGCTCCGCAACACCTTCAACAACCGCTGCCTCGCCCTCCCCTCCTGGCAGGAAAACGGCGCCCCCGCCAAGGTGTGGGACTGCGTCCCCGCCTTCGACGACCAGGTCTGGAAGTTCTGACCCCCGCCACACCCCACCAGGGCGGAGCGGGGGCGACGGCCTTGAACCGGTCCACGGTGAGCGCCGGGGTGCCCGGAGGCATCCCGGTCCCGTCGGCGCCGTTCCACTGCGCCACGGCGACCTTCGCGCCGTCCGCCCGCAGCAGGTGACGTGCCGACGGACGTTGTCAGCCGAACCGGAACACCTGGTCGGACCAGCCGCTGTCAGGTACGGCGCTGTCGAGGGCCTTGCTGATCGTCCGTTCCTCGTAGGCGAAGTGGGATTCCATGATCGCCGTGAGTCCGTCGAGTTCGCGCCCGATCGCCTCCAGGCCTTCGCCGGGCGATTCGGCGGCGTGGTCGGCGAGTTCGCGGACCCTGGCCAGGATGGCAGCGATCATCTCGTGGTCCTCGACGAGCTTGGCGACCGTCCCGGCGAGCTCGGGGCGTTCGCGCACGAGGTGGGCGAACACGCCCTCGTCCTCGCCCTGGTGGTGTGCCGTCAGCGCGGCGCAGAAGGCCAGGCAGTGGGTGCGCAGCGTGTCGTCGTCCAGCCGGCGTTGGCCGATTCCGGCCCTGACCGCGCCGATCCGGCGGCGCAGTTCCTGATGTGTTTGGGAGAGCTGAAGGCTCAGGGCGACCACACGGTCGCCGTCGGGGGAAGCCACGGAGGGCGGTCCCTTCGGTTCCACACCTCCATGCCTGACGCGGTCCGTCACCGGCACGCGATGCTGCCATCATCCGATCACGTGCCGCGACACCACGGCAAGCGCCGTCGCGGGCGGTATGACGAAGGCTCCCCCGGAACGGAGCCTTCGCCTGGCGGGCCCGGTGGGCGGCCACGTCCGCGACGCCTGTGTAGGTGGCGGCGTCGGCGGCGGCCTGGACGGCGCCGACGGTGCCGATGGCCGGGTCGTCGGTGTCGGCCGGTGCGGCCGGCCCTGCGTGGGGCGGGGTCGTGGTGCCCGCCCGGACCTGCGGGGCGTAAACCGGTGCGGTCTGCGTGAGCGGGCTGGCCGGCTACCGCGCGCTGTTCGGCGCCGACGGCTAAACCACGGCGGCCGATCCGGTTGGCGGGGCGCCCGCCGGGTGTTACGAACACCGGGTGACCGTGGCCGTGTTCGTGTGGGCGACCTGCGATCATCCAATCGCCGGACCGCTGACCAGGCTGCCCGAGGTGCCCGCCCGTCCGATGGGCCAGGGCTATCGCGAGGCCGACGGATCCCGTCGCGCCGCCCGGCTTCTTCGCCCTGGAACCCGGGCCGTGGGGCGCCCCGCTCGTGCCCTCCGACGCCTGCCTGCCGGTCTTCGCCGGGGGTCCCTGCGTCGGCGATCCGGACGGCGACGGGTTCCTGGTGTCCGCGGGACCCCGGAACACCGCGGTCCTGCACCCCGATGACGCACCGTCACTCCAGCCGCATCCCGGCTGGAGGCGCTCCCGGGGGCGCTGCGGCCTCGACGGCCGGAGCGGCATGAATCAGCTGCGCCCCTGCGGCGCGAAGGTGGGCACGCTCATCAGCGAGTGCAGCACCGCGTACGAGCTCCGCCTGGACCCCGGCGGGGTGCGCGCGATCACGGGCCTGCGGGCCCCTCCCCCGGTCCGGCTGCGGCCCTTACACGGACGGCGTGTCCGCGTCCGCGGCGGGGGCGGGGGTGGGGGCGGACAGCCGGTGGCGGGCGGCGTCCAGGAACTCGGCGGACAGGGCGGGATCCTCGCTGGCGCGGGCGAGCAGGAGGGCGCCGACCAGGGTCGACAGGTCGGCGAGCGCGGCCTCGCGTTCGGCGGGGTCGGGCAGGTGCTGGAAGCCGTCGACGAGGTCGCGCAGGCCGGCGGTGAAGGCGGTGCGCAGCGGGGTGCCGGGCTCGGCCCGGGCGGCGTCGGCGGCCAGCGCGGCGGCGGCGCAGCCCTGGCCGGGGTTGTCCCGGTGGGGGGTGGAGAGGTAGCGGGCGAGGAACTCGGCGCGGGGGGTGCGACCTTCGGCCGCGGGTTCGTCGGCGAGGTGGTCGATGGCCTCGCGGCGTTCGGCGAAGGCCGCGCCGAGCGCCTGGGCGACGAGGTCGTCCTTGGAGGCGAAGTGCCGGTAGAAGCCGCCGTGGGTGAGGCCCGCGGTGGCCATCGCCTGGGGGACGCTGACCTGGTCGGCGCCCTTCTCCCGGATCAGCCTGGCGGTGCTGTCGATCACCTGGCGGCGGCGGCGCTCGGCCTCGGCTCGTGACACGCGGGGCATGCCTGCGCTCCCTTCCTTCGCTCCTGTTTGTGGTGCTCCCACCTTCCCACCCATTTTAGATGATGATAGTAATCTAAAAGGGTGGTGCCGGACACGGACACCGCCACCTTGAGAGCGAGGAACACGCACATGACCGTGATCGAAGGCTCCGTCGCCCTGGTCACCGGAGGCCGGCGCGGCCTCGGCAGGGCATTCGTCGAGGAGCTGCTGGCGCGCGGCGCGAAGAAGGTCTACGCCACCGCCCGCACGCCCGACCGCAGCGAGGACGAGCGGGTGGAGGTCCTCGCCCTGGACGTCACCGACGACGCCTCGGTGGCCGCCCTGGCCGAGCGCGTCCAGGACGTCGACATCGTCGTCAACAACGCCGGCGTCCTGTATCCGGGGGCGCTGCTCACCGCCGACCTGCGCCAGGTCCAGGCCACCTTCGACACCAACGTGCTCGGCCCGCTGCGCATCGCCCAGGCCTTCGCGCCGGTGCTGGCGGGCCGCGGCGGCGGGGCCCTGGTGGACATCCACTCCGCGCTGTCCTGGGGTGCGGGCGCCGGCGCCTACGGCGCCTCCAAGGCCGCCCTGTGGTCGCTCACCAACTCCCTGCGCGTCGAGCTCGCCGCCCAGCGCACCCAGGTCGTCGGCGTGCACCTGGGCTTCGCGGACACCGACATGGTGGCGGCCCTGCCCGTCGACAAGCTCCCGGCCGCCGAGGTGGCCCGCATCGTCCTGGACGGCGTCGAGCGCGGCGAGCGCGAAGTGCTCGTCGACGACGTCACCCGGGCGCTCAAGTCCGCGCTCTCCGGCCCGGTGGAGGGCCTCACCCTGCCCATCGGCCGCTGAGCCGCGCCCCCTTCCTGCACCACGCCCGATCCCGAGGAGAACACCCATGCCCCTGTGGCACGTCTACCACCCTCCCGGCACCTACACCCCCGACCAGAAGCAGCGCCTCGCCGCCGACATCACCGGGTTCTACACCCGCTTCGGGCTGCCGAAGTTCTACGTGGTGACGCTCTTCCACGAGATCGCCGCCGACTCCTTCCACGTCGGCGACCAGCCCGCGCACGACGCGGTGCGGATCGTGGTCGAGCACATCGCCCGGCACACCGAGGACCCGGACCTGCGCAAGCGCACCCGGGAGGCCCTCGCCGCCCTCCTCGCGCCCCACACCACCGGGCGTGGCCTGTACTGCGAGTTCCACATCGACGAGACGCCCCGGGACCTGTGGATGATGGACGGGATCTCCCCGCCCCCGCCCCAGAGCGAGGCCGAACAGCTGTGGGCCCGCGAGAACCGCCCGATCCCCTACTGACGGACACCTCGGCGCGCGGAGCGGGAAGTCGGCCCCGCCGACTTCCCGCTCCGGGACCCACCGACCCGGCAGGCGACAAGCGGTGGGTTCAGCCGTCGAGCGCGGCGGGCAGGTCGTCGAGGGCGTGGAGGACGCGGACGCCGTCCGTGACCGGTGCGCCACTGCGGGCCCGGTCGAGCCAGTACGCGCGCAGTCCCGCGTCGCGGGCCCCCACGGCGTCGAGGGCGTACTTGTCGCCGACGTAGGCGACCTCCCGCGGCGCGAGCCCGAGGCCGGCGCACCCGGCGAGGAAGATGCCCGGCGCGGGCTTGGCCTCGCCGTGCTGGTCGGAGCAGACCAGGGTGTCGCCGAAGTAGGGCAGCAGGCCGACGGCGTCGAGCTTGCGGCGCTGGTGGTCGGCGCTGGAGTTGGAGACGATCCCGAGGCGGTAGCCGGGGGCGAGCCTCGCCAGGACGGGTCCGGCGTCGGGGAAGGCCGCCCAGGCCGCGTCGCGGTGGGCCGCGTAGCCGGCGAACCAGGCGGCGGCCTCGTGGTCGGGCAGGCCGGCGGTGTCCTGGCCGAGGTGGGCGAGGAAGTGCCGGACGCGTTCGTGCTGCTGGCCGGTGAAGGTGAGCTCGCCGGCCAGGAAGCGGGCGTACTGGGCCTCCATGACCGCGCGCCACAGCGCCAGGGCCGCCCCGGGCCCGGGGAAGCGGTCGAGCAGCCCCTGGTCCCGCAGGTGGGCGAGGATGCCGGCCTCCTCCGAGCCCGAGTAGTCGAACAGGGTGTCGTCGACGTCGAAGAGCACGCCCCTGATCGGCACGCCGCCACCCCTTCCCGATCCGGTTTCCCGCCGGGGTGAGCATCCCACGCGTGCGGCGGGGCCCCGCGCCCGGGGCTCAGCGGTCGAGGGTGATCTCGGGGTGGTGCGGGCAGGGCGCGTCGGGCCGGCGGAGGAGCGGCGGGCGGCGGGTACGACCTCGGTCATAGGCCCCGGAGTGGAGCGCTCAGGCGGACGCGGCGGGCGCTGCGGCCAGGAGGGCGTCGAGCAGGCCCGGGAAGCGGGCGTCGAGGTCGGCGCGGCGCAGGCTGACGAAGCGGTTGCGTCCGGCGACGCGGGTGGTGGTGACGCCGGCCTCGCGCAGGACGCGCATGTGGTGGGAGACGGTCGACTTGTGGAGGTGTTCCAGCCCCAGGTCACGGGGGGCGCAGGAGTGTTCGGCGCCGTCGGCGTAGCTGAGCAGCAGCGTCATGCGGACCGGGTCGCCGAGGGCGTGCAGCACCGTGACGAGGTCGATGTCGGCGGTGGCGGGCTGGGGAAGCCGCTCGTCTTCGGGCATGGCGCGTGATCCTCGTCGGGTGAGGGCCGGCCGGACGGGGCCGGACGGGCCGGGGTTGGTTTGACAATCATCCACCAATCCCTAGTGTTTGACGAGCGTCAAACTGTTGCCCTATCGTCAAACAATCGGGGGGCTTTCCCGTGCCCGTACGCCTGCTCCTGCTCGCCCTCGGCACCTTCGCCATGGGCACCGACTCGATGGTCGTCGCCGGCATCCTCGGCCCGGTCTCCGCCGACCTGGGGGTGTCGGTGCCCGCCGCGGGCCAGCTGGTCACCGTCTTCGCGCTCGGCTACGCGCTGCTGGCCCCGGTGCTGGCCGCGCTCACCGCCCGCTGGCCGCGCCGGCGCCTGCTGCTGACCGCGCTCGTGGTGTTCAGCGCGGCCAACGCGCTCAGCGCGCTCGCGCCGGACTACGGCCTGCTGCTGGCGAGTCGGGTACTGGCGGCGGCCGGCGCCGCGCTGTACACGCCGACCGCCAACGCGGTGGCCACCACCCTGGTCGCCCCTGAGCGGCGCGGACGGGCGCTGGCCACGGTGCTGGGCGGGATGACGGTGGCCACCGCGCTGGGCGTGCCGCTGGGCACCTGGGTGGGGCGCAGCGACTGGCGGATGACGATGTGGCTGGTCACGGCGCTGGGCGTGGCGGCGCTGGTGGGGCTGGCGTTGCTGCTGCGCGACCTGCCGCAGCCGGTCGCCGCGCCGGGGCTGCGGGCGCGGCTGGCGCCGCTGGGGCAGCGGCGGGTGCTCGGGGCGGCGGCCACCACGCTGGTGTTCTTCCTGGCCTTCCAGTGCGTCTACATCTACCTGGCCACCGCCGTCTCGGGGGCGACCGGGGGCGACGCCGACCGGCTGAGCCTGGTGCTGCTGACGACGGGGGTGATGTCGGTGGCGGGCAGCTGGCTGGGCGGGCGCCTGGTGGACCGGGCGGGGGTGCGGCGGGTGCTGCTGGCCGGTTCGGCGGTGGCGGCGTGCGCGTTCGCGGCGCTGCCGTGGCTGGGACGCAGCATGCCGGGGGCGCTGGTGTACGCGGCGGTGGTGCCGCTGGCGGGGTGGGCGGTGTCGGTGGCGCTGCCGCACCGGCTGGCGTCGATCGATCCGGGCAACGCGCCGCTGCTGATCTCGCTGAACAGCAGTGCGCTGTACCTGGGGACGGCGGCCGGGGGCGTGGCGGGCAGTGCGGCGATCGCGGTGCTGGGCGGGCGGTGGTTCCCGGTCGCGGCGGCGGTGCTGGCGCTGGTGGCGACGGCGGTGGCGGCGGCGACCACCCGGGAGGGGCGGGCGCCGCAGCCGGCTCCGGGGACGCCGTCGCCGACGCCCCGGCCGCCCCGCTGCGCCGCCCCGTCCGCGCCGCGCTCCACCGGCGCCTGACCGGGGGAAGCACGCGCGCCCCGGACCGGGAGTCCCGGTCCGGGGCGTGGGGGTGAGCGCGGGTCAGGCGCCGAGGACCTCGCCCACCAGGGCGCGGGCCTCCTCCTGCACCCGGGCCAGGTGCCCGTCGCCGAGGAAGGACTCGGCGTAGATCTTGTACACGTCCTCGGTGCCCGAGGGGCGGGCCGCGAACCAGGCGTTGTCGGTGCACACCTTGATGCCGCCGATCGCCGCCCCGTTGCCGGGCGCCTTGGCCAGCACCGCGGTCACCGCCTCGCCGGCCAGCTCGCGCGCGGTGACCCGCTCCGGGGACAGCCGGGCCAGCAGCGCCTTCTGCTCGCGGTCGGCGGGGGCGTCCACGCGGGCGTAGGCGGGGGCGCCGTGGCGCCCGGTCAGCTCGCGGTAGTACGCGCTGGGGGTGGCGCCGGTGACGGCGGTGATCTCCGAGGCCAGCAGCGCCAGCAGGATGCCGTCCTTGTCGGTGGTCCACACCCCGCCGTCGCGGCGCAGGAACGAGGCGCCGGCCGACTCCTCGCCGCCGAAGGCGATCGAGCCCTCCAGCAGCCCGTCGACGAACCACTTGAAGCCCACCGGCACCTCCACCAGCTCCCGCTTCAGGTCGGCGGCGACCCGGTCCAGCATCGAGGAGGACACCAGCGTCTTGCCGACCGCGGCGTCGACGGGCCAGTCCGCGCGGTGGCGGTACAGGTAGTCGACGGCCACCGCCAGGTAGTGGTTGGGGTTCATCAGCCCGCCGTCGGGGGTGACGATGCCGTGCCGGTCGGCGTCCGCGTCGTTGCCGGTGGCGATGGCGTACTCCTCGCGGCGCCCGATCAGCGAGGCCATCGCGGCCGGCGAGGAGCAGTCCATGCGGATCTTCCCGTCCCAGTCCAGCGTCATGAACCGCCAGGTCGGGTCGGTGACCGGGTTGACGACCGTCAGGTCCAGGCGGTGCGTCTCGGCGATCCGCGCCCAGTACGCCACCGACGCCCCGCCCAGCGGGTCCGCGCCGATGCGCAGCCCCGCCGCGCGCACCGCGTCCAGGTCCAGCACCGCGGGCAGGTCCTCGACGTAGGCGCCCAGGAAGTCGTGGCGGCCGGTGGTGGCCGCGGCCAGCGCCCGCGCGTACGGCACCCGCTTGACCCCGCGCAGGCCCTCGCGGATCAGCTCGTTGGCGCGGTCCTGGATCCAGCCGGTCGTCTCCGAGCCGGCCGGGCCGCCGCTGGGCGGGTTGTACTTGAAGCCGCCGTCGCGCGGCGGGTTGTGCGAGGGCGTCACCACGATGCCGTCCGCCAGCGCCCGGGGGCTGCGCCGGTTGTGGGCCAGGATCGCGTGCGAGACCGCGGGGGTGGGCGTGTAGCCGTCCGCGGAGTCCAGCAGCACCTGCACCCCGTTGGCCGCCAGCACCTCCACCGCCGTCACCTTGGCCGGCTCCGAGAGCGCGTGCGTGTCCGCGCCCAGGAACAGCGGGCCGGCGATGCCCTGCCCGGAGCGGTACTCGCAGATCGCCTGCGTGGTCGCCGCGATGTGGTCCTCGTTGAACGCGGCGTCCAGCGAGGACCCCCGGTGCCCCGAGGTCCCGAACGCCACCCGCTGGCCGACCTCCTGCGGGTCCGGCTTCAGCGCGTAGTACGCCGTCACCAGCCGCGCCACATCCACCAGATCATCCGGCTGCGCCGGCTGCCCGGCCCGTGCGTGTGCCATCCGTCTTCTCCCGCCAACTTCCCAGACGCGTCCTTGCCCCGTGCTTACCGATCGTAGCCAGAACGCGACCGTGCCCCGTACCGGCGGGCGGAACGGGGCACGGCGAGGCCGGCGTTCGGACGGCCGGGGTCGGGCGAACGGGCTTCAGGCGGCCGGGCTTCGGGCGGGAGCGGCGCTCAGGCGGGCAGCTGCTGGCGGTAGGCGTCCAGGGCGGGGGCGGTGGTGGTGGCGAGGAACTCGGTCACCGTGTACGTGACCAGGCCCTCGCGGGCGAACGGGTCGGTGCGGGTCAGCTCCTCGACCGCGGCGCGGTCCTCGCCCAGCGCGATGATCACCCCGCCCTCGCGCGGCACCTTGCGGCCCGAGGCGAGGAAGGTGCCGGCCTCGTAGTGCCCGTTCAGCCACTCGACGTGCTGCGGCAGGACGGCGTCGATGCGCTCCAGCGGGGCGGTGTACGTCAGCTCCAGTACGAACATGCGCCCAGGCTAGCCCCGCACCGGGCGGGCCGCGGCGCCGGGGTCCTGCGGGGGTGCCAGACCCAATCCTGCCAGCTCAGTGGCCGGTTGCGGTAGGACGCAGGGCACGCGGGTTTCGCCTTGCCCGGGGGCGGGCGCACGCCGCAGACTCGTCGGCATCCACTCCTTCGGCCACGCACCGGCCCCTGCCCAGGGCAGCCGGTGCGCGCGTCGTGCTGCCCTGGGGGCCGAAGGCGGGTGGACGGACGAAGGGGGACGTGAGGGTGACGGTGCACGGGGACCTGGTGCTGAAGGCGCGGGTGCGGCTGCTGAGCCACAACGAGAGGATCCTGGACGCCCCGGAGGGGCTGTGGGTGTACCGGGCGCTGTTCCCGGTCAGCCCGCACGTGTACGCCTACAAGCTCGCCTACGTGCTGCGGACGGCCGCCGCCTCGCCGCGGGTGGCCCACCTGCCGCAGGCACGGCGGGCGCTGCTGGAGGAGGCGCGGGCCGCCGCCGCGCACATCCCCGCCGACGCCCCGGCCCACCAGGTGCGGATGTGGGAGTACACCGTGGCCGAGCTGACGATGCTGGAGCAGCAGGGACGTGCGGGGCAGTAGGTGGTCGCGGGGTGGTTGCGGTACAACAATCCCTATTTGACGACTGATCGGAGAAGTTGATATGAGCAGTTCAGGCCTGTCCCGCCGCGCACTGATCGCCGGCGCCGGCGCCGCCGTCGTCGTCGGCTGGAACACCACCGCCCGCGCCTGGGCCGCCGAGCCGGGCGAGAGCGTGGAGCAACTGCCCGCCCTGGACGGCACGGTGACCCTGCAGGGCGCCGGCCTGGAGCGGTTCTCCTCCGACTTCGGACACCTCGTCACCGCCGCGCCCCGCGCGGTGCTGCGCCCGGCCTCGGTGCGCGACGTGCAGAAGGTGGTGGCCTTCGCCCGGCGCCACCGCATCCCGGTGGCCGTCAACGGGCAGAGCGGCGACCAGGCGGTGGTCGGCGCGGACGGGCTGGAGTCGCACTCCAGCTACGGCCAGGCCAACCCCCGCGGCGGGATCGCGATCGACTCCCGTGGCCTGTCGCGGATCGTCTCCGTGGAACCGGGGCGGGCCGTGGTCGAGGCCGGCGCCACCTGGGCGCAGCTGACGGACGCGGCGCTGGCGCAGGGCTGGGCGCCGCCGTGCCTGACGGACTACCTGCACCTGTCGGTGGGCGGGACGCTGAGCGTGGGCGGGATCGGCGGGGCGGTACAGCGCCACGGCCTGCAGGCGGACACCGTGCAGGAGCTCCAGGTGGTCACCGGTACCGGCGAGCTGGTGACGGCCTCGCCGGAGCGCAACCGGGAGCTGTTCGAGGCGGTGCTGGCCGGCGGCGGGCAGGTGGGGATCATCGTGCGGGCCACGCTCGCGCTGGTGCCGGCGCGCGAGCGCGCCACCGTGTTCACCCTGGCCTACGACGACCTGGACGTCTACCGCGCGGACCAGGAGAAGGTGATGGCCGAGGGCCGCTTCGACCTCCAGGTGGGCAACGTGGTGCGCAGCGCGGACGGTTCGCGGTGGCGCTACACGGCGGAGCTGGTGGCCTTCGGGGACGCCGGGCGTGCGGTGGAGCGGGAGCGGCTGCTGGCGGGGCTGCGCCCGGTGGCGGGTGAGACGTCGGTGGTGGAGCAGAGCTGGCGCGAGTACGCGTTCCGGGTGGACGCGTTCGCGGGGTACCTGCGGGCGGCCGGGTTCTGGGGGCTGCCGAAGCCGTGGCTGAGCCTGTTCCTGCCGGCCTCGACGGTGGGGGTGTTCATGCGGGAGGCGACCGAGGTGCTGACCGCGGCGGACCTGGGGGCGGGGCTGCTGCTGTTCTACCCGTACGCGCGGGAGCGGGTGAAGGCGCCGCTGGCGGTGCTGCCGCAGGAGCCGGTGGGCTGGCACTTCGACCTGCTGGCGTTCCCGGGGCCGGGGGCGGACACGGCGGCGATGCTGGAGCGCAACCGGCGCCTGTACGAGCGGGCGGTGGAGCTGGGCGGCAAGCGCTACCTGATCGGGGCGGTGCCGGGGATGACGGCGTCCGACTGGCGGCGTCACTACGGCGGCCTGTGGGAGCGGGTGGAGCGGGCCAAGCGGCGGTGGGACCCGGCGGGGATCCTGACGCCGGGCCAGGGCATCCACGCCGCCTGACACCCCCTCGGGCCGCCCGCACCCGCGGGCGGCCCGAGGCCCGGCAGGCGGACGGGCGGCCCGAGGCCCGGCGGACGGGCGTGCGGTCAGGCGGACGGACGGGCGGGGTCAGGCGATCTCCATCTGCGCCATCATGCCCATCGCGGAGTGGTCCAGCAGGTGGCAGTGGTAGGGGTAGCGGCCGCGGTAGGCGTCGAAGACGGCCTGCAGGCGCACGCTCTCCCCCGGCAGCAGGCGCACCGTGTCCTTGAGCCCGGACTCCGCCGGGGAGGGGGCGGCGCCGTTGCGCGCCAGGACCCGGAACTGCACCAGGTGCAGGTGGAAGTTGTGCGGCACGTCCTTGTTGGCGTTGACGACCGTCCAGATCTCCGAGGTGCCGAAGGCCACCTGGGCGTCCACCCGGGCCGGGTCGTAGACCTTGCCGTCGATCAGGCCGAGGGGGGCGGCGCCGGGGCTCTCCTGGTACTCCAGGACCACGGTGCGCTCGCGCACGGCCGCGGCCACGGGGGGCAGGGTGCGCAGCCGGGCGGGCACCGAGCTGGGGTCGTGGGCGGGGCGGGTGACGTCGAAGCGCAGGACCTGGCCGACGTGTTCGGTGGGGCCGGGGGGCATGGAGTTGGTCAGGACGATGCTGGTGCCCACCGGGTAGCGGGAGAAGTCGACGACGACGTCGGCGCGCTCCCCGGGGGACAGGTCGACGGTGTCGGTGACGTGGGGGCGTTCCAGCAGGCCGCCGTCGGAGCCGATCTGGGTGAGGGGGCCGCCGTCGGCCAGGCGCAGGGAGAAGAAGCGCAGGTTGGAGGAGTTGAGCAGGCGCAGCCGGTACTTGCGGGCGGCGACGTCGACCTTGGGCCAGGGGCGGCCGTTGGCGAGGATGGTGGTGCGGTTGAAGGGGTCGTCCATCCGGTAGACGAGGTTGGCGTCCTGGTCGAAGCGGGCGTCGCGCAGGGCGATGGGCAGGTCGTACTGGCCGGCGGGCAGCGGCAGGGCGGCTTCGGTGGCGTCGGTGATCAGGTAGGTGCCGGCCAGGCCGCGGTAGACGTGCTCGGACTCCAGGTGGTGGGCGTGGTCGTGGAACCACAGGCTCGCGTGGGCCTGGTCGTTGGGGTAGGTGTAGGTGCGGGTGCGGCCGGCGGCGATCAGGTTCATCGGGCCGCCGTCGCTGTCGGCGGGGACGCGGGCGCCGTGCAGGTGGACCGAGACGGGGTCGTCCAGGAGGTTGGTCTGGCGCACCAGGACGGGGCGCCCGGAGCGGGCGCGGATGACGGGGCCGGGGAAGGACCCGTTGTAGGTGAGGACGTCGGTGCGGTGGCCGGGCAGGATCCGTGCGGAGGCGCGGAGCATGGTGATGGCGTAGGTGTCGGCGCCGCCGCCGGTGGACACCGGGGCGAGCACCGGGGGGACGGGCATGGCGGTGGTGAACTTCGGTGCCAGCGCGGGCCCGGCGTCGGGCCCGGGGTCGGGGGCGGCGGGGTCCGGGCCGCCGTGGTCGTGGCCCTCGGCCGCGGCGGCGACGGGGGCGGCCGGGCGCAGGGTGGTGCGCATGAGCAGGACCCCTCCCCCGGTCGCCAGGGCGGCGCCGATCATCCTGCGTCTGGTCACCATCGCGCGTCCTCCTGCTGCCGGCCCGGTGGGTGGGCGCCCCGGCGGGTGGTGCGGGGGCGGGTTCCGGGGGTGATTGCAGCAGCGGGTCCTTGCGCCCGGTTGGGGTCCGGCTGAGGCCTACCGGCCGGTGGGGCGGGGTGCCAGGGCGGGTCCGTGGCGGGCCGCGGGGTGAGCTGCGGGTGTTGCGGCCCGCTTGCGGGCGCCGGTCACCGTGGCTCGGGAAGCACTGGAGGATCCCTCGAAGGGAAAGGGCCACAGCGTGGACCTGCGGTACTGGCTGCCGAGGGCGGCCGAGGTGGCCGAGCGGTGGGGCGAGCGGTTCGGGCCCTTTCGCCCGCACCCCTCGCACCGGGTGGACGACGCGGACTTCGCCGTCGCGTTCGAGCGCTTCGCCAAGCGCCTGGAGCACAACTACCCGTTCTTCCATCCCCGTTACGCCGGGCAGATGGTCAAGCCCCCGCACCCGGCCGCCGTCGTGGGCTACCTGACGGCGATGCGGTTCAACCCCAACAACCACGCCTACGAGGGCGGGCCGGCCACCAACGACATGGAACGCGAGTGCGTGGCCGCGCTGGCCGCCGTGTTCGGCCTGCCCCGGCACGTGGGCCACCTCACCAGCAGCGGCACCATCGCCAACCTGGAGGCGCTGTACGTGGCCCGCCAGAGCCACCCCGGGCGCGGCGTGGCCTACAGTGCGCAGGCCCACTACACGCACAGCCGGATGTGCCACGTGCTGGGCGTGCAGGGCCACGCGGTGCCCGCCGACCCGGCGGGGCGCATGGACGTGGGCGCGCTGGAGGAACTGCTGGCCACGGGGCGCGTCGGCACGGTGGTCGTCACCGCCGGCACCACCGGGCTCGGCGCCGTCGACCCGGTGCACGAGGTGCTGGCGCTGGCCCGCCGCCACGGGGTGCGGGTGCACGTGGACGCCGCCTACGGCGGGTTCTTCGCGCTGCTGGCCACCGACGACGCCCAGGCCGCCGCGCTGGAGCTGGACCCGGCCCCGTGGCGGGCCATCGCCGGCTGCGACTCCGTCACCGTCGACCCGCACAAGCACGGCCTGCAGCCCTACGGCTGCGGCGCGGTGCTGTTCGCCGACCCCGCGATCGGCCGCCACTTCGCCCACGACTCCCCCTACACCTACTTCACCGACGCCGAACTGCACCTGGGCGAGATCAGCCTGGAGTGCTCGCGCGCCGGCGCCTCGGCCGCCGCCCTGTGGCTGACCCTGCAGCTGCTGCCGCTCACCGCGCAGGGCCTGGGCGCCGTCCTGGCCGGCGGGCGGCGCGCGGCGCTGGCCTGGTCCCGGCTCGTCGACGACAGCGCGCAGCTGACCCTGCACCAGCGCCCGCAGCTGGACATCGTCACCTACTTCCCCACCCCCCGGGGGCCGCTGTCGATGTCCGCCGTCGACGCCGCCAGCGAGCGCGTGCTGCGCCAGGGCATGGCCGACGAGCACGACCCGGTCTACCTGAGCCTGCTGCGCGTGGACGCCGCCGACTTCACCCGCCGCCACCCGGGCGCGGGCGCCGACGCCGGCGGGGCCCGGGTGCTGCGCAGCGTCCTGATGAAGCCCGAGGCCGAGGAGTACCTGCCGCGCCTGCACGCGCGGGTGGCCGCTCTCGCCGCCCACCGGCCCTGAACCACCCGCACCGCCGCACCGCTGCACCGCCGTACCGCTGCCCCGCCGCGCCCTGTTCCGGTTCCGCCGCTGCCGCCCCTGCCGCCCCTTGTCTGCCGAGGAGTGTGTCCGTTGACCACCGCCACCGCCCTGCCGGGCGCCGCCCTCGCGGCCCCCGCGGTCCGCCCCGCCCGCCCCGGGGAGACCCCCGCCCTCGCCCGGGTCCTCGCCGCCGCCTTCCAGGACGACCCGCTCACCCGCTGGGCCTTCCCCGACGACGCCTACCGCGCCGCCGTCCTGCCCGCCTTCTTCCGCGTCCACGTCGACCAGTGCCTGGCCCACCGGGGCGTTTTGACCACCGAGGACGCCGACGCCGTGCTGCTGTTCCTGCCCCCCGGCGTGTGGGAGGACCCGGGCCTGCGCGACGACGGCACGGCCCGCGCCCTGGACGAGGCCGTCGACGCCGCCGCCCACCCCGAATCCGCCCGCCGCCTGGCCGCCATCACCCGGCTGCAGGCCCGCCGCCACCCGCGCCACCGCCCGCACTACTACGCGGCGTTCATCGGCGCCCGCCCCGGCACCCACCGCGCCGGCACCGGCACCGCCCTCCTGCGGGCCTTCCTGGCCGCCGTCGACGCCGACGGCCAGGCCGCCTACGCCGAGACCAGCTCCCCGGGCGGCGCCCGCCTGCTCGCCGCCGCCGGCTTCACCCGCTTCGGCGACGCCCTCGCCCTGCCCGCCGGCGGCCCCCGTCTGACACCCGTGTGGCGGGGTGCCCGGTGAGCGCGCACACCGTCGACGCCGCCCTGCGGGTCCACTCCGCCGACCAGATCGACGCCGGAGCGGCCGACCGCCACGCCGAGGCCGCCGAGGTCCTCGCCTGGAGCCGGCGCTTCCTCACCACCGCCCACCCCGACCTGGGGCGCTCCGGCCCCGTCTGCCCCTACACCCAGCCCTCGCTGCGCCGCGGCCTGTTCCACATCGCGGTCGCCGACACCGGCGCCGGCGGCGATCTGCCCGCACTGGTGGCCGAACTGCGTGAACGCTACGACCAGCTGCTCGCCGACCTCACGCAGGAGTCGGACCGGGAGCTGCTGACCGTGCTGCTGGTGCTGCCCGGCCTGGACCGGGCGGATTCCACCGTGCTGGACGAGGCGCAGCGCAAGGCCAAGGACGAGTTCGTCGAACAGGGCCTGATGATCGGCCAGTTCCACCCCGCCTGCGAGGAGCCGGGGCTGTGGAACCGCTCGTTCCGGCCGCTGCGCGCGCCGGTGCCGCTGCTGGCGGTGCGCAAACTGCTGGTGTTCGACCTGCCGTTCCTCGTCGACGACGAGTCCCATCTGGCCCACTACCTGGCCCGGTTCGCCCCCCAGGTCCCGGCCCGCATCCGCGACCAGCTGGTCTGCGGGATGACGGAGCACCGCAGGGCGGTGCGCCTGAGCGCCGCCTGACCCGCGGCCCCCTTGCGCGCGGAGCCCCGGTCGGCGCCCGGGCTCCGCGCGCGCCCCTTCTTTCTGCGGTCCTCAGGTTGCGCGCTGTCCGTGGAGGAGGACGGGCAGCGTGCGGTTGGCCAACGCCTCGGTGAGACGGGCGGCTTGGGAGGGGACCATGACGTCGGGCAGTCGGCGGACGGGGACGAAGCGGGCGCCGAGCAGGCCGCTCCTGTGCTGGGGCGGGACGGTGAGGCGGGTGTCGTCGGCGACGGTGCCGCCGTCGAAGACGAGGCTGAGGCGTTCCAGGTAGCGGTCGGCGGGGGTGAAGTCGACGGCGAGGACATCGGTGAGGCGCAGGTTGAGCCCGGTCTCGGTGTGGAGGTGGCGGGCGGCGGCGAGGTGCGGCGGCTCGTTCGGCTTCGCGGCGCCGCCGGGCAGGATCAGCCCGTCCATGTAGTCCGGGTCGACGAGCAGGACGTCGCCGCGCCGGTTGCGCACGAGGACGAGGCAGCCGAGCCGGCACACCGGCGGCTTGGCGAGCAAGCGGGGGTCTTGCATCGGGAGTTCACTTCCTGAGGGCGGCGAGGAGCACGAGGGAGAAGCCGGCCCACCAGAGCAGGCGAGCGAGGAGTTCAGTCGTCATGGGTGAGGCGCTCGTAGCGCAGCCCCTTGCGCAGCAGGTCCACGATCCGCAGGAGGTCGACGGGCCGGGCGGTGAGACGCAGCAGGTAGCTGCACGTCATCCGGCCGGTGTCCCAGTCGACTTCGAGGGTGGGCAGCCGGACCCCGCCGAGGGCGAGGACGGTGGTCAGGTCGTCCAGCACAGCGGCGGCCTGTCGCCGCTGCTCGGCGGTCGCCCGGGAGAGGATGGAGCCCATCACCGCTCCCCCGGCCGCTTGTGCACCTCGAACGCACGCCAGGCACTGAAGGCCGCGCCGAAGGAGGCGAACCCGCTGCGCTCACCGGCCGGTTGGCACAGCCACTCCCCGGTCGTCTCGTTCCGCACCCGGTAGCACCGGCCCTCGGGGTCCCAGCGGACCCCGTAGCCGTGGAGCCGGGGAACTTGGACATCGACCATGGGAATAACCTTCCGCGATCAGCGTTTCACGTTCTGTGCACATGGTGGCCCTGCGTCGCCTAGCATCGGAAGTGGCAGACGACTTGACCTCGGTGGCTTGGAGAGTTGGAGCAGCCATGGTGAACATCAAGGAAATTGACCCGCAGTCATCCCCCTGGGCACCGTTCGGGGTCCAACTCCGCAGGTCACGCAGGGCCATGGGCCTCAAGCAGGAACAGCTCGCGCGCAAGGTCGGAGTCCACCCGTCCTACGTCTCGTTCGTAGAACTTGCGCAGCGACCCCCGAGTGAGAAGTTTGCTACCAAAGCCGACGAGGTCCTGCAGACCGGCGGGACCCTGCTGCTGATGTACTGGCAGCTCAAACACACTGCCCTGGTTCCGGGCTTCCCCGAGTACGCCAACTACGAGTCGTCCGCGGAGCAGATCAAGCTCTTCGAAATCAACGTCATCCATGGCCTTCTGCAGACCAAGGCATACGCCACCGCTTGGGAGCAGGGGAATATCAGGCGAGGCACGGCCACCCCGGAGCAAGCCGAAGAACGCATCAACTACCTCCTCACCCGGCAGCAAACCCTTCACCGAACGCCTCCGCCGATCCTGCACGCGGTGCTGGACGAAAGCTGTCTCAGGAGGACCATCGGCGGCCGAGACGTCATGATCGAGCAGCTACTCCACCTTGAACGACTGGCCAGTCAACCCAGGATCTTCATCCAGGTGGCGCCCTACTCTCTCGGCGAGAGTAGGCCATTCACTCGCGTAGTAACCATGCTGATGCTGCCGACACGCAAGATGATCGCCTACAGCGAGACCGAGCAGCGCGGCTACCTCGACCGCGATACCGAGTCGATCGCAGCCTTGGTCAGGGACTACGATCAGCTGCTGGTCGAGGCCATGAATCAGGCCGACTCAGTAGCTATGATCCGCTCGGTACGGAGGGACCTCGAATGGACGTCAAACTGACTCGCGCTTCCTGGCGCAAGAGTTCCTATAGCGGCAGTGGCGGTCAGTGCGTCGAGGTTGCCGACGGCTTCACCGGCATCATGCCCGTGCGCGACTCCAAGGACCCCCACGGCCCGGCGCTCGTCTTCTCCGCCGCCGCCTGGCAGGCCTTCGTCACCGCCACCCGCGCCGGCGAGTTCGACGCCAACTAGGCCTACCTGACGCCAGAGTGGGAAGTCGTCCCCCATCGACTTCCCACTCCACCCACAGGAGGCAACCGCGATGGACACCACCTGGCGCAAGAGCACGTACAGCGGTGGGCAAAGCGGCTGCGTCGAGGTCGCCGACGGCTTCACCGGCATCATGCCCGTCCGCGACTCCAAGGACCCGCACGGCCCGGCGCTCGTCTTCTCCTCCGCCGCCTGGCGGGCCTTCGTCACCGCCGTCCGCACCGGCGAGTTCGACGCCGACTGACGTTGCCTGGGCGCCGCCGCCCCTGCCCCGGGGCGGCGGCGCGTTCTCAGTGGGCGGTTCGCGAGCTGATGTCCGTTTCGCGGTGAGGTCAGGGCAGGGCTGCTGGTCGCGGGGCTTCGGTCGGGCCGGAGCGCCCCGACATCGGCTGGGACGTCACCGTGCGGGACCCGCCACCCACCTGCGCTGCAACGCCGCGCACTTCGTCGGCGTCGTGCAGCTGCGGGCGCCGCAGGCGGGTCGAGGAGCGCGGCGCCTACCGCACCGCCCCCGTCTGCGGCACTCCGACGCCCGGGCCGGACGCCGACTGCCTGCTGCTGGAGAGCGGCCAGGTCACCAGGAAGTGGGTGTCCTCCTCCGTCGACGACGGGACCAGCTACTACCTGAACATCGCACGCGAGGCGGGCTCCGCCCAGAAGTACGAGGTCGACGAGTCCCTCTACCGGCACGTGGAGGCCGGCACCGCCGTGGACCTGAAGATCTGGAAGGGCACGGTGGTCCGGATCGCCCATGACGGGCACGAGGTGAGCACCCTGACCCTGTCCTGGCACGTCTGGCTCGGCCTGGCGGAAGCCGCGCTGCCGACCGCCGCAGGCACGGTGGTGACCGCCCACGGACTGCCCGGCCGCAACCCGGCGTTCTGGAACAGCTCGCCGATCCTGCTCATGGGGACGGCCCTGGTGACCTCCATGGGTGCCGTCCTCCTCACGCTGGTGCAGGGGCCCTTCCCGGTGACCCTGGGCCTCGCCGTCTCGGCCTGGCTGATCGCGACGCCGACCGTCAGGTACCTGCACACGTCCTTCTCCTAGGGCCTGTTGCGACAGCGGAGTCGTCGGACTGGACGTGCCCTGCGGCAGGTACCGTCTCGGGTCAGGCTCCGGCGGGCCGCTGCCCCCGGGAACCGTGCGTTGCCATCGGGAGGTTGCGCAGTGTCAGCGCAGCCGGCGGAGGCAGCGGTTCGTTGGCCGTGTCGGTGCGGAACGACTGGAGCAGATAGGCCACCAGGCGCCGGGACGCCGCACCGTCATCCGGCAGGGCGGTCACCAGAGCGCAGTGTGCCAACAGGACCACGGCGAGGTCGGACGGGTGGAAATCGGCCCGCAGCGCGCCCGACGCCTGGGCCCTGCGGACCAGGGTCGTGAAGTCCCGCTCGGCTCGTTGCCGGGACTGCGCGTGCTCCGACGTGCGGTCCGGGAAGGCCGTGACGAACGCTGCCGGGAACCCGCGTTCCTCCCGTTGCAGAGCGCAGACCGTCTCGACCAGCTGCTGGAAGCCCTGCCAGGGGTCAGGGGCGGCCAGAGCCTCGGTGAGCGCCCGCGCGCAGGTCTCCGTCTGCTGCGCGAACGCGCCCCGCACCAGAGCGTCCCGGGTCGGGAAATGCCGGTACAGCGTCGCCACGCCGACCCCGGCCCGACGGGCCACGGTCGCCATCGGGGCGTCGATCCCGTGCTCCGCGAAGACCGCACGGGCGGCGACGAGGACGCGCTCCCGGTTGCGCCGGGCGTCCGCCCGCACCCCGTCCCGGGCTGTGATCCGAGAGGATTCCGTCATCACTGTCTCTCGCTTCCGGTCCAAACGGACGATTGCGTCCACTTGAGAGCCTACGGTCGATGCCAGACCCGTACGGCCCCCGGCGGCAAAGGCAGAACGTTGAATGACCGCATGATGAAGGCAGTGCTCTACGACCACTACGGCGGCCCCGAGGTGCTGAACGTGAGCCGCGTGCCACGCCCCGAGCCGACCGCCGGCGAGGTGCTGGTGAAGGTGCGCGCGTTCAGCGTCAACGGCAGCGAACTGGCAGTCCGGGCCGGTCGTCTCCGCCTCCTGAGCGGCCGGACATTCCCCAAGCGTGTCGGCTTGGACTTCACCGGCGAGGTCGCCGCACTGGGGGTCGCAGTCACCCGGTTCGCGGCCGGCGACCGCGTCTGGGGGGTCCTGGGCCGCACCTCCGGGTTCGGCAGCGCCGCCGAGTACGTGACCGTGCCCGCCGAGCGGGTCGGGCGGCTCCCCGACGGCCTCGACCCGGTGGACGCCGCCGCGCTGCCGGTGGCCACCACGGCCATCACCGCGCTGCGGGACAAAGCCGGGCTGCGCCCCGGCGAACGGCTCCTCGTCCGGGGCGCGGCGGGCGGTGTCGGCAACGCCGCCGTCCAGCTCGGACGGGCGTACGGCGCCGAGGTCACGGCCCTCGCCCGCGCGGCCAACCTCGACTTCGTCCGCGGGCTCGGCGCGCACAAGGCCGTCGACCACCAGGCCGTGCGGCCGGCGGAGCTGGGCCGCTTCGATGTGGTCCTGGACACCGCGGGGACCGACCTGCGGGCCTTCCGGCGCCTCCTGGCTTCCGGCGGGCGCATGGTCACCCTCGCCTTCGACCTGAACCGGCCCGCTGCGACGCTCGGCTACCTCGCGGCCAGCACGGTCCACGGACGCGGCCGGGTGCGCTACTTCAGCGGCAACCCCACGCGGGAGGACTTCGACGACCTCGCCCGCCATGTGGTCGAGGGCAAGCTGAGCCCCGCGGTGGACACGGTCTTCCCCCTGGAGGAGACAGCAGCGGCGCACCGGGCGCTGGAGGCGGGCGGCGTCCAGGGCAAGTACGTGGTCAGGGTCGCGTAGGACCCCGGTGGAGGTGCCGATCACAGCCACTCGTCGATGGCAGCGATGAGGACGGTCGCCTCGTAGCGGACCGCCGGCTCGTCGTGTCCGAGCTCCTGGCGGTTGCGCAGACGGGGCGCGTGGGGCGGTCCGGCCGCAGGGCGGCGAACCTTGAGGCGGCTGTGCGCCGTTGCCTAAACTTGCCCGATGACAGGCAAGACAGGCGTGTTCGACGAACTCGGTCCCGTTGTCAGCAGGCACCCGGTGGCCAACGGCAAGCGGTGGGTGAACGCCCTCTGGGCACTGGGCATCGGCGTCCCGCTCGGCTGGTTGGGCCTCTGGGGAGCGACCAGCGGTGGCGATGACGCGTCGGCCGGTGCCAACAAGGCGGTAGGCGTGCTCATCGGCCTCGGACTGGCCGGGTTCTACCTCGCGGCGACCCAGGCCCTTCGAGCGGTGCGTGGTGGATCGGCGGAGTACTTCGAGGTGCGCGAGCACGGCATGGTCCACGGCTCGCGGCGAGGGCCTACGGCTTTCGCCTGGGACCGGGTCACCGCGATCACCATTCGGACGGGCGAGCGGGACACCGCGCTCTCCCGGCAACTGGGCGTCGGGTACCGGTGCGTGCTGCGCCTGGCCGACGGCAGGCGGGTCCGGGTGGACGGACTGGCCGAACGGCACGGCGCGCTCGGCCTCGCGGTGCTCAGCCGGTGCCCGCACGCGGCCCGGCTCACCGGTGACGAGTGGCAGCACAAGGCGGGCGGCTGGCTGCTGGCCGCGGGCGCGGCATGCCTGGCCGCGGTCGTCGCCATGGTCCTCTTCATCGCGGGCCACCCGGACAAGGTGATCACCGACCCCCACGACATCGCTCTCGTCCACGACGTACCCGGCCTCGGCGACGCCCAGATACTCCTGCTCTCCGTCGCAATCCTGGTGTGCCTGATCGCGGGCATCACCTGTATCGCCCTGTTCGTACGGGCGCGGATGATGCGCAGATGAGGGCGCCTGGGAGGTGACGCGGACGGGCGCGGTGGGGCTGCCCCGGACGCAGGACGGGCACAGGGGGCGGTGATCACCGGGGACCTGCGCCCGTGCCGCCTAAAGGGGTCGGGGCCTGGGCGGCGACCCCTTTGGCGGGCTGCCGGCGCCCGCCCGTCACCGGCCTGGCCGGGCTGAGCCTGCGGCCACTGGCCGCGGCCCTCGGCACCAGCCCACGGATGCTGCTCTACGACTTCGGCAGCAAACAGGAGCTGGAACGTGCGCCGTTCGTCCGGCTGTTCTTCGAGGTGCACGCCGACGGGCTGGTCCACCCCGAGACCTACCCCGACCAGGGCGAGGCGATCACGGACTGGTTCGACACGCTCGGTGCCACCTTCCGCGACGTCTGCACCGGTCCCGACGACACCGTCACGCCCACGGTGGTCATGGCCGTTGTCCGGGGTCTGCTGTTCGATCTCACGGCCACCGGCGACCGCGACCGCACCGATCGTGCGCTGGAGCGCTTCGCTGAACTCCTGGACCGGTGAACGGTCCTGGCACGGCCCTGCCGGGGTGGAACCGCTCCCCGGAAGGGCTTGCGCTCCCGTCAGGCGGCCGCGGCGGCGAGGACGGGTGCGGGGGTGAGGGCTCGGGGGTGGGTGAGGCAGTCGTCGGTGAAGGCGAGGGCGCGCAGGTGGTAGGGGCGGGCGGCGTGGCCCAGGGAGAGGTTGTGGCCGGCGCGGTGGGCGGTGACCAGGCGGGCGAGTCCCGGGGCGAAGGCGGCGGTCAGGGCGGTGCGGTGGGCGCCCTCCAGGCGCCACCAGGCCTCGTGGTCGGCGAGGGTCAGGCGCACGGGGACCCGGACGCGGGCGGCCAGGGCGCCGTAGCGGGCGGGCCAGGTGGCCAGTTCGCGGGATTCGAGGGCGGGGACGGGGGTGAGCAGGGTGCGGGCGGCGTGGAAGGTGCCGGGCGGGTAGAGGTGCAGGGGGCCCCAGTTGAGGCGGCCGCCGCCGGCGAGGTCGTCGGGGCGCTCCCAGGCGCCGGGGGCGTAGTGCTGGGCCAGGCCGCTGATGTCGGCGCCGAGCAGGGGCAGGTGGGGGTCGGCGGGCCAGTGGGCGGCCAGGTGCAGGGCGATCTTGCCGCCGAAGGAGTGGGCGAGGAGCTGGACGCCGGCGCCGACGGGGTGGGCGCGGGCGTAGTCGGTGAGGGCGGCGTGCAGGGTGGCGGCCTGGTCGGCGATGAGCTGGCCGTCGGGCAGGCGGTGGGCGGAGGCGCCGTGGCCGGGGCGGTCCAGGGCCAGGACGGTGTAGCCGAGGTCGGCGGCGAGGGTGAGCAGGTCGGTGTCGGGGTGGGCGGGGCCGGCGAAGTAGGCGGCGCGCATGCCGCGGCCGTGGATGGCGAGGATGACGGCCTTGGGCGCTCCTGCGGGTTCGGCGACCAGGGCGGAGACGGGGATGCCGCCGGCGTCCAGGACCAGGGAGCGGGTGGTCAGGCCGGCGCCGCCCGGGCGGGCGGTGGTGGTGCGGGTGGCGCTCATGCGGCCACCGCCGTGCGGGCGGCGTCCAGGTCGGCGAGCCAGGCGGCCGGGTCGGGGGTGCGCATCAGGGCGGTGCCGACCAGCAGGCCCGCGTAGCCGGCGTCCAGGAGGCGGGCGGCGTCGCCCGGGTCGGTGATGGCGGAGGCGGAGACGGGGGCGCGGATGCCGGCGGCGCGCAGCGCGGGCAGCAGGCGCAGGCTGCGGGTCAGGTCGCCGCGGTCGCGTTCGCGGGTGCGGATGTCCTTGTTGTTGACGGCGACGACGCAGTGTTCGGGGTCGGGCAGCAGGTCCAGTTCGCGTTCGTCGGTGATCTCGACGAACGGGGTCAGTCCCAGGGCGAGGGCGGCGGTGACCAGGCGGCGCAGGGAGGTGGCGGGCAGCAGGGCCGCGGTGAGCAGGACGGCGGCGGCGCCGAGGGCGGCGGCGGCCTCCAGCTGGGCGGGGCGGGTGAGGAAGTCCTTCTGCAGGACGGGCAGGTCGGTGGCGTCGGTGACCTCGCGCAGCAGGCGGGGGGTGCCGCCGAACCAGCGGCCGGTGACCACGGACAGGCAGGGGGCGCCGGCCTGGTGGTAGCGGGTGACGAGGTCGGTGACGGTGCGCGGGCCCAGCAGGTCGGCGCCGTGCGGGTCGCGGAGTTTGACCTCCATGATCAGGGGGCGTCGCGCGGCCAGCAGGGCGTCGGCGAAGCGCGGGGCGCTCATACGTGGGCCTCCTTGGGCCGGGGGTGCCAGGCGTGGGCGAGGGCGGTGACGGCCTCGTGGGTGAAGTCGCCGGCCGGGCCCCGGGCGGCGGTGTCGATGTCGGCGCCCGCGTACAGGGGGTGGTCGGTGACGGTGCGGTAGGTGTCGCGGTTGGCGGCGTTCAGCCCGCCGGCCAGGAGGAAGGGGATGGTGAGGCGGGGCAGCAGGGTGTGGACGTCGGCGGGTTCCAGGCAGTGGCCGGTGGAGCCGACGCGGCCGTCGTCGGTGACGGTGTCCAGCAGGAACAGGTCGCAGCCGGCGCGTTCGAAGGCGCCGATGAAGGGGCGTTCCAGGCAGCGGCCGCGGGACAGGTGCAGGACCTTGACGAGGACGGCGTAGGGCAGGTGGCTGCGTAGTTCGGCGACCAGGTGGGGGTTTTGGTAGGCGTGGAGCTGGATCCAGCGGATGCCGGTGGTGCGGGCCAGGCGGGCGAGGTGGGCGGCGTCGTCGAGGAAGGTGACCAGGACGGGTTCCAGGCCCCGGCGGATCGCGGTGGCGGCGAGGTGGGTCAGGTGCGGTTCGGACAGGTCGGCGGGGCCGCCGGGTATGCCGTGCCACAGGCCCACCAGGGTGGGGCCGGCGGCGGCGAGCAGGTCGAGGTCGGCGCGGGTGCGGGCCCCGCACACCTTGAGGTGGCGGGGGTGTGCGGGTGGGTGGGGGCGGGGCGGGGCGGGGGCGCTCACTTGCCGAGTCCGAGCATGGCGGCGATGCGGTTGTACTGGATCTCGTTGCTGCCGGAGTAGATGGTGCCGGCGACCGCGTTGCGCACGTCCTTCTCCAGCCCGTACTCGGACATGTAGCCGTTGCCGCCGAAGACCTGGACGGCGGCCAGTGAGGTGGCGAGGTTGGACTCGCTGGTGAGGAGTTTGGCGATCGCCATGTCGACGGTGACGTTCTCGCCCGCTTCCAGGCGCTGGGCGGTGTCGTAGAGCCACTTGCGGGCGGTCTCCAGGCGGATCTTGGTGTCGACGATCTTGTTGGCGACCGACTGGTAGGAGCCGATGGGCTTGCCGAAGGACATCCGGGTCTTGGCGTAGTCGAGGCAGCGGGCCAGGCGGTGCTGCATCTCGCCGGTGTTGACGATGAAGGAGTAGAGGATCTCGCGTTTCATGACGTGGTCCAGGACGAGGAAGCCGCCGCCGACGCGGCCCAGGACCCGGGTGGCGGGCACCCGCACGTCGTCGAGGTAGACCTCGGACAGCGGCGAGGTGCGCAGGCCCATCTTCTTGATGGGGTTTCCGGTGCTGATGCCGGGCGTGTCGCGGTCCAGGAGGAACGCGGTGACGCCCAGTGCCCCGCCCTGGGGGTGGGTGCGGGCGTAGACGACGATGACGTCGGCGACGGGGCCGTTGCTGACGAAGGTCTTGGCGCCGTTGAGGACGAAGTGGTCGCCGTCGCGCTCGGCGCGGGTGCGCATCTGCATGGCGTCCGAGCCGCCCTCGGACTCGGTGATGGCGTGGGCGCCGATGGCCTCTCCGGAGGCGATGCGCGGCAGGTAGGCCTCTTTGAGGGCGGGTGAGCCGAAGGCCTGCAGGGGCACGCCGGTGGAGGCGAGGGAGGTGGTGACGGAGAAGTTGAGGCCGCCGTCGCGGCAGGTCTGTCCCAGGCCCTCCAGGACGTACATGGTGGTGAGCAGGGACTGGCCCAGTCCGCCGTAGCGTTCCTCGAAGGGCAGGGAGAGGATGCCGGTCTTCTGGACGAGGCGCCACTTGTCGTGGGAGAAGGCGGCCTGTTCGTCGCCTTCGATGTGGCCGGCGCTCAGGTCGTCGCCGAAGCGGGCCAGGCCCTCGCGCAGGGCGTTCTGGTCGGCGTTCCAGCGGATCATGACGTTGCCGCCTTCCTCCCGGGCCCGCCTGCGGGGCCCGGGGTGGCAGGCCGGCGCGCGGGGCGCCGGCACGTGGCTCGACGGGGGATCTCGGCCTAGTAGGCGGAGGAGGAGTGGGCGTCGAGCTGGTGGACCTCGTCGCCGCGCAGGGCCGGGGAGAACACGCAGACCAGGCGCAGGTCCTCCTCGGGGCTGGCGACCAGGTAGTGGGCGTCGTGCCGGTCCAGGGCGTAGAGGCGTCCGGGGGTGATGGGGTGGGTGGTGCCGTCCATGTCGATGACCTCGCCGGAGCCGGCGATGCAGTAGCAGGCCTCCAGGTGGTTGCGGTATTCCAGGCGGGACTTGGTGCCGGCGTTGACGACGGTGTCGGTGAGGGTGTAGCCGAGGCCGTCGCCGGCCACCAGGAAGCGGCGGGACAGGCCGTTGCCCCACTCGACGGTCTGGACGTCGTCGAGGTCGCGGATCAGCATGCTGGTTCTGCCTTTCGTCTCAGCGGGCGGGGGTGGTGGTGCGGGTGGCGGTGCGGGTGGTGCGTCCGGCCGGGCCGGGCCTGGGGGGCGCGGGCGGGCGGAGGTCGTGGAGGAGGGCGCGCAGGGCCTGGACGGCGTCGCGGCCCTCGGTGAGGGCGGTCTCGATGCGGGCGACGGCGGCGGAGCCGACGATCGCGGCGTCGGCTCCGGCGGCGGCGACCGCGTCCAGGTCGGCGGCGCTGCGCACGCCGAAGCCGACGGCGACGGGGGTGGCGGGTGCGGCGGCGCGCAGGGCGGCGACGGTGGCGGCCAGGGTGTGGTGGCCTGCCGCGGGGGCGGTGCCGGAGCGGCCGTAGTGGGCGACGAGGTAGACGTAGGCGCCGTGGGCGGCGGTGGCGGCGTCGGCGATGACCTCGGGGCCGGAGGTGGGGTAGCAGGTGGCGACCTGTGGCAGGGCGGCTTCGTGGCAGGCCCGGCGCCAGGCGGGGCGCAGGCGCGGCGGCAGGGCGTGGACGAGCAGGGCGTCGGCGCCGGCGGCGGCGATGGCGCGGGCGCAGGCGCCGGGGTCGCGGTGGCGCAGGCTGTGGCTCCAGTCGGCGAGCAGCGCGATCTTCAGGTGCCTCAGGCGCGGGCGCAGGTCGGCGAGTTCGGCCAGGACGGTGTCCAGGGTGGTGCCGGCGGCCAGGGCGCGGGCGGCGGAGCGGCGGATGACGGGGCCGTCGGTGGGCGAGTTGGGGAAGGGGACGGCGAGTTCGAGGACGTCGGTGCCTTCCTCGTCGAGCATGAGGGCCAGGTCGGTCAGGCGCTGGGGCGGGTCGCCGGCGTTGAGGAACAGGGCCAGGCCCGGGCGGCCGTCGGCGCGGGGGGTCAGGAGCGCGGTGTCAGGCATGGGCGGGGGCCTTGTGGTCGGCGCGCAGGCGGATCGCCAGGGCGCGGGGGGCGCCGTCGGCGAGGGCGTCCAGGGCGGCGGTGTGGGCGGTGTGCCAGTGGGTGTGGCGGCCGGAGGCGAGGGCGAGGGCGGCGGCGTTGAGGGCGATGGTGTGGGTGGCGGTGGTGCCGGCGCGTCCGGCGAGGGCGTTCAGGAAGTGGCCGGTGAGGTCGTCGGGGTGGGGGGCGAGGTCGGCCAGGGTGCCGTCGGCGGGGGCGACGGCGCCGGCGGGCAGGTGGATGGTGGTGTCGGGGGTGTGCAGGGTGTTGTCGGCGAAGGGCAGGAGTTCGTCGGCGCCGGCGGTGTTGGAGGCCAGCCATACGGCGCGCCCGGGGGTGCGGGGGGCGAGGTGGCGCAGCGCGTCCAGGTCGGCGGTGGCGCTGGCGCCGGTGAGTTGGGCGGTGACGGGGACGGTGGCCAGCAGTGGGCCGAGGGTGTTGAGGAGGCGTGCGAAGGGTTTGAGGGTGAGGGGGAACAGGACGCGGGCCAGGCGGGTGAGGGCGGGTGGGTAGACGTGCGGGCCGGCGAAGGCGATGCCGTGGCGCTGCAGGTGTTCGGCGGTGGCCTGGTGGGAGGAGGTGAGGGTGATGCCCAGGCGTTCCAGCAGGTCGATGGAGCCGGCGGTGCTGGTGTAGGCGCGGGAGCCGGTCTTGACGACGGGGATGCCCATGGTGGCGGCGGTCAGGGCGGCGGCGGTGGAGAGGTTGAAGGTGGCGGGGCCGCCGCCGGTGCCGACGATGTTGACGCTGGCGGGGTGGGTGGGGCCGGGGTGGGCGCTGCGTTCGGTCAGTGAGGTGGTGAAGGCGGTGAGGGTGGTGGGGCCGGGCAGGCGGGTGGTGAGGGCGGCCAGCAGGGCCGCGGCCTGGGCCCGGTCGCTGTCGCGGGCCGGGCCCGGGGCGGGCTGTTCCAGCTGGTCCCACCACGAGCGCCAGGTGTCCAGGTCGACGTCGTGTCCGGCGAGCAGGGCGGTGAGGGCCGGGTGCACGGGTCAGCCGCCTGCCACGGCGCTGGCCGGGACGGCGCGGCGCTGGGTGATGAAGGCGTCGATGGCGGTGACGGAGCGGAAGTTGTTCGGGTCGAGGTCGGTGTCGTCGACGGGCAGTGCGAAGTGGTCCTCGACCCAGGCGATGAGCTTGAGGACGCCCAGGCTGTCGATGACGCCGTCGGACAGGAGGTCGTGGTCGTCGGCGAGTTGTTCGGGGGTGACGTCGGGCAGGAACTCCTCGATGAGGAACCGCTTGATCTGGGTGATGTTGTTCACGGGTTGGTGACTCCTTCGGTGGGAAGCGCGGTGGTGGTGGTCAGGCGGTGGGCAGGACGGCCTTGCGGTCGACCTTGCCGGTGGCGGTCTTGGGCAGCGGGGTGTCGTGGATGGCCAGGCGTTCGGGGACGGCGGCGCGCGGCAGGTTGCGGGCCAGGTGTTCGCGCAGGGTGAGGCTGTTGAGGGCGGAGCCGGGGGCGCGGCGTACGGCGGCGTGCAGGCGTTTGCCGGTCAGCGGGTCGGGGGCGGCGGCCACGGCGGCCTCGTGGACCTCGGGGTGGGCGAGCAGGACGCGTTCGACCTCGGCGGTGTTGACGGCGACGCCGCGGACTTTGACCTGGAAGTCGGCGCGTCCGGTCAGGTGGAGGCGGCCCTGCTCGTCGCGCACTGCGAGGTCGCCGGTGCGAAACCAGCGCCGGCCGGTTCCGGCGCCGTCCGGCTGGGTGGTGAAGCGGCCCGTGTCGCGGGAGCGGTCCAGGTAGCCGGCGGCCTGGAAGGGTGTGGACACGTACAGTTCGCCGCGGCCGGGGCCGGTGACGGGGGTGCCGTCGGGGGCGGCGAGCAGGGTGCGGACCCCGGGCAGGGGGGTGCCGATGGGTACCGGCAGGGCGGCGGTGGCGTCCAGGCGGTCCAGGCGGTGCAGGAAGCTGTCGTTGGTCTCGGTGCAGCCGTAGATGTTGTAGAGGGCGGCGTGTGGCAGCAGGGCGGGCAGTGCGGCCAGGGTGCGGGCGTCGATGGCGTCGCCGGTGAACGCGGCGTGTTCGACGCTGTCCAGCACCGTCTGGTCGCCGGCGGCTTGGGTGAGGAGGGCGTAGGCGAGGGGGACGGCCTGCAGGACGTGCGGGCGGTGGCGGGTGAGCTGGGTGAGCAGGTGGCGGGCGTTGAGCGCGTGGGCGGGGTCGATGAGCAGGACGGTGCCGCCGGCGGCGAGGGTGGCCCACACGTCCAGCAGGCACAGGTCGAAGTTGAGGGGGGCGTAGTTGGCGACGACGCGTCCGGGTCCGAGGTCGAAGGTGTCGTGGGCCCAGGCGGTGAAGCGGTCGATCGCGGTCTGCGCGAGGGGGACGATCTTGGGCAGGTCGGTGGAGCCGGAGGTGGTGAGCAGGAAGGAGGTGCCGGCGGCGAGGGTGGGCACGGGGGCGGGGCGGGGCGGGGCGGGCAGGGCGGGGGTGTCCTGGCCGAGGGGGGCGAGCAGGTGGCGGGCGCCGGCCTGGGCGAACAGGGCCGCGAGCAGGGCGGGGGCCAGCTGCGGGGAGGGCAGCAGGAAGGGGCGGCGCTCGATCAGGCAGGCCAGGACGAGGGCGATCTGCTCGGGTGACTTGGCGCCCGGCAGTCCCACCGGTTCGCCCGGGGCCAGGTCCAGCGTGTGCAGGCGGGTGCGTTCGCGTTCGGCGAGGTCGGCGAGCTGGCGGTAGGTGACGGCGCGTTCGTGCCACAGCAGGGCGGTGGCGTGGGGCCGGGTGCGGGCGTGGGCGGTGAACGCGTCGGGCAGCGACAGCGGCGGCGGGGCGGGGGTGGTCACGGCGCTCACTCCCCCGCCGGGGCCAGGGTCGCCCAGCCGGCTTTGACGGCGGTGCCGGTGGGGGTGGCGAGGGTGAAGCGCACCACGGTGGCCCGGTCGTAGGGCTGCAGGGTCAGGCGCAGCGGGGTGGCGGGGGTGGCGGGGGCGGCGAAGCGGGCGCCCAGGGCGGTGAGGCGGGCGGGATCGCCGGCGCCGTAGCGGTCGGTGATCTCTTCGGTGGCCAGGGCGAGCAGGTGCATGCCGTGGGCGATGGCGGCGGGGAAGCCGGCGGCGCGGGCGGCGTCGTCGTCCAGGTGCAGGGGGTTGAGGTCGCCGGCGGCGTGGGCGTAGGCGGTGACGTCGTGGGGGGTGAGGGTGTGGGTGAGGGTGAGGGGTTCGGTGTCGGGGACGCTGCCGGGGTGGGCGGTGGGGGCGAGGGTGCCGAAGGGTTCGATGGTGGTGGCGCCGGTCAGCAGGGCGGCGGTGGTCAGGTGGGCCAGGGGCCGTTTGTCGGTGGTGGTGAGGCGGGTGGTCAGGGCCAGGCGGGTGCCGCGGGCCTCGCGGCGGGCGGCGGTGACCTCGGTGTGGACGTCGACGTCGGTGCCGGCGGTGAGGGGGGTGAGGGTGTGGATCTCCTGGGCGAGGTGGACCACGCCGGTGAAGCCCGGGTCGCCGTGGGTGAGGGTGGTGACGGTGTGCTGGGCGAGGGTGTGGGCCAGGACGAAGGGGTGGGCCGGTGAGGCGGCGGTGGTGGCGGCTCCGGTGGCGGGCGGCAGGCCGGTGCGGGCCGCTTGGCGGTAGGCGGCGAGGTCCTGGCCGCGGACGGTCAGGCGGGTGCGCCGTGCGGTCGGGGCGGGCGTGGTCGCGGGTGTGGTCGCGGGTGTGGTCGCGGGTGTGGTCATGCGGGGGTCACCACCAGGGTCGAGTTGTGGCCGCCGAAGCCGAACGAGTTGGACAGGGCCGCGCCCGGCCGGATGGGGCGGGGTTTGCCGTGGACGACGTCGAGGTCCAGGCCCTGCTCGGTGTGCTCGTGGTTGGCGGTGGGAGGGACTTCGCCGGTGTTCATGGCCTGGACGGCGGCGATCAGTTCGACGGCGCCGGCGGCGCCGATCAGGTGGCCGATGGCGCCCTTGGTGGAGGTGACGGGCACGCCGTGGGGGCCGAAGACGGTGCGCAGGGCGGCGGCTTCGGCGCGGTCGTTGTGCACGGTGGAGGTGCCGTGGGCGTTGACGTGGGCGATGTCGGCGGGGGTGAGGGCGGCGTCGGCGAGGGCGGCGTGCATGGCGGCGACGGCGCCGGCGCCGTCGGGGCGCGGGTTGGACAGGTGGTAGGCGTCGGCGCTGGAGCCGTAGCCGGCCAGCAGGGCGTAGGGGGTGCGGTGGCGGGCGCGGGCGTCGGCGAGGCGTTCCAGGACGAGGAAGCCGGCGCCTTCGCCCATGACGAAGCCGTCGCGGTCGGTGTCGAAGGGGCGGCTGGCGCGGGCGGGGTCGTCGTTGCGCTGGGAGTGGGCGCCGAGGTTGCCGAACGCGGCGAGGGTGACGGGGGTGAGGGTGGCCTCGCAGCCGCCGGCCAGGACGACGTCGGCGCGCCCGCTTTGAAGGAGCAGGGCGGCGTGGCCGATGGCGTCGGCGCTGGAGGCGCAGGTGGTGGCGATGGTCAGGGCCGGGCCGTTCCAGCCCAGGCGCATGGCGATCTGGGCGGCGGCGGCGTTGGGCATGGTGACCAGCGGCATCAGCGGGCTCACCCGTAGCGGGCCGGCGGTGGTGTAGAGGGCGGATTCGCGGTCGCTGGTGGTGCGTCCGCCCACCGCGGTGCCCACGACGATGGCGCTGCGTCCGGGGGCGGGCTCGGGCGCTCCGGCGTCCTGGTGGGCGGCCAGGGCCGCCAGGGTGCCGTAGTGGGCGAAGGGGTCGAGGCGGCGGGCGTCCTTGGCGGGGACGGGGCCGTTCTCGGGCAGGCCGGTGACCCTGCAGCCCAGGCGCACGCGGTGGCGGGCCAGTTGCGGGTCGGTCAGGGCGGTGGCGGTGGGGGTGGCGGTGCGGACGGTGTGCCAGAAGTCGGCGAGGGTGTGGCCGGCGGGGCTGATGACGCCCAGGCCGGTGACGGCGATCGGGGGCCGGGTGGGGCGTGCTGCCATGGTCCTTCTCCTGTCCGGGCGTCGGTGGGGGCGCTGGGGCGGGGCGCCGGCCTGGGGTGCTGTGGCGGGGCGCTGGGGCGGGGCGCTGGGGCGCCGGCCGGGGCGGGTGGTCAGATGAGGCCGGTCTGGGCGGCGGCGGTCAGGAAGGCGTCGGCGGCGAAGTCGATGTCGGCGGCGGTGTGGCGGGCGGTGACGGCGATCCGCAGGCGGGCCAGGTCGTTGGGCACGGCGGGGGTGACGACGGGCAGGCCGATGACGCCGGCCTTGCGGCAGGCGGTGGCGTAGTCGTAGGCGGCGTCGTCGGAGCCGGCGATGACGGGCAGCACGGCGGTGGAGGAGTCCATGGTGGAGATGCCGGCGGCGTTCAGGCGCTCGCGCAGGCGCTGGGCCTGGACCTGGGTGTGGGTGACGCGTTCGGGTTCGCGGCGCAGGATCCGCAGGGACTCCAGGGCGGCGCCGGTCTGGGCGGGGCCCAGGGCCGCGGAGAACAGGAACGGGCGGGCGGCGTAGCGCAGGTGGCCGATGAGTTCGTGGCTGCCGGCGACCCAGCCGCCCATGGAGGGGATGGCCTTGGAGAGGGTGCCGAGCTTGACGTCGACGCGGTAGCGGTGGCCGAAGTGCTCCTCGATGCCGCCGCCGGTGGCGCCGATGACGCCCAGGGCGTGGGCCTCGTCGACCATCAGCAGGGCGTCGTGGGCGTCGCAGACCGCGCGTAGTGCGGGCAGCGGGGCGATGTCGCCGTCCATGGAGTAGACGCTGTCGACGATGACCAGGCGCACCCCGGTCGGGGAGGCGGCCTTGAGGCGGCGTTCCAGGTGGTCGACGTCGTTGTGGCGGAAGCGGGTGACGGTGGCGCCCGACAGGCGGCAGCCGTCGACGATGCTGGCGTGGTCGTACTTGTCGATCAGGACGGTGTCGCCCTGGCCGACCAGGGCGCCGACGGTGCCGACGTTGGCGGCGTAGCCGGAGCCGAAGACCAGGGCGCGTTCGCGGCGGGCGAAGCGGGCGACCTCGGCTTCCAGTTCCTCGTGCAGCGGGATGGTGCCGGCCAGGGCCCGCACGCCGTGGTTGCCGGTGCCGTAGACGTCGACGGCGGCCTTGGCGGCGGCCACCACGCGCTCGTCCCCGGCCAGGCCGAGGTAGCTGTAGCCGGACATCATGAGCAGGCGCTCGCCGTCGAGGTCGCAGTAGGCGCTGTCGCGTTCCATGGTGTAGGCGACGAAGCTGTTGCGGCGCGAGGGGTCGGACTCCAGCGCGGCCACGCGGTCCAGGGTGGCGGCGAGCTTCGGCTCCAGGCGGTCCCATGCTCCGGTGGCGTTCACGTGCGGGTCTCCTTCTCGGCGGGGGCGGGGCGGCTCCCGGGCACTCCGGGGCTTTGAAGCGTTGGGGCGTTGGGGCGTTGGGGCCCGGGTTCCTGCCGGGCCTTTGCGGTGCGGCCGGTTTGCCGCCGGCTTGTTTCCACTTGTTTCCGCTATTGCGCTGCGGCCCTTTTGCGGCGGGTCCGGGGCGGTGTTTTCTCGAAGGCTTCACGCGGGGTGCTCAAGGATGGCTACATTTCTACGGCAGGATGCGCAAGGCGTCCGCAATAGGCGCCTTCCCGGCCTGCGGTAACGCTCTGACGTGCAGAAACATTGCGTCCACGACGGATGGACCGGCCGGTGGGTATGTTTTGCCAACCAGTGTTGACACCGTGTGATGCGCCGAATGTATGGTCGAAATCCGCCGAAACCGAACGGCTGGTCGGCGGTATTTCCGGTCCAGGTTTCCCACGCCGTCGGCCCGGCGTCACGAGCCGTCGGCTCCGCTTTGGCTCAAGGGGGTTGGAGCACGTTGAACGGCTTCCGGGAAGACAGTCCGTCCGGCAGATCGGGGACATCCTCATGCTGATCCGCCTGACAGGCCTTGTGACGATCGAGCACGACCACGGCGCCCCGCAGCACCTGTCCAGCGCCCAGGCCCAGGTGGCGTTCGCCCGCCTGGTCCTGGAACGCTCCGCGGGCACCAGCCGCGACCAGCTGGCCGACACCATCTGGCCCGACGGGCTGCCCGACACCTGGGCCTCCGCGCTGCGCAGCGTGGTCTCCCGGGTGCGGGCCTTCGTCGCCGCGCCCGGCCAGGGCCCGGGTGCCACCCCGCTGATCGCCCAGGGCGGGCGCTACGTCCTGCGGCTGCCGGCGGACGCGGCGGTGGATCTGGAGGCCGCCGCCGGCGCGGTCGGGGAGGCCGGGGAGGCGTATGGGGCCCGCTCGTACGCGGTGGCCCAGCAGCTGGCCGCCGGCGCCATCGCCAACCTGCGCGGGGCGTTCCTGCCCGACCACGAGGGCGAGTGGGCGGGCGGGGTGCGCGAGCACGTGGAGGAGCTGCGGATGTCGGCGCTGGAGACGGCGAGCCTGTCGGCGTCCGCGCTCGGCGAGGAGCACCACGCGCTGCGCTGGGCCGACGAGGCGGTGCGCCGGGCCCCGTTCCGCGAGAGCGCCTACCGCTGCCGCATGGAGGCGCTGGCGGCGGCCGGCAACCGGGCGGAGGCGCTGCGCTGCTACCAGCAGCTGCGCCACGTCCTCGCGGAGGAGCTGGGCATCGACCCGGCGGCCGAGACCCAGGAGCTCTACCTCTCCCTGCTGCGCTCCCCCGCCCCCGTCGCGCCCGTGCCGGCGGTGGTGCGCCCGGTGGACCCGGTGCTGATGGGCATCTTCGAGCCGCTGGCGCTGGCCCGCCTGGCCCGGCCGGTCGGGCCGCCGGTGCGCGCCGCCTGAGAAGCGGGCCCCCCGGGGGCGGTGCGGCGGGCGGCCCCGGGTCGAGCGGGCCGCCCGCCCTCGCGCATGCGGGCGGTGGCCGGGGGGGGCGGGGGTGCGGGAGGGGGCGCGGGTGCGGCGGCGGGCGGGTGCGCGTGTTGCGGAGGTGTTGCGGTGGGCGTGGCGGGTGGCTTGCCCGTAGTAGCGTCGGGCGCGAAGTCGCGCGCGTGGCGCGGCTTTTCACCGGACCGGGACGGGGGTCGAGCGTTGGGAAGGGGTGGTGGGTGTGGGACGGGCACGCGTGGCGGCGCGGGTGATCGTGCACCCTGGTGTGGAGGACCTGAGCGTCCAGCAGGTGCTGGAGGCGCTCGCGGACCCGGCCCGCAGATCGGTGGTGCGCCGGCTCGCCCACGCCGGCGCCGACCTGAGCTGCGGCTCCTTCGACCTGCCGGTCTCCCGTTCCACCTCCACCCACCACTTCAACGTGCTGCGCCAGGCCGGGCTGCTGCGCCAGTACTACGTCGGCACCACCAAGATGAACGCGCTGCGCGCCGAGGAGCTTGAGGGGCGCTTCCCGGGCCTGCTGTCGGCGGTGGTCGCCGCCGCCGACGCCGAGGCCCGGCGGGCGATCTGACGGCCTTTCGGCCCTGTCGGTGCCGGCCGTGCGGCCCGGGCGGCGGGGCGGGGCGGGTCGGTTCTCGACGGTGAGGACGATCGTGCCGACCTGGCCGGCGGCCTCCAGGTGGCGGTGGGCCTCGGCGACGGCGCCGAGGCCCTCGAAGACGCGGTCGAGGCCCTCGAAGACAGGGACGACGGGGGTTTGACGACAGGCCCTAGCCGGGGGTCCCGGCCGCCTGCCTCAGGAGGGCCTCGAAGGCGGCCACCGCCGGCGGCAGTCGCCGGCCGCGCAGGGTGGCGGTGTAGACGTGCCGTACCGGGGTGTCGTCCGGGTGCAGGGGGATGAGGGCGAGGTCGGGGCGGGCGGCGCGGGCGGCCAGGGAGGGGATGAGGGTGGGGCCCAGTCCTGCTGCGACCAGGCCGAGTTTGGCGCTCCAGGCGGCGACCGCGTACTCGATGCGGGGGTGGAAGCCGCTGCGGAAGCAGGCGGCGAGGAGGGTGGTCTCGGCGTTGCGGCGGCCGGCGATCCAGGGTTCGTCGGCGAGTTCGGCCAGCCGCAGGCGGCGGCGCCGGGCGAGGCGGTGGCCGCGCGGGAGGGCGACCAGCACCGGGTCCTCCAGCAGCAGCCGGTAGTCGAACTGCTCGGTGTCATCGGCGGGTTCGGTGTACGAGGCGATCAGGGCGAGGTCGATCGCACCGCCGCCCAGCAGGTCCAGCAGGTGCGCGGAGAGTCCCTCGGTGAGGCTGACCGCGACGTCCGGGTGGGCGGCGCGGAAGGCCGCGAGGGCGCCGGGGACGAGGGCGGCGTTGGCGCTGTCGAAGGCGCCGACCCGCAGCCGCCCGGCGGTGAGGTCGGTGAGCGCGGCGAGGTCGCGCCGGGTGGTGTCGAGCCGTTCCAGGATCGCCTCGGCGTGCGGCAGCAGGGCGCGGCCGTGCTCGGTCAGCCGCACCCCGCGGGCCAGCCGGTCGAACAGTGGTGTGCCCAGCTCGCCTTCCAGGGTGGCGATCTGCCGGGAGATCGCGGACTGGGTGAAGCCCAGCCGCTCCCCGGCGGCGGTGAAGGAGCCCAGGTGCGCGACGGTGCGGAAGACGTCCAGCCAAGCCATGTCCATTGCGCATGACTACCATGCGAGACATTCGCTTGTCGCCTGTCTCGTGGCTGCCTAGCGTGGTGGCCATGAAGAAGATCGCTTTCCTGGGGCTGGGCCGGATGGGCCTGCCGATGGCCCGTCGACTCGCCGCCGCCGGCCACCCGTTGACCGTCTGGAACCGCTCCCCCGGCCGCGCCGGTGGCCTCGCCGGGGCCACCGGGGCCACCACCCCGGCCGAGGCCGTGCGCGGCGCGGACGTCGTCGTCACCATGCTGTCCACCCCGGCGGCCGTCGCCGAGGTGGCCGACCGGTTCACGGCGGGGCTCGCGCCGGGCACGCTGTGGATCGACATGTCCTCGATCGGCCCGCGGGCCAGCGCCGAACTGCGCGCCCGGCTTCCGTACGGCGTCGCCCTGGTGGACGCGCCGGTGATCGGCAGCGTGGGCCCGGCGGCCGCCGGCGACCTGGTGGTCTTCGCGGGCGGCGAGGACGCCGACCTGGACCGCGCGCAGCCCGTCCTGGAGCACCTGGGCCGGGTGCGGCGCTGCGGCGGCCCGGGGGCGGGCGCGGCGCTGAAGCTGGTGGTGATCGGCGCGATCGTCGCCTCCGTCACCGTCGTCGGTGAAGTCCTCGCGGTGGCGGAGGAGTTGGGCGTGCCGCGGGAGCAGGCGCGGGAGGTGCTGGCGGCCGGGCCGCTCGCGGGGGTGGTGGCCCGGGCGCACAGCACGGAGTCGGACTTCCCGGTCCGCCTGGCCGCCAAGGACCTCGCCCTGGCGGGCGGCGGACCGGTGCTGTCGGCGGCCCGCGAGGTGCTGCTGGCGGACCCGTCGATCGCCGAACAGGACCTGTCGGCGGTGGTGGACGCCCTGCGGCGGGGGTAGACCCGCCGCAGGGTTCAGGTGCCGGGCGGGTCCTGGCCGGCCTCGTGGTGGACGTGGACGTCGCCGTGCATCGCGGTGTACACGGTGCTGTGGCCGCTCGCGGTGTTGTTCCGGGTGGATCCCGGTGGCTCGGATTGGACACCCGGCTCGCCGCGAACCGCCCCCGCTACGAGATCAAACCGTTCCTCGACTGGGCCGCCCGACGCGGCCTCACCGCCCCGCACACGGTCGCCGCGCCACCCACCGCCACCGCCGCCGCGGTCCTCACGGAGGAAGAACGCCGGCAACAGCTCCGCCGCTGCCTCACCGACACCGCCCTGCCGCCGGAGGTCCGCGTCGCCGGCTCCCTCGTCCTCCGCTACGGCATCCCCGGCGAACGCCTGTGACACCTGACCACCGGCCAGATCCACGGCACCCATGGGAAAGACGTTCCTCCGGCTCGGCCAGGCGAGACTGTGGATCCCACCCCGCCTGGCCGAACTCCCTCACCAACGTGCCGACGCGCCACGCCAGCGCTCTGCCCTGGTCCGAACCCTCACCGGCCAAACCCCGTGGCTGTTCCCCGGCGTCGTGCCTGGTCACCCACTCAGCCGCAAAGCGTTCAACGACCAGCTCGTACGTCAGGGCGTCCACACCAGAGCGGCGCGCACCGCGGCCCTGATCGCTCTCGCCACCGACCTGCCCGCACCAGTGCCGGCCGGCCTCCTCGACGTCCACATCCACACCGCACTGATGTGGGCCCGTCACGCTCAACGCGACTGGACCACCTACCTCACCGCGCGTGCCGCCGGCCTCGCCGACGCTGCGGAACCAGGTCGGCCATGAACGTCAGCCTCCTCTGGCGGCCGGGCCGTTCAGTCCGGGAAGGAAGCGGGCTTGACGCGATGCGCTTGAGCACTTCGATCGGGAACCGTCGCCGACTGCGCGTCGATCGCCAGCAGGAAGTTGACATTCCGATACCCGGCTACTCGGGCTGCGTCACTTCCAGGGCGCTGGAACAGACGGGGCGGGTGCGGGCGGCGTAGGAGCGAGCGGCCACGACGAGGCCGATGCCCAGACCGCCGAACGCCAGGCCGCCGAACTCGACCATCCAGGTGGTCCCCGAGCCGGAGGTGAACGGCGGGGACGGCTTGCTCCTGGGCAGCACGCCGACGGCCATGAGCGGGGCCATGACGGTGAGGACGGCCCCGTACATCGTCAGCGGGATGCCGGTCAGCCAGGCCGGAATCAAGGGCAGCAGGCGTGGGACCCGTCGTCCGGACAGGAACAGCGTCCAGCGGGGGAACACCTGCCCCCATCAGGCCTTCATCACACTCGGTTGTGCCGTCATCTGCTGGCGACGACTGAGGACCCCGCACTGATTCCAGTCCAAAGTAAGGTGGACTTCCATGTCTCGAACCCGCGCCAAGCGCAAGGAGGCGCAATGCTCGCCAACTCGTCGGCGCTGGCGGCCGGAAGGCGTCATTCGGTCGGACGGCGCCGGGACGGAACCGTTCTCGCCGTGGGCGATACCGCAGCCGCTGAATGTCGTGTCGAGCGATGGGAAGACGTCGTCGCGGTGGCAGCCGGCAACGTCCATACCGCGACGAACACGGGCAGGTCTCACACGGTGGGACTCCGGTCGGACGGCACGGTGCTGGCAACGGGGTGGAATGGCGATGGGCAATGCGATGTCGCCGGATGGCGAGGCGTCACGGCCGTGGCCGCAGGCTGGCGCCGCACGCTCGGGCTGCTCGCGAATGGCCGCGTGCTAGCGGTTGGCCGGAGTTCGGAAGGACAGTGCGACGTGCAGTCCTGGCGCGAGATGGTCGTCCTCTCGTGTGGTGACTGGCACTCGGTCGGTGTCCGGTCGGACGGTTCTGCACTGGCCGCGGGGAACAACCGACGACGGCAGTGTGCCGTTGAAGGGTGGCGTGACCTGGCCGCCATTTCGGCCGGGTATCTCCATACCGTCGGCCTCAGAGCCGACGGACGGGCAGTAGCGACCGGAGACCGGGCAACTGGGGCGTGCGAGGTCGATGAGTGGGAAGACGTGGTGGCGCTCGACGCGGGCAGCCACCACACCGTCGGGGTCACTGCGTCCGGACGGGTCCTCGCAACGGGAGACAACAGCTACGGGCAGTGCGAAGTCGGCGACTGGCGCGACATTGTCGCCGTGGCGGCCGGTTCAACGCACACCCTCGGCCTGCGCGCCAACGGCACAGTCGTGACCGCAGGGAACAATGCCGACGGACAGTGCGAAGTCGATGCCTGGTCCGGAGTCCAGCTTCCATAGGCCTCCGGGCCGCGCCACCGCGAACTCACATGCCGTCATTCCCGAGCCCCGGAGACGTCATTCTGATTCCAGTCCCAAGACCAGCCCGCCGTCCTCGGCCCGGTCCTCGACGCCGTCGCCGTCCGGAGCCAGCGAGCGGATGCGCGGTATCGGTGAGGGGAGCAGCCGGAGCAGCGACAGCGCTCCTCCGACGGCGGCCGTGATCAGGGTGGTCCTGAGTCCGATGTGGGTGGCGAGCATGCCTCCGGTGATGGCGCCGACGGGGCGTATGCCGTAGTTCACCGTGCTGTAGGCGCCGGCCACGCGACTGCGCATGCCGTCCGGTATCACCGCGGCTTGCAGGGAGTTGAGGTTGACGTCGAACAGCATCACGCCCCGCCGATCCACCCCGCCCGGGCGCCGGACAAGGCTCCCCGGGCGCCGAGGTCCTCCCGGGCCTGGTCGCCTGACCGGCGGCGGCTCAGGACGGGGGCCGCGAAGGCCCGCGGTCCGCGACGGCCCGCAGCAGGGCGTGCGCGCTGCCGGGGGCGGCCGTCCGGCGCCACACCTCGGCGCGGACGGCGCGGCGCCGGCGACTCAACGCCCGTACGGGGAGGGAGAACTGGTCGTACAGACACCACCACCGCACGGCCCGGGCGCACAGGCGCCTCACGCCGGCTCCGGCGGGTCGCCGTCGGCAGCGGCGTCGGCAGCGGCGTCGGCAGCGGCGAGATCGGGTGGGCGTGGACGTCGACGAAGGCGATCGCGCGCAGCGCGCCGACCTCGGTGCGCCGTTGGGCGATGCGGGCGGTGGCCTCGTGGGCGAAGAGGTCGGCGAGGTAACCGGCGTGGTCGTCGTCCAGGGGCAGGCGGGCCAGGCCGGCGCGCACGGCCGCCAGGGCGTCGGGACCGGATGTGACGGCCGGACAGGGGCCTTGGGGGAACCGGTGTGACGGCGGGTGGGTGGCGTTCGTATCCTTCGTCGGATGAGCGCCTTCGAACCGCTGTCCGATCCGCGCGGGCCGGCCGTCCCCCCACCGGGGTCGCCAGGCACCTCCGGCTGCGGCGACCGTATCCGCCCGCGCCGGACCCCGTACCGCCTGCACCCGCGCCCGGTGCACTCCCCCGCCGGGCGGCGCCCGTGAACGGGGACCGGGACCGGGACTGGGCCGCCACCCTGCGGTGGGTGGAGCGCGGCCTTCCCCCCGGCCACCGTGTCCGGGCGGTCACCGAGCTACGGGGCGGCTGGACCTCGCGGATGCGGCGCCTGGACATCGACACCGGCAACGGCCCGGGGGCCGGCCCGGATCCGGCGACGGCGACGGCGACGGCGACGGCGACGGCGACGGGCACGGACGCGGACGCGGACGCGGGGGTGGCCGCGGACGCGGACGCGGGCGCGGCCTCGGGCGGGTACGCGCTGGTGCTGCGCTCGTTCGTCAAGCCCTTCTACCGGCGCCACGCGCCCGCCCTGCTGACCCGTGAAGCCGACGTGCTGCGCCTGCTCGCGGACGGCGGCGTGCCGGCGGCGCGGCTGCACGCCCTGGACGCGCAAGGCGAGTTCTGCGACCACCCCTCACTGGTGATGTCGCTGCTGCCGGGCGGTGTGCGCGTGGCGCAGGACGGCGACGTGGAGCGCCGGGCCGCCCTGCTGGCCGGGCAGCTGGCCGCGGTCCACGCCCTGCCGGTGGCGCCGCACGCCCGCCCCCGCGCCTGGGAGGCGTGGACGGCGCCGGAGCGGGTGCGGGTGCCCGCGGCCACGGCGCGCCCCGGGGTGTGGCGGCGGGCGGTGGAGGTGATCCGCCGCGAGGTGCCCGCCCACCGGCCGTGCTTCCTGCACCGCGACTTCCACCCCGGCAACGTGCTGTTCACCGGGCAGGGCGCCGACCTGGCCGTCAGCGGGGTCGTGGACTGGGTGGAGACGTCCTGGGGCCCGGCCGACCTGGACGTGGCCCACTGCTCCACCGCCCTGGCCCTGCTCCACGGCACGGACACCGGCCTGGGCTTCGCCGACCACTACCGGGCGGCCGGCGGCACGCTGGCACCGGATCCGGGCGACCACCTGTACTGGCGGCTGCTGGACGCGCTGGCGTTCGCCCCGGACGCGGAGAAGGTCGCCGTGCCGTGGCGGGAGCTGGGCCGCACCGACCTGACGCCGGCCCTGCTCACCCGGCGCCTGGAGGACTACCTGGAGGCCCTGCTCGACCGCTACGCCTGATCCCGGGGACCCGCACCCGGCCCGCCGCCGGCCCCGGCGGCGGGCCGTTCCGTTCCCGGTGGACGGCCCTTCCCGGCGGCGGACCGTCAGGGGCTGGCGACGAAAGCCGAGGGCCGCCCAGGCCCAGGCCCAGGCCCAGGCCCGTGCCCGTGCCCGTACCCGGCGAGCGGCGCAGCCCCGGGTCCGGGCAGGAGCACGGGGAGCGCCTGGAGCGGGGAGGAGCGCGAGCGCCGGATCCGGCAGGCGGCCGGGTCGCGGAGGTCCGAGCGGCTGCGGCGGACCTGCCGGCTGCTGTCGGGGCGCCAGGGCGGCCTGATGCCGGACGGGGCGGCCGGGCCGGTTCGGGGCTGGCCCGGGGCCGGTTCGGGGCTGCGGATCCTTCGCCGGGTGTGGCGCGGCGGCGGGGCGGGGGTCAGGTGGTCTTGATCTGGCCGCCGTCGATGACGAATTCCGCGCCGGTGATGTTGGCGGCGCGCGCGGAGGCCAGGAAGGCGCAGAGTTCGGCCACTTCCCGGGGCTCGGTGATGCGTCCGGTGGAGATGCCCATCTGCCGGGGCACGACCTCGTCGAGGGCCTCTTCGGCGCTTTTGCCGGTGCCGGCCGCCGCGGTCTCGGCGAGACCGCCGGGGGCGGTCCAGAACGGGGTGCGCACCGGACCGGGGGCGATGGAGTTGACGCGTACGCCCTGGGGGGCGAACTCCTCCGACAGGGCTTTGGTGAGGTTGCTCAGCGCGGCCTTGGCCGCCGAGTAGTGGACCACCGTGGGAAAGGGCAGGCGCGCGTTGACGGAGCTGACGTTGACGATCGCTCCGCCGCTGTCGGCGAGCAGGTGGGGCAGCGCGGCGCGGCTGGTGCGGACCGCGCTGAAGAAGGTCAGGTCGAAGACGCGCTGCCACTGGGCGTCGTCGACGTCCAGGAAGCCGGAGCGGGCGCTGGTGGCGCCGAGGTTGTTGACCAGCACGTCGATCCGGCCGTGGCGCTCGGCGGCGGTACGGACCAGCAGGTCGGGGCCGCCGGCCTCCGCCAGGTCGACGGGAACGAACGCGCCCCCGTACCGCTCGCACAGGGCGGCGATCTCGGGGGTTCGGGTGCGGCTGCCGGCGACGACGCGGGCGCCTTCGCGGCCGAGGGTTTCGGTGATGGCCAACCCGATGCCCTTGCCGGCGCCGGTGATGACAGCGACCTTGTCGGTGAGACCCAGGTTCATCGGCATGCACTCCCGTACCGCAAGTCGAAACCGGAAGACCCCCGACGTGGTCAGGGCGAATTGTCAGTATCACGCAACGGGAGCCCGCCCCCGGCCCTCGCCACGAGTCCGGTCCCGGGAAATCCCGTCCACCCGCGCCGGCGCCGACGACCCGCTGTCGCCGCACGCCGGTGCGCGGCGGTGGGCGCCCCGCAGCGGCGCCGGCAGGGCGGGCCGGGACGGATCGGCCCGGCCCGCCCTGCCCGTGTGGGACGGGCGCCCGCCGCCGTGGTCGCGCCCGCCCGGGCCGGCCACGGCCCGCCGTCAGCCGGCGCAGGCCCGGGTGGGTCCGGGCGTAGCGGCCGCGGGGGCCGCCGTCTCGGGCGCGGCGTCGGCGGGGCCCAGGCGGCGGTGCAGCAGGACGGCGGTGAGCGCGGCGAGGGCGAAGCCGGCTCCGGCCCAGGGCAGGTGGCGTGCGCCGAGGGTGGAGACGACGAGGCCGCCGGCCGCGCTGCCGGCGGTGATGCCGAGGTTGGAGAAGGAGATGAACAGGCAATGCCACGGAGTTAAGGCTCGTGCGGGTCCGTCAAGAGAGTGATGCCAGCCGGAACTGCGGGCATGAGGACGGGACCTCCCGTATAGCAAGTGATCGACCAAGATCTGGCAGGAGCTGCCGACGACGTTCCACCGCGCTCCGACCTGGCCGGATGGGCCCAGTACGGCTACTGCGCCAGCCACTCGCGCTACTTCTGGGGGCTTCGGCTGCACCTGGTGTGCACCCTCGGCGGGCTGCCGGTCGCCTTCGCGTTGACCGGGGCGAAGGCCGACGAGCGCGAGACCCTGCTCGACATCTTCGCCACCGAGCCCGCACTCGTAGACGACCGTCCCGGGCAGACGCTGATCGGTGACAAGAGCTACTTCGGCCGTGAGTTCGAGACGCAACTGACGGAGCTGGGCGTCCGGCTACTGCGTCCGGCCCGCAAGGGCGAGGCCGAGCGGGCCGGATCGCAGCGGTTCAAGCCGCTGCGGCAGGTCATCGAGTCGATCCATGAGACCTTCAAGGGACGGCTCGACCTCGAGCGCCACAGTGGCCGCATCCCCGCCGGCGTGATCGTCCGCGTGCTCCAGCGGATCCTCGTGCTGACCGCCGCCAGCTGGCACAACCACCACACCGGCCAGCCCGTCCTGCGGTCACTGACCGCCTACGATCACTGACCCGGAAGCAGCTTGTCGGCACGACGGGGCGTCGGAGCGGCCGTCTTCACGCGGGTCCGGCCGAGACTGCCGTCGGCGGAACACGCCGCAGGCCGGGATTCCCGCAGGCATGCCCCGGCCCTGCACGCGCGCTACTTGCCGTCCAGGGCCGCGATCAGCTGCTGCAGGTTGCCGCCGGCCACGATAAGGGCCAGGTGGTCGTGGAAATCCCGGCTGCTGACGATCAGGCCGTCGCGGATCCGCAGCACCTGGATGTTGGCGGCCTCGAAGGTCCGCCCGGTCACCCGGTGGTGCACCTGGTAGTCCCACTCGGCGACGATCACCTCCGGGTCGTCGGTCACCCGGATCACAACATTCCTTGGGGTCAGTTCCACGGGACTGCTCGCGGCGACTTCCGCGAAGCGCTCCGCGAGTGCGGCCCGCCCCTGGATGCGGCGCGGCCCGACCGGCTCGAAGACGGTCTCCACCACGGCGTCCTCCGCATAGAGCCCGGCCAGCTCCAGGAACCGCCCCTCGCCGATGCCCTCGAGCAGCGTCTGGAAGACCTCATTCGGTGACAGCGTTTCGGGCATGATCAACCCCCACGGGATCCGTCGCTAGAATCGGACTAGCGAATCCGTTTCCGAAGATACGGACTAGCCGCTCCGGTTGTCCAGTGCGGCTCTACTGCGAACAGGAAGGAGCGGGAGGGATGAGTGGCAGCACGGAGCGCCCGTTGAGGGCGGATGCGGCCCGTAACCGGGCCAGGCTGCTGGACGTCGCCACGGAGGTGTTCACCACCCGCGGCATCGGCGTGCCGACCGAAGAGATCGCCCGGGTCGCCGGGGTCGGGGTCGGCACGCTCTTCCGGCACTTCCCGACGAAAGAGGCACTGCTGGAGGCGGTGATGGTGTGCAGGCTGGAGGCGATCGCCGCCCGGACCGCACGGCTGGCCGCCGAGGCCGAGCCCGCCGAGGCATTCTTCGCCTGCTTCCGCCTGGTGATCGACCAATCCGCAGGCAAAGGCGAGTTCACCCGGGCACTCGCCACAGCCGGCGTGGACGCGCACGCGGCCCTGCAGGAGCCCGGCACGGCGATCCAGACGCAGCTGGCCGCGCTACTGGCCGGAGCGCAACAGGCCGGGGCGGTCCGCCCGGAGCTCGGCCTGCCGGAACTGATCGCCCTGCTGGCCGGTACCAGCAGGGCGATGGAGCACCTCGCAACGGACCCGGCGGCCCGGGAACGGATCTTCGAGGTGGTCTTCGACGGCTTGCGGCCACGCTGAACCGGCGGCGTGTCGGCATCTCCCAGCCTTGCGCAACGGAGCCCGGGCAGCCCGCCATTGCGACCATCAGCGGTGCCCGACCGACCCCTTGGGATCAATCATCTCGGCCCGGCCGGGCAGGCCGAACGCGCTCTTGAGGACGGGGTCGATCAGGACGCGGTGGCCGCCGCCCTGGACCAGCCAGGTCCGGTGGCCCAGGAACGTCAGCTCCAGGCGGGTGTCCACGGCTTTTCCTCCTTCTGTACGGGGACCGGGGTGCGGCGGCCCGGGCGGGCGGGACGGCTGGGGCCGCCCGCCCGCCCGGAGATCACTCAGTGGTGGGTAGGTGTGCGGGGCGGCGGTCAGCGCGCCGGTGCCGACGAGCCGGCTGACCTTCGCCCGGAGCGCGGCGACCTTCTTCGGGTCGAGCGTGACCGGGGCCTTCGCCGGGGTGGTGGTCTTCTTCATGGCGCAGTCCTCCTTGCGTTGAGGGGGTGTTGGGGACTCGGCCGGGCGGGCCGGTCCGGTGCTCACAGTTCACCGCCGCTCACCTCCGGGGCCGAGGCCGGATCGCCGGACGCTTCACCGGACACCGTGACGGGTAGGTGCCGTCCCCTCCCCGTCATCCGCGACCGCGACCCCTTCGGCACCTACGTACCCGAGCCGACCCTGCCGAACGGCAACCTCGACGTCATCCCCCGCTACGACGACCCGTTCTGGTCCACCTGACACCCCGCCAGGACACGCCCCGGCAACGGCCGGGACAACGGGCCGGGGCGGGAGCGGCGACGGGCCGGGCAGGCGGGGGCGTTGTCCAGCCGGTGGTCACCGGGCGTGCCGGGCACCGGGCGCGCAGTAGGATCAACGGCGTTGTCACCACATTCCACCGCTGGTAGGAGGCTTTTCATGGCTCAGGTCACGCTGAAGGGGAACCCGGTCCAGGTCGGCGGCGCGCTGCCCCAGCCCGGCAGCCAGGCACCGGCGTTCACGCTGGTCGGCGAAGGTCTGGCGGACACCTCGCTGAAGGACTTCGCCGGCAAGCGCAAGATCCTCAACATCTTCCCCAGCATCGACACCCCCACCTGCGCCACCTCGGTGCGCACCTTCAACGCCAAGGCCGGCTCCCTGGACAACACCGTGGTGCTGTGCATCTCCGCCGACCTGCCCTTCGCCCAGGCCCGCTTCTGCGGCGCCGAGGGCCTGGAGAACGTGCGGGTCCTGTCGACCCTGCGCGGACGCGACTTCCACGAGTCCTACGGCGTGGCCCTGACCGACGGCCCGCTGGCCGGCCTGACCGCCCGCGCCGTCGTCGTCCTGGACGAGAACGACACCGTCCTGCACACCGAACTGGTCGCGGAGATCGCCGACGAGCCGGACTACGACGCCGCCCTCGCCGCCCTCAACTGACGGCCCCCGGCACGCACACACCGGCCCCGCCGACACCCCGCACCCCGCAGCACCCGCACCACACCCGGCCCGCCCCCTGCCACAGCAACGGGGGGCGGGCCGGCGCCGTCCCCACCACCACCCCACCCCCGCCCGGTGAACTCCCCCACCACAACCCCAAGACGCCCCCACGACGCCCCACGACGCCCCCGGCACACAACGGGCCGAAAGCCACCCCGCCCGGGAACACCAGCCACCCCGGCCACCCCGGGAACACCGGTCGCGCCGGTCGCGCCGGTCGCGCCGGTCGCGCCGGGGAATGGTGGGGAATGGTGCGGCGCCCGGGCCGGTTGCAGCCGGTGGTCGGCGGACGCACGGTCCGTCCCGGGCGCGGAGGCAGGCGTGAAGATCGGCAGCATGGAGGTCCTCGCGGTGACGGACGGCGTGGGCGTGGAGGTCGCCGCCGACATCCTCACCCGCCCAGGCGTGGACGACCCGTGGGCCTGCCACGACCACCACCGCGAAGACGACGCCACCCTGCGCCTGCCGCTGGGCGGGTTCTGCGTGCGCACCGGGGAACGCCTCGTGCTGGTCGACGCCGGGGTGGGCGCCTTCGACGACGGCCGCTACCGCGGCGGCGCCCTGCTCGACTCCCTCGCCGGGTACGGCATCACGCCCGCGGACGTGACCGACGTCGTCTTCACCCACCTGCACTTCGACCACATCGGCTGGGCCACCCACAACGGCACCCCCGTCTTCCCGAACGCGCTCTACCGCGCCCACCGCGCCGACTGGCAGCACTTCGTCACCGGCCCCGACCCGCAGCCCCACGCCGTCGACAAGCTCACCCCCCTCGGCCCCCGGCTGGAACTGTTCGACACCGACACCACGATCGCCCCCGGCCTGGACGCCGTCCACACCCCCGGCCACACCCCCGGCTCCACCGTCTACGTCCTCTCCGACGGCGGACAACGCGCCATCCTGCTCGGCGACGTGGTCCACTCCGTGGTCCAGTTCAGCGAACGCGACTGGCAGGTCATCTGGGACGTCGACCCCGCCGCCGCATCCACCGCCCGCAACCGCATCGCCGACCAGGCCGCCGAAACCGGCGACCTCCTCGCCGCCGCCCACTTCCCCGGCATGCGCTTCGGACGCATCATCACCAGCGACGCAGACCGCCGCTTCGTCGCCATCTGACCCCACACCAACCCGAACCAGACCCACCACCCCACCCCCAGACAGGCCCCCCGGGCCCAGCCCCTCCAGCCCACCCGGCCACCGGGTCACCCGGGCTCCGGGCTCCGGGCTCCGGGCCACCGGACCGTCCAGACCGCGCCCCACGTCCCCCGGAGCCACCGGCCACCCACGCCGCCGGCCCGCCCCCGGGGGACGGGGACGGGCCGGACAGGCGCACACGGACACGCACAGGCGCGCACGGGGCGGGCTCGCACGGGGCGGGCGGGTCAGGTGATGGAGGCGCCCGAGTCGATACTGATGACCTGACCGGTCATACAGTCCTGGTCGAGGAAGAGCCCGATGGAACGGGCGACCTCACGCGGGGTGACGAACCGCGGCACCGGCACCTTCTCCCGCATCCCCGCGACCACGTGCCCGGGCAGCGTGTCCGTCATCCCCGTGATCATGAACCCGGGCGACAGGGCGTTCACCGTCACCCCCCGGCGCCCGCACTCCGCCGCCAGCGTGCGGGTCAGCCCGATCAGCCCCGCCTTGGACGCCGCGTACGCGGTCTGCCCGGCAGTGGCGATCAACGCCGACGGCGACACGATGTTGACCACCCTCCCCCACCGCGCCCGCAGCATCGCCGGCACACACACCCGCGCGGTATGGAAGGCCCCCACCAGGTTCGTGTCGATCACCTGCCGCCACTGCACCGGATCCTGCATGGCCATCAGCGCGTCCTTGCGGACCGCCCCGTTGTTGACCAGCACGTCCACCGGCCCGAGCGCCGCGACGATCCGCTCGTACATCGCCGTCACCTGCGCGTAGTCACCCACGTCACCGGTCACCAGCACATGATCGCCCGCGAGCTTGCCCGCCACCTCCTCGGCGGCCTCACGGGCACTGTTGTAGTGCACCGCGACCCGGCACCCGGCCGCGTCCAGCTCCAACGCCAGCTCCCGCCCCAGCCCCCCGGAGGCACCGGTCACCAGCGCCACCGGCGAGACGGGCCGCACCCCGAACACGTCCTTGCCGCTCACCGCGCCCCTCCCCACGTCAACAGGACCGAACCCCACGTCATCCCCGCACCGAACCCGGCCAGCAACACCGTGTCCCCGTCCTGGATCCGACCGGCGTCCAACGCCTCCGCCAACGCGATCGGAATCGACGCCGACGCCGTGTTCCCGTACTTCTCCAGATTCGTCACCAGCCGCTCCACCGGGATCCCCGTGTGCCCGAGCACCGAGTTGATGATCCGGATGTTCGCCTGGTGCGGCACCACGTGATCCACATCCGACGCCGTCAGCTTCGCCTGCTCCAACGTCTCGCGGATCGTACGCACCGTGTACCGCACCGCGTTCAGGTAGATCTCGTTGCCGTTGATCCGCGCGTAGTGCAGACCCCGGCGCACCGTCTCCTCACTGGTCGGCATCCGCGAACCCCCCGCCAGGACCTTCAGACTGTCCTTGCACGAGCCGTCCGCGCCCAGGTTCCACGCCAGGATCCGGTCCACCTCACCCGGCTCGAGGACCACCGCCCCCGCCCCGTCCCCCACCAGGATCGACAGATCCCGGTCCCCGGGATCGGCGGTCAGCGTGTGCGTGTCCGAACCGATCACCAGGATCGGACGCGGGTCCATCCGCAGCAGACCCACCGCCGTCACCAACGCGTACACGAACCCCGCACACTCCGAGTTCACATCGTGCGCACTGCCCGCGATCCCCAGCTCGTCATGGACGAACGCCGACGTCGCCGGCGAGGGCTGCTCCGGAGTCGCGGTCGCCACGATCAGATGCGCGATGTCCGCACCCGACAACCCCGCCCGCTCCAACGCCCGCCGCCCGGCCTCCACAGCCATCGACGCCGTCGTCTGCCCCGCCGAAACCGCCCGCCGCTCACGGATCCCGCACCGCGACACGATCCAGTGCTCGTCCACACCGAAACGCTCCGCGAGCTGCGCACTGGTCACCACACGCTCGGGAACCGAGATCCCCCACCCGGTGACGTCGAAGCCGCTCATCTGCGTCCCCGGCCGCGCGCTCAGACGCCGGCCTGGCCCACGAGCGCCAGAATCCGCTCGTGCACCACCCGCAACGTCGTCGTGTCATCGATGTCCGCGAACAACGACTCGTCCGCCGGAATGTGCGGGTACTGGTTCTGGAACCCGTACAGCCACTCCATCAGATCCAACGAATCCACGTCCGCGATGTGCTGCAACGCCGCGTCCGCGTCGATCTCCTGCGCCCCGGACACCGCCTGCAACTGCGCGGCCAGGTCCTCAATGGTGGGGATGTCGGACATGAGTGATCGTTTCCTTCCCTGGACGCCCCCTGCAGGGACGCCAACACGTGATGAAGCAGAACAGACCCGGAACGAACAACCCCCGGGAACCCGGACCGACACCACCCGCCCCGCCACCCACCGCACCCCCACACACACCACACCAAAAAACGGGGACACACAGGCGACAGAACACCGGCAACGCCGACCCGAAACCCCCGGAAACATCCCGGCAAGGCCATCGGGGCCACATGTCTTGTCGAAACCGCATGAAACCCACCCCCACGCAAACGCCCCGCAACCCCACCCCCACACCCACGCTTGCGCACCACTTGCGAGACACACGCTTACCTGACCCGAGACACCGCACCCACACGCACGACACCCAACCCACCAACCCGGCCACCCCGCCACCCCGCCACCCGGACGGAAGCCAACCGCCCAGGCCGGCAAGGACACCCACACCGGCGGACACCGATCACCAACCGCCCACGGCACGACGACCAACCGGCCACCCGGCCACCCGGCCGGCCCAGCACCGGGCACCGGACGCCCACGGCGGGAAGGCCGATCACACAGGCGGCAGGCACCGGCCACCGGCGCCAGGGAACATCCGCTCAAACAGCCGGGCACCAACCGTCCACGACGGGAGGAACGTTCACACGGACAGCGGGCAACGGGCAGCGGCCACCCGTTCCAGGGCCGGGCCGTCCAAGGAACCAGGGCACCGACCACCCACCGGACGCGACGCCCCGGCCACACCGGCAGGCGAACGCCCACCCACCACGCCGCCCACCCATTCCCACACGGCAGTCCACGCCCGGCCGGCACCACCCGCCCCCGCCACCCGGCCACCCAGGCCAGGACGGTCACCAACCAGCGTCACCCAGGCCAGGACGGTCACCAACCTGACCCACCCGCAGGGCCGTTCACACCCGGAAGACACCAACCGCCCACGGCACGAACGACCCACTCGGCCACCCGGACGAAGGCCACCCGCCCACCCCCGCAAGACCGCCCGGCACCGGCAGGCACCAACCACCCGCCGCCACCACGACCACCCGACCACCCGGCCACCACGACCACCCGGCCACCCGGCCAGGACGGTCACCAACCAGCGTCACCCAGGCCACCCAGGCCAAGCCGGTCACCAACCAGCGTCACCCAGGCCACCCAGGCCAAGCCGGTCACCAACCAGCTTCACCCGCAAGGACGTTCACACCAGGAAGGCACCAACCGCCGGATCCCGAACGGCCTTTCACACCCGGCAGGCCACAACCGCCCGCGCCCGGGACGACCGACCGCCCCCCGGGCGGGCACCGGCCGCCCGGCCAGGACGAACCCCGTCCACACCAGGCCGGACACCCCCGGCCACGTGCCACCACGGCCCGCCCGCACCCGCACCACCGCCCGGCCCCGACCGGGCCCGGCACCCGCACCACCCCACCCGTCCCACCACCAGAACAGGGGCCCACCACATGACCACCGCCGAAACCCGCTCCATCAACCCCGACGTCGACGCCATCCGCCACCACTACGAAGTCGGCAACGACCTCTACCGGCTCATCCTCGGCCCCACCATGATGTACTCCGGCGGCTACTGGGAGGACGGCGAGGACCTCCTCGCCACCCTCGACGAAGCCCAGGAACGCAAGCTCGACGTCTTCACCGACCTCGCCCGCGCCGCCGGCACCGCCAAGGTCCTCGACATCGGCTGCGGCTGGGGCACCATGCTCAACCGCCTCACCACCGTCCACGGCGTCCAGCAGGCCGTCGGCGTCACCCTCTCCCGCACCCAGGCCGACTTCGTCGCCGCCCTCGGCAACCCCGCCATCCACGCCCGCGTCGAGAGCTGGGAAGACCACAAGGCCGACGGCGACCCCTACGACGCCGCGTTCTGCATCAACGCCCTCGAACACTTCGTGCTCTCCTCCCTCACCCCCAAGGAGCGCACCCAGCGCTACCGCGTCTTCTTCAAGCAGGTCCACTCCCTCCTCAAGCCCGGCGCCCGCTTCGTCCTGCACACCATGACCGTCGAGAACCCCCCACTGCGCCGCCAGCTCCTCGACGACCTCAAGTTCCTCCAGCGCGAGGAGTTCGAAGGCTGCCACATCCCCCGCCTGCCCGAACTCGCCGCCGGCCTCGACGGCCTCTTCGAAGTCACCGAGATCCGCAACGAACCCGAGTCCTTCGCCCGCGCCTGCCGCGCCTGGCTCCAACTCCTGGCCGCCCGCCGCGACGAAGCCGTCACCCTCGCCGACGAAACCACCGTCGCCCGCTTCGAACGCTACCTCGACATCTTCGCCTACACCCTCGAAGACCACATCTTCAACAACTTCCGCGTCACCCTCACCCGCCGCGCCTGACAAGAGGAAACCGGTCCATGACCACCACCGCCGAACACCCCCCCCCCGCCAACCCCGACGACCCCACCCCCGCCACCCCGGCCACCCCGGCCACCCCGGCCACCGCGGTGCCCGAAGCCGCCGACGACACCGCCACCGCCCCCCACCACACCACCCCCAGCCCCCTGCGCGTACGCCACCTCAAAGCCGCCATCATCGGCGCCGGCATCTCCGGACTCGGCACCGCCATCCGCCTCCTGCAGACCGGCACCGACGACTTCCTCGTCTTCGAACGCGCCCACGACCTCGGCGGCACCTGGCGCGACAACACCTACCCCGGCTGCGCCTGCGACGTCCAGGCCCACCTCTACTCCTTCTCCTTCGCCCGCAACCCCGAATGGAAATCCACCTTCGCCACCCAGGCCGAAGTCCACACCTACCTCAAAGACACCGCCCACCGCTTCGGCATCGAACCCCACCTGCGCTACGGCCACGAACTCCTCGACGCCACCTGGGACCACGACCACCACCACTGGCGCATCCACACCACCCACGGCCACTACACCGCCCAGGTCCTCATCACCGGCACCGGCTACCTCTCCGAACCCGCCATCCCCGACCTACCCGGCCTCGACACCTTCACCGGCACCGTCTTCCACTCCTCCCAATGGCGCCACGACCACGACCTCACCGGCCGCAACGTCGCCGTCATCGGCACCGGCGCCTCCGCCATCCAATTCGTCCCCGCCATCCAACCCCAGGTCGCCCGACTCCACCTCCACCAGCGCACACCCCCCTGGGTCGCCGCCAAACCCGACAAACCCAACACCCCCCGCCACACCTGGATGCTGCGCCACCTCCCCGGCTACCAACGCCTACGCCGCAACTTCAACAAACACGGCCGCGAAATCGTCGCGTTCTTCATGTCCCGCCCGGGACGCACCACCGGCATGAAGAACATGGCCGCCGGCCACCTCAAAAAATCCGTCCCCGACCCCGACCTGCGCCAACGCCTCACCCCCGACTACACCGTCGGCTGCAAACGCCTCCTCTTCTCCAACACCTGGTACCCCGCCATCCAACAACCCAACGTCGACATCATCCCCGACACCATCACCGACATCGGCCCCACCCACATCACCACCGCCGACGGCACCCACCGCACCGTCGACACCATCATCCTCGCCACCGGCTTCACCGCCACCGACCGCCCCATCGCCCACCGCATCCACGGACGAGACGGCCACACCCTCCACCACACCTGGACCACCCACGGCATGCAAGCCCACCGCGGCACCACCATCCACGGCTTCCCCAACCTCTTCATGCTCCTGGGCCCCAACACCACCCTCGGCCACTCCTCCCAAACCGTCATGATCGAAGCCCAGATCACCTACATCATCAACGCCCTCAAAACCCTCGACAAACACCACCTCACCTCCCTCGAAATCCGCCCCGAAGCCCAAACCGCCTACAACAAAACCCTCACCAAACACCTCACCGGCACCGTCTGGAACGCCGGCGGCTGCACCAGCTGGTACACCGACAAACACGGCAACAACCCCTCCATCTGGCCCACCTACACCTTCCGCTTCCGCAAACAAACCCGCCACTTCGACCTCCCCAACTACCAAACCACCACCCTCACCCACCCCCAACCCCCCAACCCCACCTAACAACCACCACCCCCACCCCCAAACCCCAACCAAGCCACAAGCCACCAGCAACCAGGCCACCCGCCACCAGGCCACCAGGCCACCAGGCCACGCGCAACGCGCAACGGGCCACGAACCACCGGACCACAGGCAACCAGCAACCAGCAACCAGCAACCGGCCACGCGCAACAGGCCACCGGAACCAGGCCACGCGCAACCGGCAACCGGCAACCGGCAACCGGGCAACGCGCCACAGACCACCGGACAACCGGACAACCGGACACAAACAGCCTGCGGAAAGCGCGAGTTCGACAACCGCCCACCCGACACGGGCAAACCGCGAAAACCGCGGAACCCGGCCACAAGCCACCGGCAACCGGAACCGGGCCACGCGCAACAGGCAACGGGCCACCGGAACCGAGCCACGGGCAACCGGCCACGCGCAACGAGCCACGGACCACCGGACCACGGGCAACCGGACCACCGGGCAACCGGCCACGCGCAACACGCCACCGGAACCGGGCCACGCGCACCGAGCGACAAGCGACAAACGACGGACTACGGGCCACGGGCCACAAACAGGCCGCAGAAAGCGTGAGTTCGGCAACAGCCCACCCGACACGGGCAGACCGCTAAAACCGCGGAACCCGGCCACAAGCCACCGGCAACCGGCAACCGGGCAACCGGGCAACCGGGCAACCGGCAGCGAGCCACGGGCAACGCGCAATGGGAACCGGGCCACGCGCGACGAGCGACGAGCGACGAGCGACGAGCGACGAGCGACCGGAACCGGGCAACGCGCCACGCGCGACGAGCCACCGGAACCGGGCAACGCGCCACGAGCCACAGGCCACGCGCAACCGGGCAACCGGGCAACCGGCCACGGGCCACAAACAGGCCGTGGGAATAGCTAGTTCGGCAACGGTCCACCCGACACGGGCAGACAGCCGGCGGAACCCGGCGAAATCCGGACGACGGACCTACCGGCACAAACAGACGACGCAGAACACGAGTTCAGCTACCGCCCACCCGACACGGGCACCCGAACAACGGAACCCGCGCAGTCCAGACCACACCACACGAACACGCGAACACCGAAACCCCGCCAAGCCCGGACGACAGCCCAACCGGAACAAACAGGCAACGGAACCCGCGTTCGACCACCACCCACCGACACCGCCACCCCGACACCGACACCGACACCGACACCCGCCACAACCGCACCCCCGAACCACCAGCACCACACCAGGCCGCCACCGTGGCCGGCCCACCAGGCCGGCCACGGGCACCACCCCCACCCGACAGACACAGCACCAACCAGACCCCAGCAACCACCAACCACCAACCACGACCACCAACCCACCACAGCCACCCCGGCCACCACAGCCACCCCGGCCACCCCGGCCACCACCACCGGCCCACTCAGGCCACCCAGGCCACCCAGGCCACCAACAAGCCGCCCACAAACCGCAACCGAGCCCCCTCCCGACGACGACGGGACGGAGGGGCAGCGGGGCGACGGGACGGAGGGACGGAGGGGCAGCGAGGTGGCGGGACGACGGGGCAGCGGGGCGGCGGGACGACGGGGCGACGGGGCGGAGGGGCGGAGGGGCGGAGGGGCGTCTGGGTGGCGGGGTGGACAACACAAGAGGCCCGCCACCCAGCGGGCCTCACGCACACCAGCCCCACCCACGAAAGGAACCAGCATGACCACCACACCACTGTCACGACGAACCCTCATCACCGGCCTCGCCGCCACCGTCATCGGCTACAACACCACCACCCGCACCTGGGCCACCACCACCCCCACCACCGGACACCTCGCCACCGTCCCCACCCTCGACGGCACCCTCACCACCGACACCACCACCCTCACCGAATTCAGCCACGACTTCGGACGCCTCACCACCACCACCCCCCACGCCGTCCTCAAACCCGGCTCCGTCCAAGACATCGTCAAAATCGTCAACTACGCCCGCCACAACGGCCTCAAAGTCGCCATGAACGGCCGCAGCGGCACCGGCAACGACCTCGAATCACACTCCAACTACGGCCAGGCCTCCGCCGCCGGCGGCATCAGCATCGACGCCCGCTGCCTCAACCGCATCCACACCATCACCCCCACCAACGCCACCGTCGACACCGGCGTCACCTGGGCCCAACTCACCGACGCCGCCCTCACCCAAGGCCTCACCCCACCCTGCCTCACCGACTACCTCCACCTCTCCATCGGCGGCACCATCAGCATCGGCGGCATCGGCTCCACCGTCCAGAAATACGGCCTCCAAGCCGACACCGTCGAATCCATCGACATCATCACCGGCACCGGCCACCTCCTCACCGCCACCCCCACCCACAACCGCGACCTCTTCCACGCCGCCCTCGCCGGCGCCGGCCAATTCGGCATCATCGTCCGCGCCACCGTCAAACTCATCCCCGCCCCCCAACGCGCCCTCGTCTTCAACCTCTACTACAACAACCTCACCACCTACCTCACCGACCAGGAAACCCTCCTGAACGACGGCCGCTTCCACAGCCAAGTCGGCGAAGTCATCCCCCAACCCGGAACCACACCCCGCTACAAAATCGAAACCGCCACCTACTACAACGGCACCACACCCCCCAACCCCACCCCCCTCCTCCACAACCTCACCCCCATCACCACCGACACCACCATCACCGACCAGACCTACCGCGAATACACCTACCGAGCCGACACCTTCGCCGACACCATCAAAAACCTCGGCTACTGGAACGAACCCAAACCCTGGCTCAGCCTCTTCCTCCCCGCCACCCAAGCCCACACCTTCATGACCACCGCCGCCCAAACCCTCACCCCCGACGACCTCGGCGCCGGCCTCCTCCTCTTCTACCCCTTCCACACCAACAAACTCACCCACCCCTACGCCATCACCCCCAACGAACCCACCACCTACCTCTTCGACCTCCTCACCTTCCCCCACCCCGGCACCAACCCCACCCCCCACCTCCAACGCAACCGCACCCTCTACGACCACGCCACCACCCTCGGCGCCAAACGCTACCTCGTCGGCGCCATCCCCCACATGACCCAAACCGACTGGCAACACCACTACGGCCCCCAATGGAACAACCTCACCACCCACAAAAACCGATACGACCCCACCCACACCCTCACCCCCGGCCAAAACATCTTCACCTAAACCACCACCCCACCCCCCAACACCACCCCCCAAAAAACAAAACAACACACCCCCAAATAAACGAAACACCAAAAAAACAGAACAACAAACCCCGAAAAGAAACAACAAACACCCAGAAACAAACAACAAACACCACGAAGGACCAGCAGAAACCCCGAAGCAACAACAGCCACCGAGAAAACAACACCAGCCCAGACACCACACCACACCACAAACCCAACAAAAGACCCCGACCCCAGAAAGGGCACCACGACCCCAGAAAGGGCACCACCAACCCAAGAAAGGGAACAGCGAGCCCAAAGAAAGACATCACAGGCCCAAAAAAGGGCGCCACACCCACCCACACTGAACGACAACTCCAGAGAAAGCGCGCCACAGGCCCAAAAAATGGACGACAGGCCCGGAGAACACTTCACGGACCCAGAACAATGAGGCGACAGACCCAGAAAGGAGTCACCGGCCCAGAAAAAGCATCACCCAACCCGGAGAAAACGCCACGGACCCAGAAAAAGAGAACAGCAGGCCCGGCAAGGAAACAGCCACCCCACAGAACAAACCCCGAAAACAATCACCACACCACCGGACAACCACCCAAACCCCGAACACGGCCCCGGAAAGGAAACCCACCATGCACACCTACGACATCATCAACGAAACCATCATCCACGCCCCCACCGAACACGTCTGGCACGCACTCATCGCCGAATTCAACGGCACCACCACCTGGTGGACCCCCCACAACACCTTCCAACCCGGCACCACCAGCCCCGAACACATCGGCGGCACCACCCACATCACCGTCCACCCCAAAGGCAACACCAAAGGCGGCCCCAAAATCCGCTTCACCGCCACCACCACCCACACCACCCCCAACCGCCACCTCGCCACCGACTACACCCACGGCGCCTTCCGCGGCCACGCCACCTACACCCTCACCCCCCTCCACCACAACACCCAAACCCGCCTCACCATGCACTTCACCGCCACCCCCCACGGCTGGCTCACCCTCCTCGCCAAACTCACCAACATCGGCACCCAACACTCCACCGCCACCCACAACGCCTTCACCCACCTCAACACCCACCTCACCACCACCCCCACCACCCCCAGGAGCACCCGATGAACCCCGACCACCCCGACCACCCCGGACACCAACTCCCCGGCCCCCACACCGTCACCATCACC